>DASYXT010000113.1:0-1914 GCA_035934555.1 Verrucomicrobiia bacterium | reverse complement strand
CAATGTCACTAGGATTCGACATTGGTTTTGGCGAGGTTTTTGCGGGCGGCTGCTCTGGAGCCGACGAGTTTGGGCACGTCACTGGCGAAATGGCGGATGGCCCGCGGTTCAGAGGGGCGCGGCTTGCGGCGCTTTGGCTGACGGGCTTTGGCGATGCGCTCCAGGAGCCGCTCCCAGGCGTTGCAGGAGCCCCGCCGTTGTGGGTGGCGCAAACACCACCCCAAAAGCAACTGTCGGGCGCGGCTGAAAGACAATAGGTGCGCCGGCACTCTGGCCAAGGCCGCGGCGGCACCCATGGTCCAGCGGATAATGTTGTAAGCGATGAGTCCCGCCAGCCATTCCTTACGGGCCATATCGGCGGATTTGCACTGCAGGAATCCCAGGTCCATTTGGGTTTTGATGTAGCGGAAGCACACTTCGATGTTCCAGCGCAATCCATAAATTTTGGCCAACTCTGCGGCTGGATACTTTAGGGGATCGCGCAGGGTAGTAAACAGGTAGAGGGTGAAGGAGCGGAAGCCTCGCGGGGCGACACGAATGGCCAGTAATCGGCCGCCGACGGGCGTGGCCGTTAAGCCTTCGGGACATTGATCCTGGCGGCTGGGGACCCAACGGATCGGGGCATCCAAGCCGGGTTTGAATTTCAGTCCTGCCGAGCGGGCCAGTTTGCGCGCTCGCGCCTCGGTGAGGCGCAATAGAGCCTGGGCCTTGGCGGCAACCACGGCGCGGGCGACGTAATAAACGCCGAAGTTGCGATCGGCCGCCAGCAGCCATCCCTTCCAGCAGCGTTGTAAAAGCAGTTGAGCGCACAGGGTTTGTTCGCTGGTTTTAAGACTGCCCATGGCACTGTCCAGCGCGACGCCACTGGCCCAGCAAAGCACCCCCACCACGCGAGCCACGCACCAATAGGGGGTTTTTTTGCAATTGCCGGGCCGATGGGGAGGGAAGTGCTGGGCAATGTTACCGAAAGGTCGCAGCCGACAGGTGCTGCCGTCCAACAAGGCCAGCTTTAGGCCAAACCATCGGGGAACCCGCAGGCATTGGTGAGTTTTGCTGGCGCTGTGCCATAGGAAGCGGCGCAAGACTTGCAGGGGTAAGCGCTGGCGCGAATCGCTGAAGGAGGTGGTGGCTTCAGACTTGAGCTGCTTGGAAAGGCGTTTTGCCCGCGGACTGAGTCGGTCGGCACCGCCAGCCAAGGCGTCCTCCTGGACCTGGGCCAGGGTATGGTCGGGATTGAGCCTCTGAAAGACCAGATACCACAGGGTGATAAGCGGAGTGAAGGCTCGTTGGTAGAAAGTTTTATCGCAAAGGGCCAACCAACCGGCCAAGCCGCCCAGGGGCAAGAGTTGGTGGAATTGACCAAGTAACTGGGCGGAGGAGAAGCGCGTGCGCAGCAGCGCGGAGGGTTTGATTTTTCGAGCCTTGGCGGCTGGGGGTTTTGGGTGGAGGGTGTTTTTTTGGATGATATTGAGTATGCATATGCTATAGTATGCATACATATATCTGCTATATTCCCCTTGTGAAGCGAAAAATGTCAACCTCCACTGTTGCGCAGCGCCTCTGGAAAAGGCTCCAGGCCTGCTGGCCAGCCCTCAAAGGCTCCCTGGCCCAGGTGCATAAACCCTGCATCCGACCAAATTGCCGAGTCTGCGCCAGCGGCAAGAAGCATCCCAACTACCTGCTGGCCTTTACCCAAAACGGCCGCCGCCGTTGCCTCTACGTGCCTTGGGCCATGGTGCCAAAGCTCAAACAAGCTTTGGCCAACGGACGCCGTCTGGAACAGTTGCTCTATGCAATGGGACCAGCCTTATTGCAGGAATACCGAGCTGCCAATCCTCCCCATACTGGCCCGGCGGCCTCACTTAAGCGATCCACCGCCTCAAAAAGGCCCGCCAAATCCTAGTGGCATTGGAC
>DASYXT010000075.1:0-176725 GCA_035934555.1 Verrucomicrobiia bacterium | reverse complement strand
CGTTAAGCGTGCCTGAAAATTGGGAACGATTTGCCATCCGGATATTGCTGCGCACTAAAGTCCGCGCGCCGCGGTTGTTAGTGTCGCGGTTGTTAGCTGACTTGGCGCGGCCGACCGACTACACTGGCGGCTTACATGTTTTCGCGGCGGATAAAGGTCGGCTACTTCGTGCTCGAAGGAATGAACTCCTTCGCGACGGTTTATTTTTTTTATTATTTCTATTTCTTCATGGAGGGTGAGTTCCGGTTTGGCAACAAAGCCAACCTGACGCTGGCCGCCCTCAACGGCGGGATGTACGCGCTCTGCGCGTGGTGGGCGGGCAAATTCGCGCAGCGGTTCGGCTACTTCCTGGCGTTGAAGGTCGGCTTTGGCACCATGCTCCTTGCGATGGCCATCGGGTGGCACTTGCACTCGGCCGGGGGCGAAATCTCGATGATGCTGTTGACGGTTTTGGGCATGAGTTTCACGTGGCCGACGCTCGAAGCCCTCGCCAGCGAGGGCGAAGACCGCAAGGGCGTGCAGCATATGGTCGGCCTGTATAACGTCGTATGGGCGGCGACAGCAGCCGTGGCCAATTTCTGCGGCGGCGCAATGCTACAAACGCTTGGACCGCGAAGTTTATTCCTGGTGCCGGCGGGTATCCAACTGGCACAACTGGCGCTGACCTTTTCTCTGGAACGGGTGGTGGGCCGGCGCCGAACCGCCGGCAGCCTCAGCGCCGCCAGCCCGGCATTGGAATCCGGCGAAGGCTTTGCTTTGGCCATTTCTCCGGCGGGGCCAGGTGTCGCGTCCGCAGTGGCCCATGAGGCTGAGGCCGTTCCTGCGGCCCAGGCGCAACGGTTCTTGCAAATGGCGTGGTTGGCCAATCCGTTCGGGTATATCGCCATCAACACCACGATAGCGGCGATGCCAGGGATAGCCGGGCGACTGGGGCTCTCGACGATGGTCGCCGGCTTTTGCGGATCGGTGTGGTGCTTTGCGCGGCTGGGGGCATTTACGCTGTTGTGGCGCTGGGCCGGCTGGCATTACCGCTTCCGCTGGTTGTTGCTCGCCTATGCGCTGCTGGTGGGAACCTTCACCGCTATTCTGCTGGCGCCGAGTATCGCGCTGCTGGTGTCGGCGCAGGTGTTTTTTGGCATCGCGCTCGGGCTGCTCTATTACTCCTCATTGTTCTATTCCATGGACCGCAGCGAGACCAAAGGGGAGCATGGCGGCATCCATGAAGCGGTGATTGGGTTGGGCAACTTCACCGGCCCGGCGGTGGGAGCGGCGACGTTGCAATTCCTGCCCGCCTACCCGAGCAGCGGGGCGCTGGCCGTTAGCGTGCTGCTGCTGGGAGGAATGGGTGGGCTGGTGGCGATTTGGAAAAAGGGTGCAAATTCAGTGAGGAACAGACCAGGGGGGCGAACCGCGAACTAATCTCAACTGGCGTTCTTCAACGACCAATGACAAATCATCAATATCCAATTCTCAATTGATTGGATTTATTGAGAATTGGGTTTTTCGGTTCAGCCGCTACCCGCCTCCTCACGACACCGCCCGTCCCGCCACCCCTTTAGTTCCCTTTGCAATCGCGCGGGCGGGTTCTTTGGGCCGCAGCGCCCGAACCGCTTTGCCCGCCTGCCACATCTCGGAATTGCCGATGACGGCCAGTTCTTTGGTCAATTGCTTCTTGTAATCCGGTTTGCCACAGGCCGACAGGACGCGCGCGCACTCCTGGCCGGTCTTCACCCGCTGATAAAGCGCCCGAAAGACGGGCAGCACAGCTTTGCGGAAGCGCGGTTTCCAATCCAGCGCCCCGCGCTGCGCCGTCGCCGAACAATTCGCATACATCCAGTCCATGCCGTTTTCATCGACCAGCCGGATGAGGCTCTGGGTGAGTTCCTCGACCGTTTCGTTGAAGGCTTCGCTGGGCGAGTGCCCGTGGGAACGGAGCACATCGTATTGCGCTTCCATGATGCCGGCCAGCGCGCCCATCAGCACCCCGCGCTCACCCGTCAGGTCGCTGAAGACCTCGCGCTGGAAGGTCGTAGGAAAAAGGTAGCCCGAGCCGATGCCAATGCCGACGGCCAGGCAACGTTCGCGCGCGCGGCCCGTCGCATCCTGTTCAATCGCAAAACTCGAATTGATCCCCGCGCCCGTGAGGAAATTGCGGCGCACCGACGTGCCGGAGCCTTTCGGCGCGGCCATGATCACATCCACATTCTTTGGCGGCACCACACCGGTTTGGCGGCGGTAGGCAATCGAAAAACCATGCGAGAAACACAGCGCATCCCCCGGTTTGAGGTTCGCTTTGACGGTGGGCCACAGCTCGCGTTGCGCCGCGTCGGACACCAGGAACAGGATGATCGTGCCGCGGCGAACGGCTTCCTCGATGTCGAACAGAGTTTTGCCCGGCACCCAGCCGTCCTCGATGGCCCGTTTCTTGGTGCGCTGGCCGACAATCACGTTGAAGCCGTTGTCGCGCAGGTTCAGCGCCTGGGCCGGGCCCTGGACGCCGTAGCCGATCACCGCGATGGTTTCCTTCTTGAGCACCTGCCGCGCGCGCGACATGGGGAATTCCTTGCGCGTGACCACCTCTTCCTTTGTGCCGCCAAAATTGATAATCGCCATGGGTTTTGTTTTAAGGGTTACTTGCGGGGCAACGCAACTTTGCCGCTGCGGGTCAAATCCATCACGCCGAAGCTTTTCATCAAATCCAGGAACTTCTCGACTTTGCTCTCGTTGCCGGTGATCTCGATGGTCAGGCTCTTGGGCTGCACATCGACGATCTTCGCCCGGAAAATATCCGTGATTTGCATCACCTCCGCCCGGGTCTTGGAATCCACCGACACCTTGACCAGCACCAACTCGCGATCGACGTATTCGCCCTCGCGGAAATCGGTGACCTTCATCACGTCGGTCAGCTTGTTCAACTGCTTGACCACCTGTTCGAGCGTCGCGTCATCGCCGCGCGTGACGATGGTCATCCGCGAAGCCGTCGCGTCCTGAGTTGGGCCGACGTTCAGAGTGTCGATGTTATAGCCGCGGCCGCTGAACAGCCCGGCTATGCGCGTCAGCACGCCGAACTTGTTCTCGACCAGCACGGAAATCGTATGTCGCATATGGTCCCGGCTTTAGAACGGGGAGGCGAAACGTACCAATGCGGCAGCGAAGGGTCAAATGCAAATGGTTCGCTCTTGACGCCCCGCGGCCGGTTCTAAATCGTAGCCGCGCATGAGCCAACGCTCCGACGAGTTCCTCAAGATCAGCGCTCAATTCAAACTGGGCGCGCTGACGACGGAATCTTCACATCCCGTGACGGCGAATTTGAGCGAGACGGCGCGGCCGGATACCGAGGCGGGGTTGCGGCTGCTGTTCGAGGTGGACGGCGACGTGCTGACGCGCTACGCGGAGTTTGTCAATTCGGGGCGGGCGGCGGCGATGTGCGAAGCGGTCGCGCGCGCGCTCGAAACCGGCGGGAGAATCTTCTTCACCGGCTGCGGCTCGACCGGGCGGTTGAGCATACAACTGGTGTCGATTTGGCGGGATTTCTGGCAGCGTCGCCGCACCCATCCGGCGGCGTCGGACTTTGAGCAACGGGCGCTGGCGGTGATGGCCGGGGGCGATTTTGCGCTGATCAAGGCCGTCGAAGGATTTGAAGACTTCACCGAGTTCGGGAAAAAGCAAATTGGGGACCTTGGTGTGTGCGGGCAGGACGTGGTGTTCGCGATTACCGAAGGCGGCGAAACCTCGTTCGTGATCGGCACCGCCTGGAAAGGGCTGGAGGCGGGCGCAAAGGTCTATTTCGTTTATAATAACCCGGACGCGGTGCTGTGCGAGCACGTGCAACGGAGCCGGGAAGTGATCGAGGAACCGCGGATCGAGAAGGTGAACCTGACAACCGGTCCGATGGCGATTACCGGCTCGACGCGGATGCAGGCCACAACCATCCAGCTTGCCGTGTTGCTGACGGTGCTGGAGATGGTGGTTCGGGAGTTGGTAGCGGAGGTTGAACCTGGCACGCCGTCCAGCGCGGCCGTGCCCGCGCAGTTTCTCGCGTCGTTGACGGAGGTTCACAACGGGTTGGTTGCCGAGCCGTTTTTGAAAGACCTGGCACGCCTCACGGTGCTTGAGGAGCAGGTGTATCGCGCCGGGCATAAAAACAATTATTTCGCCGACCGCTTCGGCATCGACGTGCTGACGGACACGACGGAGCGTTCGCCCACGTATTGCACGCCGCCGTTTCGCAAATTCGACGACCCGGCAGCAAGTGAATCGTGGGCGTTTCTGTTCGTGCCGGAAGCCGAGACACCGCGGGCTTGGGAGAAGCTCATCAAACGCAAACCGCAGTGCGTCGAGTGGAGCGAGGCGGAGGTGCGGCAATTGGTGAGCGAGGAGAAAGCGGCGCGGACGTGCGAGACGGTGCGCAAGATCAGCTATCGCGAGCTGATGCGCTTCAAAGTGGGGCTGGACGGGCTAAAGCATCGGCCGCTGGGCAGGGGTGATTGCGCCGTGGCTATTGTTTCCGAATCGGAAAACGATGCTCTATGGAAGAAGGGCGGCTTTTTCCGGACGCAGTTGGAGGCTGCGCGGGCCGCCGGAGCCGACACGGGCCTAGTGTATGTGGGCCGCGCGGAATCGGTAAAGGAAATGAAGGAGTTCGTGTCGGGCTGGCACCCGGAGTGCGTGACGGCCTGCCTGCCAGTGCCCGAGACGGGCTTTCTGCTGGATGGCGTGACGCGTGTGGCGCTCAAGACGACGCTGAACACGCTTTCGACCTGCACGATGGTGCGGCTCGGGCGGGTGATGGGTAATTATATGATTTGGGTCGTGCCGAGTAACCTGAAGCTCATCGACCGCGCGACGCGTTACATCCAGAGACTGACGGGGCTGGAGTACCGCGAGGCCAATCGCCTGCTGTTCGAAGTGATTGAGTACGTCGAACCGCGGATGAAGAGCGACCAGGCTTATCCACCCGTGGTTGGGGTCGCCGTGCTGCGGCAGCGTTACGGGCTGGATAATGCTCAGGCCGAGCGGCGGTTAGCGGAGGACCTCTGATCTCTGATCTCTGACTTCTGACTTCTGACTTCTGACTTCTGCCCTCAGCCTCCCGAAGGCGACCAGGAGACGCGCAGACCTGCTGGCACCGGTGGACGCGGAATGAGAACGAATCCCACATTCGAATAGGCGGAGCTGCCGAACGCGTTCACCGCCTTGACCCGGTAGTAATATCCTGAGAGGGGCTGCGGAATCGATTCGGTATAAGTCGCAGAATCGGCAGGGAGGGTGGCCACAGCGGCGAAGGTGGTGCCATTGCCGCTGCGCTCGACGACGAAGGCGCTTTCGTCCGTCGAATTGTCCTGCCACGAGACCGTCACGGTTATGCCGCCGACCGACCTGGCCGTCAAAGCCGAAGGCGCGACCGGCGTTAACACCGGGGTGATACCGGCCAATTGGTCGGAATAAAGGCGGCTTACTTCCGTGGCGCTCCAGGGGCGGTCCCAGATGGCGAGATGCGCCATCGAGCCGATAAACCCGGGGGTGCCAAAGCCACCGCCGAAGTAAAGAATCGAATCGCGGGAGAAACCGGTGAGTTGGCCGCAAGGCTGCCTGGCAGCCAGCGCGTTATCGACGTAAAGGGACGCAGAGACACCGTCATAGACAATCATGAGTTGGTGCCACGCGCCGACGGCATAGCTGATCGGTGTGGCCAGGATGATGTCGTGGACCGAGGAGGAAAAGTAAAAGCCAACGCGGTTGCTGACCCCGGGCTTCGAAAGCACGGAGCAAAAAACCATCGAGGCCTGACAATTGAGATTGAAAATGGTTTGGCTGCTGGCGGGCGCCACGTCGGGTTTCACCCAGAGTCCAATGGTGAGCGGATGAAACAAAGTTGTGCCTTGTAAAAGGAACGGCTGGTACATCACCGGATAGCCGCTGAAGAGCTGGTCATTGCCATTGGCGCGTTGGAACATCCCGATGCTGCTGGGGGGGCGCGCGTTGAAGTGGGCGGCGCGCTGCCCGGAGATTATCCCGGCCACTCCCTGGCTCAGCACACCCGCCGCGACCGCCTGGGTGGCAACGAGGCCGAGGTTATTGCCGGAGGAATCAGTGAAGGCGCCGCCGCTGGCCTCGTTCAGTTTCCAGTAAGCCATCAAACCATTGGCAAAATAATGCGGATCGGTCGGTGGCACCTGGCCCAGGACAGTCAGCAGGACGCGGCGTGGATCGCGCAGGCGATTGGTGGTGTCATAGAAGCTGATCACGTAGCGGCCGGCGTCCTGGGGCCCGGTCTGCCATTGGAACAGCCCGGAAGGATTGAGGGTGTTGGTCTGAGGCCAGCCATCGGCGATGGTGGCGCTCAGGTCATCCAGTTGGGGTGGGGCCAACGACACCAACTGGCCGGCGGTGACGACTGGCTGAGCTAGAGTTTTGTCGAGCACATAAGGAAAGGCCTCGGCCAACGTCCCGTCGCCGAAATGATTGCTGTGAACGATGAGCGGTGTCGGCCGGGTGGGATACAGCAGGTCCACCTGCTGATCGAGGCACGCGGAGTTGTTGGCCCAGGTCAGCGAGTTGGTCATGTTATAGAACACGTTATCGCTCACGACCGCGTTGCTGAAATCCTGCAGCAAGCCGGCATACCCCACCACCTGGGGGCCCGGCGGCTGCTGGTCGTTGAATTGAAACACATTGTTGGTGAACACCAGGGTGCGGAGGCTGTAGTTGGTCGGGCCGGCGAGATTGCCGAACATCAGCATCGAGTAACGGACGCCCAAGGTGCTAATGAAGATTTCGCCAGTGGAGTACCAATGGGGGTCCAACTCGACCAGGTTGTTGGCGAACACGAAATAGTCCTCGAGCTGGAACGGCTTGCCGGGCGCATAGATGAGCGACAGGTTCGCGCCGAGGTACACGTTGCGGTAATGGTTGTTGCGCAGCGTGAGGTTATGGGGACTGGACTCATCGGCGTAATAGCCGCGGGAAACGTTCAGGACGAAATTGTTTTCGATGATGGCGTCGATGGTGCCACCGATGCCCATGCCGTGGTTGCCGCGCTCGATCGCCGAAAATTGGTAAGGGTTGATCGGATTGTCGCCGTTGTAGGCGGCGCCATCAATGTAGCAGTTGCGCACGAAGACATTGTGGTAATAACGCATTTTGCCGTCGTTGCCGTATTCGCCGCAAATGCCGAGCATGTTGGGTTGATAGGCATTGCCATACTGGATGTGGAGCAGCTCGCAGTCTTCCAAGACGAGGTTCCAGTTGTCATACTGTGCGCCGAAGTTAAGCATTGCGATGGCGCTGGCTTCGCCGCCCGCCAGGTGGGACCCGGCGTTCATCGTGCGCACGCGGCGGATTTGGAGGTTATCGCCGGTGTAGATGAGGCACTGGGAGAACTGCCCGTTCATATTGGTGCCGGCCTCTTGAATGTTGGCGTCGAGCGTTAGATCCGCAATCTCGGTGTTTTTTAAATCGCCATACCCGCCAATGACATTGACGCGATACGTGAAACTCTGCGCTAAATCGACCGCCTTGAGCGTGGTGGCGTTCTTGCCCGCGCCGAAAATGCGCCAGCCATTGCGCGGCACCCAGCAGTAGGCGCTGCCGTGGTTCGGATTATCGCCGTGCGTCTCATAGAGCCCCGGGCCGATATGAAGGCTCAGAACGGTGTTGGTATCGGAACGAGGCGGCGGGTTGGTGCTGGAGCCTTGCGGCCAGTAATTATTATAATTGGTGCTGAGGGAGTGCATCAACAAATCGAAGGCGGGTTCGTTCGGAGCGGCGGGCACCAAATACGGGTTTTGTGCGCTGCCCGGCGGTTGGGTGGAATCGTAGTTTGTGGGTGCTTGCTGCGCGATCCACACCTCCTGGATCACGGGAACGTCGGCGGCGCTTTTCGCAAACACGATGCTATCGCTTACTGCCGGCGTCCAATTGCCGGCGCCGTCCTGGAAGCGCACATACACCGTCCGCAGAACCGTGTTCAGGTAGGGCGGATAAATGCCGTCGTTGAGCAATGCCCATTGACGATTTGTCTGGTACGGCTCGGGAGCGGACCAGTTCTCGTCGTCATTGGAGAATTGCATTTGGACGACGCCAGTGCCGTCATCGACGGCATTGAGGGAGAGTGTGACGGCGGTGTTGGTCGTGAACTCATCGTTGTTGTTGATGAGTAGCGTGCCGATATGCCCGGCAGCATCCGGCAAAAAATCGGCCCCTTGCAGGATTTGTGGCCCGATGGTGGCCAGGGACAAGGCTACAGCGACAGTCAAACGTCTCATTCTTGGACAAATCAGCGCCCCAGGATTGGCAGGGGACAGCGCGGACGGCCGCGCCCGACATGCACGCACCGAGGGGGAGCATAGCGCCTGCCAAAGGGCAGAAGAGAGGTCCGTGGTTGCGAGGTCGAACGAGCCACTCCGCTGCTCTTTGATTCTGCTGAATGACTCCAACTGATCAAAATTGACTCAGTCGAAAACCCCACCAAAATATTGCAGCCATGCATAATGGCCGGCAGCTTATTCAATCCTGCTACCCGTTACAAACGTCGAGGAACGAGGAAATTCCTAATGGGTGCAAAATCATCTCTCATCGCTGACCTCTTCACCGCCCTCGGACTTCCCGACTTTTCTCGCTCAGTGCCTCGGCCGCAGGAGAATGGCTTTTTTGTCGGTGCCCTCCACCTCGACGCTGTGCGTTTCAATGCCGGGATCGTCTTTCAGGGCCTGATGAATGATGCGGCGATCGAAGGCATTTAATGGTTCCAACTCAACGATATCACCCCAGCGCCGCACTTTTTCGGCGGCTTCCTGGGCTTTTTTCACGAGCGCCTCGCGAGCTTGCGCACGATAGCCGCTGACATCGACCAGGATTTTTGGCGCCGAGGGATCCTGCTGAAAAAGCAGACGATTGGTAAGGTACTGCAGGTCGGCGAGAGTCTGGCCCTGCCGCCCAATCAGGCGGCCGGAATCCTCAGTTTTAACGTCCAGCAGGACGCCGTCTTCCATGCGGTGTTCTTCGATGGTGACGGTGAAGCCGAGCAGTTCGAGGATGCGTTGGAGCGTTTCTTTGGGTGCAGCAGGCATACCTTCTGGTTGGTTGACGGTTGATCGTTGTTTAGAACACACGGGCGCCGAGTCGAAAACCTATTTTCGCCTTTTCTGCGGACGCGTCAATACCGGACCGGCGGCGGGGCCGGTAGGCGGCTCGGGCCGGCTGCGGATGAGCTTGGTTTGGACGACACTCAGCAGATTGTTAATGGTCCAATAGAGGGTCAGGCCCGCCGAATAATTGTACAGAAAGACGAGGAACATCAGGGGCATGTAGCGCATCATCTTGGCCTGCGTCTGGTCCATGCCGGGCGAGGGGGGCGTGAGGTGCGATTGCCACAGCATCGTCGCGCCCATCAACAGCGGCAGCAAATTGAAAGGGAAATTCATTCCCGGAATGAGGAACAGCGTATCCGGCCGGGACAAATCCCGGACCCACAACCAGGGCTGGCCGCGCAGCTCGATGGCGCTACCGATCATATAATAAAAGCCAAAAAACACCGGCATCTGGATCAGCGTCGGCAAACAGCCGCTCATCGGATTGATCTTATGCTCCTTCCAAAACTCCATCATCTTGCGCTGCGCCTGGACCGGGTCGTCCTTGTATTTATCCTGGAGCGCTTTGATTTGGGGTTGGAGGACCTGCATGCGCTTGGCCGAACGGGTGCTGGCCTGGGTTAAAGGCCAGAACACGAGCTTGATCATGAGGGTGATACCGACAATGGCCCACCCGTATGGCAGCAGCAGACTCCGGTGCAGCCAATTCATTCCGAGCAGCAGCGCTTTAGAAAAGAAGCCCCAAAACCCGAAGCCCATCACCGCATCGACATCGTTGCTATAAAGAGACGAGACGGTCGCCAGGGTCGTGTACTCTTTCGGGCCCGCGTAGAGCGCGATGTGCTTTTCCAATGCCTGATGCGGCCCGAGGGTGATCGCAGGATAAACCAGCGAGGACGGGTAACCCACCGGCGCGCGAACGACGCGGAAGTCGGCCTGAATCTCTTCCGCGCTGGGCTCGGGCAACTCGATCTTGCGCATCACTACCTGCGCGGCCGGCTCGTGCGGCATCGCCACCAGCGCGAAATACTGGTTGTGCACCCCGGCCCAAACGACATTGTTCGAACCGGCGCGGAACTCGACGGGCGGCACCCGCGGCGTGCAGGCAAAACCGCTGGTGGCAAAAATGCGCGCGCCCATTTCGTCGTGGGACTTATTGCCGTCGTACCACATCGTGCCGATGGTGGTCGCTTTGTCCTGGTTGTTCATCGGCGAGGCGGTGCCGATGAACCAATCGGTGGCCGGCAGGTTCAGCGCCTGTCCAGAGCGGTTGGTCAATTGAATGGTCGCCAACACCAGGTAATCGGTGCTGATCTGGAAGTTTTTGACAATGGTCAACCCGTTGGTGAGAGTCTTTTCAGCCACGACGCCGGTAGCCGTCGGCGTCAGATGAAATTCGCCGTCGCCTTGGACCGCGCCGCCGTCCAACAACGCCAGCGTCGGGGCGGGTGTGTAAGCATTCAGCAGCGCATAATCGTGTTCCGGTGTCTTGGTCGCGTGCGTGCCGACTGTCTCCTTGTAATGGAGCAGCTCGATCAACTTCAAACCACCGCCACGCGAGGTGAAGGTGTAATGCGCGTCGGAGTTGGTCACTTCGACCAGAGTTTCGGGCACGTTGGTATTGATGGCCAGCATCGGCTGAGCCGGCGCTTGCAAGACGGTCGGCGGCACACCATTGGTCGGCGGCGCCGCGCCGGTGACAACCTGCGCGGGTGCATTGGTGGGTTCGGGCGGGACGGCCACCGGCGGAAACAACCTGTCCCGAAATGCTGTCCACAGGATGATCAGCAGGACGCAGAGGGCGATGACAATGACTGAGGTTCGGTCCATGAAAGCCTATTACCTGTGCGCGATGGCGCTGGAGTGTTGGCATGAGCAGGCTGGCGGGACGGGGTCCTCGCCGCAGCCGCCCCAGGGGTGACAGCGCAACACGCGCTTGAGCGCCAGCCAGGTCCCGGTCAGTGCGCCATGCCGCGCAATTGCTTCCTGCGCGTAGGCCGCACAGCTCGGGGTAAAACGGCATTGGCCTGACGGACCAACCAGGAAAGTCTTGGCGGGAGAAATCAGCAGGCGATACAGGCGCACCCCGGCGATTAAAATATGCTGCGCAGCGTTCACGTCCGTTCCTTCAACAAACCCGCTTTCCGTAAGGTTGTCAAAAAATCCTTCTCCATGCCGGCAAAGTCCTTACCGACCAGCGAATTGCGTGCGATCAACACCAGGTCAACCGGCTCGGTCAGCTCCGTTTGGTGCAACCGGAAGGCCTCGCGCAGCAAACGCCGCGCGCGGTTGCGCACCACCGCTCCGCCCAGCTTGCTGGAAGTGACGACCCCCAAACGGGAACCCGCGGCAGCCGGTCGCGGCAGCCAATTGGCTATCAGACAGCCATAAACCAACCGCCGTCCCTCGGCTCGCACTGCGGCAAAATCCCGGCCTTGCTTCACACGCGCACCGCGGCCGAACCCTAATCTGGCTCGCAAGGGTTTGGTGCACATTACGCTCAGTGGGTCGAGCAATTCTTAGGGCCAGGGTGATTCTGGTGTTTTACGGTATCGCCAGTGCGTCGGTTTATACTGGCGTTAAGCGCTTACGCCCATTGCGACGGCGGTTGCGCAAAATGGCCCGACCGCTCTTGCTGGAGTTGCGATTAAGGAATCCATGTTGGCGTTTGCGCCGAATTTTGGACGGTTGATATTGTCGCTTCATAAAATTTGTCCTCTCTGCAAACCGGTGCCGGCGCAGTCGCAATTCGGCGCTGCTCAAGAAAAACCCCGGAGACAGAGCCGGGGAAGGTAGCCGCCCCCAGGGACAAAGCAAGCCAAAAGCCAGGTCCTTTTTAATCTAAAACAAGGGTACAACGTTCAATACCCGAGAAGTTAGCTGCTGGAGGTTAAATGTCGGGCGTTGGCTTCTAGCGGCGCCTCTGGCGCAGCTTGTCCAAACCAACGGCAATGATAATCACGGTGCCAATAATGATTTCCTGCATGTAGGTGGGCCAGCCCATCTGGTTGGAGCCGTTGCGCAGCACCGCCATCGTCAGCGCGCCGATCAGAGAACCGAAGATGCTGCCGACACCGCCGTTGAGGCTCGCGCCGCCAATCACCACCGCCGCAATCACGTCCAACTCCAGCCCGATGGCCACGGTCGGATCTCCTTGCGTTAGCCGCGACAGTTGCATGAGGCCGGCCAACCCGAAGAACAAACCGGCGACGGTATAGATGACAACTTTTTGCCATTGCACGCGGATGCCGCAGAGGCGGGCGGCGGCTTCATTGGAACCGATCGCGAATATGTAGCGGCCAAAGACGGTTCGGCGCATAACGACGGCCATCACAACCGCCAACCCGAGCAGCAGCCACACGCCGGTGGGCAGGGGGAACAAGCGCGTGGGATCCCGCAGGTCCATGAGCGCATTGAGGGGCGAGTTGGCTGTGTCGATAGTTTGGTTGCCCGACAGCCATTTGGCGAGCCCGCGCGCGATACCCATCATCCCGAGGGTGACGATGAACGGCATCATTCCCAACCCGCCGATCACCGCGCCGTTAAGCAGGCCAATCAGCACGCCCACCGCCAGGCTCAGGCCTACGGCTAGCCAGGGGGAGGTGCCATGGCTCAACGCCAGCGCGCCGACCACACTCGCCAACGCGACGACCGAACCGACACTTAAATCTATGCCCCCGCTGATGATCACCAGCGTCATCCCGAGCGTGCCGGTCGCCACAATCACCGTTTGCGTCAAAATGATTTTGAAATTAGCCCCGGTCAGAAAATAAGGACGCACGGTCGGGCTGAGCGAAAATAATCCCACAACCAGCAGCAGGCCCAGGCAGGGCCCGGCGAAGTTGAGCAGGCGGCGAGTCGGCCGGGGCACGCGCAGCGGCCGGCCCGCCGGCGCCAAGTCGGGCTGAAGCGGCTCGAGGCTGCCCAAGCGCGGCAGCGGCCATTTTGGGTTTTCTGCCGAAGAGCTCATTTTAAATACTCCGCCAGCGGTGGATAAAGCAGTTCATGAATCTCAGGCTGGTTCATGTTTTGGGCCGTGACGACCCACACGCCGGTGTCAATCCGCCGCTCGACCTTTTGCCCCTGCAAATGTTCCACCGCGGTTGTGACGGCCAGGTACCCCATCCGCAACGGGTTCTGGACCACGAGCGCCTGCACGTCCCCGTGCTGCAGGTCCACAACCGACTGCGACCCGGCATCGAACCCGATCATCTTCACTTTGCCGCCGGCGAGGCCGAAATCGCGCAGCGCTTTGGTCATGGCGATGGTGGTAGGCTCGGACGGGCAGAACACGCCGTTGACCTCGTGGCCGAAGCGGTTGAGGAGGTTTTGCGAAGTTTGATAGGCCAGCTCGCGCGTGGCGCCGGCATGTTGGTCGGAGGAAAGCACGTGAATCGCTGGATACTTCTTCAGTGTATCGAGAAACCCGGCTTCCCGTGCCTCGGTGCTGGCCGAACCGACAGCATAGCGCAGCAGGATCACGTTGCCGCGGCCGCCGAGCAATTTGACCATCTCTTCCCCTGCCAGTTGGCCGCCTTTATAATTATCGGTCGCCACAAAGCTGACGTAGTCGCTGGATTTGAGGGCCGAATCCATGATCACGACCGGCACGCTGGCTTCGGTGGCATAGTGGACCGGGCGCACCAGGGCTTGTTCGTCCAGCGGCGCCAGGACAATCGCGCTGACGTGGCGGGCCATGAAGTTTTCGACTACTTGTATTTGCTGGTCCCGATCGTCTTCGCGCAAGGGCCCCTTCCAAATCACTTCGACCGGGATGCCCTTGCCGGCAAACTCACGCTGGGCTTTGACGGCGCCTGCATGAATCGATTGCCAGAACTCGTGCGTCGTCCCTTTTGGAATGACGGCGACTGTGTAGGACTGCGCCGCTCCCAGCGAACCGAGGGTCAGCGCCAGGCACAGCCAGCCCGGGGCCAGGCGCTGGAGGAGTGCGGACATGGCGATACGTTAGAACGACCGCCGGGGAATTTCAACCTTTTGAATAGTAATTATTAAGGGGGCTAAACCAGCGCCTTCACAAATTGACTCGCCCCGGACACGGCCTAGGTTGAAGCATGTCCGAGTTGCCCCTGGACCTAAGCTCGTCGGCGCAGTCACCTGTTGCCGCGGCCAGTCCAGCCGGGGTGCGCACGGCGGGCTCGCCCATCTGCTGCGGCACGCCCTTTCTCGCTTTTGCCCAGGCGTGTTCGCGCATCGGGTCGGTCCGGAGCAAGATCGAGAAGATTCGTTTGCTGGCGGAGTTCCTGCGGCCCCTGCGCGGGGCCGAGCTGCGTCTGGCGGCAAGTTGGTTTACCGGGCGTCCGTTCCCCGCGGGACAGAACAAAGTGCTGCAGCTTGGCTGGGCGGTATTGCGGGACGCGCTAACGGCCGCGAGCGGAACGCCGGAATCGGTGTTTCAGCAAATTTACCTGAAGTACAGCGACCTGGGCGAAACCGCGGCGGAAATGCTGCAGGGCCGAACTGTTGAAGGTGGCTTGTCTGTGAGCCAAGTGGGAGAGCTGTTTGAGGCACTTTACGCCGCGCGCGGTCCGCTATCCAAGACGCCGCTGCTGACCCGTGTGCTGGAACGATGCACGGCCCTCGAAGTTAAGTACCTGGTCAAAACGATTACGGGCGACCTGCGCATTGGACTGAAGGAAGGTTTGGTGGAGGACGCGTTGGCGGCTGCGTTTGAGCAAACCGCCGCTGAGGTACGCCAGGCGGGTTTGCTTTTGGGCGACATCGGCGAGACGGCGGTGCTCGCCAGCGAGAACAGGCTGCGCGAGGCGAAGGTCGTCCCGTTTCGGCCGATTAAGTTCATGCTCGCGTCGCCTGAGCCAAGCGCGGCGGCGGTTTGTGAGCGGCTACAGAATTCAGAGCCCACCGGGTCTTTGCCACGCGAAGATTGTCGGCGGTTGTGGCTGGAAGACAAATACGACGGCGTTCGCTGTCAACTGCACAAGGTGGGAGCGCGTGTGGCTTTGTACTCGCGCGATATGAAGGACGTGACCGCGACCTTCCCGGAATTGACCGCCGCGGCGCAGCTCGTGCCCGGCGATTTCATTCTGGATGCCGAGATCATCGCCGGGCGGGGCGACCAGGTGCTGCCGTTCGCCGACTTGCAAAGGCGGCTGGGCCGGCGCGAGCCGGATCTGTTCATGCACCAGGAGGTGCCGGTGCAGTTGATGGTGTTCGACCTGTTATGGGAAGCGGGCGAAAGCCGGTTGGCTCAGCCGCTGAGCGAACGCCGGCGCCGGTTGGAAGCGCTGGGACCCTTTCCGCCAGCACTGGCTCTGGCACGGCTGACGCCGGCCGAATCGGCGGAGGAAATCGAAAGTGCGTTTGCTGCGGCGCGTGGGCGCGGCAATGAGGGGCTCATGATCAAACAGCCGTCCAGTCCTTACTCTCCGGGACGGCGCGGGTTGGGATGGCTGAAATTGAAAAAGCCGCTGGCGACGCTGGATTGCGTCATCGTCGGGGCCGAATATGGACACGGCAAACGCAGCCAGGTGCTGAGTGATTACACTTTCGCGGTGCGCGACGAGGCCAGTGGCGAATTGCGAACCATCGGCAAGGCCTATACCGGGCTGACGGATGGCGAGATTGCGGAGTTGACCAGGCGTTTTCTTCAAACCGGGCTCCGACGGCAGGCTCGCTACTTTGAGGTGCCGCCGGAAGTTGTCCTGGAGGTTGCGTTCGACCGCATTCAGCCGAGCCAGCGCCATAACAGCGGCCTGGCATTAAGGTTTCCCAGAATTTGCCGCATCCGGACCGACAAGACCGCGGCTGACATCAACACGCTTGGGGATGCGCGGGAGTTGGCCAAAAAGAGTGCGGGGCAGTAGCCACGGCCGTGCTTGGGCGGGCATCCTGTCCTGCAATCTCAGACCCGAGTCTGGAAGCCTCGGAGCTGAAGGCTGGGAAGCCCACCGCCCTGCTCGGACCAACCTCGACAAAAGCCGAACTCCTTGGAAGGTTGTGCGGCGTGAAACGGCTCTTTCTCCTCGATGGCATGGCGCTGGTTTATCGCGGGCATTTCGCGCTGAGCGCCCGCCCGATTTTCACCTCCCGCGGCGTTAACACCTCCGCGTTGTTCGTGTTTACCCAAACGCTGCTTGAAATCCTGAAGAACCAGCAGCCGACTCACATCGCGGTGGCTTTCGATACGGAGACCCCGACGCACCGGCATGCCGAATTCCCCGAATACAAGGCGACGCGCGAAGCGATGCCGGAGGACCTCGCCCGGGCGCTACCCCAGGTGCGCCGGCTACTCGATGCGTTCCACATTCCCATTCTGACATGTGATGGCTTCGAGGCCGACGACTTGATCGGAACCCTGGTCCGCCGCGCCGAAAAAGAAGGCTTCGAGTCGTACATGGTCACTCCCGATAAGGATTTCGGCCAATTGGTCGATGAGCATACGTTTCTGTATAAGCCGGGGCGGATGGGCAGCGATGTCGAGGTGCTCGGCGTGCCTGAAATCCGCCAGCGTTGGGGAATTCAGCGCGCGGAACAGGTGATTGATGTTCTGGCGCTGATGGGCGATTCCATCGACAACATCCCTGGCGTACCCGGCATTGGCGAAAAAACCGCCAGCAAGCTCATCGGTCAGTTTGACACGGTCGAGAACCTCCTCGCCCACACTTCCGAGTTGAAGGGACGAGTCAAAGATAACCTCGAACGGCACCGGGACGACGCGCTGTTATCCAAGCGCCTCGCGACCCTGATCTGCGATGCCCCCTGCGGTGTGGAGTTGGACTCACTACGACTGCAACCGCGCGATGATGACGCATTGAAGGCGCTGCTGGTTGAATTTGAATTCAATACCATCGGCCGGCGGCTGTACGGCGACGATTTCAAGGCCGGGCGCGGGTTTGTTGAAGCTCAGGCGGGTTCGGGCGCTGAGTCGGCTGCGAGCGGCGCCGCCTTGCACGAGGCGCCCGCGCGGCTAAAACCCGCCAAGAGCGTACCTGCACAGACCGAATTAATTGCCACGGCGGCAGAGTTCGTTCTGGAAGGCCAGGCCGAGGCACAGAAGCCGGCGGCCACTTCGAACCTGAAAGGATTGCGGGATGTGCCTCATCAGTATCACATCGTCCGCTCGGCGGCGGAGCGCGCGGCGTTAATTCGCCAGCTCGAGTCGCAAACCTCCTTCGCGTTCGATCTGCAAACTTCTAATGTCGATCCGAAACGGGCCGGCATTTTGGGCCTGACCTTCTCATTTGCACCGCATGAGGCATTCTACGTTCCCATGCCCAAGCCCGAGGTCGGCGATGCCAGCGGTTCATCGTTAAAATCGATCCTGGCCGAGTTCAGGCCGGTGTTGGAATCGACCGCAAACGAGAAAGTGGGTTGGAACCTCAAGTACGATGTGACAGTGCTCAAGTGGCACGAAATCAGCCTGAGAGGCAAGCTGTTCGACTTAATGGTGGCCCACAGCCTCATTGAGCCGGACATGCGCCATAGCCTGGACTATTTAAGCGAGGCCTACCTGGGATACGCGCCTCTGAATTTGCAGGGGCTGCTCGAGGCGGAGCACCTGCAGAGTCCGGCGGAGATGGCGGTCGAGCGCCTCGGGGAGTACGCCGGGGAAGCGGCCGACCTGGAGCTGCAACTGCGCGAGAGACTAACGCCGCTGCTGGTTGAGAAAGGCCAGGAGCGGGTGTTTTACGAGCTCGAGTCGCCGCTAATTCCAGTGTTGGGCGCGATGGAATTTGAGGGGATTAAAGTGGATGCGACCGCGCTGGCAGAGTTCGGCGCGCAATTATCCAAGGAAATCGACCAGCAGGAAAAGGCGATTTGCCAGCTCGCCGGCACGACCTTCAACCTCAATTCACCCCGGCAGCTCGGGCAGATTCTCTTCGAGGCGATGAAGCTCTGCGAAAGCCCCAAAAAGACCCGCACCGGCCAGTATGCGACCGACGAACAGACGCTGATGGCGCTGGCGCCGGACCACGAGATTGTGCGGCGCCTGCTCGAACACCGCGCGGCGACCAAGCTCAAGAGCACCTACGCCGATGCGCTGCCTGCGGCGATTTGGCCCCCCACCGGCCGCATTCATACGACCTATAACCAGGTGATGACCGCTACGGGCCGTCTCAACTCGCAAAACCCCAACCTGCAGAACATCCCCATCCGCACCGAACGCGGCCAGGAAATTCGCAAAGCGTTTGTGCCGCGAGACGGCGAGTTCCGGCTGCTGTCGGCCGATTATTCCCAAATCGAGCTGCGGATTATTGCGGCACTGAGCCAGGAAGCCGGGTTGCTGGAGGCCTTTCGCACGGGCGCTGACGTGCACACCACGACGGCGGCGAAGGTGTTCGGCGTTTTCCCAGAGTTGGTCACGCCCGAAATGCGCCGCAAAGCCAAGATGGTCAATTACGGCATCGCCTATGGCATTTCCGCTTTCGGCTTATCCCAGCGTCTGGGCATTGCCCGCAAAGAGGCGGCGCAAATCATCGAGCACTATTTCGCCCAATTCTCCGGTATTCGCCAGTACATGGACCAAACGATCGTGTTTGCCCGGAAAGCAGGCTACGTGCAGACCGTCACCGGGCGTCGCCGCTACATTCGTGATATTGCTTCGTCGAACAACACGTTGCGCAACGCGGCCGAACGCAACGCGATCAACGCGCCGATTCAAGGCACCGCGGCGGATTTGATCAAGCTGGCGATGATCCGCATCGACCAGGAGCTTGAGCAGCGGCGTTTGCGCACGCGTCTGCTGCTACAGGTGCATGATGAACTGGTGTTCGATTTGTATGCGCCCGAAGAAAAGGAGGTGCGCGGGTTGGTCGAACAGCACATGAAAACCGCCATCGCCCTTGAGGTGCCGCTGGTGGTGGAGATTGGTGTGGGCAAGAATTGGCTGGAGGCGCACTGAGGCCGAACTCAAATATTACCAAGCTCTGCAGAAGCGCTTTTTCTCTCAACCTGCTGCCCGGTACCCCCAAAAAGCGATGTCGCAGCTTGTGAGGGGATCATCCGACGGGCAGTATTGCTGCTGCCACCAGGCGACGGCCTGACCTCCGACCAAAGGGCAACCTTCCGGGATGTGCTCAACGATACTGCCGAAATCCGAAGGAACAAAAACGCGCTTCCGTGGCAGGACTTCCTCAGGTATCGGGGCTAATCTCATGTTCCAGAATTTCAACCCTGCTCACGTCCAGTGCTTGGCGTTTGATTTTGTTTGCGGCCGCCAGTGTGAAATCGGCGAGTTCGATTTCTCCTTGGGCGTGTTTTCGGCGCAATTGTTGGCGCTTTAAAGCTTTAAAGCGCTGCACCTGTTGGCTTGTGTTCATGCTTTCCATCGCCACTTCTCAATTCACTTCTTGAGCCTATGGGCAATTGGGCCTGGTTTCAATGATATGGTAGAAATAAGTTGCTCCGACTTGGATTGACTGCTCCGGCCCCGATTCGGACCGCGCTTCGATTCTGAAACCGGGCGTTTGTACGGTCCCTTGCTTGGCACCCCGTCTGCTGTTTTTCTGCAATTATGAAAAGGGAATTGCTTTTATCTTTTGGGGCGGCGCTGATGCTGATCGGTGGCGGCGGGTGCAATAAGCATGCGGAAACGGAAATACCCACTCGCGATTTTCTGCAGACGCGCGCGGAAATGCTCCAGAAGTATGGGGCGCCGATACGGACGAGCACCAGCGGTTCATTCTCGCCGTGCGAACGGCTGACGTTTCACAGCGACACTCTTTCCATCGATGCGGATTTTAAGGGCGAACGGTGTTATTACGTGCGTTATACCCTGCCGAATTACTGGACCAAGGAACAGGTGGATGCCGCGTTGGCCAGTAATGGCTCAGGTTGGCAGGCAGTGGACTCGACAATCATGGGAGCGCTTTCGCCTGTGCTGCAAATCACCGAATACACCAGCCGGGATGGGCATCGAGCTAAATACACTGGCCCGGTGAAGTGGCTGGAAATCTGGTCGTCGGCCCTGGTCGCACGGTCTGAAGAACTTGAAGCCGAGCGGCAGCAAAAGGCCAGGGCGATTCCGAAGTTCTGATGCTTCGGGCTCGTGGAGATCAGGTCCTTAGTTGTGTGAGCAATGCGTCCAAACGGCGGTTGAGCGGCTTCTCAATGGCGAGCTCGACCAAGCAAACCCATTGCTGTACGGGTACAAATACACAATTTTCGCCAGTGTGTACGACGATATGCTATGGCGAATAACAGTGTATTCGTTCAAACGCAGTAAAACCCGGCAGCCGGAATAAGAGACAGGATAGTGGGCTGCTTGCGTTCCGGCGCCGGCCGGCGTCGTGGTCCTGACTTCCCTGTGTGACGATGATTGGTGATTTGTTCCAGGCAACCCGCATGGATAGCCTTGCCGCTCGGCTGCGGCAACTCAAGTGAAGCGAGCCCTTATGCCGGCTATATCGATGGCGAGTTGGCCGGGGGCCGGGCGGAAGGTGAGGGTCATGGGGCCGGAGGGGGACTTTTCGCGGCGACCGGCGGTTATCAATTTGCGGAAATCGGCTGGTGAAAGCTCGGCTGAAATTTGCGTATTGGGTGTGCAGGCCAATTCGCCGCCGCCGCGTTTGGACATGATGGTGAGTTTGCCTTGGTTGGTGGAGAACGTAACGGGGCCGAGATACTTCCCGCTCCAGTTTCGCTGGAGTGTGCGGCCGATCTCGAAGAATTTGGCGCGGTCCACCATGATGGTAATTTCCGCACGTTTGCTCATGCTGCTCCGGTGGTTGGCTTTAGTTGGTTGGGTTCGGTGCCGGGTTGTTCGACGGAGATGCAGTCGGAGGTAACGAGGTCGGAAGGTTGGGATGCGAAGCCTGGCAAACCTGGGGGCGTAATGGGTTCGCCTTTTGCCTCTTTGGCGGCGCATTCGAGGTTGAGGCGGAGGAGAAAGGCGAGGGTGTCCTCGCCATCTTTCATGCCGTAGGCGGAGCGGACGGCGGAGTCGAGGGCGGCGTGGGCGTCGCGGAGGCGGTTGGCGCCTGGGGTTTCGAGGGTGCGGTAGAGGTCGCGCAGGGACCAGCCGTTAGCGGTCATAATCTCGCGGCGCAGGGCGCGCAGGGCGACGGCGGCCTTGGCGACGGCGCGGATGGATTGTTGGATGGATGGATTGGTGGATTGATGGTTCGGCGTTCCTTTGGCGCTCGGCTTCGGCGCGGGAAATTGGGGCCAGGGGAAGGTGTCGAAGACGGTATCGGAGGTGTAGCGGAAGCGAGCAGTGAGGGTGGAGCACTTTGCAGTAAACCACGCCCAGTGAATGCCGGATTGGAGTATGCCGAAGGAGTAGTCGTCGGCGAACGAAAAGACCACGAGCGTGTTGTCTGGATGGATCTGTGGTGAAATGAACTCGAAGATGGGGCGTTTGGTGACGCGGGAGCAGGCGATGTAGCGCGGGACCTTGGAGATTGCTGCCATTGTTCCGGGCTGGTAGTCGCGCAGTCGCCACCAACGATTCGCCAAACGTGTCCAGCGGGTGCTGTCCTTACCCACGGCGGCTTTCTCTTTCTCTGCCTTTGCGAGCACGACCGGCATAACCAGTTTCTTCACGCGCTCGAATGCAAGCTGGTAGCGCATGGCGTCGGTCATTTCGCGCTGGCCGAAGTCTATGATCCAGCGGCCAGGCCGGCCAGCTTCGACGAGATCGCGACCGATCATGTAAGGGAAGAGGACGTCCCGGTGGTTCGGGTCTTTTCTGATGAGTTCCGCAGCCTGCTGAGGCTCCAGCCAGAAGCCTTCGTTAAATGGATATTGGCCGACATACGCCAGCTTCGGTTCCTGGTTGGCATGAAGGGGCTTGGCAGCGCTTGCGTCGGTATTACTGGAGAGTGTTGGACCTATGGCCTCGAGTTGTTCGCATTTCCAGGGGCTGTCCTTCGCGTCACCGATCTGGGTGTAGAGCTTTTTGGTGCCGGGTTGCTCGCCCTTGATCCAGTTGACCAGCGAGACGTGGACGGCGGCCTCACCTGACCACACTTGGTGGGAAACAGCTTCGGTGACGGTGCCGCCGTGGTTCACGATATAGCCCAGGCTGGCTTGGCGGGATTCGTTCTGGCGAATCGTTTTCGTACCGACCAAGCCTGCACGACCGCCAGAGCCAAGGTTGTCGTGCGCGAGCCGGAACCAGTAAACGCAGAAGTCGGCCATTTTCGGGACTTCGGGAAAGCCTGTGTGGACTTTGCGCGCGTAAGCGTACCCGTGCTCTTTGGCAAGATAGCGTGAACCAAGGAACGGTGGGTTGCCGATGATTGCATCGGCTTCGGGCCAGGGGGTGAAGAGGGCGTCGGCGCAGATGATGTTGGCGTCGAGGTTATCGAGCGGGAGGTCGCGTTCGAATTCGAGGGAGTGGGTGTCCTGGCCGGGTAGTTCGTCGGCGTGGTCGGCCCAGAACTTTTCGGCGTCGCGATGGGCCAGGCGGCGGGCGAGCATGAGGGTGACCTTGGCGGTTTCGACGGCGTTCTCGTTAATATCGATGCCGAAGAAATTCTTCGGGGAAATGCCGGAGGCGAGGCCGACTTTGGGGAACTGGCGTTTGTCCTGGGCAAAGAGGCGGAGGAGGAGGCGCTGTTCGATTTCGCGGAGAGCGCGGTAGGCGACAAAAAGAAAGTTGCCGGAGCCGCAAGCGGGGTCGAGAACGCGGAACTCGCGCAACCCTTTCAGGAGGGACAGGAGGTCGGGAGCATTTTTGGCGGCGTCGATGCGTTCGTCCCAGGGCCGGACGATGGTGGGGCGGACGATTTTTTGGATGTCGGATTCATAGGTGAAATGAGCGCCAAGGGCGTGGCGTTCCTCTTTGCCGAGGCTGGACTCGAAGAGGGTGCCGAAGATGACGGGTTGAACGCGGCCCCAGTTGTTTCCATTGGCGGCTTCAAAGAGAGGGCCGAGTTCGGCGGGTTGGAGTTCGATGGGATCGACCGTGGCAAAGAGGCCGCCGTTGAAGTACTCGACGCCGGCATAACGACCGGCGCGGGCGGGTTTGGGGTCGTTCATCTGGCGGAAGAGGCCGCCGATGAGGTCGTAGGAACTTGCGCCGCGGCGGCATTCATCGAGGAGGCGGGTGAAGAGGTCCTGGGGGAGCAGGCCGATGTCTTCGGCGAACATGGCGACGACGGATTGGAGGATGAAGCGGCGGGCGCGGACGCGGTCTTCGCCGCGGAAGACGAGGGAATTGAAGGCATGGGCGACATCGCGCGCGGCCTCGCGGGTGACCTCGACCCAGTTGTGCTTGAAGAGGGGCTGGAATGGGCGCGGGAAAAGGAAGTTCAGCGCGGCATGGCGCGGGACGATCTCGGCGACCGGGAGGCGATCGACGGGTTCCTGGAGCTGGGTGTTGAAGTCGTAAATCCAGAACTCGTCGAAGTTGCACAGGACGACGTAGGGCGGGCGGTGCGGGACGAGATTGAGCCAGTAGTCGAAGGTTTGCTGGTAATGTTTGGAGAGTTTGGCGCCGCGGGATTTCATTTCGATGAGGCAGCGGCCGGGCCAGACGAGGTCGGCGAATTTGGTGCGGTCGCCGGCGAAGCGGACGCGGTATTCGAAGGTGGCGCCCTCGGGGAGGGTGTTGGGGTCGTTGCCGAAGGCGGCGAGGAGGTGGAAGAGGAAGGTTTGGGCTTCGCTTTTTTCGTCACCGCGGAGCTTGGCGGCGAAATCGGCAAAGGATTGGAGGGCTTTGTCGAGCGAGGTCATGGAATGCGGGGCGGCCTGAACACGATGCGGGGAGGGTGGCAAAAGCAGGGGAGGGAAACAAGGGGGGAAGGTTCACAGGCCGGGTAAGGGCGCGATTAAATCTGAGAAAGGGGCAGTAGTCCTGGCGGTTTTTCCGAGGACTGGCATGGCACCCGCCGCGGAGGGAAACCCTTAAAAAGGGTTGCCTGTCCCTCAGGGTCGCCACACCCCCATGAATGGGGGTGTTAATGAGAGTCGAGGTGCAAGGTCTCGCTGGTGTTCGCTCCGAATGGAGACCTCGCCTATTATTGCGGAGATCCATTTTTCTGAATGATTGGCCGTCTGGCGCCCCTCCCGATTGTTTTTTCATTTTTCGGTGGCGCGGATGCAAGGCCCGGGTCGATTCAGGGGTGAGGTCCGCGCCACCGAAAAACAAAAAAAGAAAATGAGGAAGGAGGGCGGCCCGTACTATAAACAGGCCACCCCTACGGGGTTCTCCTGCGAGGGGTTGCTGGACGGGGCTATAAACAGGGCACCCCTGCGGGGTTCTCCTGCGGGGGTGTGCTGGACGGGCTATAAACAGGGCACCTCCGGGGTTCCAGCAGGCGACCGCGTTCAAAAGCCGAGTTTGCTCAGCTCGGCGTCCAACGCGGTTTGGAATTGCTGGACGTCGGCGGCCGGCGGGCGGTAGCCGGGTTGCTGGGTCACCAATCCGAGGCGACCGGTCTGGTCCAGATACCACTCAGCGCGGTTGCCATCGCTGAAGGTAACCTTGCCGCTGACGACTGCGCCAGCGCGGGTGAGTTGATCGACCGATACGGCAACGCCGCCAGCCGGCTTCGCGCCGGGTTTCCCTGCCAAGGCAGACTCAGGAGCAGGGGGCTTGGCGGGCGCGGCGGCTCCGGCAGCCAGCGCGCTGGCAGAAGGCTTGGGCGGTTCGATATCCTTAGGAGTCAGTTTGAGATCATCGACGAGCAGTCGGACCTCCATGTAGGTCATTTGCGCGCCGAACTCCGCCTGCAACCGATTCTGAATCTCGGAGAGCTTCAGCCCTTCGGCGACCCAGGCCGCGACCTTCTTCCGTTGTAACTCGTCCAAATTCATCCCTGGATCATTGGCATCGGGATGGGTCAATTCAACATCTTTTTTCCGCAGTTGCGCGAGCGGGCAACCTGCGCCACAGTTGGGGGTCCACACAAAAATTCACCAGCGATTATGAAACGACGAGCCTTCTTAAAAACAGTGGGCGGCGCGGCCGGCGTCGCCGCTTTGGGTGTTCCGGAGATTTTTGCTGCCGGTGAGGCGGAAACGGTCGCGGGCATGCCGCGCCGCGTGCTGGGGCGCACCGGGCAAAAGGTTTCGGTGGTAGGGTTCCCGGGGCTGTCTTTGTTTCACACCGACCAGGAGAAAGGCACTGCGGCGCTGCACGATGCCTTCGAGCGCGGGGTCAATTACTTCGATGTCGCGCCCAATTACGGCAATGGCGATGCGGAGATCAAAATGGGCATCGGTTTGCAGGGGCTCGAGCGCAGCAAGTATTTCCTGGCATGCAAGACGCATAAGCGGGACAAAGCCGGGGCCCAGATGGAGTTGGAGCTCTCGTTGCAGCGGCTGAAGACCGATCATTTTGATCTCTACCAATTACATCACCTGGTGCGGCCGGCCGAGGTGAAGGAAGTCTTTGCGGCAGACGGGGCCATGACACCGATCCTCAAAGCACGCGAGCAGGGCAAGATCAAGTACATCGGTTTTTCGGCGCATACCACAAAAGCGGCGCTCGAGGCGATGAAAACATTCCAGTTCGACACGGTGATGTTTCCGATCAACTTCGTTGAGTTTTACAACCGCAATTTCGGCAAGGAAATCCTCGCGCTGGCCAACGAGCAGGGTATGGGGGTGCTGGCCATCAAACCTCTGTCCTGGGGGAAGTATCCCAAGGACGCTCCCAAAACTCATGATTGGTGGTACAGTTCGGTGGAGGACCCGCAGCACGTCGAACTGGCCGTGCGCTTTTCGCTGTCGCAGAAAGGAGTTGCCGCGGTCATTCCAACGTCCTTTGTGGATCTGCTGGATAAGACGATCGAGGCGGCTAAGATGTTCCGCCCACTGGACGTAGCGGGGGGCGAACAACTCAAGCACATGGCCGCCAATCGTGAGTCCATCTTCCTGGCCGAAGAGAACCAGGTGGCGATGGATCACCCGCACGGCAACCCGGCGTGGCGGCACGCCTGATGGCCTACATCTATTGGGATGTTCGGCCCATCCTGGTGCACCTGGGTCCGTTCGCGGTGCGCTGGTATGGATTATTTTTCGCCCTGCTCTTCATTATCGGGTACTGGATCGCCCGCTGGCAATTCCGCCTCGAACACAAAGACCTCGCCAGCCTGGACACGTTGCTGATTTACATAGTGCTGGGCACCATCATTGGCGCGCGCCTTGGCCATTGTTTGTTTTATGAACCGGATTATTACCTGCGCCACCCGATCGAGATACTGGAGGTGTGGCGAGGCGGCCTGGCCAGCCACGGCGGTGCGCTAGGCGTCCTCACGGCTTTGTATCTTTACACCCGCGGCCGGCCAGACCAGCCATACCTGTGGCTGTTGGATCGTGTCGCTGTGCCGACTGCCCTGGGCGGGTTTTTCATTCGGATGGGAAACCTGTTCAATTCAGAGATTCTGGGTACACCCTCGCAGCTCCCGTGGGCGTTTGTTTTCGCGCGCGAAGACCTCGTGCCCCGGCATCCGGCGCAACTTTATGAGGCGCTGGCTTACCTGCTGGTTTTCTTCGGGTTGCTCTGGGTGTACAACCGTTTGCGCGAGCGCACCCCCCGCGGGTTGTTGTTGGGGTTGTTCCTGGTGAGCGTCTTCACCTTTCGCTTCTTCATCGAATTTGTGAAGCAGCACCAGGCCGATTACCAAACCGGCTTGCCCTTAAAGGTGGGACAATTGCTGAGCCTGCCGTTTATCGCCGCCGGAATCGTGCTGCTGTACCGCGCCTCGCGCCCAGTAGCCAAGTAGCGCTTCAACTGCATTACGATCCGGGGAAGGTCCCCAACCCCCAAGCCGTTAATCTGCCAGGAACCGCCTCATGCGGCCCCCATGTCAGGTGGTGTGGGAGACGGCAGGGCAATGTTCCGGCAACCCGATTAAGCGGAGTGGGGTTCATCACTCAGCGAGTCCATGATCGGCAGCCGGAATGGTCCCGACCTGCGGGTGCAACCAGAATACGAACTAGCGTTCCTCATGGCCTGCGCCGCCGTTGCACTGCACACGGCGCTCACGAGCGTGTCGGACGCCCAGGCCTCAGGCGGCATGGATGCCTTTGGCGATTTGGTGCTTTTTATTGCCGTCTTTGGTGCGGCCGCTCTCGTACCCACGGGCGCGGCACTTTGGTTCGTGTGGTCACAGAAAAGACGGCGCGCAGTTTCCCGCTAAGGTGCCGAATGGGCCCCGGCTGAGGGCAGTTTTCTAAAAGGTGGCCGCGCCTTTTAGCGCACCTTCCGGGCTTCAGCATTGACGCGTTGCTCGGTCCCCAAGGACTCCAGAGCGCTCAGAAGCTGGTGGTCGTCGGTCTGTTGCAGTTGCTCGGGAGTGAGTTCTTTTTCGGCGCTGGGCAGCAGAGGTGTGACGTCATTGGGCAGGTTCACGGTGAGCGTCGGCGTGATTCCTTTATGCCAGAACGATTGACCGTCGGGAGTGAGCCATTCCTCGACCGCCAGCAGCAATGCCGAACCATCCGCCAGACGAAATTGTTGCAGCACGGTCCCGGTGCCGAAAGTCGTGTCACCGACTAACTTTGCGCGATGGGCGTCTTGCAGAGCGCCGGCGACAATTTCCGCCGCGCTGGCCGTCCCCTCATTGATCAGCACCACCAGCGGAATCGAAGTGGCTATGCCGCCCTTCTCGACCGGCATGGCGTCGAGCTCGCCCTTGGCATCCTTGGCGAGCAGCACATTGCCACTCGTGAGGAATTGGCTGGCAACACTGACCGCTTCTTCGAGCAGGCCGCCTGGGTTGTCCCGCAAATCAAGAATGATCCCGCTGAGCTTTTGCTGCTGGATTTCGCTCAAGGCCTGGCGCAGGTCTCGTGTGACACCCGCGTCAAACGTCGCCAGCCGCAAATGCGCCACGGTCGTGCCCGGTAACTGGTGCCAGGTGACTTCATGCAACCGGATTGAGGCCCGGACGAGCGCGACCTGCCGCGTATGGTTGGAGTGCGGGTCCTGCAGCGTGAGGGTCACATGGGTGCCGGCGCGTCCGGCGATGTGCTCGACGACGCGGTTGAGAGGCCAATCGCTGATGTCTTGCCCGCCGACCTTCACAATGATATCGCCGGCGTGAATTCCGGCGTGCTGGGCTGGTGACCCATCAATCGGCGCGACCACCACGACGTGGCCGTTTTTCATCTGAACTTCAATGCCAACACCTTTAAACTCACCGCGCTCGACATTCTTTAGTTCCTTGACCATGTCTGGCGTGAGAAAGGTGCTATGGCCGGTGTCACCCAAAGCGTCCACCATCCCGCCGATGGCGCCATAGGTCAGTTCCTTGGGTTCGAGGGCGCCGCGATCGACATATTCCTGGTGTATGGTGTTCCAGGCCTGCGACATCAGCTCGAAATTCGGCTCAGTTCGCGTGGCGGCGCAACCCATGGCTCCGAGCCAACCTAACGCCAGGCCGCAGCCGAAAACCATACCTAACCGCCAGTTTATTTCCCGTTTTGCATCTGACCAGCTTATCATCAGCGCCCATTGTAGCATAATCGCCCGAATTTCGCACTTAACGAGGCTCCGTTAGGTCGGGCGGGCCTTTCCCTACTTGCAGCGGCGGCGCGGTGATGAATGGTTGGTGACTATGCGTATTACGAAGCTCAAACCATGCGGGTTGCATTCCGGGGTGGGGTTGTGTCCCGGTAAATGCGAGCCCGCTGGCGTTCGGAAGTTGCTGCGGACAGGAATGTCCGCGCTCCGCCGAAGTAGAGTCTCCCGAGCAACGGCTGGCTGGGCGGGGTATTTGGTATTGGCAATTGTTCTCTATGTTTCTGGGCCCGCGACCGCGGCGTTGAGCACGGAGCCAATTACCCGCGCCACCCTCACCAACGGAATGCAGGTTATCATTGTGCAGGACCCGCTGGCACCGGTGGTCACAACCATGATCAATTACCGCGTTGGCGGCGATGAAACCCCGACGGGGTTCCCCGGCAGCGCCCATGCCCTCGAGCACATGATGTTTCGCGGCAGCCCGGGGTTGTCGGCCGGTCAGCTCGCGGATATCACTGCCGCCCTGGGTGGCGACTCCAACGCCGATACTCAGCAATCGGTCACACAGTATTTTTTTACGGTCCCGGTTGAGGACCTGCCCATTGTGCTGCACATCGAGGCGCTGCGGATGCGGGGCATCCTGTTAACGCCGGCGCTTTGGGGCCAGGAGCGCGGCGCGATCGAGCAGGAAGTCGCGCAGGATGTCTCCAACCCCGACTATGTGATGTACACCAACCTGCTCGGACGCTTTTTCGCAGGCACCCCTTACGCCCATGATGCGCTGGGCTCGAGGCCCTCGTTTGAGCGGACGACCGCCGCCGACCTGCAGCGATTTTATCATACCTGGTATTGTCCGAATAACGCCGTGCTGGTCATCGCCGGCAAAGTCGATCCGCAACGGGTGCTCGAGGAAGTGCACGGCAACTTTGATTCCATCCCCGGGCAGCCTTTGCCGGCGCGGCCGCAGTTCCAGTTCCGGCCTGTCACACCCGAGACGGTGCGCCTCCAAACGGACCAACCGTACGGGATGGTCGTGGTTGCGTTCCGTTTTCCAGGTTCCGACAGCGCGGACTATGCCGCGGCGCAGGTGCTTTCGGATGTGTTGAGCAGCCAGCGTGGGGAGCTGTACGGGCTGGTTCCGGCCGGCAAAGCCCTCGCTGCGTCCTTTGAGTATGACAGCCTGCCCAAAGCCGGCCTGGGCTACGCCATCGCCGAATTCCCGGCGGGTGCGGAAACCGAAGCTTTGCTGGCGCAGGTGCGCTCCGCGGTCACTTCGCAAATCACCAACGCTCTGACGGCGGATTTGGTCGAGGCTGCCAAGCGGCGCGAGGTCGCCAACTTCGAACTGCAACGCAACTCGGTGTCCGGTTTGGCTGAGGAATGGTCCCAAGCGGTCGCGGTCGAAGGGCGCACTTCACCCGACGAGGACATCGTGGCGATTGAGCGCGTGACGGTGGAGGATGTGATGCGCGTGGCCCGGCAATATTTGGACCTGGGGCATGCGCTGGCGGCGATCCTCACCCCGCAGCCTTCCGGCAAACCGGTGGCCTCACGCGGGTTTGGCGGCAAAGAATCTTTCACACCGACGGAAACAAAGGCGGTGAAGCTGCCCGCTTGGGCTGAAGCGGCCGTGAACCGGCTTGAAGTTCCGGCCTCCACTCTATCCCCGGTGGTGACGAACCTGGCCAATGGGCTCCACATCATCGTGCAACCGGAGTCGGTCAGCGACACGGTCAGCATTTATGGCCGCATCCAGACAAATCCAAAAATGGAAGAGCCGCGCGGGCAGGAAGGCGTCGGTGCAGTGCTGCAGGAACTGCTTTCCTACGGCACAACCGAGTTGGACCGGCTGGCCTTCCAAAAGGCCCTGGACCAAATCGGGGCCATCGAGTCCCCCGGGACCAACTTCTCGGTGCAGGTTTTGACCGAACAGGTTGAGCCGGCGGTGCATTTGCTCGCGCAAAACATGCTCTCGCCTGCGCTGCCTGAAGCCGCGTTTAAGATTCTCCAACCGCAATTGGCCGCAGCGGTGGCAGGCGAACTGCAAAGCCCGGGCTACCAGGCCCGCCTGGCTTTGCGCCGGCGCCTGTACACTAAGACCGACCCGGTCCAACGCGAAACGACCCCGCGGAGTATCCAGTCGTTGCGCATGCAGGACGTGCGTGATTATTACACGCGCGCTTTCAGGCCGGACCTGACGACGATCGTGGTGATCGGCAAAATCCCGCCACAGCAAGCGATCACGCTGGTAGTCCAGGCCTTTGGTGCCTGGGCTAACTCCGGCCCCAAACCCGACACAGTTTTCCCCCCCGCCCCCGTTAATTCGTCCGGCATTGCCGAGGTGCCCGATGCCAGCAGGGTGCAGGACCGGGTTGTGCTTGCCCAGACCTTGCCGATGGCCCGCACTAACGCCGATTATTATTCGCTGGAGTTGGGTAACCACGTGCTGGGCGGCGCGTTTTACGCCACCCGTTTGTACCGCGACCTGCGCGAAAACGCCGGCCTGGTGTATTTTGTCGGTTCGGATTTGAGCGTCGGCGACACGCGTGGCATTTACGCGGTCCAATACGCGTGCGATCCACCCAATGTCGCCAAAGCCCGCGCGATTGTGGTCAGCAATCTGCGCCAAATGCAATCGCATGCCGTCAGCGCGCGCGAACTGCGCCAGGCCAAAGTCCTGCTGCTGCGGGAAGTGCCGCTGTCCGAATCGAGCGTCGAACGGATCGCCGGTGGCTGGTTGTCGCGCTCTTTGCTGGGATTGCCCCTGGACGAACCGGTACGCGCCGCGCACCGCTACCTCAAATTAAACGCAACGGATGTCCGCGCCGCATTTGCCAAATGGATTCGCCCCGCTGAGCTGGTTCAAGTTTCACAGGGCCCGCCGCCGCAATGACGAGCATACCGCCGGGGTATGGTTTAGTCTTAAGCTGGTACTCGCCGTGGTTGTGCGGTGCCAGTCAGGTCAGGCTTCCTGGATGACGCGCCAGCCGGCAGTCTCGGCCAATGCCTGCACCGGTTCTTTGAGGTCGCCATAGAAAGTGGCCCGGTGCCAACCCCACTGATCCCACATCCGGAATAGTTTCTCGAAATCGCCAAGTGGTTGGCCGCACAGCTTCGTTCGACACGCCCGGTCGTCGGGGTCGTTTCCGACTGCGAGCGCTTGATGCATGAGGATTTCCTTGCGCGCTGGTTCGAGTTGCAGGCTGGTGGTCAGGTAACCGCGTGGCAGCAACGAGCGAATCGACGCGCCTTTCCGGTCCTCGGAGTGTGTCAGAATCTCGAAAGGGTTGGCTCTGCCCGCCGGTCCGAACGGCTTGTTGTGAGCGACACAATGCGCATAGATGATCTGCCGCCTGGCAGTGTCCAGCACCGGGTCGGAGATATACCCGGGCCTGCCCTGGGTGAGAACGCTGCCGGTCAGCATCGTCGCGGCAGAGCGCAGGTCACATTCGCAGCCGCCCACCAGTCCGTCACTGTTTAACTGATGAAAGCCCAAGCATGGGTAAGCGTGAATATGCCCGCCATAAAAGCCGCCCAGACAATTGACGGTGATGCCCTGCGCCCGGTGCTTTTCCAACAGCGCTTTCTCGGCCAGATACATCCCAGCGGATTCCTCCAAGGTCTGCTTGGAGACCTCCCGGACCGCAGCGGCTTTTTTCGCCCAACCCTCAGCGATTGCCCGGCTGTGCTCCCGGTCAGCCGATTCCCAGGCCTGGTTGAGTTCTGCAAACGGGATGAACTGCACCTGCACACCCAGGATGCTTTCACCGGGTCCGGCGTTCTGGTCGCGCACGGCCAGCAGTTTCGTCTGTTTCAAACGGCTTAGACATTCCGCCGAGTCCAGGCATTGGACCGTATCCGGGGTAACGGGTAAGCTGCGTCGAACAGGTGTCGCCTTGAGCCGCAGCCGGGTGACTGCGGCGACAAATTCGGCCGATGTGCCGCCCTGTTTCACAATGTGAAAGCACTTGATCGCTGCGATCAAATCCTGGGGACGTGAGGAGGCCACGAAGGCGACGTTTTGGGCCTGGGCTCGCAGGAAGCTCGCGGTATAAACCAGGAAACCACCGCTGCCACCGAATTGGAAATCGGCATAGAGCACCGGCTTGCCTGAGGCGGCAAAGGTCTGCACCACGCGGTTCCAGCAGTTCATTTGGTACACCAGGTAACCGTCCACATTGCCGGCCGCCTGGTCCTGGGCCAGCAGCGCTTTGGCCTGTTCCTCCCCGGTCGCCCTCGATATCAGGAACTCAAAGCCGCTGCATTTCGCCGTCAACTCGGCATCGATGCGGCGCATGATCGGGCCAAAATCAAATCCCGCGTTTGGCCAGTCCGGCCCGGTTTGTTGTTCCGCGTGCAGCGCGTACACGACCCGGATGGTGATTTTGTTAGCGGGCTGCGCCACGCTGGTTGCGGGGGCGCCAAGCATGGCCAGCGCTCCCAGACCCGCAGCGCTGCCTTTAGCTAAAAAGCCGCGGCGATTCATTGGACAGGATAAACAAGTCGGGAAGTTCGTCTTCATAGGGTCCTCAGGTTGACTGGCAATTGCTGAATAGGCTTACCACTGCATCAATGATCTAAAGCTATCGTGGCGGATCAAGTAGAAAAACTGTAAACTGAAGCAGAGTGGCCGGACAATATCATGAGTAAGACAAAGTGCCGCTTTTGCCCACGGCCGGTTTGGCGGGAGCCGCCTGAGGGGAGATCGGATTAAGAGGGTTTCAGGACTCGGAGTAATCCACGTCCAGCTTTTCCTTTGGCACCGCGGTTACCTCGGCGCCATCGGAAAACGCAAAAGCCAGCTCGATATTCTGCAAATGCCAGCGGTCGATGAAATGCAATGCGCGATCAATCAGTTTGAAATTGTGCGCCTGGGCTGGATCACCCGTCCATTCATCGGGGCCTCGAAAGTAAAGCCCGGTCGAGACGTTTCGCAGCAGCGTCCGCATATGTCGTTTATCCCGATTCACACGCACCCAAACCACTCTGCCGAGAAGGTTAGAGCACAGGTTGTGCCAGTGTCATTTTGGGCAAAAAATGCGCCTGTTTGTGCAAGCGGGGACCGCGCTCGTGCGTGAATTTCACGCATCACGCGTGAAATTCACGCCTACTCCTTCCGCTGCTTCCACAACCCTGCCCACCACGGCTGTGTTGTTCGAACCTATGCCGTTTTGCAATTGCGCAAATGACCAGCATAAATATTTGGATTTCCGAGAGCGCGGGCGCTGAAACTTTTTTTGAACGGTTTGGCGAAACGGTGGTCGATGGGCAGAGATGTTCCATTTGGCGGGCAGTTTTTTGACGGGACAGAGGCGGGCCGTTCGACGCGCGCGCGAAAAAATTTGAGAGATTTCTTTTGACGTTACGAAACGATTTGGCTAAAAGCGTTGAGGATTGTTGGCACCGCTTCTCTGGGTGTGTAACAAAGCAAACTACTTTATGAAAAAAATCGTTGCCTCAGTCGGTTTAGCAGCCCTCGGCGCTTCCACCCTCCCTTCTGCTTCCGCCCAAAGTCTTGCAGCTCCAGATGCTTCAAAACCCTGGAGTATTGCCGCGACTTTGCGTGGTTTTTACGATGATAACACCGCCACGCTTCCTAATGATGTAGCGCCGCCTCCCGGCCAGCACCGCGGCAGCTTCGGGTTTGAGGTCAGCCCCTCCGGCAACCTGGTGTGGTCGCCGCAGGAACAAACCACCATCACCGCCGGCGTGCTCTACTCGATGATGTACTATGACAACACCCCGCCGAATAGTGCCGACCACATCGATCAATCCCTGACCGCCAATCTTGGGCTGACCCATGCCTTTAATGAGGAACTGAAAGCCAGCGCCAGCGACTCATTCGTTTGGGGCCAGGAACCCGACCTGCTGCGCGCCGGCAACGCCTTCGCCACCTTCCAACGCATCTCCGGTGACAACTACCGCAACTACGGGACTCTGGCGCTGGACGCGCAGGTGGCGCCCAAAGTTGGGATTAATTTAGGCTATGACAACGCCTGGTACCATTACCAGGCGAGCGGCGCGACCGCGGACCCGTTCACCGGGATCATTATCGCCAGCCCAGCGGGCGTGCTCAATCGTGTGGAAAACCGTGGCCATGTCGAAGCCCTCTACGAGCTCCTGCCGGAGACCAAGGCCCTGGTTGGCTATCAGTTTACGGATGTGAATTTCACGGGTGACGAGTACATCGGCGGGTACGCCACCTTCTTCGGCTTATTGTACCCCGTGGTCAGCAACCAGCGCAATTACCGCGAGCATACGGCTTATGTCGGCCTCGAGCAGACCTTTACCCCGCAGTTGACCGGATCCGTCCGTGCGGGTGCCAGCTACACCGATTATTACAACGACCCCAACACGAGCTCGAGCTGGGCGCCTTACGCGCTGGCTTCGCTGCGTTACACTTACTCCCACGCAAGCTATGTGGAAGCGGGGTTTTCCTATGATCGTGAGGCAACTGACGTGGTCGGGCTGTTTGGCAACGCCGGCTTTACCACCAGTGCCGAGTCGGCGGTGGTTTACGCGACCGTCAACCATCAGTTGGCGCCGAATCTTTATGGCAGCCTGATGGCCCAGTTCCAAAACAACATTTATCAGGGCGGTATCTACAATAATGATACCGATCAATTCTTCCTGGTGGGCCTGGACCTGGAATATCGTTTCAACCCCAACTTCTCGGCCCATGTGGGTTACGACTATGACCGGCTGGATTCGCAGATAGCATTTCGCGCTTTTGATCGAAACAGAGTTTACATCGGCGTGACCGCCAGCTATTAATTGAGGCTGAAGTAGAGACGGGGGGCTGGACGTCGTACGACTGGCCCCTTTTTTTTTGGATTTATTATGGACGCATTAAAAGCACCGGCGCCGCAGGAAACCAAGCTGCATTTCCTGGATTATTGGCGCATCATCCGCATCCGCAAGACCGTGATCCTGGCGGTCTTCCTCATCGTGGTGATCACCTCGACGGTGGTCACTTTCATGCTGCCCAAGAAGTACGAGAGCACGGCCAAGATTAAGGTCGAGCGCGACCAAACCGATATCAGCGGCGTGCAGGGGCCGCAGTACGGCGCCGGGATGTACGACCCCTACTTCATCCAAACCGAGTTCGAGGTGATGAAGTCCGAGGTCATCCTTCGGCCGGTGGTGACCAACTTAAGTCTCACCCGCCTTTACGCTTCCGGAGGCCCGGAATTGCCGGTCGAATTCGCCATGGCCAAGCTAAAGGGACATATGGATCTGCGCCCGGTGCGTAACACCAGCCTCATCGAAATTAGCGTCCAGGAACCCGACCCGAAGCTGGCGGCCAAAATCGCCAACGAAATCGCCCAGGTCTATGAGGACCACCGCAAAGACCAGCGCGATCTGTTCACGCGCGAAGGCATCAAAGCCCTCGAAGATCGCATGAAGGAGCAAGAGGGAAAAATCCAGGAAGCCCAGACCAATGTCGATTATCTGCGGGATAAATATAAAATCTCAGACGCGCTCGCGTCTTCCAGCACTCCGACGATGTTGCTGAGCACTGAAACCCTGCACCGCCTCGAGGGCCTGCGCATCGAGAGCGAAACCGAGTTGGTGCGTGAGCAAACCCTAATAAACGGCCTCAACGCCATTAAAGACGATCCCGATGCGTTGGCCCAGGCCATCCCGACCACCGGCATCCCCGAGCCTAACCTCAATTCGCTGCTCGAACAACGGGTGCTGGCCAAACAACGGGTGGTCGCGCTCCAAAAACAGGTCGGCCCGATGAACCCGGATCTGAAGCCTGCTGCGGCTGCCCTCGACGATCTCAATATGCAGATTAAGGAGCGCGTCCAGGGCGTGCTCATGGGCTTGGAATTGAAGGTGGCGTCACTCGGCCAAAGCCTGACTAATCTCGAGCAGCAGGTTAGTCTGGCGCTGACCAACGACCTGAAAAACGCGACCGAGACCCAGCCCTACTGGGTGGCCAAGCAGCATCTCGAGGAGTTGCAGCGGTTCAGTCAGATACTTTACATGAAGATCGCCTCGGAGCGGACCGACCTGGCGCTGCCCAAGAACTCGATGGTCGAGCTGGTTGAAAGCGCCGTGCCCGACAACCGGGTGGTTAAACCCAATATTTCCCTCAACATCGCGCTGGGCATCATTATCGGCCTGGTGGTCGGTGTGGGCCTGGCGTTCTTTATCGAGTACCTCGACACCAGCGTCAAAACCATCGACGATGTCGAGCGCTCCCTCGGCGCGCCGGTGTTGGGCGTTATTCCGCAGAACGTCGGCATTCTGCTGGAGGAAGGAGCCGAGAGCCCGCACGCCGAGGCCTATCGCGTGTTGCGGACCAACCTGCTGTTCTCGCGCAAGGACGACAAGCTCAACAGCCTGGCGGTGGTCAGCGCCGGGGCCGGCGAAGGCAAATCGACCACCGTGTTCAACCTGGCGGCAGTATTCGCCCAAAGCGGCCAGCGCGTGCTGGTCGTCGATTCGGACCTGCGGCGCCCAACGCTGCACAAGATGCTGCACGTCGCCAACAACATCGGCTTGACCAACTACTTGCTCAAACAGAATTCGTTGGAGGAAGTGATTCAAACCACCAACCTGCCGACCCTGGATTTCATGGCCAGCGGCAAACTGCCGAGCAGCTCGCTGGGCATTCTCAGCTCGACCCAAATGCGCGAGCTCATTAACGAATTGAAACAGCACTACGACTTCGTCTTCTTTGATTCTCCGCCGGTGATGGGCGTCAGCGACGCTTCCATCCTGGCGAGTGAAGTCGATATGACGTTGCAGGTGATCCAGTACCGGCGCTATCCGCAGCCGATGAATATCCGCGCCAAGCAGCTTATTGAAAAGGTCGGCGGCAACCTGATCGGCATCGTCCTGAACAACATCAACATGTCGCAGGATGAAAGCTACTATTACTACAGCGGCTATTATCACGATTATTATTCCAAGAACGAGGAAACCGAACCGGTTCCCGCGCGCGAAACCGGCGCGGACCGCAAGAACACATAAGAACAGTCACACACATTGACAGAGAGAGACACGGACCATGATGAGAGTTAGCAAGTTACTGGGGAAGTGGAGCGCGGGCGCGTTCCTGATACTGGGTGGGCTACTACTGGCCGGATGCGCCGGAGAACCGCAGTTTGCAGAAGTGCCGGGGATGGGCGGAAGCGCCACAACGGCCGGCGGCGGTCTGGGCGGGGGAGGCACCACAACCACGACCGCGCCGGGCAATCCGGCCAGCGTGCGCGATTTGATCCGGCCGGGCTACACGCTGATCGTGTATATCAACGACACGCCGCAGACCATCGCGCCGATGGAAATCCCGGTCCGCGAGGATGGCCGGATCACGCTGCTGCAGGACCAGGACTTCATGGCGGCCGGCAAGACGCTGGGACAATTGGGCAAGGAAATCCGCGCCCGATATGTGCCGAACTATTATCCGAATATGACGGCGCTGGTTACCTTTAAGCAGGATACGCGGTTCTTTATCGTGGGCGGCGAAGTTAAAGCGCCCGGACGCCAAGTGTATCTTGGCCCGATTCATTTGCTTGGAGCCATTAAGTCCGCGGGCGACTTCACCGATTTCGCCAACAAGAAATCGGTCCAGTTGACCCGCTTTGATGGCCACACTTTGCAGATCAACTGCAAGGCAGCATTGAAGAACCCGGCGCTCGATCCCGAGGTGTTCCCCGGCGACAATATTAACGTCCCGCGCCGTTACAATCCCTTCTCCTTCTGATGGTGCAGTTAAGCGATTTGTCCGGCAAAACGGCGGGCGCCACGTGGGCGGCCCGCCGTTTTCCTGTACTGATCGGACGCGGTGTGGCGGCGGATTTGCGTGTCGAAGCCGACGGAGTCTGGGACCAGCACGCGCGCCTCGAGTTCCACCCACTGGACGGCTTTGTGCTGCGCGCTCAAGGCGAAGCGCTGGCCAGCATCAACGGGCAACCGGTGCAGGAAGCGGTTTTGCGCAACGGCGATGTGATTGAGCTGGGTTCGCTGAAGCTGCAGTTCTGGTTGAGCGAAACGCGGCAGACGGGGCTTACCGCTCGCGAGTGGATGGTGTGGTTTGGGATAGGCCTGGTGCTCATGTCGGAGGTCGCATTGATTTACCGGCTGCTCGTTTTTTAACGGTTTTCGTTATTGACTAAGACTGCCTGTTTCCATAAATTGCTCTCAATGTGCGTCATTCGACAACTGCTGCTGGTCGTCATCGTAGGTGGCGACGCCGCCGGCGTTTGTCGAATCTGAACCGAATTTCGACAAAAACCCACGGCTGCCAACGGTCGTGGGTTTTTTTCTATCCCGCGCCGTCCAGTCAAAACAGAAACTGAAATGAACAAAGCAATTGAACCAACCCGGCCCGGCGCCGGCAAAGACGTGGAACTTGGACCCGCCATGGCCGGCAGCGAAATCCTGGTGGCCTGCCTTGAACGAGAGGGTGTCGATACGATTTTCGCCTATCCCGGCGGCGCCAGCATGGAAATCCACCAGGCGCTCACGCGGTCGAAAATCCGCACAGTGCTGCCGCGCCATGAGCAGGGCGGGGCGTTTGCGGCGGAAGGTTACGCGCGCGCCACGGGCCGGGCGGGGGTGTGCATGGCGACCAGCGGCCCCGGGGCGACCAACCTGGTGACGGGGATCGCCGACGCGTACATGGATTCCGTGCCGCTGGTGGCGATTACCGGGCAGGTACCCCAAGCGATGATCGGCAAAGGCGCTTTCCAGGAAACCGACATCTACGGGATGACCTTGCCCGTGGTCAAGCACAGCTACCTTATTACCGACATCAACGATATCCCGCGCGTGGTCAAAGAGGCTTTCTATATCGCCCAGACCGGGCGCCCGGGGCCAGTGCTGATCGACTTGCCTAAAAACGTGCAGCAGGCCCGGACTCAGCCGGTGTTTCCAAAGGGAGTGCATCTGCGCGGCTACCGTGCTGAGCGCCATGCCAGCGACCTCGAATTGAACGAGATTATCGGGTTGCTGGAGAAATCGGAGCGGCCGGTGCTCTATGTCGGTGGCGGCATCATTACCGGAGAGGCCCACGAGACTTTACGGCGTTTCGCCGAGGCGGCGCAGATTCCGGTGACTACCACCATCATGGGCTGCGGGGCATTCCCCGAGACAAACCGGCTTTCGCTACGCTGGCTCGGCATGCACGGCGCCGCCTTTGCCAATTGGGCAGTTAACGGCGAGTACGAGCAGGCCAAAACTGCCCATGAATCGCCCCGACTCATCGCGCCAGGCGCCGATTTGCTGCTGGCTTTCGGCGTGCGCTTTGACGACCGGGTCACAGGCAAGGTGGACAAGTTTTGCGAGCGCGGGACGATTGTGCATCTGGACATCGATCCGTCAGAAATCAACAAGAACAAGCCAGCCAACCTGCCGGTGGTTAGCGATGTGAACTATGCCTTGGGCCGACTGGCCGAAATGGTTCAGGAACGGCCGTTGCAGAAGAAGTTCACCGCCTGGCATAAGCAAATTGACGCCTGGAAAGCCAAAGCGCCGTTTAGCTACGCCATCAGCGAGGAAGTGCTCAAATCACAGCACATGCGGGATCATCTCAAGGGCAAGGAGAGCCAGGTGATCCTGCCGCAAATCGCCATCGAGATGCTGTATGAGCTGACCCAGGGCGAAGCGATCATCACCACCGGCGTCGGCCAGCACCAGATGTGGGCCGCGCAGTTTTACAAATTCAAATATCCGCGGCAGTTGCTCACCAGCGCAGGCCTTGGGGCGATGGGCTACGGGTACCCCGCGGCCCTCGGCGCGAAGGTCGCCTGCCCCGACCGCCAAGTGGTGGATATCGACGGCGACGGCTCATTCCTAATGAACGTGCAGGAATTGGCGACCGCCCACATCGAGAAAATCGCCGCCAAGGCGATGATCATCAACAACCAGCATCTTGGGATGGTAATGCAGTGGGAGGACCGGTTTTATAAAGGTAATCGCGGCCACACGTACCTGGGCGACCCGCAAAATCGGAAACAGATTTACCCCGATTACGTCGCGGTCTGCAACAGCTTCAACGTGAAATCTGAGCGGGTGATGTATAAAGACCAACTCCGCCCGGCCATCCAGCGCATGCTCGATGCCAAGGAGCCCTACGTGCTCGACGTCGTCGTGCCCTATACCGAGCATGTGGTGCCATTCATTCCCGCCGGTAAAACGGTCGCTGAGATGATCTGGCGTGCCGCTTGATCATTGGCATATGCGTCAAACTCCCCTGGCAAACCTGGTCCAACCGCCGGTCGATCATTCGAAGTCTTGGCGACCTCGCTTCAGCCTTCGCTTCGGTTTGTTCATGCTGGCGCCGGTCTGTGCGGCAGCTCTTAGCGCGGGAGCAGGTCAGGCTGGTTCTACCGATGCCATCGCTCGCATTCGGGATGAAGGGCTGAACCATTCGCAGGTGATGGAAACACTCAGTTACCTGACCGAGGTGATCGGCCCGCGGCTGACCGGCTCGCCCAACTTGAAGCGCGCCAATGAATGGACGCGCGACAAGCTCACCTCGTGGGGGCTGACCAACGCGCATCTCGAGGCGTGGGGTCCGTTTGGTCGCGGCTGGTCGCTGCAGCGGTTTTCCGCCCAACTGATCGAGCCGCAGGTGCTGCCCCTGATAGCATATCCCAATGCCTGGACCCCGGGCTTGCCTGACCCGTTAACCGCCGACGTGGTCTATTTCGATGGGTCCACCAACGCCCAGCAACAGTGCCGGGGCAAACTCGCCGGTGCGATCGTGCTCAACGGCCCGCCCCGCGAGCTCAAAGCGCACTTCGAACCACTCGCCGAGCGCATGGAGGCGACGAATTTGCTCGAGTACGCCAACGCGCCGGAGCCCGGCCGAATCGGTGCGCGAACCCGACGCACAGGCGGGCGTCGCGGCCGTTCAGCCGATGTGACCGCTGCCGGCACCAACCAGCCTGCGGCTGCCCTCGAATCACGGCGGGCGGCGTTTGCGGCGCGTGCGCGCTCACAAAGCCGCGCACTGGCCTTTATAACCAAAGAAAAGGCCGCGCTGGTGGTCAATGGCAGTTCGCTGGGGGATGGCGGGGCGGTATTTGTGGCCGCAGCCGTTGTGCCGCGGCCCGACGATGCCCCGCCGGGCGGCTTCACCAACCTGCCGCGTCCGTGGTACACGAACGCCCCGGTGATTCCGCCGCAGATCACGCTCGCGGCCGAGGATTATAATCGAATGGTCCGCATGATTCAGCATGGTGAAAAGCTCCGGATGGCGGTGGACCTCCAGGTCAGAGTTCATGATGCCGATCTGATGGCCTACAATACCGTCGCCGAAATCGCCGGCACGGATCTGAGAGATCAGATCGTCATGCTCGGCGCGCACCTGGATTCCTGGCACGCCGGGACCGGGGCGACCGACAACGGCGCGGGCGTCGCGGCGGTGATGGAGGCGGTTCGTATCATTAGGACACTGGACCTCAAACCGCGCCGAACGATTCGCGTCGCGTTGTGGACCGGGGAAGAACAAGGGATTTTAGGTTCAAAGGCCTACGTCGCGCAGCATTTCGGGTACTTTACCAATGCTTCCGATGCCGAAGCGCTGCGCACGCCCAAAGAAGCGGGCGCAGGGGCAGCCGAGGCCCTGGCAGCCGCTGGGGGGCTCAGTGCTGGCCGGCGGCTGGTGCGCATGAACGAATATGAGAAGCTTTCCGCTTACTTCAACCTGGACAATGGCAATGGCAGGATTCGCGGCGTGTTCATGGAGGGGAACGAAGCCGTCCGGGCGCTGTTTCGGAATTGGCTTGAGCCGTTCCGTGATCTGGATGCCGAAACCTTGACCCTGTCTCGCACGGGCAGCACCGACCACACCTCCTTCGATGCGATCGGTTTGCCCGGCTTCCAATTCATTCAGGATCCGCTGGAATACCGCAGCCGCACGCATCATTCCAACGAAGACGTCCTGGACCGCATCCAACCCGAGGATCTCAAGCAATGCGCCGTTATCCTGGCGGCGTTCGCGTATGATGCGGCGATGGCGGATGCGCTGCTGCCGCGCAAACCACTCTATTGACGGCGCGCATGGAGCTCGCCGACAACCTCGAACAAGTCCAACGACGCATCGCCGCCGCATGCGCACGCGCCGGGCGCTCACGGGATGCCGTCGCGCTGCTGGCAGTTACCAAGACGCAGCCACCCGAAGTCGTCGCTGCCGCGGCGCAACTCGGCCTGGCATTGTTCGGCGAAAACAAGGTCCAGGAAGCCAAAGCGAAAATCCCACTCTGCCCCGGCCGGCTGCGCTGGCACATGATCGGGCACCTCCAAAGCAATAAATGCCGCGATGCGGTCGAATTATTTGAAATGATCGAAGCGGTGGATAGCCTCGCTCTGGCAGGGGAACTGAGTAAACGCGCCGAGCAGGCGGCACGGACAGTGCCCATTCTGCTCGAAATCAATATTGTCGGCGAGGCAAGCAAGTTCGGCTACAAGCCCGAGCAACTCCTCGTCGAACTCGAAGAATTGAACGCGCTGCCACGGTTGGAAATCCATGGCCTGATGACAATTCCGCCGTACACGCCGCTACCGGAAAAGGCGCGGCCGGTGTTTCGCCGCCTGAAGGAGCTCAAAGGCCAGTGCGAGCAGGTGCTGGGCGCGCCGCTGCCGCACCTGAGTATGGGTATGAGCGGCGATTTCGAGGTAGCCATCGAGGAAGGGGCAACGATCGTGCGAATCGGCACGGCGCTGTTCGGAGCGCGACGGCAAGCTAGATCATAATCATAATCGAAAAAGCACTCGATTAGGATTACGATTACGAAGGGAATTCCATGTTTGACTTCCATTGCGCAGCCCGGTTAGATGCCCGGCGTGCGTGCGCGACAGTCAACCGGGAGTCTTCCATGGTCGAACTTTCGCAACTCTATGATGCCGTAATCAACGGCCAGGCGCCGGCAGCGCACGATCTTACCCAGCAAGCGCTTGCGGAAGGAGTCGATCCGCTTCGGCTCGTGAATGAATTCATGATCCCGGCAATGGACGAGGTCGGGCGCCGCTTTGACTGTAGCGATTACTTTGTGCCTGAGTTGCTGCTGTCGGCCCGCGCGATGAAGGGCGCCCTGGACCTGGTTCGGCCGTTGCTGGCCGCGCGCGGCGATAAACCGGTTGGCCGCATCGCCATCGGTACCGTCAAAGGCGATCTGCACGACATTGGCAAGAACCTGGTCGGCTCGCTGCTTGAGGGGGCCGGCTTCGAGGTACTCGACCTCGGGGTCAACGTACCGCCGGAACGCTTTGTGCAGACGGTTTTGGAAAGTAAGGCGCAAATCGTCGCGATTTCGGCCTTGCTCACCACGACCATGCCGGGCATGCGCACAACCATCGAAGCGCTGCGGCAAGCTGGCGTCCGGCATCAGGTTAAAGTCCTGGTCGGGGGAGCGCCCATTACCCAGAAGTACGCGGATGAGATTGGAGCTGACGGGTACAGCGAGAATGCCGTAGGCGCGGTTGCGCTGGCCAAGCGCGCGCTCGGCTAAACAGTTACAAAGTATTCGATTTGCTGTTTTCCCGGTTGAAAACTCAGGCCATGAACGCCCTGATTTCCGATTTGCTCGCGGGCGGTCCGGTACTCACGGACGGCGCGTGGGGCACCGAGTTGCAGGCCCGCGGGCTGGGGTTGGGCGAGTTTCCGGATCTGTGGAACCTGACGCGCCCGAGTGCGGTTGCACAAGTGGCGGCGGCCTACTGCGCCGCCGGAAGCCAGGTGATCCTGACCAACACGTTTGGCGCGAACCGGGTGCGGCTTGCTGAGCAAATGGGAGCGCCCACGCCTTGGCCCGCAGCGTCAGAGCCAAAGCGGGACGCGGCGGCTACGGGGGCATCCGCGCTCCAATTGGATCTCGAACGTGACGTGCAGGCCATTAACCGCAAGGGGGTTGAAATCTCGCGCGGGGCGGCGGCGGGTCGAGCACGGGTCTTTGCGTCCATTGGCCCGAGTGGGAAGCTGTTGCTCAATGGCGATGTGACGGCGGAAGAACTGAGCGGCGCGTTTGCCGAACAGGTTGAGGCGCTGGCCGCGGCCGGGGCTGACGCGCTGCTAGTGGAAAGCTTTTCCGATCTCGCCGAAACGGAGATAGCGGTCAAAGCGGCGCGGCAAACCGGCCTGCCAGTGGTCGCATCGATGGTATTCGCTAGCGGAAAAGATAAGGACCGTACGCTGATGGGCGCGACGCCCGAGCAAGTCGCGGCGGCCTTGACCCGCGCCGGCGTGGACGTCCTTGGCGCCAATTGCGGCCAGGGTATTGCCGGGTTCGTGCCGATTTGCCGGCGTCTGCGCGCGGCCACGACCCTGCCGATTTGGATTAAAGCCAACGCCGGTCTGCCGCAAGTTGCCGGCGGCCGGGCGCACTATGCCGCCACGCCCGCGGCGTTTGCGGCGTATGTGCCCGACCTTGTCCGGGCCGGTGCATCGTTCATTGGCGGGTGTTGCGGGACCAACCCGGAGTTCATTGCCGCAATCGGCAGATGTCTGCGACGCTCCTGAACGGCGCGGGCAGCGCCGGGCGCCCCTTTTTTACATGACCTCTCGCGAACGCGTTCTCGCACACCTGGCGGGCCGGCCGGTGGATAGACTGCCGCTGCTGCCGATCACGATGATGTTTGCTTGCCAGCAAACCGGCGCCCTGTACCGCGATTATTGCACCGATTACCGTGTGCTGGTCGAAGGGCAAATCCGCACCGCGGAGACCTTCGGATTTGATTACGTTAATACGATGTCCGATCCGGCGCGAGAGGCGGCGGATTGCGGCGCGGCGGTTGAATACTTCGACCAGCAACCGGTCGCACTGATCGAGGACCAGGCGTTGCTCGCCGATAAGAGCAAGCTCGCGCGGTTGAAAACTCCCGACCCGCTCGGCGGCGGCCGCATGCATAATGCCATTCGCGCCGTGGCGGCACTCAAGCAGCGCGTCGGGCGGGACTTGCTGGTTGAGGGTTGGGTCGAAGGCCCGATTGCCGAAGGCGCCGACCTGCGCGGCATCAACACGCTCATGCTGGACTTCTTCGATGATCCGGCTTTTGTGCGGGACTTGTTCGCGTGGGTCGTTGAGTTGGAATTGGGTTTCGCGCGCGAACAAGTCAAGGCGGGGGCAGACAGCATCGGCGTGGGGGAGGCGGCGGCGTCCCTGGTGGGCCCGGCGTTGTATCAGGAATTCGTCTGGCCTTACGAAAAGAAGCTGGCGGACGGCATCCGCGCGCTTGGCGCCAAAGTCCGGATGCACATTTGCGGCAATACGCGGCGGATTCTGCAGGGCCTGGGCAAACTGCAGTGCGACATTGTGGATTTGGACTCACTGGCGCCGATGGGCGAGGGACGCGCGCAAATGGGGGCCGACCAGGTGCTGCTGGGGAATCTGAACCCGGTGACGGTTTTGCGCAACGGCACCCCGGCGGGTGTGACGGAGGCGCTCGCCGAATGTCATCGCCAGGCCGGTGCGCGGTTCATCGTCGGCGCGGGGTGCGAAGTGCCGCGTGATACTCCGCTTGATAACTTGCGCGCGCTGTGTGCCTACGCTCATAGCCACCGCCCGTAGCGGCGCGCGGACTTTAGTCCGCGGCGATGTACGAACGAAAGCTGACTTGGATAATGTCGCAACGCAGTTGGGCGTTCGAGCGTTGCTGCGGACTAAAATCCGCGCTTCGTCCCGCGGTTCTCGCTGTTGCGTGTGGGCTATTCTTGTTAATAGTGCTTTATGAGTGATGCCGAAAAGAGCCGCATCCTGGTGGTGGATGATCATCCGCTGTTCCGCGAGGGCCTTCGCCAAATGATCGAACGCGATGCCGAGTTGACCGTTTGTGGCGAAGCGGCGGATGCCGCCGAAGCGCTGCAGCTCATCCCGCAATTGAAGCCAGACCTTGTGCTGGTCGATATCTCACTGGGACCCGGCAGCGGCATTGACCTCATCAAAGCCATCAAAAACGAACGCGATGAACTGCCGGTCCTGGTTATATCGATGCATGATGAATCGCTTTACGCCGAACGGTCGCTACGCGCCGGCGCGATGGGTTACATCATGAAACACGAACCCGGGAAAAACGTAAAAGCGGCCATCCACAAGGTCCTGCGCGGGGAGATGTACCTCAGCGAAAAGATGTCTTCGGCGGTTATTTCCAAGTTCATGCGCGGCCAGGCGGACCATCCGGCCTCACCGCTGGAATTGCTCAGCGATCGCGAGCTGGAGGTCTTTCGGATGCTCGGCCAAGGCAAAGGCACCCGTCAAATCGCCCAGGACCTCGAAATCAGCATCGCTACCGTCAATTCCTTCCGCAATCGCATTAAGGAAAAGCTCCACCTCAAGACGGCTACTGAGGTCATGCTGCATGCCATCCAATGGTCGCGCGAGGAAGCGCCCAAGTAAGCGGGTCAGTCTTTGGCGCCTTGCTTGTCCATGGTGGTTTCAGCTATGGTAGAGCAGTGATGAAGCAGTCTGTAAGGGCCCGGCGCGGCGGGCACAGAACGCGCCGAACAAGCTGGCCATGGGTGTTTCTACTGGTTGTATGCACCTTTTGCGCCTCCGCTGCTCATAAGATTCAGATTAACCAAGCTGCTTTGGCCGGCCAGGTCATCGCCGACGGGGGACAACTCATCGCTGACTACGGCAGTTATCAGCTTTACCGCGCGCCGCAACTTCCGGCAGGGCTCACCAATGCAGCTAAGGGGGTGGTACGGGATGAGTATAACTTCATTCTGCTCAATGCCGGGGCGCTCGACACCAGCCAACCGCAGGCTAAGGCCTTGCGCAAACCCTCAGGCTCCTTCTCGGGCAAGCGCTTGCATCTGGTCCAGTTCGCGGGCCCGGTCCAACCGGCCTGGCACGCCGCCCTCACCAATGCTGGCGCCCAGGTCGTGTGTTACATCCCGCACAACGCTTATCTTGTTTATGGCGATGCGGCCGCGCTCGGTCGGCTCCAGACCCTCGCCACCTCGGCCGCTTTCGTTCAATGGGATGGTCCTTTTCTCGAGCAGTACAAAATCCATCCGAATGCGAAATCAACCGACTCTTTGGGACACCCCCGGGTGGTGGGCACCGATTGGTTCGCCATTCAACTGATTAGCGATCCAGCGGCCAATCCAGCCACCTTGCGCCTAATCCAGCAATTGGCGCTGGCGCCCATCCGCTCGGTTCAAGCGGTGTTGCATTATCGCAACGTCATTCTGCGCCTGCCGGTGGCTGCTCTGCCCCAGATCGCCGCGCAACCAGACGTCATTTCCATTCAGCCCTTTTTCATGCCCAAACGGTTTGGTGAACGCCAAGACCAGATCGTGGCCGGCAACCTCGCGGGGAATGCCCCCTCCGGCCCGGGGTACCTGGCGTGGCTGAACGCGTTGGGCTTCACCCAGGCCCAGTTCACCAACTCCGGGTTTGTGGTGGATCTCAGCGACAGCGGCGTGGACAATGGCACGACCAACCCTACTCACTTTGGGCTCTATACCGGCGGCAACCCCGCCGATAGCAGCCGCGTTAGCTATAATCGCCTGGAAGGCACCCCCAATGTTAATAGCACCCTGGCCGGCTGCGACGGTCACGGCACCCTCAACGCCCACATCATCGCTGGCTACGACGATCTCGCAGGGTTCCCCTTCGCCGATTCCTCTGGGTACCATTTCGGGTTGGGCGTGTGTCCGTTTGTCAAAGTGGGGTCGTCGGTGGTGTTTGATCCCGATGCGTTTACCTTCCCTGATTACACCAACCTGGAAGCCGATGCGTACGCCTCGGGCGCGCGGATCAACAATAACAGTTGGGGTAGCGCCAGCAGCGGGGCCTATGACGTGACCGCCCAGGCGTATGACGCGTTGGTGCGTGACGCGCAACCCGATGGCTCGACGTTTCCTGCGCCGGGTAACCAGGAGATGACGATCGTGTTCGCGGTGGGCAATGTGGAACCGAGCCTGGGCCAATACGACGGGCAGCCCGGACTCGTGAACTCTCCCGGCACCGCGAAGAACGTGCTGACGGTGGGCGCCGCCGCCAACGTGCAGGCGTTCGGGCTAAGCGACGGGTGCGGGGTGCCGGACAGCGATAGCGATAACGCCAGTGACGTGGCCGCATTCTCCGATCATGGACCTTGCCAGGATGGCCGACATAAGCCCGATTTGCTGGCCCCCGGCACGCACATTAGCGGCGGCGTGGTGCAGGCATCCAATCCCGGCCCAAATGGCACCGCCGATCCCTGCTTCACCAACGATGCCACCGGCATCTGTGGCGGCGCGTCTCCCGACCTTTTCTTCCCCAGTGGGCAGCAATGGTACACCGCCTCTTCGGGCACCAGCCATGCCGCTCCGTGCGTTAGCGGCGGCTGCGCGCTGCTGCGTCAGTGGTTCCTCAACCAGTTCACCAACCCGCCCAGCGCAGCCATGACTAAGGCTTACCTGATGAATTCTGCACGTTACCTAAGCGGCGTTGCCGCGGGCGACGGACTTTGGTCAGACGCGCAAGGCATGGGCGAACTCAACCTGGGTATGGCTTTCGATGGCACACCACGGTTCCTCCGCGACGAACGCCCCGAGGACCTGTTCACCAATAGTGGCCAAACTCGCACTTTCACAGGGACTATTTCCGATACGAACAAGCCGTTCCGTGTCACCCTTGCCTGGACCGATGCTCCTGGGAGCACCGCCGCAAACGCCTATAATAATAACCTGGACCTGGTCGTCATCGCCGGTGGCCAGCTTTACCTGGGAAATGTCTTCAAAGGCCAGTTCTCGACCACCGGCGGCGCACCAGATATCGCGAACAATGTCGAAAGCGTTTTCCTTCCCCCGGGGGTCTCGGGGACCTTTGCCGTGGAGGTAATTGCGACCGATATCAACTCCGACGGCGTGCCGAACAATTCGTACCCGCTCGATCAGGATTTTGCGCTCGTTGTCTATAACGGCGACGCGACACGCACCCTGCCGGTGCTGCAGGGTGCGAATGCCACACTGCTGGCCGAAAGCTGTGCGCCAACAAATGGTGTGATCGATCCCGGCGAGACCGTGACCATCAGCTTCGCCCTTCAGAACGTCGGTCTGGCCGATACCGCCAACCTCTATGCCACTTTGTTGCCGACGGGTGGCGTGACCCAGCCCAGCTCACCCCAAAGCTATGGCGCACTGGCTGCTGGTGGACCCGCCAGGAGCCTTCCATTTACTTTCACCGCTCAAGGAAATTGCGGCGATAGGGTCACGGCCAGCCTTGAGCTCGAGGACGGCAGCGCGGGGCTCGGCACCATCACATTCAGCTTCCCGTTGGGCCAGGGGGTCCTCGTCACTAACTTTTCGGAGGATTTTGATTCGGTGCCCCCCCCGGGCTTGCCGCCCGGCTGGACCTCCTCAAATTCGGGTGGTGGCAGCGGTTGGGTCACTAGCACCGGCATGCCCTATACGCCGCCCAATGCCATCGGGGCCCAGGATGTGCCCACGGCTGGTCTGAGTGAATTGACTTCGCCGGTTATTCCCATTAGCTCCGCCTCCGCGCAGTTGAGCTTTCAAAACTACTATGATTTGGAAGCCTTTCCTTCAGGCGGCGGGGTCTATCACGGGGGCGTTCTGGAGATTAAAATCGGCAACGGGCCGTTCACCGACATTCTGGACGCGGGCGGCGCGTTCGTAAGCGGGGGCTACAATGGCCGTGTTTACACGACCGGCGATAATCCGCTCGCCGATCGGGCGGCGTGGGGCTTCAACAGCGGCGGCTTTTATATCCCAACGCTGGTGGACCTGCCGACAAATGCTGCCGGCCAGAACATCCAATTGAAATGGCGCCTCGGCACTGATACGAACACTGCCTACGCCGGCTCTTCCTGGCTCATCGACGCGGTTGCGATCCAGGACACGCAGTACGCCTGTTGCAACCCCCTGGTGCCCATCATTAGCGGCATTTGGACCACCCCCACCAACGCAGCCGTCAGCTTCAACTCACTCTCCGGCGTTCAATACACGCTCCAATACAAGAACTCCTTAAGTGACCCCCAATGGCAGTCGCTGCCTCCGCCGTTGGCTGGAACGGGCAGTTCACTGACGCTCACAGACACCAACCCTCCGCTGGCTCAGCGCTTTTACCGCGTGCTCGCCCAATAGCCCACCGTGCGCTTGTTGTTTATTACCGGCACTGATACCGGGGTGGGCAAGACCGTGCTCACCGCGCTCCTGCTGGCCCATTTGCGCCGAACAGGTCGCCGGGCGCTGGCTCTGAAACCTTTCTGTTCCGGCTCTCGCGCCGATGTGACCCTGCTGCGCTCGCTTCAGCACGGCGAACTTAGCGTCGAGGAAGTTAACCCATTCTACTTTGCCCAGCCCGTGGCCCCGTGGGTCGCGACCCGGCGCACACCGCAGCGCCTTGTAAAACTGCAGACGGTAACCTGGCATATAAGGTCCATAGCCGCGCGCCACCTGAGTGGTACGACCTCGGATGAGTTTCTCCTCGTCGAAGGCTGTGGCGGATTGCTCGTTCCACTCGGTGACAATTTTACCGTGCTCGATCTGGTCGCCCGGCTGCGCTGCGAAACGGTCATCGTGTCCCGCAATCGCCTCGGCACAATCAATCACACCTTGCTGGCGGTCCGTGCGCTTGCGCAGGCGAGGCAGGGAGCCAGAAATGGTGTCCGCTCAAAGGTGGTTCTGATGTCCCCGCGGTTGCCTGACGCCTCCGCGGCCACCAACCCAGGCGCGCTCTCCGCGCTGCTGGGCTCAGTGCCGTTGTTTCGCTTGCCGTTTCTTGGTCCGCGCTGTCGCACTGCGGGCCGCCTCCACGAGCATGCGCGCCGGCTTAGCCGAGTGCTCGAAGCGATAATCCACTAACGTGACGGCCAAACTGCAACGAACAACCGGGACGGACACCACGCCACCGGCTGGGCTATTGAGGACGCCCACCATGCCCCGCCTGCTTGCTTGGCTCGGCTTCACGCTGCTCTGGATACTCATCGGTCTTGTTTTGGTGCCATTGCCTCGGCTGCCGCTCGGCGCGGATACCGACTCAGCCTGGGCAGCGGTGCTCGGGTACGCGCATCGGGCGGGCTTACAGTTCGGAACCGATATTGTTTTCACGTATGGCCCATTGGGAATGCTGTTGCCGCTATTTTATTGGCCGGATGCGCCGACGTTCCGGTTGCTAGGCGACCTGCTGATTACAGCAGGAGCGCTCAGCGGAATGGGAATGCTTGTGCTACGTATGCGCCCCCTGTGGCGCTATGTGCTCGTTCCCGTACTGATTTTGCTGGCAGCGAACACCGAGCCCAGAACCGAACTATTGCTTAACCTGGGCCTGCTCGCATGGACGCTGCTGTGCCTGCAACCGGCCAGCGCGCGCCCGGTGCCGTTGAAAGCGGCCGTGCCACCGGAAAGCGGCAGAGGGCTGCCGCAGTCCAAAACCTCGCGGAACGAGGGGCGTGCCAAACAGCGCATCAGCGTCTTGGACTGCGGCAGCCCTCTGCCGCTCTCGCCTCCGTCGCCTCGAGTCCCCCAGACCCTTAATCGCGTTTGGCCGCCTCTGGGGCTCTGTGTCGCCGGGCTACTGTCGTTTGTCATCGTGGGTTCGCTAGCCAAGGCCACCCTGCTCTTCGCAGGTCTGCTTTGCCTGGGGTTGGTGGGCGGCGATTGGCTGCTGCGGCGCCGTTACCGTGCTACGGTCGTGCTCATTCTTGCGTTTGTAATCGGATTTGCCTCGACCTGGATTGCCTTGGGCCAGCGGCTTACGCACCTCGGCGCGTTTTTGCGCGGAGCGTTCATTGTCTCGAGCGGTTACCAGGGGGCCATGGGCGTCGAACAACTGCCGGTATTTTTATGGATGGGTATTGGCCTCCTGGGGTTGGCGGTTCCCGCCGGGGTCCTTTTGAGTTTCTGCTCGAGGCGTGAAGATGAGCCGCACCCGCGGGTGCGCCGCGCTTTGCTGCTCGGTTGGACGTTGGTCTGGCTGTTCCTTCTTTGGAAGCAAGGGTTCGTGCGGATCGGCCGTGACCACATTGAGTTGTTCCTCTGCGCGGTTCCGGTCACCGCGCTGGGTCTTACAACTCTCGCCGATTCGAGCCGGCGCGCGTATCTTTGGGGGGGTGCGTTAGTGGCGACGGTCTGCGCCTCAGCGCTCGTCATTGCGGTGTTGTTATTCGCGGGAGATGTGAGGGGTTGTTTGCTCCGGCCCGCCGCGCTCGCCGCCGAACACTCCCGGGCGCTGGTTAACCCCGACGCTTACCGGCACGGGTTGGATGAACTACAGAGCGCTGAATCCTCCGCCATGCAACTGCCCAGGCTCAAGAAACAGTTCGGAACCGCCTCGGTGGATGTGTTCGGCTTCCACCAATCGCACGCGGTTTTTAATCAGCTTCATTACCGGCCCCGGCCGGTGTTCCAGAGCTATGCGGCTTATTCCAGTCAGCTCATGCGGCTCAACGAACAGTTCTATCTCGGCCCGGAAGCCCCGACGTATTCACTGTTCTGCCTGGAACCCATCGACGAGCGGTTCCCGCCACTGGAAGACTCTTTGTTGCTGCGTGACCTGCTGTTCAATTATGAGCCGGTGGGCAATGAAGGCCCGTTCCTCGCACTCAAGCACCGCGATTCAGCGTCTGCGCGCCTGCGCCTGGCGCGCGAGGGCACGCTGGAACCGGGTCAACTGCTGGACTTGCGCGACCAGGGCATAGCCAACCTGTGGTTGGAACTTGAGCTCGCGCCGACTCTGTTAGGCCGCGCCCGTTCTCTAGCCTACCAACCGGCGGAAGTCCGCCTGGGCGTCTGGTTGCAGGAGAACGCCCGATTGCGCCTGGCGAAATTTCACGCGCCGGCGCCGTTGCTCAGCGCCGGCTTTCTCGCAAGTCCGCTGCTGCTGGAAAATGATGACGTGCTCGGATTGTACCAGCGAACGCCTCTCACTCGGCCGGTTGCTTTCTCGGTCGAGCTGCCCGCAGGCAGCCTGCAATACTGGCAACGACAGATCCATTTTCGGCTGTTCAAAATCGAGAACCAGCTAGGCCGCTGCACCTCGCCCGAGTTAGTCCGCCTGCTGAAATTCCCCGGGTTCGAGGTCGCCCCGGCCGAGGTCGTTGGGCCCACTAACGCAGTCCTGCAGGTCGTCGGCCAACCGGTGTTGTTCGTCCCGCCGGGGGGTTACCTCACCTTTGATGTGCCCGCCGGTGCGCGGATAATTCACGGCACCCTGGGTTTCGCTCCGGGCGCTTACTCTCTCCGCGCAGCAACCGAAGGGGCTCAGTTCCGCATCGAGGAGCAACTGCCCGATGGGGCGACCCGTCTGCTCTACTCCCAAACACTCACGCCGGCCAGCAATCCGGATGATCGGGGCATGAAGCCCTTCGCTGTTCCTTGTCCAGGGGAGCAGCCGCGCCGGGTGATCCTTCGCGCCCGGTCGGTTTCGGCGACGCCGACGCGCTTTGATCTGACCTGCTGGGGCGAAATCGGGTTCAAGTGAACGCCTTTCCGCCGCATGGGCTGCAAGGTCATCGAGCCTTGGTGAGGCTTTTACCTGGCGTTTTTCCTTTCCTGGGATTCCCCTCCAGATTACAACCCCTGTAGTTCTATGAACCGACGACAGTTTATCCGTAATGGCTCCCTCCTCGCTTCCGGTCTGGCTCTGAGCACACGTGCCTGGGCCGGGGATTCGCAATTCCCGGTCGTTCGCACGCCGGAATCCAAGCGCAAGTTCAAGAGCGCGGCCGTCGAGCGCGCCATCGAACGAGTCAAGCGTCTGTGCGGCAACCCGGAGTATGGCTGGCTTTTCGAGAATTGTTTTCCCAACACGCTCGATACCACGGTCGATTTTGAAACGCTCGAGGGCCGGCCCGACACCTATGTCATCACCGGCGACATTGATGCGATGTGGTTGCGCGACAGCACCGCGCAGGTGTGGCCGTACCTGCCGTTGATGAAAGAGGACGGCGCGCTGCAGCAACTTATCGCCGGCGTGATCAATCGCCATACACGTTGCATCCTGAAGGACCCCTACGCCAATGCTTTTTACAAGGACGAAAGCAAGGTCAGCCAGTGGCAAAGCGATCGCACCGACATGAAGCCCGGCGTTCACGAGCGCAAATGGGAAGTCGATTCGCTCTGCTACCCAATTCGCCTCGCCTACCATTATTGGAAATACACCGGCGATACGGCACCGTTCGATGGCGCCTGGCACGACGCCATCCGCACGACGTTGCGCACCTTTCGCGAGCAACAGCGCAAGCACGGCAAGGGCCCCTACCACTTCCAACGCCGCACTGAAGTTCAAAGCGACACCGTCGCTCTCGGTGGTTATGGCAATCCATGCAAGCCGGTTGGGCTCATTTATTCCATTTTCCGTCCGAGCGATGACGCGACGATCTTCCCGTTCCTGGTACCCTCGAACTTTTTCGCCGTGGTCAGTCTGCGCCAGGCCGCCGAAATGCTCGACCAACTGGCGCGCGATACACAAACTGCGACCGATTGCCGAGGCTTGGCCGATGAGGTTGAGCGCGCCTTGCGCCAACACGCGGTTATCGAGCATCCGAAATTGGGCCGCGTTTATCCCTACGAAGTCGATGCGTACGGCAACTATTACTGCATTGATGACGGCAACGTGCCCAGCCTCCTTTCTTTGCCCTACATTGATGCGGTCAAGCCTGGGGATCCCATCTACCGCAACACGCGCCGGTTGGTGCTCTCGGAGGCCAACCCTTATTTCTGCAAAGGCAAAGCCGCCGAGGGCCCGGGCGGTCCGCATGTGGGCATGGGGATGATCTGGCCCTTGGGCCTGATCGTCCAGGGCCTGACCAGCACCGACGATAAGGAAATCCGGCACTGCCTCGAAACCTTGCGGCGGACGCATGCCGGCACCGGTTTCATGCACGAGGCCTTCAACATGGACGACCCGACGAAGTTCACGCGTTCCTGGTTCGCCTGGGCGAACACGATTTTCGGCGAGTTGGTCCTTAAGACCGCAGCACATCGCCCGCAGCTTTTGTCCTAAGCTGCGGCGCGCGGATTTTAGTCCGCAGCAACACACAAACGCCAAAGGGTGGCGGCATTTTTTCAGCCGTCTCGAAGTTAACTAGCGTCGCCTCCTTTGTTCTTGCCTTAGCCCACAGCGGTTACCGACACTGTTAAGCAGTTCGAGTGTCCGTTCCGGGCTATGTTTAAAGATAAAGTGTTACTCATCACCGGCGGGACCGGGTCCTTTGGCAACGCCGTGGTGCGCCGGTTCTTGCCCACCGATATCGCCGAAATCCGCATCTTCAGCCGTGACGAGAAAAAGCAGGATGACATGCGCAATGACCTGCGCAATCCCAAGCTGAAGTTTTACATCGGCGATGTGCGTGACCCTAACAGCATCCACAACGCCATGCGCGGCGTGGATTACGTGTTCAACGCCGCTGCCCTCAAGCAAGTCCCTTCTTGTGAATTCCATCCGATGGAAGCGGTCGCCACGAATGTGCTCGGCACCGAAAACACCCTCAACGCAGCCATTGCCAATGGCGTTAAGAACGTCATCGTGCTCAGCACCGATAAGGCTGTCTATCCCATCAACGCTATGGGCATGTCCAAAGCCCTGATGGAAAAGGTCGCGGTCGCCAAATCCCGCAATCTGCGCAAAGGCCAAACCACCATTTGTGTTACGCGCTACGGCAATGTGATGGCCTCCCGCGGGTCGGTGATTCCGCTGTTCGTCAGTCAAATAAAGGCCGGCAAACCTCTAACGCTTACCGACCCGGAAATGACTCGGTTTATGATGTCGCTCGATGATGCCGTGGACCTGGTCCTGTTCGCGTACAAGAATGGCAGTGCCGGAGACACGTTTGTTCAGAAAGCTCCGGCTGCGACGATCGGCCAACTCGCCCGCGTGCTGCGAGAAGTTTTTGACAGCGAAGTCGAGGTGCGAGTCATTGGCACGCGGCACGGTGAAAAAAAGCATGAGAGCCTGCTCAATCGTGAGGAGATGGTCCGGGCGGAGGATTTGGGCGGGTATTACCGTATCAGCTCGGATAGCCGGGATCTAAACTATTCACTGTATTTCGAGAGGGGCGAAAAGCGGGTGACGGAGCACGAGGATTATACTTCGGCGAACACCCATCGGTTAACGGACCAGGAACTCAAAGACCTGTTGCTCAAGTTGGATTATATCCAACAGGAACTGGCTGCGCCGGCGTTCGCTCAGGCGGCCAGCTTGCGGTAGCGCCGATGAAAGCCCTCCTGGTTACCGGTGCCGCCGGGTTCATGGGCCGCAACCTGTGCGTCGCGTTGCGCCGCGCCGGCCAATACGAGGTGCTGGAGCTGGACATGGAGCATGGGCCCGCCGACCTCGCCAGGCTGGCCGCGCGTGCAGATCTGGTTTTCCACCTCGCGGGCGTGAACCGCCCCAAGGAAGAACGGGAATTCACCGAAGGCAATGTCGAGTTCACGCGGGAGTTATGCAGCCATCTGACTGCCGCCGGCCGCCGCGCGCCGCTTGTCTTGAGTTCCTCCATTCAAGCCGAGCTGGACAATCCTTACGGTCGAAGCAAGCGCGCGGCCGAGGATGTGGTTTTCGATTATCACCGGCAAACCGGCGCCCCGGTTTATGTGTATCGCTTTCCCAACGTGTTCGGTAAATGGAGCCGGCCCAACTATAACACCGTGGTGGCCACGTTCTGCCATAACATCGGCCGCGGTTTGCCCGTTCAGGTAAGCAATCGCCAGAATGTGCTGCACTTTGTTTATATCGACGACATTGTGCGCGCTTTCGTCGAGCTCGCCAACCGAGCCGAGCACCCCGCGGAAGCGAGCCGATGCGAATTAGAACCGGTTTACACCATCAGTTTGGGCGAGCTGCACGACTTGATCGTTTCCTTTCATGAGAACCGGCGCAAATCGCTGGTGCCCGATCTGTCCAACCCGTTGATTAAATATTTGTATTCGACTTACGTGTCGTTTTACGAGACGCGGGACCTCGCCTATCCCGTCGAGCTCAAGACGGATGAACGCGGCTGGCTGTTCGAGTTGGTGAAATCTGCCGCCGGCGGCCAGATTTTCGTTTCACGCACCAAGCCAGGCGTCACCCGCGGAAACCACTATCACGACAGCAAGCTGGAGAAATTTTGTGTCATTCAGGGCGAAGGGCTTATCCGGTTTCGTCATATTCTGGGCAGTGAGATTGTCGAGTACGCGGTGAGCGACCGCGAGATTCGCATTGTTGATATCCCGCCGGGCTATACCCATTCTATCGAGAACACGGGCAGCGGCGATATGCTGACGCTGTTCTGGGCGAACGAGATTTTCGACCCGCAACGGCCCGACACCTATTTCGTGAAAGTGAAATGAGCAAGCTCAAGGTCATGACGATCGTCGGCACGCGGCCGGAGCTGATCCGGCTCTCGCGCGTGCTGGCTGTGCTGGAAGAGGTCACCGAGCACGTGCTGGTGCACACCGGCCAGAACTACGATTACGAGCTTAATGGCATTTTCTTCAAAGAACTTGGAGTGCCTAGGCCGAAACATTATCTGAAGGCCGCGGGCCGCACGGCTGCCGAGACGATTGGCAATACCATCGCCCGCGCTGACGCGGTGCTGGAACGCGAGAAACCCGACGCCGTGCTGGTGCTGGGCGACACCAACAGTTGCCTGGCGGTCATTCCCGCCAAACGCCGCAAAGTGCCGGTATTCCATATGGAAGCCGGCAACCGCTGTTTTGATATGCGCGTGCCGGAGGAGATTAACCGCCGGATCGTGGATCACGTCAGCGACATCAATCTCTGCTACACGGAGCATGGGCGGCGCTACCTGCTGGCGGAAGGATTACCTGCGGATCGAGTGATGAAGACCGGTTCACCTATGAAGGAGGTGCTCGATTATCATCGCTCCGCTATCGAGGCTTCGACGGTGCACCAACGCCTGAAGGTCGCAGCCGGCCGTTACTTCGCCGTCAGCATTCATCGTGAGGAGAACGTCGATGACCCGGTCCACCTGGCGAGCGTGGTCGGGGCCCTCAATGCGTTGGCGTCCACGTACCGCTTCCCGTTGATCTTCTCGCTTCACCCGCGCACTCGCAAACGGCTGTCGGCCGGCGGGCATAAGCTGCACAAGCTGGTGCGCACCATGCCGCCTCTGGGGTTTTTTGATTATGTCGCGCTGCAGAAAAGCGCCTTCTGCACGCTGTCCGACAGCGGCACCATTGCAGAAGAAGCGTCGATTCTTGGGTTTCCCGCCGTCACGGTGCGCGAAGCGCATGAACGGCCCGAAGGCATGGACGAGGGCGTAGTGATCATGAGCGGGCTGGGGCGCGAGCGGATTTTGCAAGCCGTCGAGATGACCCTGGCTCAGTTCAAGAGCCTCGGCCCGAGCCGGCTGCCCCCGGATTACAACGTGGACCAGGTGAGCTGGAAGGTAGCCAAGATCATCCTGAGCTACACCGATTACGTCAACCGGCGGGTTTGGCATAAGGGGCGATGACGTCCTTATGCGCGTGGCGGTTCTGACCCACACGTTCCCGCCGAGCCGGCATAGCAACGCCAAGCGGCCATTCTATGTGGTTCGTGCGTTGCTTCAGGCCGGTTGGCAGGTCGATGTTTTCAGCAGTCGGCTTGCGATGGAGCCCGATGCAACCGAGACCTTGACCGATCCGCGGTTGCGCATCTTTCGCTGCGCTGACCCGGTGGAACGTTGGCGACGCAAGCTGGTCCCGGTGCCGCTGCTACACAAGGTGTTCACTCTGGGGGTCGCGGGCCTGATGTGGCCGGATTATTTCGCGCCTTGGGCACGACGGGCGTGGCAAGCGCTTCGGGCGCACGCGCCCTATGACCGCGTGCTGGGTTTCGTGCTGCCAGCCTCAGTGCTGCTTGGGTCACGCTCGCCAGAGTTGGTCGGGCAGCATTGGACTTTTGATTACCAGGAATCAGTGACGCCGCAGTATCGCCGCCAGGCGCGCCGTTCGCCGTTACAAAAATGGCGGCTGCCGCGGCTGGCCAACCTCGAACGGGAAGCGCTGCACCAGGCTGCGCACGTCGTTTTTACGGCTGAAACCAACCGCCGCGCCTATGTGGCAGCCGGCCTGGCGCCCGAGCGTACAACGGTCCATGTGCCGTACTTCTTCGACGCGGAGGCGTTCCGCCGGCCCGCTCCGACGCCTGACCCGGGCTTCCACATTGCATATTTTGGCACGTTTGATTGGCGCGGCGCCCGCAGCCCCGAGACATTCCTGAAAGCACTCTCCGCCTTTCTGCAGCGCCATCCCAAGGCGCGGCCGCAAACGCGGTTTGTGTTTTACGGGACGTGGCTTGCCCAGCACGATTCGCTCGTCGCCCAACTCGGCCTCGAGTCGGTCGTCTCGATTAACCAATCCATCGCTTACGAAACCTATGTTGAGAGACTGAAGCGTAGTCCCGTTCTGTTGTTGGTGGTTTCGTCGGCGCACGACCTGTTCATGCCGAGCAAAATCGTCGATTATTTCGGCGCGGCCAGGCCGATCCTGGCCTTCGTGCCTCCGCAATCGGAAATGCGCCAGGTGCTCGAGAGTGCCGGCTTGGCCGAGACGGCCTGCGGCGAATTCGATCAGGCGGGCGGTACGGCCGCGCTGGAGAAGCTCTGGCGGCGTTACCAGGAGGGGACCTTGGATGTGGTCCAGGATAAAATCAGGAAGTGGTCTTCTGAAGTTCAACTGCCGCGGTACTTGAAGCTTCTCAGCGAGGCTGGGGAAACGACAGGCGTCTTGGGCGTGTAGTTGGGATATACTTCAGCACCCGTTGGTTCACGCTCAGACAGTGACGGGAGCCGGGGCAGGAGATTCTCTTGGTTCCGGTTGGCCGCCTTCGACGGATTGCAAAGCCGCTGCCAACCTTGCCACGTGCCGTTCCAAAGTAAAATTCGCTTCAAAGCGTTGGCGCAATTGTTCGAAGTCCTCCTGGGTTATGATCCGCAACAGGGCCTCAGCAATCTGGTCAGGCCGACCCCGGTCCACCAGGCCAGGATAATCCCGTGACACCACTTCGGGCATGGCGCCGCAGCGCGTGGCGACGATGGGCAACCCGAATGCCATCGCTTCGACTAGCACCAACCCAAAGCTCTCGATATGGCTCGGGAAACAAAACCCATCCGCTTGTTTCAGGTAAGAACTTTTAGTTTCACCGGTAACATACCCGACATACTCCACTGCCTCGCGCCCTTCCTCGGCGCACAACCGGTGGAATTCGGCTTCTTCCTCGCTGTGCACGAATTGACCTGCGACGACCAGCTTGAGCGAAATCCTGCTATGCGAGTCAATGAGCTGTTGCCGTGCCAAAATTGCCCCACGCACCGCCTCGAACAGCCCTTTGTCCCGCGTACAATGGCCCAGGAACAACACCTTGAACACATCCGGTTCCGGGCCGGTCAGCGCGGCCAACTCTGGCGGGACAACCTGGTTGGCCAGCAGCAAGCGGCGCGCCTGCAGGCGCGCCCGGCGCCGTGGTAAAAGTTCGGCTGTGAACCTGGGACAAGGATCGGGAATGCCGTTGCCGACAATGGCGATTCGCTGGGGAAAGAGCTTTTCGGCGTCCGTTCGCCCGTATTCGGACAGCACGATGCTCAAATCGGCGCGCTTGGCTGCGGCATAGGTGAGCGCGCGCGAGCGAATCAATACGACGGTTTCCAGCCACTTGGCCAGGCCCGAGGCGTGCCAGTGCAGGATGATGCGCTTAAAAAAGGGCCGGCAGAGAAACAGTATCAGCCAATCTCGATACAACGCGGAGCGTTTGCCGGGCGCCGGGATGTAATAGAAGGTGGTGACGCCATGCCGGAACCGGCACCAGATCGCCTGCAGACAGTAACCCACTAACAGGATCAACTTGCTGACCCTGAAGTCGCCGATTTCCTCCAATTTCTGTGACAACCGGGCGTTGACGTGATAGCACTCGATACCCCATTCCGCTCCGGGCAACGGCGGATGACCGCGGCGCGCAGTGCGACGATCTCCTCCCAGGGCCTCGAGCATAAGCTGCACCATGTAGCTCTGGCCATGGTGCGGCGGCGGTGTATGGGCGAATACCAACAGCTTCATAAGGCTGGGGCCCAGCCAAGGACCCGAGTCGATATGCTGGACAAAAATCGCCCGCCCAGCAACTCCATTCAGGGCGGAAGTCCCTTCCGGGACAAGCACACAAGCCCGTAAACTGTGCTCGTGGTATTGAGACAGGAATGTCCGCGCTCCTTGGGGCGGCGATTAAACCATGCGTTGGGGAGAGCGGGAGGGCTGCCGCAGTCCAAAACCTGGTGGGGGCGCGTTGCTGGGGAAAGGAATGTCGGACGGCCATGCGAGTTGCCGCCAAAAAAGCCGTGCCGCAACCCCGGTTTTTACTATAATCCCGGCGAATGAAAGTGCTGATAACCGGGTCGAGCGGGCTGATTGGCTCCGAAGCGGTCGCCTACTACGACCGCGAGGGGCACGAGGTCTTCGGCATCGATAATAACCTGCGACGGGAGTTTTTCGGACCGCAAGGCGACACGCGCTGGAACCTGGAACGGCTGCGGCGTGAGACGCGGCACTTCACGCATTGCGATTTGGATATTCGGGAGCGCGCGAAAGTGCTCGAGCTGTTCAAGGAGCAGCATTTCGATTTGGTGATCCATTGTGCCGCACAGCCGTCCCACGATAAGGCCAAGGACATTCCATTCACCGATTTCGAGGTAAACGCGCTGGGCACGGTCAATCTGCTGGAGGCCACACGCCAGGCCTCGCCCGAGGCGGTGTTCATCTTCATGTCCACCAACAAAGTCTATGGCGATGCGCCTAATGAAATCCCGCTAAACGAATTGGCCACGCGTTGGGACTATGCGCGCCCGGAGGATCACAATGGGGTGCGCGAAGACTGCCGCATCGATCGGACGATGCACAGTTTGTTTGGCGCGAGCAAAACCGCCGCCGACGTCATGGCGCAGGAATATGGCCGGTATTTCGGCATGAAAGTAGGCGTGTTTCGCGGCGGGTGCCTCACTGGCGAGAACCATTCGGCGGTGCAGTTGCACGGGTTCCTTTCTTATCTGTTCAAGGTCGCTTCGGCCGGCGAAACCTATTCGATCTTTGGTTACAAAGGGAAACAGGTGCGTGATCAAATCCACAGCGCTGACGTGCTGGCGGCATTTGTTGAATTCACACGCAATCCCCGGCCGGGGGAAGTTTATAACCTTGGCGGCGGACGCCAGAACAGCGCGTCGATTCTCGAGTGCATCCAGAAAATCGAAACTCTCCTGGGCAAGAAGATCCAATACCGTTACGTTGAACAAGCCCGCGCCGGCGACCATATCTGCTATATCAGCGACCTGAGCAAACTGCAGGCGCATTTCCCCAATTGGAAGATTCGATGCTCACTGGACCAGATTCTGGAAAAGATGGCGCAGGCGCCGCGCTGACGCCCGGCCCGGCGCCGGTCCAGGCGCGCGGTGTGTTGGGCACACCCTTGCGCGCGACCAGCTACGCTGCGCTCACGGCCGAACTCCAGGAACTGACCCGCACGCCGCGAGCGGTTGCGGTCGATTTCACCAATACCCAAATCGTGACGCTGCGCCGCCACGACCCGCAGTTCCGCCAACTGACCGCGAGCTTTGACGACTTTGTCCCCGACGGCATGCCGCTGATTTGGTGTCTCAATGCGCAAGGCACCGGGCTCCGCGACCGTGTGTACGGCCCGACGTTCATGCGAATTTGTCTGAACGCCAGCCCCGCGCCGTTCACGCATTATTTCCTGGGCGGTTCCGAAGAATGTTTGCGCCGGCTCAGCGAAGTGTTCCATGCCTCGAATCCCGCGGTGCGGATCGTGGGAAGCCATAATGGCTACTTTGGATCGGAGCAGGAGGGTGAAATTATTGATGAAATCAACCGCTTGAGCCCTGATTTCATCTGGGTCGGCCTGGGCACTCCCAAGCAGCAGGAGTGGATTCATCGCCACAAATCCCAACTTCACCGCGGGGTGGTGCTCGCCGTGGGCTTTGCCTTTGATGTCAATGCCGGCACTAAACCCGACGCGCCGCTGTGGATGCAGCGCTGGGGCCTGACCTGGCTGTTCCGGTTGTTCTCCGAACCGCGCCGGCTAGGTCCGCGCTACATTCGCTACAACCTGCTTTTCTTGTTTTACCTTGTCTGGGACGGGTTGCGTGGCCGGGCCTGGGCTGGGGCACAGGAGCGCGGACTTTAGCCCGCAGAAACCCTAAAACTGCGAGGGGCGCTGTGGCAATATCCAAGCGGGTTCAGTTCGGGTGTTGCTGCGGACTAAAGTCCGCGGGCCGGCTGTCCGCGCGCCGGGTTTGCATTGGCTTCAGGCCGGGGGTCCACTATGCTGTTGGCAGTGGAAAACATTCTGGCAACGGCGCTCGGAACCGAGGGCGCGCAGGCGGCGCTTGCCGAGAAGCGAGACCTGCTGGCCCGGCTGCTGGCGCGCCTGGCGCACGAAATCAGGAATCCGCTGAGTTCGCTGGACATCCATGTGCAACTGCTCGAGGAAGACCTTGCCCCGCTTGCGGCGGCGCAGCGCGAACAACTAGCCCCGCGGCTGCAGATTATTCGCGGCGAATTGCATCGGCTCGAAAGCATTGTGGATCATTTTTTGCGCCTGGCCGGGCCCTCCGCTCTGGACCTTGAACCGGTGGACCTGAAACACATGCTTGCGCACGTGTGCGAATTGCTGCGGCCGGAGGCTGCGGCACGAGAAATACAAATCGAAACGGACTGGGGGGAGCCTTTAGCGAAAGTCATGGCCGATCCAGTCCGGCTGACGCAAGCGATGATGAACCTGCTCATCAACGCAATGCAGGCCGTCGGCCGGCACGGCCGGATTCGCGTTACGGCTCTTGCCGCCGATGACACGCTGCGCATCACCGTCCAGGATAACGGCCCGGGTATTCCGGCTGAGAAACTGGCGGCGATCTTTGATCCATACTTTACCACTAAACCTGAGGGCAGCGGGCTGGGTCTGTGGATCGCGCAGCAAATCGTTACGGCCCACGGGGGCAGCTTGACCGCGCAGAATAATCCTTCAGGCGGGGCGGTCTTCACGGTGGTGCTGCCGCTCAAACCAGGTTGAAGCAACGGACCTTCGCCGTGGACAAATCCAAGATAAGAATCCTGGTCGTGGACGACGAACAAGGGCTCTGTGCGGGCGTGCAGGAAGCACTGCGCCGCGAAGGCTACCTGGTTGACGGCACTACTGAGGCGCCGGCGGCCCTGAAGCTGGCGCGCGACCGGCTCTATAACCTCGTCATCTCGGACATTAAAATGCCCGGCCTGAGCGGGCTGGAGTTGCTCGGCCAGGTGCGCGCGCACAACCGCGACACGCTCTTCATTCTCATGACCGCCTACAGCACGGTGGAGAATGCCGTCGAGGCGATGAAACAAGGCGCTTACGATTATCTGCCCAAACCGCTCGACATGAAACGGCTGCGGGCGCTGGTGCAAAAGGCGCTCGAATTTCAGGCGGTGGTGGCCGAGAACAACGAGTTGCGGCTGCGGCTCAAAACGCGGGGTGAGCCGAGCCTGCTGGTCGGGGAAAGTGAAGCGATGCGCGCGGTTGCCCGGCTGATCGAAGAAGTTGCCAACAGCGACGTGACCGTAATGATCGAAGGCGAGAGCGGCACGGGAAAAGAAATTGTCGCCCGCTCGATTCACCTGCAGAGCGGGCGGCGCGAGCGGCCGTTCATCTCGGTAAATTGCGCAGCGCTGGCTGAGCAATTGCTCGAAGCCGAGTTATTTGGCCATGTTAAAGGCGCGTTTACCGGCGCGGTGGCCAACAAACCGGGCCGGTTCCAATTGGCCGACGGCGGCACTCTGTTCCTTGATGAGATTGGGGACCTGTCCCCCAAAGGACAAGGCGACCTGTTGCGAGTGTTGGAGGAAAGTGCGTTCCGGATGGTCGGGGGGGCAGAACTGATCCGGGTCAACGTGCGGGTGATCGCCGCCACAAACAAGAAGCTCCAGGAAGCTGTCGAGGCCGGCAAGTTTCGCGAGGACTTGTTTTACCGACTGCAGATTGTGCCGATTGTAATGCCACCGCTGCGGGACCGGGCGGAGGACATTCCGCTGCTGATCGAGAATTTTTTCGAGCACTTCACCGCCAAGCACAAGCGGCGGCGCCATCGTATGTCGGCTGAGGCGTTGCAGCTATGCCAGCGTTTTCCCTGGCCGGGCAATGTGCGGCAACTGCGAAATGCGATTGAGCGGATAGTAATCACCTGCCGCGAACCGGGAGTCGAGGTGCATCATTTGCCTGATTTTCTGCGGGCTTACGATCGCAGCACGACCACGTTCACCGTCCGGCCCGGCACGCCACTGGCCGAGGTGGAGAAACTGCTGATTCGCCAGACCCTGACGCATATCACCAGCAATCGGGAGGCGGCGGCAAAGGCGCTGGGCATCAGCCGCCGCGCGCTGCAGTACAAGCTCAAGCAGTATGGGTTGCTGGAGCCACACGACCGCGAACCGGCCGGCGAGGTCGTCGAGCCCTCGGCCGAGCGGTGATTCACAGCCGGGCCATCAGCAGCCCGCGCTGGAAGATCAGTTCCTTCGGCAGGTGCGAGTAGAGCTTCATGAACAGTTCTTCCTGCTGAACAATCTCGCGGCGCCATTCTTCGTGATTGATTGCCTGAGCCTGATCGAATTGTTCTGGCATGGACTTGGACAGGCCGCTGAGATCGAAGCTCTTGGGATTAGGGACCCAGCCCAGGGCGCTCTCTTCGGCATCGACGTGGCCGTGGCAGCGATCCACAACCCACTTGAGCACGCGCATGTTTTCGCCAAACCCGGGCCAGAGGTACTCGCCCTGGTGGTTTTTTCTGAACCAGTTCACATGGAAAATGCGCGGCGGATGTTTAATCAACCGCTGCATGTTGATCCAGTGGCGGAAGTAATCGCCCATATGATAGCCGCAGAAGGGCAACATCGCCATCGGGTCGCGGCGGACCTGGCCGGTGCGGTCGTCGGACGCGGCGGTGGTCTCCGAACCCATCGTCGCGCCGATATACACGCCGTGCACCCAATTGAATGCCTGAAAGATCAGGGGCATGGTGTCGCCGCGGCGTCCGCCAAAAATGATCGCGCTGATGGGCACGCCATGCGGATCGTTGCTTTCCGGGGCCAGCACAGGGTTGTTGGTCATGGGAGTGGTGAACCGGCTGTTGGGATGCGCCGCTTTCTCCTTCGCCTCTGGCGTCCACTTGTGCCCTTTCCAGTCCAGGCATTCCTTCGGAATCGGGCCGTCCTTGCCTTCCCACCAGACGTCGAGGTCGGGTGTGAGCGCGACGTTGGTAAAGAGGGTGTCGCGCGAAATCATTTCGACCGCATTGGGGTTGGACTTGGAATTGGTGCCGGGGACTACACCGAAATAGCCCGCTTCGGGGTTGATGGCGTAAAGCCGGCCGTCGGGCCCGGGTTTCATCCAGGCGATGTCATCGCCGATGGTCCGCACTTTCCAGCCTTTGAAATGGGCCGGGGGGATCATCATGGCGAAGTTGGTTTTGCCACAGGCGCTGGGAAAGGCCGCCGCGACATAGGTCTTTTCGCCGGCGGGAGATTCGACCGACAGAATGAGCATGTGCTCGGCGAACCACCCTTCCTGCCGGCCCAGGTACGACCCAATGCGCAACGCGAGGCACTTTTTTCCCAGCAGCACGTTGCCCCCGTAATTCGACCCGACCGAAATGATGGCGTTTTCCTGCGGGAAATGCGCGATGTAGCGCCGCTCGGGATTGATATCGAGCATGCAATGCAAGCCACGGTTAAACTCATCGGCGTCGCGCAACTGTTCGTAGGCGACGTCGCCCATGCGCGTCATGATCCCCATGCTCAAGACAACGTAAAGCGAGTCGGTCAGCTCGATTCCCACTTTGGTCAAGGGCGAACCGGGCGGCCCCATCAAGTAGGGGACGACATATAAACAGCGCCCCCGCATGCCGCCAGCGGCCAGCCCGCGCAGCTTTTGCTGCATTTCTCTTGGCGCGACCCAATTATTCGTCGGCCCTGCTTCTTCCTGGTCCACCGTGCAGATGTAAGTGGAGCGCTCGACGCGCGCGACATCATTGGGGTGCGAGCGATGATAATAGCAACCGGGAAGTTTTTTTTGATTCAGCTTGATCAAAATGCCTTCCGCAACCGCCTGGTCGGTCAGAAGTTTCTTTTCCGCTTTGCTGCCGTTGCACCAGAAAATTTTTTCGGGCCGGCACAAATTAGCGATCTCCTGGACCCAAGCCAGAAGAGCTTTGTTGGTGGTGTTGCAGGCGCCGGCGGAATCGTTCATAAGCCGGGGAAGTTATAGAGGGCCTTACGGAAAAGGCAATCGACTTAAGGGGCCCAGCCAAAAACTGTTGGCTGAGCCTGTCCGAAGGGGTATGGTAACGCGATGCGCAGTTCGGTCCAACCCCCGGAACCAACCACCCCGCGAGAGCCCAGCCCGTGCCTGGCTCGGTCGGTGGTTAATGCGCTTTCGGAGGACCCGGCGTTGGAGGCTGTCACCATCGATCGCGGCCGCAGAACCATTTCGGTGGCCACACTCGGCCGCACCGATGTGCCGCGCTTGACCGAACGCATCAGCGGGACCTTTGAGCAGGCGCAAAAAACGCGCGCCAAACGGCAATGTACCTTATTGAGCGGGGAGGGTGAATGCCGGACGTGCGTGCATCCTCTGTCAGAGACCGAGCGGGACCGGATTACGATCGAACATCGGGGGAAGGTGACGACGATTGCGCGGGTGACTTGCCCGACGGCGCCGAAATTCTGGCGCTGGCGTGATATTCCCTGGCCTAAGGTCGTTCAGCGTGATGTCGAGTTTCTCGAGCACGTCGAGGAACTTGATGAATGGAAAGGGCAATTGGCGGCAGCGTTGCTGTGTGGCACGTGCGGCCTGGGGGCGTTTCTGTTTCGGGCGTATCCCTGGGCGATGGCCGGGTATTACCTGGCTTACCTGGCGGGCAGTTGGTTCACCGTTCAAGAAGTCTGGGAACGGTTGCGCCAGCGCTCGATCGACGTTCATTTTTTGATGCTCGCGGTGGCGGCAGGCAGCGCCAGCGTCGGCGCCTGGGGCGAGGGCGCCACGTTGCTATTCCTGTTCTCGTTTTCCGGGGCATTGGAGCATTTTGCGCTGGGGCGGACGCAGCGCGAAATTCGGGCGCTATTTCGCGATGCGCCGAAATACGCGACGGTCCTCGAGGCCGATGGCCAGGAACGCGAAACGCCCGTCGAGCACCTCAGTGCGGGCCTGCGCTTGCTGGTCAAACCGGGCGCGCAGTTCCCTGTCGATGCCGAGATTGTTAAGGGCCAAACAGCCAGCGACGAATCGAATCTGACGGGCGAAGCTACGCCCGTCGAAAAACGCGTGGGCGACACGGTTTTGTCGGGGACCATGAATATGTGGGGCGCCGTCGAGGTGACGGTGTTGCGGGCGGCCTCCGAGAGCGCATTGCAAAAGATTATCAAGCTGATCAAGGATGCGCAGCGGCAGAAGGCGCCTTCGCAACAGTTCACGGATCGATTCAGCAGCTACTATACTTACTCGGTGCTTGGTCTGTCGGTCGCGATGTTCTTCGTCTGGTGGCTGGGGTTTCGCCAAACGCCGTTCCGGCAGGTGGGAGCCGAGCACAGCGCGTTTTATCATGCGATGACGCTGCTGGTGGTGGCCTCCCCCTGCGCGTTGGTACTGTCAATCCCTTCGGCGGTGCTGGCGGCCATCGCCTGGGGCGCGCGCCATGGTATTTTGTTCCGCGGCGGCGCCGCGGTCGAAAAGCTGGGCCAGGTCACGATCGTCGCTCTGGATAAGACCGGCACCCTGACCACCGGTGAATTGCGGGTGGAGAATATCGAGAGCTTTCCTCCAGGGCGCGAAGCCGAGGTGGCGCAACTGGCTTACTCGATGGAAAGGCTGTCCACCCATCCGCTCGCGCGGGCCATCACGCGCTACGGGAAGCAACACAAATTGCCCAGCCTCGACCTGCACGAGTTTGAATCTATTACCGGCCAGGGGTTGCGCGCGCGGCATGAGGGGCATGAATGTTGGCTGGGGCGCCGGGATTGGCTGGTGCAGAAACTTCCGCCGAAAGCGCTGGAAGCCGCGCCGTTCACAGATTCCGCGCATTCGGAGTTGTGGCTGTGTCGCGCCGGCCTGTTGGGGCGCATCCTGCTGCGAGACGATTTGCGGCCACAGGCCGCAACCGTTTTGAGGGAACTGCGGGATGAGGGGCTCCGGCCGGTAGTGCTGACCGGTGATCGCAAGTCTGCCGCCGAGCACCTCCGCAAGGGGTTGGAATTGGAAGATGTGCGCGCGGAGCTCAAGCCGGAGCAAAAACTGGCGGAGATTCGTTCCATGACCGAGCAAGGCTACTATGTGGCGATGGTAGGGGATGGGGTCAATGATGCGCCGAGTTTGGCCGCGGCGCATATCGGTGTGGCGATGGGCGCCCGCGGCGCCGACGCGGCGCTCGAACAAGCTGACGTGGTCCTAATGCATGATCGGATCGAGAATTTCCTTGCGGCGTTCCGGCTTAGTCAGAGGGCGCGCCGTATCATTCGGCAGAACCTGGTCGTGTCACTTGGAACTGTGCTGGTGCTGGTGACCTTTGCGTTGCTGGGGCAGATTCCGCTGACGGTCGGCGTGGTCGGGCACGAGGGCAGCACGGTCATTGTCGTGATGAATAGCCTTAGGTTGCTGTTCGGCCACTCCGGGATTGGCTCGGCGGTGGCGGCGCCGGCCGTGGCCTCCTGAGAGGACCCGATTGGCCAAGCTGGGCGGTCCATCGCCCTAAGGGCCAGAGATCAGAGATCAGAGATCAGAGATCAGAGATCAGAGATCAGAAGTCAGAAGTCAGAGGGCAGAGATCAGAAGCCAAGATCGCACGATGCTCTCATTAACACCCCCATTTATGGGGGGGTGGGATATTACCAATCACAAACGCAACCGTGAACGGCGTGAAGGCAGACATCAGAAGACAGGGTTTAGGTCAATCGAACATCGAGAATTCCAACCGCGGCTTACCATTGGTCGCTCCCCGGCTGACGCCGGTGTTGGACCCGGGGTTTCGGCCGGCAGTGCTGGCCAATCGCGCTTTCCGCCAGCAGGTCCGTTCCAGTGGCAACGCTGTGCCGGTGGAATTGGCCCTCGAACAAAGCAATGGCAACGTGTCCCGTTTCGCCACCGAGTTGTTGCCCGACACGCATCCGCAAGCCGCGGCGAACTTTATTTATTTGGAGCGCATTATCCGGTTGCTGCTCTGGACCCGCGGCGGGTGCCGGCTTTACTTGAACACGCCCGCGGCCCTCGTCCAAAGGCTCGCCGCGTATTATCGGGAAACGCCAACCGGCAAGTTCGATTCGGACCTGGTGGCTCAGCGTATGTTCGATCACCCGCTGGAAGTGCTCGCATCAGGGGAATTGCCGCCGGAACGCCGCAGCGTCGCTCGATTGGGACGGCACCTTGAAGGGTGCCGGATCGGGTTCGACCTTGGTGGGAGCGACCGCAAAGTCGCAGCCTTGATCGAAGGCAAGGTGGTCTTCAGCGACGAAACCACCTGGGACCCATATTTTCAGCCCGACCCTCAATATCATTTCGACGGCATCATGGATTCGCTGCGCAAAGCGGCGGCTCATCTGCCACGGGTCGATGCCATCGGCGGCAGCGCGGCCGGCATTTACCTCAACAACCAGGTTAAGGTCGCCTCGCTTTTCCGGGGCGTCCCGCCGGATGTGTTCGACCGGCGCGTGCGCAACCTGTTCCTCGACGTCAAGCAGGCGTGGAATAACGTGCCATTGGAAGTCATTAATGATGGCGAAGTGACGGCCCTGGCCGGTTCGATGGCGTTAGGACGCAACCGCGTCCTGGGGATTTCGCTCGGCACCAGCACCGCCGGAGGCTACGTCAATGCTGAGGGCAACCTGACGTCATGGATAAACGAATTGGCGTTCGCCCCTGTCGATTACAATCCCGAGGCCCCGCTCGATGAGTGGTCAGGGGATTACGGCTGCGGGGCACAGTACTTTTCGCAGCAATGCGTCGGCCGGTTGCTGGGCCCCGCCGGGATTCAAACCGCTCCGGGTTTGGGCTTGCCCGAAAAGCTAAAGCATGTACAGGCGCTGATGAAAGCGGGCGATCCTCGCGCCGAGAAAATCTATAAAACTATCGGCATCTATCTTGGCTATTTCGTGGCGCATTTGGCTGAGTTCTACGATTTGGAAAATGTGCTGATCCTGGGACGCGTCACCTCCGGTCCTGGCGGCGACCTCATTCTGAATGGGGCGGCGGAAGTGTTGCGCGTTGAGTTCCCTGAGCTGGCAAGCCGCATTACATTTCATATTCCCGGCGAAGCCGAAAAACGGCACGGGCAGGCAGTTGCTGCTGCCAGCCTGCCGGCCTTGCCCGCGCGCTGACTCCTCCCTAACTTTATGACACCCTACCATCAACTGGCGGCCGATTACGCGCGGCTGTTGAAAGAAGGCCAGTCACTCCCACTGGGCACCTTCAGCCCACCGCCGCCGCCGGCACTTGCCCCCAATGCTCCCCAAGCGCTTTTTTTCGCCCCGCACCCGGATGACGAGTGCATCATCGGCGGGCTTGCCTTGCGCTTGCTGCGGGAGGCGGGGATGCGAGTAATCAACGTAGCGGTCACGCTGGGCAGCAAACCGGAGCGGAAGGCCGGGCGCTATCGCGAGCTCGAGGCCGCCTGCCGGTATCTTGGGTTTGAGCTAGTCTCCACCGCGCCCACTGGTCTCGATGGCGTCAGCCTGAAAACGCGCGAGCAGGACCCGGAGCATTGGGCCGCCAACGTCCAGGTCGTTGCAGCGATTCTGCAGCAGCATCGCCCGAAGGTGGTGCTTTGCCCGCACGACCGGGATTGGAACAGTACGCATATCGGCACGCATTATCTGGTCACCGATGCGTTGAAGAAAATGCCTGCGGCTTTCAATTGTTACCTGGTCGAAACCGAATTCTGGGGCGCGATGAGCGATCCCAACCTGATGGTCGAGCTGAGCGCCGATGAGCTAGGCACCATGATGGCCGCAACCACATTCCATGTCGGCGAGGTCAGCCGCAATCCGTATCATTTATTACTGCCCGCCTGGATGATGGATAACGTGCGGCGCGGGGCGGAAGTAGTCGGTGGCCAGGGCGGAGCGGCGCCGAATTTCACGTTCGCCGCACTTTATCGCCTACGACAATGGTGGCAAGGCCAGCCCCGAAAAATCTTTGAAGAGGGGCGCATGGTGCCAGGATCGATGAACGTGGGTGAGTTATTTCCATGAACCAGCGGTTCATGCGCGAGGCGATTCGCCTGTCATTCCAGATGATGCGGCGAGACAAGGGCGGCCCCTTTGGCGCCATCGTGGTGCGGAAAGGCCGGATCGTCGGCCGCGGCTGGAACCAGGTCACCTCCGCCAATGACCCCACCGCCCATGCAGAAATTATCGCGATTCGCGAGGCGTGCCGGCGGCTGAAAACATTCCGGCTCGATCAATGCGAGCTCTACACGAGTTGCGAGCCCTGCCCGATGTGCCTGGCGGGGATCTACTGGGCGCGCATCAGCAAGGTGTATTACGGCAACACTCGAGCCGACGCCGCGCGGATCGCTTTTGACGACGATTATATCTCCCGGCAAATCGCGCTGCCCATGGGGCGGAGAAAATTGCCCATGAAGCAACTGCTGCGGCGCGAAGCGCACAAGGCCTTTCGTGAGTGGCAGGCCAAGCCGGACAAAATCACCTACTGAGATTCGGCGGAAGCGGAGCGCGAAATTTAGTCCGCAGTAACAGGCAAACTGAGGGTGGCTTGGGTTGCGTCGGGGCCGGACTGAGCGCTGGGGCGTCGCTGCCCACTGAAAGTCCGCGCTCTATCCGATTAGCGGCTGGAGATATCGAGCATCCGTTGGATGGGCAGCCGGGCGCGTTCCAGGATGTGCGCGGGCAACTCAATCCGGGGCGCCAGTAGTTTCAGGCAATCGCGCACCTTTTTCAGCGTATTCATCTTCATGTACTTGCACTCGCTGCAGTGACAAGGGTCGGTTGGCGCGCGCATTGCATCCACCGCCGGGGCGCAGAGAAACTCCTTTCCGGGGCATTCCTTCCGCATCCGGTGGATAATGCCTGATTCAGTCACGATGATGAACTGGTGAGCCGGACTGCTCTGGCAGTAGCTGATCATCTTCTCGGTCGAGCAGATCGTGTCGGCTAAATCGCGCACTTCACGCAGGCTCTCCGGATGCACGACGACCTTCGCTTCGGGAAACGCGCTGCGGAGGCGCAGCAGGCTCTCGCGGCGAAACTCGACGTGCGCGTAACAATTTCCGCGCCATAATGTCATCGGCCGGCCTGTTTGTTCGATAACCCACGCGCCGAGGTTCTCATCTGGAACAAACAGCAGGTCCTTATCGGCGGGCGCCGCCTCGACGATTTTCGCAGCGTTGCCACTGGTGCAAATGACGTCACTAAGCGCCTTCACCTCGGCGCTGCAGTTGATGTAGGCCACCGTCCAGAAGTTCGGGTTGGTCTTCTGCAATTCGGCTAATTTATGCGCCGGGCAGCTCTCTTCCAACGAACACCCGGCGTCCTTATCTGGCAAAACGACAATTTTCTGCGGGTTAAGGATCTTGGCCGTTTCAGCCATGAAGTGAACGCCGCAAAATACAATGACATCCGCAGGGGTCTTCGCCGCCTGTTGCGACAATCCGAGGGAATCGCCGACGAAATCCGCCACATCCTGGATTTCGGGCACCTGGTAATTATGAGCGAGAATGACCGCGTTAAGCTGCTTTTTGAGCACGCGAACCTCACGCGACAGCGCTTCCGATTCGGCGCGCGGCAGCGGCTTGCGAGTCACAGGCGGTGCAATTGTGGCCACATCCGACATAAACCAAGCCTAATGCGCGGGGCAAGGGGCGTCAATGCGGACGGGAAGGAGCGCGGACTTCAGTTGACTTTAGTCCGCGGCAACACCCAAGGGCTCCAGGCGCGCTGCGACAATATCGAGACCACCTCCCGCCCACAGTTGCTGCGGGCTGAAAGTCGGCTGAAAGTCCGCGCTGCACTGTGGTTAAACGCGTGTCGCTCGCCGCGGATTGAGCAGCATTTCACGGCCGACCAGGAACAGGACCACCACCAACCCGGCGAACGGCAGCAATGCCAGCCAATCGGCGTTTGGGCCCGCGTAGAACGGGTTGTGCGCCTCGGCCCAGCGGGTCAGGCGGGTATCCAGCACGCCGAATCCAGCCGACACAATGGCAAGCACGATCCCGGCAATGGCGCCCCCGGCAATGTAACCGCTCGCCAGCAGCACCCCGGGACTCTTGTCGCCTTCGGCAGCCAGTTGGGTTTCGTCCAGGTTGTGCCCGCGCAGGTCCCGGCGCCGCAGGTGGTCCACCACCCCGCGCACCAGGCCGCCGACGAAAATCGGAGCCGATGAGGAGATGGGCAGGTAAACGCCAACCGCAAACGCGAGGGAGGACACGCCGCATAACTCCAGGACCACTGCCGTCATAATGCCGAACAGAACCAGGCCCCAGGGCAGTTGCCGGCCGAGCATGCCCTTGATGATGTAGCTCATCAGTGTGGCTTTGGGCGCGTCATACTTCCGCACCTCGGTTCCATCCGGGCGTGTTTTGTACAGGCCGTTGATGCCCGGGTCCACCAACCAGACCGCTACGCCCGAGCTATCGACTAAATAGCGGCCCGGCGGGGCGCCGGCCGCGTCAGTCTTCTGCCAAACACGATACGAATTGGTGTCCGAATCCCGTTGTGGACCGCGCAACCTCTCGGGCGGGTCCAGGTGGGCGCTCGCGGGAGCATGAAGCCCAGGAGCAACCTGCGCGACCGGGACATAGACAGTGCTGCTGTTGTTGAGGAGCAGCAACAAGGGGCCCAGCAGCAAGGCGCTAGCCGTCGCGCCGATCATGATCGCGATTTGTTGATACTTCGGCGTCGCGCCCACCAGGAACCCCGTCTTGAGATCCTGCGAAGTCGAGCCGCCGTTGGAAGCGGCGACACAAACGATCCCGCCGACGGACAACGCCGTCACGTAATAGGTCCCGCCGGTCCACCCGACTACCAGGAAAATGAGACAGGTGAGCAGCAAGGTTGCGACCGTCATTCCTGAAATCGGGTTTGACGAAGAACCGATTTCCCCAGTGAGCCGGGAGGAAACGGTGACAAAGAGAAAACCGAAAACGACAATGAGAATGGCCCCGAGGAGGTTCATGTGCAGCCCAGGCGCCAACAGGATGGCGGCGATCAACGCCACTACACCGCCCGCGACGAGCTTCATCGACAGATCCCGCTCGGTGCGCAGCGTTGTAATTTGGGAGCCGGCTGCCGCCCGGAAATCGGCTAGCCCTGACCGCATGCCTTGCCAGATAGTCGGCAAAGACCGCAGCAAACTGATGAGGCCTCCCGCGGCGACGGCGCCTGCGCCGATGTACAGAATATAACTGCCGCGAATGTCGGCGGGGCTCATGCTCGAAATAGGTTTGGTGCCGGGGGCGACCGGCGTCGTGAGGCCTTCGCCGAAAAACTTAATCAGCGGCGTCAGCAGCAACGCGCTGAGCACACCCCCGGCCATCATGATCGAGCCAATCCGCGGGCCGATGATATAGCCAACTCCCAATAGCTCGGGCGAGATCTCGGCTGAGATTGAGCCCCCTGTAAGTGGTGCACCGAATACCTTTTCCGGCGTGTCCTTCCACAGTTTAAAGGCGCTCATCAAGGATTTATATAAGAGCCCAAGCCCAAACCCGGTGAAAATGGTGGCGGCACCAATGCCGGCCGCGTCGGCGGCCTTTCCCAGGCTGGCGGTGCCGGAGGGTTCTGAACCGACCTCCGCCGGTGCCGCAGCGGCACGCAGCGATTCTTCAGAAGCGCCGGCTTTGAGCACTTCGGCGCAAGCGGTCCCTTCCGGGTATTTCAATTGGCCGTGCTGCGCCACGATCAGTGCGCGGCGCAGCGGAATCATCATCAGAATGCCCAGCAGGCTCCCGAGTAAGGCGACGAGCATCACCCTCCCCACCTCGAGGTCGAACCCAAGAATCATAATCGCCGGCATCGTTACTCCCAGCCCGAAGGCAATCGATTCCCCGGCTGAGCCCGCCGTCTGGACAATATTGTTCTCCAGGATGGTTGCGTCGCGTCCGCCTGCCTTGGCCCACATGCGGAATAGCGTCAAGGAGATCACCGCTACCGGAATTGAGGCGCTGACGGTCAATCCGACTTTCAGCACGAGGTACAGCGATGAGGCGCCGAAGATCGCGCCCAGCACTGCTCCGACAAGGATTGTGCGGACCGTTAGCTCGCGCATCGCCGCTTGCGGCGGGATGAACGATTCCGGGGCACGACGGGGTTCCTGCTCAACTTCGGCGGGCATGATGACGTCTGAGATACCCGAGATGAAGGGGCGGAGGCAAATGCATTTGTCAGCCTGAGACGCTGCGGGGCGCCGGCTATTTTCTGTGCCGGGAAAGAAAACCCGGTTCTTTGCCGGCGAGGTCTGCCCGGCGTTGGGCCGCCACCAGGGCGCCATACACTCGCGCGTCACGCGCAAACATCACCAGCCGCTTTTCCAGCGCTTCACTGATCACCTTGCCTTCCTTCACATCAATCTCGTCCGTGAAGGACACACCATAAGGCAGCGTCCAGGCATAGCATTGGCGCGCGATGGTTCGCAGTTGATCCGTGACGGTGAGGCCCTTTTCGTGCGAAGCTACCACTGTCGCAAAGAGCTTACCCGCGAACTCATGCCAGAAATGATCAAGAAAGTTCTTCATCGCCCCGCTAAGACTCCCATGGTAGTCGGGCGTACCGAGCACGACGACGTCAGCGCGGTCCACCCGATCCTGGAGTTCCGCATACCCGGGCAGGTCGTGGGCCGTGTCCGGGTTATACAAAGCCAGCGGTTCCTTGAGAAAATCCAACACATCGACTGAACATTGGTCGGCTTGAAACAGTTCGGCGAGGTGAAGAATGACCACGCGCGTGACGGAGCTGCGCTGCAAACTGCCCACTACAGCCAAAACTTTAACCGGTGCTTGTGGCATTTAAATCCTTGAGGCTATCCGCCGCAGCGCCGGGCGTGCTTGATTTCGGAGAGCGGAGGAACAGTAGCGCGGCGGCGTCGGCAAAGCGCAACCCCTGCCGTGTAAGCTGAAAGCGCTCGGGACTGACTCGGCCCCAGCCCTGTTCGGCCAACTGGCGCATATCAGCGGCCCACTCCTGGCGCAAGTCGTGGCCGGTCACGCGCTGAAACTGCTCAAACGGCCAACCCGCCACCATCCGCAGACCGAAGGCAGCAGTCTCGCCCGCGCGAGCCAGTGGTGGTAATTCTTCCTCCGATTCAATGGCTCTCCGGCCGCGTTCGAGTTGTTCACAATACAGAGACGTGTTGGCCCAGTTCCGTGTTCGCCGCCCGTTCACATAGCTCGTCGCGCTTGGCCCCAGCCCGTAAAAGCTTCCGCCGCGCCAGTAATTAATGTTGTGCCGGCAGGCATACTGCGGCCAATCGCGCGGGGCACAGCTTAAAGTGACGGCTCCCGCAGGAGAGGTCCCCTTCCCCCCCGGTTTGGCAAAGTTGGCGACTTCGTATTGTTGGTAGCCGGCGCCCAGGGCATGTTCAACCAGTTCCTCGTACATGGCACACGCCAGGTCCTCGTCCTCAACAATTTCCCCCGCCTGCAATTGCGCGAACAGTGCGGTGTCCTCTTCGAAGATAACTTCGTAGCTGGAAACGTGTTCGCTGCCCAAAGCGAGCGCCTCGGACAAAGTGCGGCGCCAGGCGGCGAGGGTCTGACCGGGGATGGCGAACATCAAATCCAGATTGACGTTAGCGAACCCCGCAGCGCGCAAGATATCGAATGATTTAAAGACCATCGCGCGGGTATGAATGCGCCCCAGCCGTTCGAGCAGCGGCTCTTCAAGGGACTGAACGCCCATTGAAATGCGGTTTACGCCAAAACTGCGCAGCAGGCGGGCCTTGTCGAGGGACACTGTCGCGGGATTGCATTCGACGGTCCATTCCTCTGCGCCCAGGAGGCCGAGCCGGTCCAGCGCGCGCAGAATCTGTTCCCACTGACGCAGGTTCAGCAGTGAGGGCGTGCCGCCACCGAAGAAAACGGTGACCGGTTTAAGTTGGGCCGCGACCAGCTCCAGCTCGCGAATGAGCGCCAGGACGTAGCGATTGATCAATTCGCCGCTGGAAGCTTCCGAGTAAAAAGCGCAATACGAGCACTTCTGTGCGCAGAACGGCACATGCACGTAAAGGCTCGTCACCCGCTCGGAAAACGGTTCCTGTCCCACACCCTCAAAATACCCAATGGGGCGCGTGCGTCCACGTAAATCAGGGCTGCTCGCGTGGCGTTTCAAACAAAACGCGCGCGTAAAAATAGGCGAGCGTTTCGCTGACTACGTTCCTGAATCCGGCGCTGGACCGCCACCACTGCTTTGGGTTGTAATCCCTAACCGGGACAGCCGTCACGCCGACTTCGACCCCTTTGCCGAAAGCGCGTTGAAACAGCAAGCGCGAGCGCCGCGCGTGGGCCCCTTCAGTGACGAGCTGCACCCGCTTCGGCACCGCGTGCTGCTCCCGCAGCCACCGGCTCAACGTCGCCGCCGCCGCCCAGGTCCGATCGCGCCGCACTTCGGGGGATGGCACGGGTTGCACCTCGTTGGTGGCCATGCCCATTTTGAACAATACCTGGGCGCCAAGCTGCGCATGGGTTTGATAGGCGCTTAATTGGGACCCGACCTCCATCGGACCGCCGGTGACATAGATTTTGTCATAATGATGTTTGCGGAATTCCTCGATAGCAGCCTGGAAGGCGAAATCGGGCGCCCAGCCTTCAACGACCAGCACCCCGCCGGGCCGCAGATCGTTGACGGCGAGGAACGGATAAATCTCCCGCGCAGCGACCACGCAGCAAATGGCCACGCCCAGCACCACGGCCAGCCCGGCGCGCCACGTCGGGACCCAACATTCCCGCCGGCGCATCAACCCCCACCACTTCCGTTCTGGATTCGCAGCGTTCAGCAAGTCTGGCCAGCATAACGCACCTGGCCGAACGCACAAAAGCCAAAACAGCCACAGCAGGAGCGGAGCGGACTTCAGTCCGCAGCCAGCCCCTCGTGCGCCAAGCGCGGTCGTCGTTTTCCAAGTCATCTTCCATTCTGCGGACTAAAGTCCGCCCTCCGCTCAGTCACTGACCGGTTACCATTTCCAACTGTACCCCGGTTGACGCTGCGCCGATTTGGCCTGATGCTCATGCAAACAGGAGAGCGTATGGAAAGCAGCGTCCCGTTAACACAAACCGTGTCGGACACCTTAAGCCGGCGAGAGTTCCTGACCGGCGCGACTGCCGCCGGTGTAGCGATGAGTTTAGGCGTCACCTCAAAGGCCGAGGAAAGAAGCAACGACATGCTTTACCGCCCGCTGGGCCGCACCGGGCAGCAGGTCTCGGCTCTCGGCCTGGGCGGCCATCATATTGGCATTCCCAAAGATGAAGCCGAAGGAATTCGCATCATCCGCAGCGCGATTGACCAGGGCATCACCTTCATGGACAATTCCTGGGATTACCATAATGGCGGGAGCGAGCTGCGCATGGGCAAAGCACTCCGGGACGGCTATCGCGAAAAGGTCTTCCTGATGACCAAGATTGACGGACGCACCAAGGCGGCGGCCGCCCGGCAAATCGATCAATCCCTCCAACGCTTGCAGACCGGTCATGTCGATTTGATGCAATTCCATGAGGTCATTCGGCTCGAGGACCCCGACCGGATTTTCAGCTCGGGCGGCGGCATGGAGGCGATGCTCGAAGCGCGCCAGGCCGGCAAGGTCCGCTTCATCGGCTTCACCGGCCACAAGGACCCGTTCGTGCACCTGCGAATGCTCGAGGTTGCCGCGACGCACCACTTTCGCTTCGACGCCGTCCAGATGCCGCTCAATGTGATGGACGCACATTTCCGCAGCTTCACTCATCAGGTGCTGCCCGTCCTGGTGCGAGACCAGATCGGCGTTTTGGGCATGAAACCCATGGCCGACGGCGGGATTCTGCGCAGCAAGACCGCCACCCCCGTCGAATGCCTTCATTACGCGCTGAACCTGCCGACCTCCACTGTTATCACCGGAATTGACTCGCTCGATGTGCTTAAACAAGACCTGGCGGCCGTGCGCAGTTTCAAACCTCTCAGCCAGCCTGAATTGGCCGAGCTGTTGCAACGCACCGCGGCCGCCGCCGCTACCGGCGAATACGAGCGGTTCAAAACCACTTCCGACTTTGATGCCACAGGCCACAACCCCCAGTGGCTCGGCTGACGCCGGCGGCTCGTCGGCGGAGCGCGGATTTTAGTCCGCAGCAGCTTCCGAAGACCATCCGGCTCGGATTTGCGACCGATTCCACGGCCGGTAAATTACTGCTGACAGGCATGTCCGCGCACTCCGCTGCCCTGCGGTGCTCGCTTGACACTCGGCCTGAACTGCTGGCAACGTGCCCTCATGAACCGAAATCCAAACACCCGCTTCTCGGGAAACCTGCCGGCATCCTGGGGTCATTTAGTAAATCAATTCGGGCGCAGACTCGGTTTGGGCCTCGCGCTCGCCTTGGCCTGGCCGCTCGCCACCGCCCCGCTTGCCGCCCAAACCACGGACGAGGGCTTTGTCAGCCTCTTTGACGGCAAGACCCTCGAGGGCTGGAAGATCGGTGCCAATGCCGAACTATTCAGCGTCCACGATGGCATGATCGTGATGGATTGTCCGGCGACCAATCACCATCCCGCTCATTTGTTCTATGACGGCCCCGTCAGCGGGCATGAATTCAAAAACTTCGACCTTCGGGTGGACGTCCTGACCTACCCCGGCGCCAACTCGGGCATTTATTTCCATACCCGCTTTCAGCAGGCCGGTTTCCCCAGAATGGGCATCGAATGCCAGGTCGATAACAGCCATTCCGATTGGCGCCGCACCGGCAGCATGTATGGCTTGCTCAATCTCACCTGGGGCCCGGAAACTCCGCCGGCCAACCACGGGGATAACGTTATCGTCCTGGACAAGCCGCCGGTCACCGATAACGTGTGGTACACCCAGGAAATCATCTACGTGAACGGAACCGTCACCGTGAAACTCAACGGCAAGGCCATGCTCGAGTACAAAGTGCCGGAGCCCGATTCCGAACATAAACTTCCCACCGGCGTGACGTGGCTGCCCCAAGGCACCTTCGCCCTTCAGGGACATCCCCCCATGCCAGGCCATATCAGCAAAGCGTGCTTCAAGAACATCCGCGTTAAAGTCCTGCCTGATTGAACGAACCGAGCGGTGTGCGACGGCCATGTTCGAGCGCATCGGAGACAGGAATTGCTCGGCCGGCGGATGAAATGCTCAGGTTGCGCAACAATGAATGACAATCCGCCGCGCCGCGAGCTCCAGGCAGACCGGCCGTGAACTTGCATGCTGCGCGGAAGGCCATTCTTGCTAGTGAACGGACAAAGACGCCTGGCCGGCGTCCTCGCGCTCACCCTCCTGCTTTGCTCCCACCCGACAATAGCCGCCTCCGTGCCACGTCCGAACGTGGTGCTGGTGCTGGCGGATGACCTGGGATACTCGGACCTGGGCTGTTTTGGTTCGGAGATTTCCACACCGAACCTGGACCGGTTGGCATCCAGTGGGCTGCGGTTGACGCAATTCTATACCACGCCGCGGTGCTGTCCGAGCCGCGCCGCGCTGCTGACTGGCCTATATCCGCAGCAGGCGGGCGTCGGCAACATGATGGAAGACCAGGGCTTGCCTGGTTACCGAGGCGAGCTGAACCGGAGCTGCATGACCATTGCGGAGGCACTGCGCCGCGCGGGTTATCATACCTTGATGGTGGGCAAGTGGCATTTGAGCCACATCTATTTCGACGGCAAGCGCCAGCTCAATTACGAGTCGGACGAGCCGTTCTGGGACACCAAAGCCAGTTGGCCGATGCAGCGCGGGTTCGACGAGTATTACGGAACCATCCATGGCGTCAGCAGCTACTACGATCCGTTCTCGCTGACGCGCGGCAACACCCCCATCCGCGCGGGTACCACAAACTTCTACTACACCGACGCGATTACCGAGCAGGCGGTGGCCGACATTGACCACTACGCCGGCGGCAGCCGGCCGTTCTTCCTGTATGTGGCCTACACCGCGCCGCATTGGCCGTTGCAGGCACCGGAGGCGGATATTACCAAGTACCGCGCGCGGTATCTGGCGGGTTGGGACGCGATTCGCACCAACCGTTACCAACGTCAAATCGCGCTGGGAATCATCGACAAGGACTGGCCGTTGTCACCACGTGACCCGCGCGTGCCGCCCTGGGAGCAGGTCCGGGATAAAGCGTGGGAAGCCAACCGGATGGCGACCTACGCGGCGATGGTCGAGCGAATGGACCGCGGGGTCGGCCGCATTCTCGATGAGTTGAGAACCAGGCGTATCGAGCAGAATACGCTGGTGATTTTCTTTTCGGACAACGGCGGATGCGCGGAGGTGGTCGAGCCGGGGTGGTATGATGTGCCGAGCCGGACCCGGGCTGGGCAGCCCGTGCACGTGGGCAACCGCGACCATGCGGTGTTCGCCGGGCCCATCGATGTCTGGCAGAGTTACGGGGTGCCGTGGGCCAACGTGAGCGATACGCCATTCCTGCTGTACAAGCATTTCACCCACGAGGGCGGCATCGCGACGCCCTTGCTGGTGCGCTGGCCGGCGCGAGTCCGCAAGCCTGGCAGCTTGTCGCGGCAACTCGCGCACGTCACGGATATCATGCCGACGCTGCTCGACGTGGCGGGCGCCGCTTACCCAGCGAGTTTCGAAGGCCATGCGGTGGTGCCGTTGGCGGGCAGCAGCCTCGTGCCGATTCTGGAAGGCAAAACGCGCCCGCACCCTACGCCAATTTTCTGGGAGCACGAAGGCAATCGCGCGGTGCGATTGGAGCGCTGGAAGCTGGTAGCCAGGCGAGGCGAAGCCTGGGAGCTGCACGATATGGCAGCGGGGCGGACTGAACTCGATAACCTGGCGGCACGTTACCCTGACAAAGTCGAAGCGATGGCTGCGCTGTATGAGGCCTGGGCAAAGCGCTGCAATGTGGTGCCGCCCGATGAACTGCCGCGGCCACGGCCCATTGTGCCGGCGCGCCAGTGAGCGAGCGCATTGGCGCTGGAATCTCGACAACCTGGCGCACCGCGAAACCTGGGGCAACAATCCTTAAGCTTCGCCGGTACATCCGCTGCAATGTGCCAACGCCAAAACACGCCCTTTCCTTTTCTTTGTCAGATTCTTATCCTTTAGCATTCGGCCGGGCGCGCAGGTCCGTATGTGTTTAGCGTAGCGCAGGCGTCCCGCCGCCAGCATGCACCGAGAAGGTGCTCGAATTCGCAGGCGAGGACGCCTGCGCTACGCCGCTAAACTGGTACACAGATCCCGGCGTCAGTTATGTTAGGAAAACGGTTTTTAGCAGCGTTGTTCGTGCTCGTTTTGAGCGGACTCGCTGCCTTTTCAGCACCTGCCAGCCTCGAAAGAGGGTTTCAACAACCGCCCGACTCCGCCCGGCCGTGGGTCTATTGGTTTTGGATGAACGGCAATGTCAGCAGCAACGGGATCACGGCCGATCTCGAAGCGATGCAGCGCGTCGGCATCGGCGGCGTGCTGATTATGAGCGTCGATCAGGGCACGCCGCCCGGGCCCGTCATCTTCGCCAGCCCGCAATGGCGCGGGTTGCTGACGCATGCGTGCGCCCAGGCGCGCCGCCTGGGCCTGCAAATCAATTTGAACAATGATCCCGGCTGGTGCGGCAGCGGCGGCCCATGGGTCACGCCCGAGCTGTCGATGCAAAAACTGGTGTGGAGCGAGACCACGCTGAAAGGTCCCGCGCACTTCACCGGGGAATTGGCGCAGCCAGAAACCATCGATAAGTTTTACCGGGACATCGCGGTGCTGGCGTTCCCGACACTCGACGGCGACGAGGTGCAAATGGCCGAAGCGTTGCCGCGGTTCACCGCTAGCGACGGACGGGAGTATCGACCTAACAATTACGTGGAAGACGCGGCCCGCAGCCTCATCACTTTGCCCCACCCGGAACCTGGCCACCCATCCTGGTTGCAGGTCGAGTTTTCGCAGCCGTTCACCGCCCGCGAGCTGACGCTCAACCTGGCGCTTTCGCCTGATTTATATTGTCAGGGCACGCTGGAAATTTCGGCCGATGGCAAGGGGTTCACGCCAGTGAAAGATTTCGAGGCCGGTGCGCCCGCCCTGTGCCTGGACTTTCCCGCCGTCACATCCCGGTGGTTTCGCATCAGCTTCCAACGCCGGCCGCCCGAGGTGCCGGAGCTGATCGTGACCGGCGTCGAGCTCAGTCCACGGTTCCGGATTCCGAACATGAACGCGCGGGCGATGTTCACGCGCGAACACGCGTTTCCCGGGCCGAACCTGTTCCCGGGCCAGGCGCGTTACCCGGCTGTGCCGGCGGGGTTCACGATTCCGGCGGGCGCCCCGGTGAACCTGACGGCGCAGCTCGGTCCCGGCGGGCGGTTCCAATGGGACGTGCCGCCCGGCTCCTGGACCGTACTGCGTTTCGGTCATACCAGCACGGGGACGGACAACCACCCGGCGCCACAAGGCGGCCATGGGCTGGAATGCGACAAATTGCGCAAGGAGGGCGTGGACCTGGTATTCAACCATTTCGTGCGGCCGATGACGACTGAGCTTAAAGAGTTTGTGCCGCAAACACTCGTCTCGACGCACGTCGATAGCTGGGAAGTCGGCGCGCAAAACTGGACGGCGAATTTCAGGGCGGAATTCCTGCGGCGGCGCGGATACGACCCGGTGCCGTTCCTGCCGGTGATCACCGGCCGTGTGCTGGGAAACCGGGAGATTTCCGAGCGTTTTCTGTGGGACTTGCGGCAAACGATTTCGGATTTGTTAGTCGAGAATTACGCAGGCGAGTTACGGCGCCTGGCGCGCGGGACCGGCTTGCGGCTTTCGATCGAGGCCTACGACAACGTGCCCTGCGATGAGTTGAGTTACGCGCTGCAGGCCGACGAGCCGATGGCGGAGTTCTGGACCTGGCCGGCGTTTGAGATGGCCTACAGCGAGGCAGAGATGGCCTCGGCGGCGCACGTGACCGGCCGCCCGATTACCGCAGCCGAGTCCTTCACCGCAAGCCCGGCCGAGCGTTGGCTGGGCACTCCGTTCACCGCAAAACCCTTCGGCGATTGGGCGTTTTGCCAGGGCATCAACCGTCTGGTGGTGCACCGCTACACGCTGCAACCGTGGACCAATCCCGACCGGGTGCCGGGAATGTCCATGGGCCCGTTCGGGCTGCATTACGAACGCACGCAAACCTGGTGGAACCAGTCCAAAGCGTGGCACGCGTATCTCTCGCGCTGTCAGTTCCTGCTGCAGCAAGGTCGGTATATCGCGGACATTTGTTTCCTCGGTCCGCAGAATTCGCCGCAGCACTGGCAGGCGCCGTTCGATTCCCGGCAACGCGTCGGCTACGATTTCGATGCGTGCGCCGCGCCCTTGGCCGAGAAAGAGTTGTCCTTCAAACACGGGCGGCTGGTGTTGCCCGACGGGATGAGCTATCGGCTGCTGGTTTTGCCCAAGGCCGAGACAATGACTCCCGGTTTGGTGAGCAAAGTCGCCAGCCTCGTCCGCGCCGGCGCCACGGTATTGGGCACGCGTCCGGCCAAATCGCCCAGTCTGTCCGGTTACCCGGCTTGCGATGCGCGGGTCAGGGATTTGGCGGATGAACTCTGGGGCACGGACGACAGCTCCACAGCAGGTGAACACCGGTTCGGCAAAGGCCGCGTGCTCTGGGGCAAAACGCCGCATGACGTGCTGGGCGAAGCGGGCGTTGAGCCCGACTTCCTGCCGGTGTCGGCGGCGGCTAAGGGGAAGCTGCTTTATATCCACAAGAGCCTGCCGAGTGCCGAAGTCTATTTTGTCGCCAATAGCACGCTCGAAGTTCGCGAAACCGTTTGCTCGTTCCGCACCGCCGGCCGGCAGCCGCAATTGTGGTGGCCCGACACCGGCCGTATCGAGCGCTGCGCGGTTTATCAATCTACGAATGGCATGACGCTGATGCCCTTGCGGCTCGAACCGGCAGGGTCGGTCTTCGTCGTCCTTCCCGTGGCATCAAAGGGCGACGCGCCGCGGATAGTTGCCGTCACAAAGGATGGGCAGCCAGTATTATCCGCGACCCCTTCACCCCAACCTGCTGGCGGGGCGGCAACGAGTCAGAATGCAACCGAAGATAACGAAACCAATCGGGCCATGGTTTCTACCAATTCCACCTTCACGATGGCGGTGTGGGTGAAGCCATCGGTGGACATCCCCTTGCCGGAGGAGGCCCACACCGGCGATGGCCTTTACATGATGGAGCGCAACGACGCGCTGTATCCACCGCCCGGGCATGATGTGTTCGGCGGACCGGACCATGCTGGTGCGGGGCTTTCTATTGGGCGGAACGGGTTGTGCGTTACCGAAGCCTCGGCGTATTACTTCGTGCCGGTGCTGGTGTATGCCGCGCCCTTCACCAACTGGACGCACGTGGCGATCGTTTACAAGTCGGGCCGCCCTGCTCTCTATGTGAACGGGAAATTTGTTCACGAGGGACGGCGAAGCTCGCGGATTGTCCATTCGGGCGTGGGCGTCGAGCAACCGCGGGCCAGCGCGCCGTTTCAAGGCTGCCTGGGCGAATTTTACGGAGCGCCCCGCGCATTGGATGCCTCGCAAATCAGGGACCTGATGCAAACCATGCCGGCGCCGATTGAACCGCCGCCGTTGCCCGTTGTGCGCCTGGTCCAGGATGATCGTGGCACGTTTCGCGCGGAAATCGCCCAGGCCGGTGCGTACGTCGCGCGGCGCTCCGATGGCCGGCACCTTCGATTTCAAGTGGACAAATTGCCTGCGCCGCAAACCATCACCGGACCTTGGGACGTCGATTTCCCGCCTGGTTGGGGCGCGCCCGCGCACAGCACGCTGCCGGAACTTATTTCGTGGAGCGAACACGCCGAGCCGGGAGTCAGGTACTTCAGCGGCACGGCGGTGTATCGCAAAACATTTACCGTATCGCCGGATCTGCCGTCGCCGAATCAACGGGTTTATTTGGACCTGGGCAAGGTCTGCGTCAGCGCTCGTGTGCGGCTGAACGGTAAGGACCTGGGCGTGCTCTGGAAACCGCCCTTCCGTATAGACGTCACAGAGGCGCTGCGCCGTGGCGAAAACTCTTTGCAAATCGAGGTAGCCAATCTATGGGTGAACCGAATGATCGGAGATGAGTCGTTGCCTGAAGATAGCGAACGCAACCGGGACGGCACCTTGAAGGGTTGGCCGGCGTGGCTCAAGGCCGGCCGGCCCAGCCCCACCGGCCGTTATACTTTTACGACGTGGCGGCTGTGGAAAAAAAGCGAACCGCTGCGCGAATCGGGGCTGCTCGGGCCGGTGCAGTTGGTTGCGACAAAGGTAGTGACGATGGCGCCCGAGAGGTGAACTGCGGTAGTTATACCACGGCTCAGTAGCTCTTGCTCTCACCCTCATTGAAATGCCCAGCCGGGTTCTTGATTTGCATTTCGTCCTGGACCTGTTGCACTCCCGGCACAGCCGCGATTGCGGCCTTTACTTTGCGCTTTTCACGCTGGGTGGGAACTGACCCTTGAAGGATCACGGTGCTCCCGTGAACCACCACCGCAACAGGCGAGGCCGAAAGGTCTATGTTGGTGCTAAGCATTTCCCGGATCCGCTGCCCCAGGGCCCAGTCTTGAGGGTTGGCACCGTTTGGGAGGGGGTAAGCAGCGCTGTCGCTGGCCTCATTGCCATAAACTCGCGGTTCTGAGCGATTCGAAGTGGGAGCCATGGCGGTAGCTGGCAGCGGGCTGAAAGCCGCAGACGATTGGTCTGTGGGATGAGCGCAACCGGTCAGGAATGACAAGGGCAGCAAAGCCCCCATAGCGGCAGCAAATATTGACTTTTTCATGTCAAACCATGGCCCGCAGCCATGCTACCACACAATGGGCAAGGTCCCCGAGGAACGCGCCGCCGACACCCCAAGCCGCAGAGGCTTAGCTCCGACTCCGCAGAATGCTTCCCGCCGCCTTTACCAGCGCCGCCGCTTCGGCGGGTGTCCCGATCGTAATACGCAGGAAATGCCGGATCCGTGGCTGATCGAACCACCGCACGAGAATTTTGCGCTCACGCAGAGCCCCCAGCCACCAGCGCGCAGGCTTTCCCGGCGGGCGCGCCAGGACGAAGTTGGCCTGGCTCGGGAGCACCTCAAAACCCAACGCCCCAAGCTCTCGGCTGAGGCGCGTGCGGGTCTCAATGATCCGCTGGAAGTTTTTTCGATAGCGGGGCAGGTCCTGGAGGGTCGCCTGGGCGGCGACTTGCCCCAGGCCATTGACGTTATAGCTGTCGCGAATCCGGTGCAGCGCGGCGATCAACTCGGGGTGGCCGACAAAATAGCCGACCCGCTGGAAGCACAGTGAATAGGCCTTGGAAAACGTTCGTGCCACCAACACGTGCGGATGCTTCAACGCGAGTGCGAGCGCATTTTCCTGCGCAAAATCCACATACGCCTCATCCAGCACCACCACACCTTGTTGCACGCGGCACAATGCGTGCAGTTCCGAAACGCGGTAGCCGCGCCCACTCGGGGCGTTGGGCGTAGTAACGAAGGTCAGCGCCGCTTTGAAATCCCAAGCAGGGTTCCGACGCAAAACCGGCAGCGGCGGCAGGCCAAAATCGGGCTCCAACTCGACGGCTCTCGTGTGCGCGCCATGCATGGCGGCCAGCACAGGGTATAGCGAATAGCTGGGCGTGAAAAACTGCACGAGCGACAGGTGCTGCGGCAGCCTCGCCGTCGCGGGCTCGACAAAGCAGCGCACCGCCAGCGCCAGCAGTTCGTCAGAGCCGTTGCCGATAATCAGGTGGTCGGGCGAGCAGCAATGCAGCCGTGCCAGCGCCGCTCGCAATGTTTGCGCGGTCGGATTGGGATAGAGCCGCAAGCGGCCGTCCACCGCAGCTCGGGTGGCCGCCAGCACCTTCGGCGACGGCGGATAGGGGTTCTCATTGGTATTGAGCTTAATCAACCCGCTCACCTTGGGCTGTTCGCCAGGCACGTAGGGGTGCAGCTTGCGAACGAGCGGACGAATCAACCCGCGCGGTTTCATGGGCGGCTCGGTCCGAATTTCATGGGCGGCACGGTAGGCGCATGCCCGGCGGCTGACAAGGCCGTTTGATGCGATGCGATTTGCAATGAGGGCTGGCTGTGGCAATATAACAGCAGAACTAACTTATGAATAAACCGAAGATTATAGCTTACCTGAAACCGAGCTGCGGCTGGAGCCAGGGTGTGCGCGCCGTGTTGCGCAAGTACGATTTGCCGTTCGAGGACCGCGATATCATCAACGACCCGGTGCAACGACAGGAGATGATCGAGAAGAGCGGGCAGATGCTCAGCCCATGTGTCGAGGTAAACGGCCGCATGCTGGCCGACATCAGCGGCGACGAGGTGGAAGCCTTCCTGGTCTCAAACGGTTTGGTGCAGGCGAACGAGCAGCCCGCCGACGCCCCGACCAATCAGCCTTGCGCGCATGAGATGCCGCAGAGTGAACCGGTGCAGTTCAGGCGGTAGCGTGAGCCAGGACGTTCGGGCCTCTTCGCTGACCTCTGAGTTCGATCGCGGACCGCTTGCTTTTCGATTGCCAGCGCCGAGGTGTTGACCCACCTTCCGCGCGATGCGAATGGTCGAATCGCTTGCGGGCATGCGCCGGCTGGCACGCAATTGGCAACGAGCCGGCACAGCGGTCGGCCTGGTGCCAACGATGGGAGCGCTCCACGCCGGGCACCTGAGCCTGGTGCAGGAAGCGCGCCGGCGGGTCGGCCGCCGCGGCAAGGTCGTCGTCAGCATCTACGTTAACCCCACTCAATTTGCGCCGAACGAAGATTTCAAGCGGTATCCGCGGGATTTAGCGCGGGACGCGGCGCTGTGCCACCAGGAGGGTGTTGATGTGGTCTTCGCACCGGCTGACGCGGAAATGTACCCGCGAAACCCCGTTGAGCCATTCAGCACATATGTGGTGGAGGAGCGGTTAAGTCGCGCAATGGAAGGGGCTTCCCGGCCGACGCATTTCCGCGGCGTGACGACGGTGGTGGCCAAGCTCTTCAATCTGGTGCAACCAACCCTGGCTGTGTTTGGCGCCAAAGACTATCAGCAGGCGGCGATTGTGCGCCGGATGGTGCGCGATTTGCATTTCCCGCTGGAAATAATCCTCGCACCGACCTTTCGCGAACCGGACGGCCTGGCGATGAGTTCGCGCAACCGGTATCTCGCCGGTCCGCTGCGGGAACAAGCGCTGGTGCTCTGGCGAGCGTTGCGAGAGGCCAGAGCGGCGGTGCGCCAAAGCCGCCGACCACTATCGGCGGCGCGTTTGCGCGCGACCTTGACGCGCCACATCGAGCAGGCGCCGGCTGTTCGAGTCGATTATATCGAGTTCTTTCATCCCGATTCTCTGCTGCGCGAGAAGCAAGTGAGGCGCGGCGTGCATATGGCTTTGGCGGTGCGCGTCGGTAAGACGCGGCTGATTGATAATGCCAGGCTCTAGGGCAGAGGGCAGCGATCAGAGCTCAGAGTCAAAGGTCCTGGCTGAAACCGTAAATCGAAAATTAGGAAGTGTGCTTTTCAGCGCGCCACCGTTCGCATAGACTGCTAGGAATGTTCAAACCAGCCGACCTGTGGGATCTGAGCCAGACGGAGCACGCGGCGCTGTTCGAGGGCTGCGAGTTTGCTTGGGACGTGTTGAAACGGCTGGAGGCTTACCTCGGCGAGCATCTGCGGCCGGGCCTGCACAACCGGTGTCACGGCGTTGCGTATATCGGTGAACAGGTGTTCATCGGCGCCGATACGGTGGTGGAAGACGGAGTGATGATCAAAGGTCCTGCGCTCATCGGCCGGAACTGCCAAATACGGCATAACGCCTATCTCCGCGAGCACGTCATCATCGGAGACAACTGCGTCGTGGGCAATTCCTGCGAAATCAAGCACTCGATTCTGTTTAACTTTGTTGCGGCTCCGCATTTTAATTATATCGGTGATTCGGTGCTGGGGAGCCACACGCATTTGGGAGCAGGCGTGAAAATTTCGAATCTGAAAATCCTCGCCGGCAATGTCCAGGTGTCCGGGCCGGACCGGAAATGGGACACCGGGTTGCGGAAGTTTGGGGCGCTGGTGGGCGATAACGTGGAAATCGGCTGCAACGCGGTGTTGAACCCCGGGAGTGTTATTGGGCGCGGCTCGCTGGTGTATCCGAACGTCAACTGGCGCGGCGTTCTGCCCGCCAACTCGATGGTGAAAAACCGCGCCGAGCAAACGGTAACTCCGCGCGAGGGCGCTTGAGATGATTAGCGTGGTGGATCCGCAACCGGCCGGCCCGGAAGTTGACCTCGTCCAACAGGTCGAGCGCATGTTTTCGCCGACCGGCTTGTTTTCCCAGGCGAAGAATTTCGAGTTCCGCCCGCAGCAGCAGCAGATGGCGGTGGCGGTAGCGCGGGCTTTGCAGCAGGGGGAACATCTGGCGGTTGAAGCCGGCACGGGCGTTGGCAAGAGCCTGGCCTACCTGGTGCCCGCGATCTTGTTCGCCGTCGCGCACAAGAAAAAGGCAGTCATTTCCACCCACACCATCAATCTCCAGGAACAACTGACGGAAAAAGACCTGCCCATGCTGGAGAAGCTACTCCCGGTCCGATTCAGTTTCAGCATGCTCAAGGGGCGTGCGAATTATCTCTGCACACGCCGCCTGCACAAGGCCCTGCAGCAATCCGGCAATTTGTTCACCTCCTCCGAGGCCCAGGAACTGCAGCGCATCTACGAGTGGTCCAAAACGACCCGCGATGGCAGCCTCTCGGATTTCGACGTTGAACCGGACGGCAAAGTTTGGGCACAAGTTTGTTCCGAGCGCGGGCTGTGCTCGCCGAAAACGTGCGGCTTCCAGTCGGACTTTGGCAAGCAGCACGGGCCGTGCTTCTTTCAGCGGATTCGCAACCGGATTCTGTCTTGCAACGTGCTGGTAGTGAACCACACGTTGTTCTTCACCATGCTCGGCGGCTTGGAGGAGGACGTTGAGGGCGGTATCCTCTTTCGTAACGACTTCGTCGTCTTCGATGAAGCGCACCAAATGGAGCAGGTCGCCTCGAGGCACATCGGCCTGAGCGTCTCGAGCGGGCAGGTGCGCTACGCCCTGCACAGGCTGTGGCAACCGCGTACGCAAAAGGGCTTGCTGGCGACACTGCGGCAGGGGCCGGCGGTCAAACTCGTCAACGACCTGCTGCAGGAGAGCGATGCGTTCTTCGCCAACGTGGAAACGACCTGCGACGGTCTGCAAAAAGACGCCAAAGCCCGCAGTGTCGGCGGGGAGGCCGGCCGCCGGCGCGACTGGACCGAGCTGCGCATTCGCAAGCCGGAGTTGGTGCAGGACAACGTAACCCTTTCGATTCAGCGACTGCGCGAGTCGGTCAGTGAGCTCATCAAGACGAGTGAAGACAAAGAGATCGGCCTGGAATTGCTGGATTGCAACCGGCGCCTGACGGAGTTGCGTGAGCAGGTCCGGATGTTTCTGAACCAGACCGCCGAAGACCATGTTTATTGGGTCGAGCGCACCGGCAAAGGACAGCGCACGGTCGCGCTGAATGCGGCGCCGGTGGATGTCGCCGAATTCCTTCGCCGCAGGCTCTTTCGCGACGACACCACCGTGATTATGGCCAGCGCCACCCTCGCAACCAAAGCCGGCGACGACTCGCACCCCGCGCCCGCCGGCAAGCCAGCCAAACTGGCGGGTGCGCCCGTAGCTGACCGGCGCTCCGAGGGGAAGGGCTCGCCCGCGCTGCTATACTTTGCCCGCCGGGTTGGCGCTGAATGCGCGACCCGCCTTCAGGTCGGTACCCCGTTCGATTATGAGCGCCAGATGAAATTCTTTGTTGTGCGCCAAATGCCCGATCCGCGTGGCGAGGATTATCGCGAAGCGCTTATCCATTGGATCGAACACTTCGTCACAATGACTCACGGCAAGGCGTTTGTGCTGTTCACAAATTTCAAGCTGATGCTGGAGGTCGGTGAGGCGATGGAACCCTTTTTCAACCGCCTCGGCGTCGCCTGCTTCGTCCAAGGCACTGGCACGCCGCGCTCCACCATGCTCGAGAAATTCAAAGCGGATGTGGATTCCGTTTTATTCGGCACCGACAGCTTCTGGCAGGGAGTGGATGTGCCGGGTGAGGCGCTTTCGAATGTGATTATCACTCGCTTGCCGTTCGCGGTCCCCGACCATCCGCTCATCGAAGCGCGCCTCGAGGCGATCGAAGCGCGGGGTGGCGATTCGTTTCGCGACTTTTCATTGCCCGAGGCGATCCTGAAATTCCGCCAGGGTGTTGGCCGGCTCATCCGCGCCAAGACTGACTCAGGGATTGTGGTGGTGCTGGACAATCGGATTCTGGCTAAACAATACGGGCGGGCATTCCTGGAAGCGCTGCCGAAATGCCCCGTGGAGATGGTGTAGGCGTGTCCCGTATTTCAGTGGGCAGTTTTCGGCATGGCACTTTTTAAGAGGATCGTCCCGCCGTTGTCCGCCACGCTCACTTGCGCAATGTCCGTCGGCGATAACAGGGGCGGCAAATCCATCACGGTTCGAATCTGGAGGACTGAGGTGGCGTGAGTAGTGCTCTCCCTGCGCTGGTTGTCCTCTGCTACCTGGTCCGGTTGACGGTCCGGGTTCGGAGCTGCGATTAAGCCAAGAACCCAACTGGTGCCGTCTGATTTCCGCACGACACGCAGCGAATAGGTGCCAGGCGGCAGACGCGTGGTGGTGACTGTCAATTGCCTTTTGGATGTGTCGAGCCGCGCCTGGCCGGTGGCTTCAGCCGGCGCCGCGGCCGTGGGTTTCAAGGACCAGGAAGTCACCGCTTCGGCGGGGGCGTGCCGGCCTGGGGCTGGCGTTGGTAGAGAATTGGTGACCGGCGCCGCCAGGCTCGTCCACGCAAAAACCGCGCTTAGAAAACTCAAACCCAGGATTCCCGCCCATCGTTTCATACACAAATTCCTGCGGGTGCAAGGGAGTGGTGACAAAACCTAGCACACGTTGGCGCGTGCGCCAAGCGGGGGAAAATCGCCCAAACCGACCGTCAGTGAAGGCGGCGGGCCGAGGGGCGGGCGGAGCGCGGACTTTAGCTTTAGTCCGCAGCAGGTCCTAGGGGGCGAGATGATCCAACGTTGCTGTGGACTAAAGTCCGTACTCCGCTCGTCCTTATTGAGGGGGACACCGCCCCGTTATTCGTCTTTCACCTTCAGGGTGTACTCTGGGGAGAGCGCGCTATCGGTGCGCGGCGAGCCGATGGCATTGTAGCTGTAATCAAACTTGTAGTGGTAATGGATTTGACTCACGCCGGCGGGCACCGGCACCAGTCCCTCCCAACGATTGGTCATCAGCGGCGTCGGGCGCATCGGGTAGTAATCGTTCCCGACGACGATTTGCGGATGAATGGTGTCCCAGCGCAACGACTGCTGGCGCGAGGTCAGCCCCACTTCGACCTGGTACAGGTTGTTGGTGCTGCGTGAGCGTTGGGTGGGAGTCAGATTGGTAAAAGTAGCAGTGCACCCGGCCAGTAACAGCGGGGCGAGCACAATCGGCAACATGCGCTTCAACATGGCTGCAGCCTGACAAATGGGAAAATTCTTGTAAAGGTCAAACGGACGGGCCGCAGGTTCGGCGTGGTTCGGCGTGGATACGGCTCAGTAGCCGGTGCTTGAAAGCCGAACGCAGTTTCTGCCAGACTACTACTGGTGAAAGAACGTGTCCAAGAGTCCCGGCGCCTGCTCCTGGTTGCAGGTTTGCTCGCCGCCCTCACGATTGCGGCGTTTTGGCCCGTACTCAGCGCGCAGTTTATCAAGCTGGACGACGGATTCTACGTCGTCCGAAACGGGCGGGTGCTGCAAGGGTTGACGTGGGTGAACGTTGGTTGGGCGTTTCGCACCGGTTTTCAAGCAAGTTGGCATCCGCTCACCTGGCTTTCCCACATGCTCGACGTGCAACTGTTCGGGTTAAGACCGTGGGGACACCACCTGGTCAATCTTTTACTGCACGTTGCCAACGTCCTGCTGCTGTTCGCATTGTTGCGGCGCTGGACCGGTGCGCTCTGGCGTAGCGCGCTGGTCGCAGGTCTATTTGCTGTGCACCCGCTGCATGTCGAACCGGTGGCCTGGATCTCGAGCCGCAAAGACGTGCTAAGCACGTTGTTTTTCCTGCTCACCTTATGGTCGTACGCCCATTACGCGGAACAAACCGCCAACCGGGCCACGGAACCTTTCGCACGTCGGAAAGCGCAATCACCAACCGCACCGGGCTCGGGTGCCACGGGTGTGATCTTTTCGCATGACTGGCAGCGTTGGTATGCGCTTTCACTCACGTTCTACGTCCTCGCCTTAATGAGCAAAGCGATGGTAGTGAGTTTGCCTTTCGCCCTGTTGTTGGTGGATTTTTGGCCACTCCGCCGCATTACCCCGGACGGCTCACCCAAATTAATATGGGACCGGTCCGGATTCAGGGCGAGGTGGCCTTTATTGCGGGAGAAGATCCCCTTCTTTGCGCTTGCTGCGGTGGTCAGCACCGTGACCTACGTGGTGGTGCAGCATGGCGGGAACGCCGCGCCGACGTTGCCCCTTGGCTCCCGGTTTGCCAACGCCGTGCTGTCCTGCTGGACATACCTGCTCAAGACATTCTGGCCGGCTGGATTGACGCTATATTATCCGCATCCAGCCTGGCGGTATCTCGTCATGCATCCGGGCACTCCCTACCCCATATCAGCCTGGCTGACGTGGCCGGTTGTGCTGGGAACTTTTCTCCTCGCATTAGTCTCGATGCTCGCAGTCATTCGCGCCAAACGCGAGCCTTGGCTGGCCGTGGGTTGGTTTTGGTTTTTGCTGACACTCGTTCCGGTCAGCGGTGTGGTTCAGATTGGTTATCACGCGATGGCCGATCGTTACACGTATGTTCCGCTGATTGGCATTTTTCTGGCGTTGGTTTGGCAAGCGGGGGAATGGCTCAACTCCCGGAGCGCAGCGTCTGGCAGCGCCAGCCCCTCATCGGCGAAGGTAGCGGGGCCGGTTTCGTGGGTGGGCGGGCTTTTAGGCGCGGTGGCTTTGGCAGGGTGTTGTGTCCTGAGCTTTCATCAGGCGGAATTCTGGCGCAATGACGAGACGGTGTTCACGCATGCCCTGGCGGTGACCAAAGACAACGCTGTGGCGCATTATGAATTGGGCATCGACTCGCGCGACCGCGGCCAAACCAGCCAGGCCGAGACACAATTCCAAGACGCCGTCCAGGCGGACCCCGCTTATGCGCCGGCCTACGCGGAACTGGGAGTGATGCTCGAGAACCGCGGCCAAACCAACCAGGCCCTCGCATTGTATGAGACAGCGCTGACGCACGCACCCTGGTCCGCGCAAATCCAAAACCATCTTGCGACGATGCTCTGGCGAGCCGGACGGCTGAACGAAGCTGTGGACCATTACTGGGCTGCCATCCACGCCGCGCCCGACGACGCCGACGCTCACTTCAATCTGGGCACGTGCCTGTTCGCCGCGCGTCGGTGGGACGCGGCTGTGGCCCAGTTCACGACTGTGGTTCGTCTCCGGCCCGACGACGCGGATGCGCTGGTTTCGCTTGCCCACGGCTTACTGTACCAAGGTCATCCGGCATTGGCCGAGGAACGGTTCCGGCAAGCGGCCCGGGTGGCGCCAAACAACGCGGAGGCGCACCAGGGATTGGCCGTGTTGGCGGCCGACCGCAATGATTTGAGCGATGCACTCAAAGAATTCCAAGCGGCAGTGAAGCTGCGGCCCGATTGGCCGGAAGCCCTCAACGGCCTCGCCTTTATCCTGGCGACCAATCCCGATCCGGCGCAGCGGAATCCTGCTGAGGCGGTGCGCCTGGCGGAACGGGCTTGTGCGCTGAGTGACGCCTCTCCCCGTTTTCTGGGCACATTAGATACCGCCTACGCCCAGGCGGGCCGTTGGGAGGATGCGATTCGCGCTGCCACAAAAACCCGCGACTTGGCGCTGAGCGAGGGGCAAACTAATCTGGCTACGGCCGCCGCCGAGCGCTTGACAGCTTATGAAAAGCAGCGCCGCTAATGGCGTGCAGCGCGGAGCGTACCCGCTCCTACGCTCCGCGCTTTACGTTCCCCGATGTATGACCTTACGAACACGCTTCCTCTTGACTCTCACCCTCGGCTCGGTCACCGCGCTCGCGGCACCGATTCCCCTGCTACGCGTCCATGCCCACAACGATTACGAGCATGAGCACCCGCTCTTTGACGCGCTGGCTCACGGGTTCTGCAGTGTCGAAGCCGATGTGCACCTGGTGAAGGGCCGCCTGCTGGTCGCGCATGACCGCTGGCAGGTCAAGCCTGAGCGCACCTTGGAATCGCTTTACCTGGACCCGTTGCGCCAGCGCGTGCAGCAGAACGGCGGGCGCGTTTACCGCAACGGCCCCGAGGTGATGTTGCTGATCGATTTCAAGGGCGATTGGCGCGCGACTTACCCGGTCTTGCGCCAGGTCCTTGGTTCTTACACCAATATGCTGACCTGCTTCCATGACGGCATGACCGAAACCAATGCCGTCAGAGTGATCGTTACGGGCAACCGCTCCAAACAAATGTTTGCCGATGAATCGGTGCGCTACGCGGCACTCGATGGCAGCCTGGGTGATCTGGATTCCGACGACCCACCCAGCTTGATTCCCTGGATCAGCGGCAATTGGTTTGCGACCTTCAAATGGCGCGGCACCGGAACCATGCCACAGGCCGAGCGCAGCCGTCTCGAAAATATCGTCGCCCGCGCACATCGCCACGGACGCCGCGTCCGGTTCTGGGGCGCGCCCGACCAGCCGGTCTTCTGGCGCGCAATTTATGACGCCGACGTGGACCTGATCAACACGGATGATCTGGCCGGCGCGCAAAGATTCCTGTTGAGCCTCAAGGGCCCGGGAAGCGGTCAGTAGATTTCTTGCGCCGGCCGTGACAGAAGCTTTCTCGAAACCGCAAAGGGCCGCACGCAATTGTCACGTCACAAAACTATTGACCCGCGCGCAGTCAAAGGCGAGTCTTCAGATGTGAGTATCGATCAGATTGAAGAAGCGGTGCACCGCAGGGTTCCCTTCAGGCTCAAGGTGGCGGATGGAGATGAGTACCAGGTGCCACACGCCGATTATATTTTTTTGCCGCCCAAGGCGTCCTCCAGGCGGACCTATGTGATGGTGCATAACGATCAGGGCTTTGCCTCGGTGCTGCCCCTGCTGACCATTACCAGCCTGACCTTCCGCACCGACGCCAAACCTTAAATCGGGCTCAGAGGCCGCAGCCAGCATCGTGCTGGCCGGCGCACAACGTTAGATATAGTACATCTTTTCCTTCTCGGACCCTTCATCCAACAGTTGCTGAAAAGTGATCGCCACGGCGGCGGCCTCGGCGGCGGTTTGCACCTTTTGCCAGGCGCGCCGCAGTTCAGGCGGGCAATGGGTATCGTTGAGCGCGGGAGTGTCAAACACGGTGCCATGAATCGCGCGCAGGACATGGCCCAGCGTGATTTCCGCCGCCGGGCGCGCCAGTAAATAGCCACCTTCCTTGCCGCGCACACTACGGGCGAGCCCGTGGGCTTTGAGTTCAAGGAGAATCTGGACCAGGTAATTGGGGGGAATGCCTTGCTCGGCGGCCAGTTGCTCAACGCGCACCGCGCCACCCTCGGGGGAATGACGGGCCAGGCCCAACACGGCACGGGCGGCATAATCGCTCTTCACCGACAATTTCACGCGAGTAGTGTTGGCGAGCCGACGGGCGCGTTCAATTGCTTTTCGGTTTGAGATGAGCGTCGAGCCATTCGAGTGTTTTTGCCCACATCTCAGGGGTATAGACATGGCCCAAGCCAGGATACACAACGGATTGGAATTCCGCCTCGCGCCCGTACAGCTTATACACGGGGCGCACCGCTGATTCGATGGCCCGGATGCCGTCCACGGGCGAACCGGCGTCCTGGTCGCCCGTCTGGAACAAGACTGGCCGCGGCGCCAGCAAGGCAACAACCGCTTCAGTATCGAAATGGTTCAGCAACCCGGGCACAAAATAGTAGATGCCGTGCGCGCTCAGCCCGTGGTGCTTAATGAGATTCTGATAGCGGGTGAGACAGGCAACCGCGACGCCGGTCTTAAGCCGCTCGTCCAGCGCCATCAACCACCAGGTGCGCGTTGCTCCCATGCTGATTCCGGTCACACCCAGGCGGTTGGTATCGACTTCCGGTCGCGACGACAGATAATCCAGCGCCATCAGGTCGTCCCGCAGGATCATTCCCCACAACGTGCGGCCTAGCCATAGGTTAAATTTGCTCGCGGTCATCTCTGCCGCCGACCCTTTCTCATCAGGGCCTCCGGGGCCCTGGCCGTTGCGCTCACCGAATCCGTACGCGTCGATGCCCACGACCACATAGCCACGTTGCGCGAAGGCCGGTCCCGGCGCTTCGGGTGTGTGGCGCGCCTGGAACAGTTCTTCCTTGCCGATGTCATATTCCCCGCCATGCCAGTGGCAAAAGAGCAGCCCAGGCGCCTTATTCGTAAGGCCCTTGGGCAGGAGCAGATAACCGGGAACGACGGCGCCCGCGCCGTTATCGAATTGGAATTTCTCGACGATGTATGTGCCGCGGTCCTCACGATGCAGGATGTTCATGGCCGGGGAGGCGGGGCGGGGCGGCAATCGGCCCAGCAACTGCCACAATTGGGCACGCACCTGGGTTCGCTGCCGCTGCCATTGCTCCAGCGTGTGAGGAGCGGTGAACGGCGGCACCGGCGGCGCGTGACTTAACCAGCGCTCGGCTTGGCTTTGCTCGGCTTGACCCATGAGAACAGAGGGAACCAGACAGACGGTGCTGACCGCCAGCCAAAGATTCCGGCGGAGTATAGCCAAATTAAAAATTGAAATACGGAAACGTACCCCCTGTCCGCACGACCAACGCCCCTGGTGCGAAATGAGAATAAGTTTCGAATGCGGCGTTTGGAGTACCGGTTTGGGCAAAGAGTTACCTCGCTCCACCCTGCTGAATTTGGGTGGAGATAGTTTTAACCGCTTCGACTATTTGGTTGGCTTTGCCGTCGGTCGCACCGTTGTCACGAAGCATCGTTCCCATGCTGGTGAAAATGCCCTCCAGGCGGGCTTGGGGGTATTTACCCGGGTTGAGCACGGCATCGAGTTCCTGGACAAACCGGGCGCGAATGGCCGCCGGCAAAGGTTTCTGCGCAAAAACCTCGCTCAAATTGCTGACGAGGTTGCTGACCGTCGCAGAAGACGGCTTGGCGCCCTGCGCCCCCGCGTGCAAGTCCTGCGTTAATTGTTGCTGCTGCTCGGCACTGGCCGGTTCGCCCGCGTGCAGGGCACCCAGCTCGGACTGGAACTTCATCAGCGAAGGGGCGAGCGTTGGCGGCGCCGGCGCCCCAGGGACCGTTGGCGCGGCTGCCGGTGCTTGGGGGTTAAGGTAGTTGTAGCGGTTATTGTTCTGGTTGGCGAGGTCCTTGGCGTGCTGTTTGATAATAGCATCGGTGCCGGCCGCGAGCCCGGAAGCGGTCAGCCCCAGTAACAGTGCCAGGGCGAAAATCGGTTTCATATGGACCTTTGTTAACCAAACCCTGCACTGGCGCGGCGAGAAAGTCAACCGACTGGAAGGGTAGAGACAAACCCCCACCGCGGGCTTTATCAACCCAGTTGAAAGCGGGAGCGGTGATAGATAGCGCCTCCATGGGCGCCATCACAATCAACCATCGCCCGAACTATTTTTTCGCTTTCGGCGCCACGAGCGGCTTCTTGTTCTGGAGCGGCACGGCCTGAGGGGAAGGCCCGGTGGTCTGGGGAAACAGGTGGCGGAACAGCCAGAATTTCTTCAACCCCTGCACAAGTTCATCGGCGTGCACAATGGTATCGGCGATGTTGCGCAGCAGCGTAGGGTTCTGCACGACCTGGTCGCGGAGGTTGCCGGTAATACCGGCGAGATTATTGAGCGAGACGTTGAGGTTCGAGGCGAGCGTGACGAGGCTGACATCGGCGTTGGTGAGCGTCACATTAGCGTTGCCCAATAGGCCCTCGAGTTCGCTGTTTACATTGGTCGGCAGCAACCATTGCCCCAATGCTCCCGGCCGGTTCATCTGCTGCAGGATCGCCGTCAGGTTGCTCACCGCCGGGCGCGCGCTGGTGGCGACCACGTTCAAGTTCGAGGTGAGCTCGGCGCTATTGGACAACACGGTTTGAATCGAGTTGGTCAGGTTGAAGACGCTGGGCAGGGCGGCCTGGACTTCGGCGATCATTGCTTGCAATTGATCGCTGACAGCCGGTGTTGCGGTCGCCGGCAGCCAATAGCGGTCGCCCTTTTTATAAGGCTCGTAGCGGTGGAGTTTGCGGTCCCAAATACCCGTCATCCATTTTTTGTGGGTGCTGGTGTCCAGGACGACAATGTTCGAATAACCGGCGCGAACGATCGCCGCGAGGTTGGTTAAAGGTTCCAGCGGCTTGGCTACCAGATTAGTGCTATTGGGTTCGAAGATTTCCTCACCCAGCACCCAGTTGGTCGCTGAAGTCGAACTTTGCACCTCGGCCAGGCTGACATCGTCCAGAGGATTGAAAGCGTATATCGGATAACCGTTGGTGCCTTTAGTGACCTCCAGGGCGCGGCCACCCAACAGGCCCGACGAGCTCACCTCGGCAAACGAGCCTTCCGTCCACATGTATCCGAAATAAGGCGCGCGCAACTCGAACTCGACATACATGTTGTACTGGCTTTCCGGGCTCATGGGCTCCATCACCGTAATCTGGCCCACGTTAAGGCCCATGAGCGTAACTGGATCGCCTACCTTCAAACCCGTCGCGCTGTCGGTGAAAATGAAATAAGGGGCTTTGGTGCGGAACCAGCCCTTGCGCTCAGCGGTATTGTAGATGTAATAGCCGAAAGCAAACACCAGCAGCACCACCGCCACAAAGACAAACCACCCCACGGCGCGCTCCATCCGGCTAAGGCGCGTGCGTAGTTGCGGAGTTAGATCTTGTAGCGGCATGGTTAGAGTCTATCCCGGGTGTGGCTCGGCCATTAATAGTTCGCTAATTAAATCCGCGCCGGCCGCCTCGAGTTTGTCCCAGGTACTGAACAAGCCGAACCTGCCGTCGCGAATGACAGCGAAACAGCAGGCGCGGCGGCGCCAGGGCCGCAGATCGGAGGCGGTTAATACCAGGGTTATAGGCCGGCCATGCAGCAACGGATGTCCCTTCGATAGCTGGTCCAGAAAATTGAGCCACCAGGAGGCATGGCGCAAGTCCAGAGCCGTTAGCGGAGTATCGACGAGCAATACTTCTGGTTCGAGGATCAAGGCTCGCGCCAAACCCACCCGCTTTTGCCAGTTCCCGCCCAACGCTCCCGGCGTGCTATCAGCCCAGGGCTCCAGGTCCAGCGCGGCCAGCCAGGGTTGGACCTGCTCGGCCGCGGCGGCTTTGGTGAGGTTATAGTGATAGCGCAACGGCAGCGCAATGTTTTCACGGACAGTCAGGTGATTAAACAGTTGTCCAGTATAGAACACCAGGCCGAGACGCAACCGCAACGGCAGCCGCACGTCGTCAAAGATGGGCATCGGCTCGCCAAATAGCCGGTACTCGCCGCTAACCGGGGCCATCAATCCGCCGGTCATCATGAGGAAATCGGTTTTACCTGAACCCTGTAAGCCTGCTATCACCCAGAACTCGCCCGGAGCGACCATCCAGTTGACATCCCGCAGCACAATGAGGTTTTGGTCGCGCATCGCACCCACAGATACGGCGCGCATCTCGATGGCCGGAACGCCGGCGGGTGTTTGCGGTCGGTCGATCATGCGGCGAGGTAAATCACAATGAACAGCGCGTCGATGAAGATGCAGGCGATGACGCTCTGCGCGCCGGCGCGCACCGTGGCGCTGGAAACCTCTTCGAGCCGCAACGGTTGGGCCAACCCGTGATAACAAGTCACCAGCGCGATCACTGACCCAAAGGCCAGTGTTTTAAGGGCGAGCAACGCAAAATCCATCCCGCTGAGCGAATCGGTCAGTTGCCGGAAGTACTCGCCGGGCCGCAGCGGGACGTTCTGCAGGAAGGCCCATAGGTAGCCGCTGGCCAGTGAGCCCAGAATCAAATAGACCGTGAGGGCAAACACCCCGACGGCCATGCCGGCGACCCGCGGCACCACCAGGTAATGCACCGGGTCAATCCCTAACGCCTCCAGCGCCTCGATTTCGCCCGTCGCTCGCGCGGTGCCTAATTCGACGACATTCGCAGTTCCAATGCGGGCGATCACCAACAATGCGGTCAGCAGCGGGCCCAGTTCGCGCACCACAACCACGGCCATAATGGTGCCGAGGTAATTGAAGGCCCCAAACCGGGTGAGCCACGAGACCGCCTGGCCGATCACCACCAGGCCCAGCGCGAAAGAAATGAAGAGGAACATCGGCAGCAGGTGCAAGCCGGCGATGGCGGTCTGTTCGAGAATGGCCGGCCAAATCAAATGGCGTGCCTTGCGCGGCTTGGTTAGAATCACCCCCAGCGTGATCAGGGTGAACGCGCCCAGACCACGAATAGTGAGCGCAAAGCGAAACAACTTCCGCCCCAGGTAATGGGTCCAGGATTGCGGAACCGGCATGTGCAACAAAAAACGGGTATGGGGAGATTCAATGGTGCTGGCGGTTCCCTTTTGCACGAGCGCAACCTACGAGCCGGCCGGCGGCGGGTCAAAGGGGATTTTACATACCATTGCGGTCACCAATGACCATTACTCAATATTCAATTCCCAATTAATTGAACATTGGGCATTGAGAATTGTTTATTTGTCATTGAGACCCTGTTGTTGGAATGAGTCATGACCAGTGCGCAGCACCTATTCTTTCTTTAACGCCAAAACCTCCTCCAGAAATGGCACCTGGGCTCGGTTGATCTTTTGCTTCGCCTCCTCCAAGCCGAAGAACGCAGCGCGGTCCACTTCCGGAAACTCCTGCCTGCGTCCGGAGTGTGGCGGCCATTCGATGCTAATGGTGTTGCTGCGAATCGCGCCGGGGTCACAGTCGCCTTCAAAGGCCCAGGCATGAACGCGCTTGCCGCTCTTTTGGGTGATGGAACGCAGCGGCACGAACTTGCCGATAGGTTTTAGGCCGAGTTCTTCGTGGAATTCCCGAATGGCCGCACTTAATGGCGCCTCGCCTGCATTGAGTTCGCCTTTGGGGATGGTCCAGGCGCCGAGATCCTTGTTTTTAAAAAAAGGCCCGCCCGGGTGCACCAGCAGGAACTCGAGGGCTCCCACACGCACCCGATACATCAGCAGTCCAGCGCTTTCTTTGCTCATGCCTGAGTTTAATGAAAGTGTTCCAGCCCAGGAAACAATCCTTCACACATCGATAGTCAGAGGGTTGCCGCAGTCCAAAACCTTGCGGCATGCGTGGCGCGCGAGAACTCGCGCCAGCGTCCTGGACTGCGGCAGCCCTCTGCCGCTATTCTTGCGAGGGAGAGCCTCACTTTTGCTCCCAGCAGTCCGCCCGATTTCTTTACAATCGTGGCCGAATCGGCAACGCTGGTCTGACTAATGCAGAAGGTCTTGACAACCAACCCTGTGCCGGCGGCGTGGAGTCCCGGGTCCTGGCAGCGAATGCCTGCCGAGCAACAGCCGGTTTATCCCGAGCCGGCGGCGTTGCAGCGCGTGCTGAGCGATTTGGCGCAGTTGCCGCCACTAGTGACCAGTTGGGAGATTGAGAATCTCAAGCATCAATTGGCCGAAGCGGTGCGCGGGGAGCGCTTTTTGCTCCAGGGCGGGGATTGTTCGGAGAACTTCACCGAATGCGAGTCGTCGGCCATCGCCAGCAAATTGAAGATTCTGCTCCAGATGAGCCTGGTGCTGGTGCAGGGCGGCAAGAAACGAGTCATCCGGCTCGGCCGGTTCGCCGGCCAATACGCCAAGCCGCGCTCGGCCGACACGGAAACGCGCAACGGGGTGACGCTGCCAAGTTATCGCGGGGACATGATCAACCGGGCGGGATTCAGCGCGGCGGAACGGCAACCGGACCCGGAGCTGCTCTTAAGGGCCTATGAGCGCTCAGCGCTAACAATTAACTTTATTCGGGCGTTGATTGAAGGCGGCTTTGCTGATTTGCATCATCCGGAGTATTGGGAGCTGGGTTTCGTTGCCAATTCCCCGCATGCGGCGGAGTACACTCGCATGGTGCAAAGCATCGGCGAGTCGTTGCGCTTCATGGAGACGCTGACCGGGTGCGTGCTGGCCGACATCAACCGGGTGGATTTTTTCACCAGCCACGAGGGTCTGCACCTGGCTTACGAACAAGCCCAGACCCGCCAGGTCCCGCGCCGCACCGGCTGGTACAATCTCTCGACGCATTTTCCCTGGATCGGCCAGCGCACCCGCGATTTGAACAGCGCGCACATCGAATACTTCCGCGGCATTGCCAACCCCATCGGCGTGAAGCTGGGCCCCGGTATTAGTCCTGAGGAAGCGATCGCCCTGGCGCGAGTGTTGAATCCGGCCAATGAACCCGGCCGGCTGACGTTCATTCATCGGTTCGGCGCGGCGCAGGTCGAGCGTTGGCTGCCGCCCCTGGCCCGCGCCATCACGGGCGCAGGACTGCACGTGCTGTGGTGTTGCGACCCCATGCACGGCAACACCGAGACAACGCGCAGCGGGATCAAAACACGGCGATTCGAAAACATTCTGCGCGAGCTCGAACTCGCACATTCGCTGCTGAGGGACTGCGGCACACATCTGGGCGGAGTGCACTTCGAATTAACGGGCGAGAATGTGACCGAATGCATCGGTGGCGCCAGCGGAGTGACCGAGGCGGACTTGGCACGAGATTACCGCACACAGCTCGATCCGCGCTTAAATTACGAGCAGGCCATGGAATTAGCGCTATGCCTGGCGCGCTTAATGGCCGAACACAACAAGCAAATCACTACGCGCGGGGATAAACGCTAAGAGGGTCCCCTCCTGTTCCCCAAAGGGATTAGCCGTTATGAGCACAGGTTAGGGGTCTAATTGCATCGCTCGCGCCGGCAACTTGCGCGCGCGGCAGCACGATCCAGAAGGTGGAGCCCTGGCCGACTCGAGTTTCATACTGCAGACTGCCACCGTTAAGTTCGGCGATGCGTGAGGCGATCGACAGTCCCAAACCGGTGCCGTGGTCTTTGGTGGTAAAAAAGGGATCGAACAAGCGGCGTTGCACCTCTGCCGGGATGCCCTTGCCGGTGTCGGCGACTTCGAGAATGACTGTGTCCATCTCCCCTTGCGGTAGAGTGTGCTTTCCATTGCGAGCGCGCAGGGCGATCCGGCCCTGCCGGCCGATGCTGTCGGCGGCGTTTTTCACCAGGTTTATCAGCACTTGTTTGAGCTGGCCTGGATCAGCCTCGATATGCAATGAAGGGTCTTCCTCCCGCACCAGCTCGATCTGGTCCTGGGCCAATTCCGGCGCCAGCAACTCCTGAACCTCGCGCAAAGGCTGATCGGCGCGAATGAGCGCGCGCTGGGGTTTGTTGGGTCGGGCGAATTGGAGAAACTCGGTGACGATGCGTTCCAGACGGCAGACTTCCCGCTCGATGATTTGGCGTTCTTCGACGCCGGCGCCGGCCGGCATCTTCGTTTCCTGTATGAAGAGGGCGGTCTTGAGTGCGGTAAGTGGGTTGCGAATCTCATGCGCTACGCCAGCAGCAAGAGCACCCAACGAGGCGAGCTTTTCATTGCGCGCGGCCAGCTCCTGGCTGGCTATCAAGTGCTGACGCAAAGGTGCAATTAACCCACGATAAACCACCAGTCCCAGGGCCAGCCCGCAGGCGAATAGCAGCACGACCAAACCCAGCACCATCCGGCGAAGCTTCGTCAGTGTGTCCTTGACTTGCCCTAAGAGGGCGTTGCGCGACTCGGCGTGCGCGCGCGCCAGGTTGCGACCCAAATCCAAAAAGCTGCGGGCGCCATCGAAAAACCCGTTGTACTCGGCGAGCGTTGCGCCCGGCTCGCCGGAGCTTTCGAGGCGGCGGTGCAGGTCCTCGGCGCGTTGGCGGTAATCCCTGTAACCATCGCTCAACCGCCGCAAGGCAGCCTGCTCACCGGGTAAGGTCAGCTCCTTGTCCTGATTGATAATCCATTGCTCCAACTCGCGGCTGGCCACCTGGAATTCATTCCAGGCGGCGCGGTCGTGCGCCGTGGCGTAGGCGCGCATCTTGTCATTGGCGTGGCGCAGCTTGTCGGTAAACAAATCGGCGATGTGGAAGCTCTCCTGGTCCACCGCCTGTAGCTCGTGCCGTGCTTGGTTGACGTGCCATTGAGAGGTCAGTGTCACGGCAATAATCAACGCGCCAAGCAATCCGGTCGCAACGGCCAACCCGACGAGGCGAAGCGTAATGCCAAACCGGTTCATGAGTGCACCTTTGTGAGTTTAGCCGAGGGCGGCGGATGCGCGACGAAAAAAGAGATGCTCAGCGGCTATGCTCGCCTGCATACACTCTTAGCCGGTTCTCGGTTGCAAATGGTTGTTCATTTCGTCAGAGTCGCGAATCGATGAGCCGTGCGAAATCATTTGGAAATACCTCTGTTCTCACAGGTTCAAGGGAATCAACCCTGGTTGAGCGCGCGACCCGTGCCGCGCTTGGCACAATCCTCGCTCATGCAGAACCCAGTCATTCCGGTAGGAAACTACGGACCGGTGTTCCCGAGGTTGGGCGGAAATTCGTTTCGGCGGCATTTCTTGGAACCTTAGAACGTTAGGGGCTCTAAACACCGGTTCCTACCGGAATCTTTTGTTTTCATGCCGACGGACCTGGCGAAACTTCAACGCATGCCCCACCAGGTTGCCCGCTGGCAATCCGCTCAGCAGCAACTCCTGTCCCATCATCCGGCCCAGGCACTTTCTGCCTACCGCAACCTGGTCGAACGTTTCCCGGGCATCCCCCAGCTTTGGGTCGAGTTGGGTATGGCCGCCGCCGGTGAACTCGACTTCACTCTGGCCGAGCAGGGCTTTAGCCGCGCCCAACAGCTAGCGCCTGGCGATTCGGCCCTGTTGCTGGTGCTGGCACAACAATATCAGCGCCTGCGCCGCCCCGAGCGGGCGACGGCCTGTTTCGAGAAGGCCGCCGCCGCCGATCCGCATTTGTTGCCGGCGCGTCTGAGCTTGGCTGCCTGGTACGAGCGGCAGCGCCGGTTGGACGAGGCTTGGAGGTGTCTGGAGCAATGCGACGTGCGGCACCGCGGTAATCCCGAATTGGCCTGCGCCCAAGCATTGCTGCTGCATCGCTTGGGCCGCAACAGCGAAGCGGAGGCACTGTTGCGCGCGGTGGTTAACGGTTCCAGCGAAAACCCGAGCCTGAGGTTCTCAAGCCGGCACCTTTTGGCCCTCGTGCTGGATGCGCTCGGCAATTATGAGGAGGCGCTTAAGTGGTTGCTCGAGGGCAAGGCCCAGGCGCCGCTCATGGTCAACACCGCCAAAATGGAGCGTGATTACGATCGCGCCGACCAGCGTCGGCGGCAGTTGCTGGCTGAGTTGACCCCGGCAATGCTGCAACGCTGGCGCGAACAAGGCGATGCCGTCCCGGTACCGGGCAAGCTCGCATTTCTCGGCGGGCATCCGCGCAGCGGCACCACTTTGCTCGAACAAGTCCTGGCTGCGCATCCAAGCCTGCTCGCGTTTGACGAGCCGGAATCATTTGCCGAAGAAATCTGGCACGCCCTGGCCCCCATGGACGCAGCGCATCCGCTGACCGCAGCCCAACTGGATGCTCTGCCGGCGCCACAACGCCGCCGCCTCGGCGAACGCTACCTCAAGAGCCTGCTGCGCAGTGGCGGACTGGGGGAAACAAAGCACGTGCTCCTGGACAAGAATCCTTCCCCTACGGCGGCGCTGCACCTCTGGTTGCGCGTCTTCCCGCCCCTGCGTGTTGTGATTGCGTTGCGCGACCCGCGTGACGTTGTGCTCAGTTGCTTCTTTCAGAACCTGATGTTGACGCCCACCAACGTCAATTTTCTTAGTCTCGAGCGCACGGCTAAACATTATGCAGACCTGATGGATGTATGGCGGCGTTTGCGGGAATTGGGCGGGTTCGAGTGGCTCGAGACTCGCTACGAAGACCTCGTCGCTGATATTCAAAGCGAAGGCAGCCGGGTGACGCAGTTTCTGGGGCTAACCTGGACCCCCGCTCAGGCGCAATATCATAAGGCGGCCCAGCCGCACGTCTTTTCTCCAACGTATAGCGAGGCCGCCCAGCCCGTGTATCGCCGCGCGATTGGCCGCTGGCACCACTACGCCGCGGCACTCGAGCCGCTCCAACCTCGGCTCGAACCCTACTGCCGCGCGTTTGGTTATGGCGGCTGACACGTCTCGTCAACCCGCCATTCGTCGGGCTTGCGTCGGCCGATTACTGCGGGGCCGCCATCAGAAGTGTGTCCGCTCCGTCAACTTCGTTGCTGGGTTGACAACTCCCGAGAAAGTTCTATCAGCTTAATGGTATGAAGGCAGATGGGCGGCAACCGATCTGGCGCGAGAGCTCAGAGTTGGATGACCCGGCTGCTTTTAGTCTAACCGAATTGCTCGTGGTTATTGCGGTGATCGGAATTCTTGCGGCCCTGCTGCTGACGGCATTTTCACACAGCAAGAAAAAGACCCAGGGGGTTTACTGCCTTAACAACGGCAAGCAGTTGATGACGGCGCTCACGCTTTACGTCACGGACTACCACGATCTGTTTCCTCCAAACCCCGATGACGCCAACACGCTGGCGGGTCACAACTGGTGTTCGGGCGATGCCGGCGTTGGACGGGCGCAAGAGTTCAACCCAGATATTCTGAAGGATCCCGCCCGGTGTTTGGTTGCGCCTTACTTGTCAGGCAACACCTCCGTGTTTCATTGCCCAGGTGACACGCGCACCGGGTTGTATCAGGGCGCCGACCCGGCGTGGCTCGGCCGAACCGTTCCGGCGGCTCGCACTTTCTCCATGAGCCAGGCTGTCGGTACCATCTGCCCCGCATTCGACCAGGCTTACGGCCAACACTCGGGCGCGCCCACGCTGCCCGTCAACGGCCCGTGGCTGAATAATCAGGACGATCACCGCCGCGATACTCCTTGGTTCACCTACGGCAAGATGTCCGGCATTCGTGCGCCCGGGCCCGCGATGCTCTGGGTACTCGTCGATGAAGACGCACATAATCTCAACGACGCCGCCTTTGCCTTCGGCATGGAGCATCCGCTGTGGATCGACGCACCGGGCACTTACCACAACGGTGGCTGCGGCTTGGCCTTTGCTGACGGCCATTCCGAAAGTCATAAGTGGCTCAGCTCATCCCCGAAAAAGGGGCACCGGGCGCCAGTCACTAGCCTGCAGGATTTCCATGATTGGATGTGGATGCGCGATCGGACGTCAGCACACTCCAGCGGCACGATGCCGCCGCCGCGCTAACCAGCAATCCGAGGCTCGGACGCCTGCCTGTTCACTCCTAGACGTGCCACAGATCCGCGCCACAAAGGTTGCGCTTTATCCAGCCGGTCTGGTTTAATGCCCAGGATGACACCGCGGCAGGCGCAAATCATTCGAACAACCGCCGAAACCCGTATCCGGGTCAAAGTCGTGCTGGAGGGGCATGGCAAAGCCAAGGTCCGCACGGGAATCGCATTTTTCGATCACATGTTGACACTGTTGGCCAAGCACGCGGTGCTCGACCTGGAGCTAACTGCCCAGGGGGATTTGGCGGTGGATGGGCACCACACAGTCGAAGACAGCGGCTTGGCCCTGGGCCAGGCGATGCGCGCGGCTTTGGGAGATAAGAAGGGCATCCGGCGCTATGGAACCGGCTTTGACCCCCGCAACCCCTGGACGGGTGAGGCCTATGTGCCCATGGACGAGTGCCTGGCGCGCTGCGTCATAGATTTCAGCGGCCGGCCTTACCTGGTCTGGCGAGGCTTGAATGACGTCGCCTATAAGAGATTAACGAAGGCAGAACGGACGCAGGACGACTCCACCGCCTTCCGCTTCGGCCTGGCACGGGAGTTTTTTCAAGCATTCGCGAATGAAGCCAGGTGCAACCTGCACTTGGAGTTGCTGTATGGAGACGAGCCGCACCACATTGCGGAGGCTTTGTTCAAGGCATTTGCCAAAGCGCTAGATATTGCGTGTCAAAGAGATCCGCGAATAGCCGGCCGGCTGCCCTCGACCAAGGGAAAACTCTAGCCTCCTTGAATAGCGCATGGCTGGCCGGCGTCGAACCGATGACAGAAATAAACTATTCCTCCGCCGAAGATGCGGCGCTGGTCCGGAGCGCGCAGAGCGGCGACATGGCTGCTTTCGAGGAGCTGGTCGCTCGACACCGCGATAAGATTTACGCCCGGGCGTACAGCATGATGAGGAATGAAGAAGAAGCGATTGATCTTTCTCAGGAAGCCTGGGTGAAAGGCTGGCAGCGGCTAAAGCAGTTCCAGGGTGAAGCGAGCTTCGGCACCTGGATGACCCGCATTGTCATTAATCTTTGCCTGGACCAGTTGCGCAAGCATAAACGGCAGCGCACTGAATCCATCGAAGAAATGAACGAGGAGACCGGCGGAGTGGAACGCCAAATGCCGGTCGTGACGGTCAACCCGACCGCGGGTTTGGAGCGCGCCGAGTTGCGCCGGCGCATCGACCGCGCTTTGAGCCAATTGTCGAATGAACACCGCACCGCGCTGGTGCTGCACGAATTTGAAGACATGGAATATAAGCAGATTGCCAAAGTGATGAACTGCTCCATCGGGACGGTTATGTCGCGCCTGTTTTATGCGCGCCGCAAGATGGCTGCGTTGCTGGCCGATTTGAACAAACAAGATTAAGATACTGGGTGGCGGCGTCAGACCCGAGCCGCGCGAAGAAAATGAATTACGACGCACAACTGAAGTTGCAGGCGTACCTGGACGGTGAACTGTCCGAGGCCGATGCCCGTCAACTCGCCGACCGGCTCGCTGAGGACCCGGAACAGGCCGCGCTGGCGGGCGAATTGCGCCAAACTCACAACGCCTTGGCTGGGTTCGAAGAGGGCATGAAGCTGTCCGAGAGCCGCGATTTTTATTGGTCGAAAATCCGGCGGGAAATCGAGCGACGGGGGCCGGAAACCGAGCGGCGGGAGTCAGGCGGGGCTTGGGGGGCGTGGCTGCGGCGGCTGTTGATGCCGGCAACCGGGCTGGCGTTGCTGATTGCTGCGGTTTTGTTGTTACTCCCGGGCGAGCATGTGCCGGCGATGGAAACCGCCCTGGCCGATTCGGGGGCGATGATTTATCACGACTACTCCGCCGGGGCGACGTTCGTTTGGCTGCCTTACCCCGCCGATAACGACCGCACGGACGATGCGAACTAATTAATGAGAGCACGATTGCTTCCGCCGCGCCTGGCCGTGTGGCTGGTACTGGGCCTGAACTGCCTCGGCTGGTTGGCTTGGTCTGCGCAGGGCGAGGAGATGAAGATCCAAGCCGTCCTGGTGTGGGCGACCGACGATTCCAAGCCTCCCCCCGGGAAGAATTACCAGCCCTTGCAAATCGATTTGCGCAACCGGTTGCGCGCGCTCAAATGGAAGAACTACTTTGAAGTGCGGCGAGTAGAGTTTACCGCCTCGAGCGCTCAAAAGCGCATCACGGTGAGTCCCAAATGCGAGTTGGACGTGCGGGCGCTGGGAAACTCGATCGTTGAGGTGACCTTGTTCGGCAAAGGCAAACAGGTGGCCAAGGTCAAAGGGGCCTTGCCCAAGAACGAGATTCTCGTCCCCGCCGGCGATGCGCCCAATGAAACGGCCTGGTTGGTGATCCTGAAGCGAATTGATTAGCGCCGCCTACTCCCGCCCCCCCACGCTGGCTAGCTCTTCATTGGTGGCCATATTGACAATCCGGAATTGCTCGGCGTGCAGCGCCGGGTCTTTACGGAAATTAAGCTTGCCGAAATAACGCTTCTCCATTTCCACGATCAGCTTCTCGTCTTCGTTGCGGAACCGTTCCAGCACGCTGGGATGGACGATGATGAGCAATTGAAAATCGCTTTCCTCGCGTGGACGCTTTTTCAGAATCTCGCCCAGCTTGCGTTGAATCTCGACGCTCATGGTCAGCGCACTTTTCACTTTGCCGCGGCCTTTGCAATAGGGGCAATCATCATAGACCGCCGCGTGGACACTTTCGGAGTGGCGCTGCCGGGTCATCTCCATCAAGCCAAGCTGGGAGATCGGCAGCACGTGGGTCTTGGCCTTATCGCGGCGCAAGCCCTCTTTCATGCGTTGATAAACTTGCTGCTGGTCGCGGCGGGATTTCATGTCGATGAAGTCCAGCACGATCAGACCACCCATATTGCGCAAGCGCAATTGGCGGGAGATCTCATCAGCCGCTTCGAGGTTGACCTTCAGGATGGAGGTTTCCTGGTCCTTGCCGCCCTTATGCCGCCCGGTGTTGACGTCAATGGCGACGAGCGCTTCGGTTTCATCAACCACAATGTAACCGCCGCTCTTGAGATGCACCTGGCGCGAGAAGGCGTTCTCCAATTGCCGCGTAATATTGAAGCGGTCGAAGATGGGCTGCGGATCGGCGTACAGTTTGACCTTGTCCGCGGAGCGCTTCGAGATTTTTGAAATCATTTCGCGCATACGCTCGTTGGCGCGGCCGCTGTCCACGACAATTCGCTCGACGTCTTCGGTAAGGAAATCGCGCACAGTGCGCTCGATCAAATCCGGTTCCTGGAAGACGCACGCCGGGGTGGGTTTGGTGCGCATGCGCTCCTGGATGCCTTCCCACTCCTCGAGCAGCAACGCGAGGTCGCGAACAAAATAGCGCGTTTGCTGGCCTTCGCCGACCGTGCGCATGATGACGCCCATGCCTTCGGGGATGGTTAACTCGCGGAGAATCTTCTTTAGCCGCTGCCGTTCCTGCACGTTCTCGATCTTGCGCGAGATGCCGCTCTGGTCGGAGTTGGGCAGCAGCACCAGGTAACGGCCGGGCAGGACGAGGTTGGTCGTCACGCGCGGGCCCTTGGTGCCGATGGGGCCCTTGGTAACCTGCACGATAATATCGCTGCCGGGCGGGTACACGCGCGGGATGTCCTTCTGCGTGATCTTGGGCTTCTCACGGCGGCGGCCTTCGCGCTCGACGATTTCAACCCCGCTATCGAAGTTGCTCGGCACGATGTCCCAGTAATGGAGGAACGCGTTTTTCTCGAAACCAATATCGACAAATGCGGCTTTGAGCCCGTCTTCCAGGTTGCGAACCTTGCCCTTGAAAATGCTGCCCACCAGCCGTTCTTCGGTGGTGCGCTCGATGTTGAATTCCTCGAGGCGACCCTCCTCGAGGACCGCGACGCGCGTCTCCAGCGATTCGGCATTGATGATCACTTCTTTGTGGATGCGCTTAACCGGTTTGATGAGCCGCTGGACCTTCTTGACCAGGCTTGTCGCCATGTTGCGGATGCTGTCCACCAGGCCCCGCGATTGTTCCGCCACGGCCACCGGCTGGAACTGTTCTTCTTTCACCTCGGCAGGAGTCTCGAAGTGCGGTTCGCGAAATTCGCGGCGCCGGCTCTGCGGCTCGGCCGCCTCGGCGGGCGCGCCCTCCGGGGGGAGCCCGGCGGCGATATTCTCGGCGCGCTCGATTTCCTGCGCGTGCCGCCGCTCATAGACCTTGTCCTGCTGGCCGTGTCCGCCGACGACCTCGGCGCGAGCCTGGGAGGCCTCGCGGTCTGAGCGTTGTTGCATATGGCCCAGGCCGCCGCTTGGACGGAAGCGCATGCCGCCCCGGCGTCGCCGGGAGAAATTTCGTTCATTCATACATTCAATAAGCCTTTCGGTAAATATACACGTTTTGCAATAAGCCCATCGCGATCAACGAGCCGAGCACCGACGAGCCCCCATAGGAGAGCAGCGGCAGCGGCACGCCCGTTACGGGCATAATCCGAATGTTCATGCCGATATTGATGAAGACATGGCTAAAGAGGAGCGTGACGACGCCCACCGCCAGCAGCCGGCCCAGGCGATCGCGCGCCTGCCCGGCTATCCTGATCCCGGTAAACAGGACCGTTCCGTACAGCGTCAATACCAGCACGCTGCCCAGAAAACCTTTCTCCTCGGCAATCACGGAGAAGATAAAATCGTTGTGTGCCACAGCGCGCGGCAAGAACCCCAGCGCGTTTTGCGTCCCGTGCCGCCAACCTTTACCCAGCAGCCCGCCCGACCCGACCGAAATCTCGGCCTGGCGCACGTTGTGGGAGTCGTCGAATTGCTGCTTGCGCAATTCTTTGCGCAGCCGGTCCTGCTCGGCTCGGGGGAGGTTGGTCGCGGGGGAATCCTCGCAGCCGAAATAAACCAGCAGACGCCGGCGTTGATAATCTTCCAGCTTGATGAGCTGCCAATTAGGCGGCACGAACAGCACCGTCACCAGGAACAGCCCAGCCAGCGCGCTGCCGCTCCCCAGCAGCCACGCCAAATATCGCTTGGGCGTTCCGGCGGCATACAGCATCAACATCCCGGTGGGCAGCAGCACCAGCGCTGAGCCCAGATCCGGCTCCGTCATGATCAGCAAAAATGGCAGCGCCAGCAAACCCAGCGCTTTGAAGAAGTTGCCGGGGTTGCGGAGTTCCTCGACCGGTCGGCTCAAAAAATGCGCTTCGGCGAGAATGAACGCCAGCTTGGCGAATTCCGATGGTTGGAATTGGAAGAACCCCAGGTCAATCCAGCGCATCGCACCCCATCCGTGCGTCGTACCGATGCCTCGAACCAGGACCGCTAGCAACGGCACAATGGACAGCCAGTAAACGACGAAGGCCCAGCGCGCCAGCGTGCGGTAATCGAGCAGGCACACCGCCGCCCCGGCCCCTATGCCCAAGCCGTACCAAATCACTTGCCGAAACCAGCTCTGGCTGTACCAGACGAGATTTGGCTCGCTGGCCATCCGCGCGCTATACACGAATGCCGCTCCCAACAGCATCAGCCCGGCCAGAGCCGCCAGTTGCAATCGGTCCAGCCGTGCTTGCGGTTCGTTGAGGTTGGCGTCAAACATGTTAACGTCCCTTTGCCACCGTTTTCGCTGCTTGTTCGCGCTTTAGCAATGCATTGTAAATCGGGCCGGCGATGTGCGAGCAGGTCGTGCCGCCGGAAGCGCCTTCCTCGACCATCACCACCACCGCCCAACGCGGGTTCTCATACGGCGCGAACGAAGCAAACCACGTGGTTTGGCCGATGTTATTATTATGAACGTCCTGGACCTGGGCGGTGCCGGTTTTGCCACAGATGCGCAGACCGGATAGCGGGAACTCGTCGCGCACATGCTTGCCGGTGCCCTCGGGGTCTTCGGTATCGGCGAGCATGGCTGTGGCCAGCCACCCCAGGTTGCGCGGGTTGACGCTCAGTTGGTCCCTGACTTGCCCGCTCGGGAAGCGCACCGGCGCTTCGCCTGAGAGTGGGTCCAGCGGCTCAACGTGGTCCACCAGGCGCGGCTTGAGCACACGCCCGCCGTTGGCCAGCGCCGAGGTCATCACCGCGACCTGCAACGGCGTTACCCAAATCGGGTCCTGGCCAATGCTGATGTTCGCGGTGTTGCGGTCCGACCAGCCTTCAGTGAGGCGTTGGAGCGTTGGCAATGTTCCCGGCGAATCCTGGCGTGTTCCTAAACCCAGCACTTCACCAAAGTGGAAGTGCTCGGCCATGCGGATAATCCGCTCCGGCCCGAGGCGCAAACCGATCGTGATGAAGTAGGAATTGCAGGAGAGCATCATCGCGCGGCGCAGATCGTAATCTCCGGGCGGGGCGGTATCGTGAATGGGATGGCCGTGGACGAGGATATAGGCCTTGGTGGGCTTCGCCGGGTTGGCATCAAAGTGAATTCGCTCCAGCGGATTAAGCCCCGCCTCCAACGCCGCCAGTGCGACTACGGTTTTAAACACCGAGCCCGGCATGTAATTCTCGTAGGTCGCGCGATTCTTTTCGGCTTGTAGGGCGCTGATGCGCTGCCACTCCTCCGTCGTAAGCCCCTGGGCGAACCAGTTGGGGTCCAACGTGGGCGAAGAAGCCAGGGCCAGAATATCGCCGGTGCGCACGTCCATAACCACGACCGCGCCGCGTACCGGCGGCAGGTAATTGACGAAATTGACATGCGGCGCGCGGCGCAATGCCTCTTCTGCCGCTTGCTGCACCGCCAGGTCCAGCGTCAGCACCACGTTGTGCCCGGGCTCAGCCGGGCTCCAGACGTTCTCGGTTTGGCGATAGCCAACATTGTTCACCAGCACGGATTCGGCACCGGCCATGCCGCGTAATTCCTTATCGCAGGCGAACTCAATCCCAACCTCGCCCCGGAAGTCCGGCAGACGATACGAGAAAAACGATTCCTCTCCTTCCATTGAGCTGTTATCGCGCTTGAGCCAGCCAATGAGGTGGGCAGCGAGCGTGCCGTGGGGATAAACCCGGACCGATTGGACATCCAAATCCACACCCAGCGGACTGGTCGATTGCTCCTCGAACCGTGCGATTTTGGCCGGGTCGAGATTGGAGACGATTGGGTAGGGCAGCACGAGTTTGGTTTCGTAATGTTTCTCGAAACTGACCGGGTCGAGCGTCAAGGGTTCGCCTAAACGTTGGCTCACCTGCTGCACCACATTGCTCGCAACCTCGAACCGCGCCCGGGCCCGGCATTCTTCCTTTTCCTTTGTCGTGAGGACAAATTTCTTGCGCTCAGCTTTGGTGAGCTTGCGTCCGAGCCGCTTTACTTCCTGCGCCATCTGGTGATTGCGTTGGGCGCGCGCGGTGGCGACCTCTCGTTGGGCGGCCGCGGCGAATGGTTTGCCTAATTCTTCCAAGTACAGGCAGACATCGTACGCCGGCCGGTTTTCAGCCAGCACCGCGCCATTGCAATCGAGAATTTTCCCCCGCACGGCCGGAATGCGCACGGTGCGGTATGATTGGTTATCGAGCGACTCCTGGTAATCGCGCGCAGAAACGACCTGCACCCACCATAACCCCGCTAACAGCACGCTCAATCCGCCCAATACAACGAACGTAACCACCCGCAGTTGCGGATCGTCCCGTTTCAGTTGATCGAAAATGAGCATTTTAGAAATCCGCGCTGAACGTTGAGCACTCTGCTTGTCGCGTAAACCAGCTCCGCCAAACCACGAGGCTTTGGACTGCGCCAGCACTCCGGGGTTTTCGAAACACCAGTGTCGGCAGAAAGCGCCGGAGGGCTGGCGCAGTCCAAGACGCTAGCGCGCCATCAATCCATTTATCCATCTTGCCTGCCCTCATCTCCCCCTCCTGATTTCGCGATCGGGCCTGAAGCTGGTCTCGGCGATTCGCTCATGAGCCAGGCTGCGGTGCAGCCATTCGAAGCCTACAAAGAAGACCGGTGTCGCTAAAGCTCCGCCAACAGTCATGACGAGCAGTTGCCAGAGGGTGCCCCAACCCAGTAGCGGCGTGTGACCGGTCGTCAGCAGCAACCCCAGCGTCAGCAACGGCGCCGCCCCGCTGGCGGCCAGGCCCAACGTAAACTGGGCAAAGGTCTGGTCGCGCAGGATCAACTCCCGTTGCGAATACAGCGTCAGACCCACCAAGGCCAACGGGAGCATCGTCACGCCGAGTGGATTTTGCGAAAGTGAATCGAACCACAACCCACCCAGACATGCCAGCAGGCAAGTCGTCCGCACATCCGTGCATAACGCGGCATAAACGATCAGCGGCGGCAGCAAATCGATTTGCGCGCCCAACAGGTGACGCAGAGGCGTGAACGCCGCCTCCCAGAACACTGCCAGGTAGGCCGTCACGAGCACAAAGAAAGTGGGCAGCCAGCTCTTCATGGTTGCAGCATCACCCACACTTCCTCCAGGGCACTCAAATTTGCGCCCAGTTTCACACGGGCCACCGTGCTCAATCCGTAGTCCACCGGGTGCGACTCCACCACGATGCCGACCGGGATATTGGGCGGGAAAATGCCTCCGTCACCGCTGGTCTTGACGGTTTGACCCGGTTTCAGCACCGCGCTCGGCGAGAGGTAACTCATCTCGACGAATTCGCTTTCCAGGGCCCCGCCCGGGCCGATGACGCCAAGGTCGTGGGCGGGATTATCGACTTGTGCCGCCACCTTGCAGGTAGGATCGCCCAAAAGGACCACCTGTGACCGGGTCAGGCCAACCGAATTGATGCGACCGACCAGACCCTCGGGGGTCAGCACTGGCATGTTCGTGCGAATACCGTCTCGGCTGCCGAGGTCAATTTGCAGGGTGCGCCACCAATTTGCCGGCTCGCGCAAAACGACGTTAGCAAGCTTGAGTTTCCACGGTTGTTGCCGCTGCCAGCCCAGCAACTGGCGCAGCCGGTCGTTCTCGCGCAGAACTGCTTCAGCTTGCGTCGCCGCAAGGCGCAGTTGTTGATTCTGCAGCCGCAGGGCTTCCAGTTCGCGCAGCAATTCGGATTTGGGCAACAGGGCGTCGCCGGCATGGCCGGCCGCCTGCCGGGTCGAATTATCTAATCCGAACAGGGGCACAAAGGCGCTGCCCACGCCCAGCTTAAGCCGGGTCTTCGTGGGGCTTGGCAAAGTCAGCATGACCACAGTCAACAACACAACCAATCCCAAACCTATGTAATGCGGCCGTCTTAACATCAAATCTCAATAATGACGTGGCCTGTGGCCGGCGCCATTACGGCACAGATTGGCTGACTGAATGATCGACGGGAACCTACTTGGAATTATTGGAGACCCGCTTGAGGAATTGGAGTTCCTGCAACACCCGGCCTGTGCCTTCGGCGACCGCGCTGAGCGGGTCGTCGGCGATATGGACCGGCAGGCCGGTTTCCTCGGCCACTAACCGGTCAATCCCGCGCAACAAGGCGCCGCCCCCCGCCATAACAATCCCTCGGTCCACCAGGTCGGCGGACAGCTCGGGCGGGCAACGTTCCAGGGTGATGCGAACAGATTCCAAAATGCTCGACAGCGGCTCTTGCAAAGCTTCGCGAATTTCTTCCGACCGAATCGTCAATGTTTTCGGCAATCCGGCGCTCAAATCGCGTCCTTTGACTTCCATGGTTAATTCCTGCTCCAGCGGAAAAGCAGAGCCAATCCGTATTTTGATCTCTTCCGCTGTGCGTTCACCGATCATCAGGTTGTAAGCCCGTTTCATGTGCGCAACGATCGTCTCGTCAAATTCGTCTCCGCCTACCCTCAGGCTGCGGCTGAAGACAATCCCGGCAAGGGAGATAATTGCGATTTCGCAAGTCCCCCCGCCGATATCGACGATCATATTACCAGCCGGTTCGTGGACCGGCAGACCGACCCCGATGGCCGAAGCCATCGGCTGTTCGATCAGATACACCTCGCGCGCCCCAGCGTGGGTTGCGGAGTCTTTGACGGCCCGTTTTTCCACTTCCGTGATACCGGAGGGCACGGCTACCACCACCCGCGGAGCTATCAGCTTGCGGTGGTGCACCTTCTGGATGAAATGCCGCAGCATCGCCTCGGTTATCTCAAAGTCGGCGATGACCCCGTCTTTCATTGGCCGGATGGCCACGATGTTCCCAGGAGTGCGTCCCAGCATCCGCTTGGCTTCTTCGCCTACGGCCAGGACATTAGTCGTGCCGGCTTGAATAGCCACCACGGACGGCTCCCGTAAAACTATCCCCCGATCCCTGACATATACCAGGGAATTGGCCGTCCCGAGGTCTATTCCAATATCATTGGAAAACAGGCTCTTGAATTGCGCGAACATGAATCAAGCCTAACAAGCGGCAACACTAGATTAGCCGAGGGCAACGGGTCAAGAGATTAACCCGGACAACACCGCGCCGTTCCGCGCCAGGAGTCCGTGCGCAATCCCATCGGAAACCAATTCGGGATAGTGGGCGCAGGAAGCCTTGCGTTACGAATGGCAAGAACAGGTTGCATCCTCTCCTGGGAGGCTTATCTTTCCCTAAAGAAAGGGAGAGCGGTATGAAAAAGAAGAGCACGCAGGCCGCCGTTGAGCAACCGAAGCCGGTTACCCCGGGCGTGTCCAAGGCGATGGTCCGCCAGCACGCTTATGAGATGTTTCGGGATAAATTGCCCGACCACCCGCTGACTATGGCCGACTGGGTCCTGGCTGAGAAGGACCTCGTCGCTTCGCTCGACGCTGATAACCTGCCGAAGTAACCTCGATCCTCCCGGCTGACTTTGCTGCGCCGGCGCCGACGAAAAGCCCGTTAAACGGCTGAGCCGGTGTCGGCGCAGTTTTTCCCTTTGCGCCGGTCCTCTCCGCACAGTCTGCGCCGCCCCAGAGCGAGGAAATATGCCGGACCGCGCCTCACATAAGACTCTCGTTGAGCAACGACAAATAAAGCTAATATTTATACATGGCAAAAAAAGTTTAGTTATTACCAAACGCGGTTTAGCATTTTTGGTTGGCGTTGGCTTTAGTCAACCAGGATGCGGGGCAGTATGGACTCGAGCCGGCGCGGCTGCTGAGCACCGGTTCCAGAAACCACCACTTGGCCTGTGTGGGTTGCGGTTCGTTGGAGGGTTTATGATGCTGGTGACGCGGACGATCAAATACGACGCGGACAGGGTCAAAGGTTTCGGCCGGGAAGTCATGAGTGTGCCCGGTTGCGAGCAGCTCTCCCACTGTATTCAATGCGGCACCTGCTCTGGCGTGTGCCCGCTGAGCATTTACATGGATTATACGCCGCGGCAGGTGATGGCGCTCACCCGCGCCGACTTCAAGAACGAGGTGTTGCGCAGTCATACTATTTGGTTGTGCGCCTCCTGCTACGCGTGCGCGGTGGAATGCCCGCGCGAGATCCGCATTACCGACATCATGTACGAACTGAAGCAGCGCGCCATTCACGAGCAGATTTACCCCAGGCATTTCCCCATCCCGGTCCTGGCGCGCGAATTCAGTCAAATGGTTCTCAAACAAGGTCGTATTACCGAGCTGCTGCTGGTGCTGAAACTTTTTCTCAAGACCGATTGGCGCGGGGCCCTGGCCAACTGGCGCATGGGGTGGGACCTGTTCAAGACCGGGCGGCTTTCACTCGCTCGGGAACACATCCAACAAAGGGCCGACCTCGAACGGATGCTAGCGGGTGTCGATGGCAATCAAGGAGCTGGCCCATGAAATACGCCTATTTCCCCGGATGTTCGCTCAAAGGGCTCGGCCGCGCTTACGAGGAATCTCTCTTGCCCGTGATGAAACACCTTGGGGTCGAGTTGGAGGAGCTCCAGGATTGGAACTGTTGCGGGGCCACTGCGTACATGGCGATCGACGAGGCCAAGGCCTGTGTGCTGGCAGCCCGCAACCTGGCGCTGGCCCAAGCCGGCGGCCATCAGCAATTGCTGGCGCCGTGCGCTGCCTGCTACCTGGTGTTGAACAAGACCAAGCACTATTTCCATGAGTATCCGGCGATGAAGGCGACGGTGGATCGCGCCCTCGCTGCGATCAACCTCAGCTATGACGGCAATGTCGCAGTGCGCTTCCCACTCGAAGTCCTGCTGACAGATATTGGGCTGGACGCGCTCAAGCAACACGTCCGCCGGCCTTTGAAAGGCTTAAAAGTAGCGCCCTATTACGGTTGCCAGGTGGTGCGCCCCTACGCCGAGTTTGACGACCAATACAATCCCACCTCGATGGACCGCCTGCTCGAGGTCCTCGGGGCCACCGTGGTCCGATTCCCCCTCAAGACCAAGTGTTGCGGCGGCAGCCTCACCGGCACCGTGCCGGAGGCGGGCATCCGCCTGGTCTATATCCTTCACAATGAGGCCCGCAAACGCGGCGCCGATTGCCTCGCTACGGCCTGCCCGTTGTGCCAATTCAACCTCGACGCTTACCACAGCCACCTCACGGCCCAATACGGTCCGGTGGTGGTTCCAGCGGTTTATTTTACGCAACTGCTCGGCCTGGCCTTGGGGTTGCCCGCTGAGCAACTAGGACTGGACCGAGCTGCGATTCCTTTCCTCTGGCGACCCCCAGAACCAGCTCCACCCCCAGCAACCCAAACGGAACCCATGACAGCCGCATCAGGTCCCAAATATAGCTAAAGAATTAGGGTCGCTGGCGGTGAAACCCCAAAGACCATGAGCGCCACCAACTCCAACCACCTGCGCATCGGCTTTTACATCTGCCATTGCGGCCACAACATCGGCGCGGTGGTGGATTGCCCCGCGGTTGCCCGGTATGTCGAGCAGCTCCCCGGGGTTGTCCTGGCCCGGGATTATAAATACATGTGCTCCGACCCCGGCCAGGAACTGATTGAGAAAGACATTGCGGAATTTAGGCTGAACCGCGTCGTGGTGGCCTCCTGCTCGCCGCTGCTCCACGAACGCACGTTTCGGTCAGCCATCCAGGCCGGCGGCCTCAACCCTTTCTTTTTCCAGATGGTCAACATCCGCGAGCAAGACTCCTGGGTCCATGCCGACCCGGTGGCAGCAACTGAGAAGGCCAAGGCGCTGGCTCGGGCCGCCGTCGCACGCGTCGGGCTGCACTGCGCTCTGGAGGTGCATCAGATGCCCATTAATCCCGCCGTGCTGATCGTCGGAGGCGGCATCGCTGGTATTAATGCGGCGCTAACCATCGCGCGCGCGGGCAAGCAGGTGTACCTGGTCGAACGGGAGCCCTCAATCGGCGGCCATATGGCCAAGTTCGATAAGACCTTTCCCACGCTCGATTGTGCTGCTTGCATCCTCACACCAAAAATGTCCGAAGTCGGCGTCCACCCGAACATTAAGCTATGGACCTATTCGGAAGTGACGCGGGTTGAAGGTTACGTGGGCAATTACCAGGTGACCGTGCAGCGCCGGCCGCGTTATGTGAATGAAGACTTATGCACGGGCTGCCAGGAATGCATCGCCCAGTGTGTCTATAAGGAACCAAAATTCCCTGACCGCTTCAACGAAGGCCTGGGCAAGCGCAAACCGATTTATATCCCCTTCCCTCAGGCCACACCGCAAGTGGTCGTGATTGATCCCGAGGTTTGTCTGAATTTCAAACGCGGCCAACTCACCGGCAAATGCAAGCAAACCTGCCTGGCCGCCTGCGGCGAACGCCAGGCAATCAATTTCCGGCAACAATCGCAACTGGAGCAAGTGCAGGTTGGTGCCATTATCATCGCTACGGGCTTCCAGACTTTCGATGCCCGTCGCGTGCCACAATACGGTTATGGCGTGTTTCCCAACGTGTACACGGCGTTGGAAGTCGAGCGACTGGTTAATGCCGCCGGCCCAACCGCGGGGGAAATCGTCCTGCGCGATGGCAGGCGTCCGGAGTCCATCGGCGTCATCCATTGTGTCGGCTCCCGTGACCAGAAAACCCATGCCTGGTGCTCGCGCGTGTGCTGCATGTACTCGCTCAAGCTGGCGCATCTGCTGCATGAGCACAGTGGCGCCGAGCTTTACAATTTTTACATCGATATCCGCACGCCCGGCAAAGGCTACGAGGAATTCTACGACAAGCTGCTCGATGAAGGTGTTCACTTTATCCGCGGACGTGTCGGCGAGGTCACCGACTGGGCCATGACGCCCGAAGAGGAGAACAAACTCGTGCTTCGGGTGGAGGACACGCTGGCGGGGTTTGTCCGGCGCATTCCAGTGGACATGGTGGTGTTGGCCACCGGCTTGGAGCCCCAGGCCGATGCGCCAGCCGTTCGGCGCCTGTTCAATATAAGCTGCGGCTCGGAAGGGTTCTTTCTTGAACGTCATCCCAAGCTCGCGCCGGTTAGCACCTTTACCGACGGCGTTTTCATCGCCGGCGCCTGCCAGGGGCCGCGCGATATTCCCGACACCGTCGCGCAGGCCGGCGCCGCCGCCGCCGAAGTCCTCGCCCTCATTGATGCCGGCCATATCGAGCAGGAACCAAACACCGCCCGCGTCATTGCGGAGGCCTGCTCCGGATGCAAAACGTGCCTCCCGCTGTGCCCCTTTACCGCGTTGACGTGGGATGAGGCGCGCCAGCAGGCGGTCGTCAATGACGCGCTTTGCAAAGGCTGCGGAACCTGCGTCGCGTCCTGTCCTTCCGGGGCGCTGGCCCAGGGGCTGTTTGAAGATGAACAAGTCTTCGCGGAACTGGAAGGTCTCCTTAATGATTCTCTCCAAGACACAGCGCCATGAACCCCGTCGTCAACAAATGGCAGCCTCGCATCGTCGCCTTTTTCTGCAATTGGTGCACCTACACCGGGGCCGACCTGGCGGGCGTGTCACGCCTGAAATACGCCGCCAACGTTCGCATCGTGCGGCTGATGTGCTCAGGGCGCGTGGACGCGCAGTTCATTGTCGCGGCGCTGGCCCGCGGCGCCGACGGTGTGCTCATTGGCGGGTGCCATCCTGGCGATTGCCATTACGCCGAAGGCAATTTTAAGATGCTCCGCCGGTTTGAACTGTTGAAGCGAATGCTCGCCGACCTCGGCATCGAGCCTGAGCGGGTGCGGCTGGAATGGATTTCCGCCGCCGAAGGAGAGAAGGTCCGGCGCGTCATCAACACCATGACCGAGCAATTGTTGCGCCTGGGCCCGCTCCAACTACCACAGCGCCGCGCCGAGTGGGACAGGGAACTTGAACCGGTGAGCGCGGCAACCCCAACGCAGTCTCTATGAGCAATCCCGCGAAACCGAAAATCGCGTTTTATTGGTGCGCTTCCTGCGGTGGCTGCGAGGAGGCCGTAGTCGATCTGGCCGAGGAAATTCTGGGGGTGCTCGAGGCGGTCGAGATCGTGCTCTGGCCGTGCGCGATGGATTTCAAGAAAACCGATCTCGAAGGCCTGCCGGACCGCAGCCTTAACGCCACTTTTCTGAATGGCGCCATCCGAACAGAGGAACAGGCGGAGATGGCCCACTTGCTCCGGCGCAAAAGCCAGCTTTTAGTCGCCTATGGAGCTTGCGCGCAGCTCGGCGGCATTCCCGGCCTGGCCAACCAGTTCATGCGCGAAGAGATTTTGCGCTACGTATACGAAGACGCGCCCACAGTAATAAACCAGGACCGCGCTCGGCCGCAATCCCGCTTCACTGAGAACGGGTACTCACTCTGTTTGCCGCAATTGCACCAGGTCGTCCGCGCCCTCGACCAGGTTGTGCCAGTGGATTATTACCTGCCGGGCTGCCCCCCGACCCCCAAGTTGACCCAAGCCGCGATTGGTGCACTGCTGGCCGGCACCTTGCCCCCGAAAGGCACCGTGCTGGCGCCTGATATGGCACTGTGCGAGCAGTGCCCACGCAAGGCCACCAAACCTGCCGACCCGCGGTTCGCCGAATTTCATCGTCCGCACTCGCTCAACCTCGACCCGGAGAAATGTTTCCTTGCGCAGGGTGTGATTTGCCTGGGCGCGGCTACCCGTGGCGGCTGTGAGGCCGCCTGTGTCAATGGCAACATGCCGTGCACCGGATGCTTCGGACCGACCTCGCGCGTCCGGGACCAGGGCGCGAAGGCTCTGTCGGCTTTGTGCGCCAACCTCGCGGGGAAGGAAGAGCCGGCGATTGCGCAAACTCTGGCCGGCGTGCCCGATCCAATTGGCATGTTCTACCGATATGGCCTGGCTAAAAGCCTCCTGCGCTCCAATGTCAGTTCGCCGAACGACCCAAAGAGATCCTATGTCTGAACCCCCCTCGTCCACCGCTCCCAGCCGGATCACGATCGACCCAATTACGCGCCTGGAAGGGCATGGCAAGATCGAGATCTTCCTCGATGACGAGGGCGAGGTCGCGCGGGCCTGGCTCCAGATCCCCGAACTCCGCGGGTTCGAAGTCTTTGCCCGCGGCCGGCCCGCCGAAGACATGCCCCAATTGACAAGTCGCATCTGCGGCGTTTGCCCAACCGCCCACCACATGGCCGCAACCAAAGCGCTGGACGACCTGTACCAGGTCCAGCCGACGCAAACCGCCCGGCTCATTCGCGAACTGGTTTATCACGCGTTTTTACTCGAAGACCACGCTTTGCATGTTTACCTGCTGGGCGGCCCTGATTTCATCGTCGGACCCGCTGCGCCCAAATCTCAGCGCAATGTGATCGGTGTGGTGCAGAAAATTGGGGTCGAGGTCGCCCGGCAAGTCATTAGCATGCGCCGCCGCCTGCGCGAGCTCATCGCCTACTTCGGCGGGAAAGCCATTCATCCGGTCCTCGGCCTGCCCGGCGGAGTCGCCAAGGGCCTTCGTCGGGAGGATTTGCCAGGTTTCCAGCAACTGGCTAAAGACGCGCTGGAGTTCGCGCTATTCACCTTGCAGGTATTCAAGGATGTTGTCTTGCGCAACGGAGATTATGTCCATTTGGTCCAGTCGGACAGGTACACCCACCGCACGTATTATATGGGGCTCGTTGATTCTGCCAACAAGGTGGCGTTTTACGATGGTCTGCTCCGGGTCGTGGATCCGTCCGGCAGCGAGTATGCAAAATTTCCCGCCAACCGCTACCGCGAGTTCATCGCCGAACACGTCGAGCAGTGGAGCTACATGAAATTCTGCTTTCTCAAGCCCATCGGCTGGCGGGGGTTCACCGATGGGCCGCAGAGCGGCGTTTTTTCAGTCGCTCCATTGGCCCGCCTTAACGCGGCCGAAGGCATGGCCACGCCCCTTGCCCAGCAGGCTTATCGGGAGCTTTTCGACACACTTGGCGGCCGGCCGGTGCATCAAACCCTGGCCAACCACTGGGCGCGAGTTGTCGAAATCATCTACGCCGCCGAGCGCCTGCGGGACCTGGTCGATGACCCGGTTCTGCTCGGAACCGACCTGCGAAATCTGCCCACCAAGACACCCGTGCGCGGCATCGGCGTCATCGAAGCGCCCCGCGGCACCCTCATCCACGAATATGGAACTGATGAGCGAGGAATTATGCGCGAGGCAAACCTGCTGGTTGCCACTCAGAATAATGCGGCTCGCATTGCGTTGAGCGTGGAGAAAGCCGCCCGCGGGTTGATCCACAAAGGCCAGGTCACCGAGGGCTTGCTGAACATGGTCGAGATGGCGTTCCGCGCCTACGATCCCTGCTTCGGCTGCGCCACTCATGCCGACCCGGGCCGCGCAGCCTTGCTGATCAGCATTCACCGCCCGGACGGCCGCATCCTGCGCCGGCTTCGCACGGCCTAGCTTTCTTCGAGCGGCTCCTCCCGCTGCCCAAGCCGCAGTCCGGCCAACACTTTGCGGGCACGGCCGGCCGCGACGGTCCGGCCATAATCCTTCACCAGGCGCTCGAGCAGCGCCGCCGATTTCTCCGGCTGGTCCAGCCGGCCGTACAGCTTCGCCAGGTGCAGCGCCGCCCACGCCCATTGCTCAGCCGGCAATTTGTGCCGAATCAATTCCTCATATTCCAGCGCCGCCGACAGCGGTTGGTTCAGATCGTGATTATAGATTTCCGCAATTTCAGACATCAGTTCCAGCTCTTTGGGGTGTTGTCCCAGGAAATCGCGCAAGACGCGCACAGCTTCGAGCGGTTCACCTGACTTGCGCAACCGCGCCGCTTCCTCGACCGCCGATGGCGTTTCCAGCGGTGGCCCGCCTTGGAGAATCGCGCGCTCCGCACGCCGGCCGAAGAAATGCGCGACATCATAGGCAACCAGCAGTCCCAGACCAATTGCCAGCAGCACAAAACCGCCCAGGTACGACATCATCGCGGTTTTCGACGCGCCGCTGCTCTGGGCCAGCACGCGCCCATGCGCCGCACCAAACGCAACCCACAGGATAATCGTGCCTCCCAACAACACGATGTAGAGAACAATTTTGATCCACGCCTTCATCGATGGAGCTCAGAAGCTTTTGGTTTGGCGCACGGGTGACAGGTGCTCCTGCTCACGGTCTGGCCAGTGTTGGCGGCAGGCATGAAAAAACCGCCACCGCCCTGTTGCACACCTTTTTGCAGGGCGCCACTTGAGCCATTCGCCGGGTCCGACCTAACCGCGGTCCACCAGCGCCAGCATATCGTCCGGTTCGCCGATGAATTTTGTCTCGCCATCATCGTCGGCGAGCATAATACCGCGCTCCGAGCCGGTGTAGTCTTCGTACCCGGGAGCGAACTCTTCCTCGTCGCCATTGCTGACGAAGACGATCGTCGCAAAATCGCCGTGATACTGCACTCGGTCGCCCGCATGGACTTCCTCGCCGGTGATGTAATGAAGGAGATTGGAGACCATAGGTTTTGTGCTTGACACCTTTATTATACGCTCACCTAACCCGCGTGGCAACGTCACATTTCAATAACTTTAACGGACCTATCCCCCCGCACTGCCAGCGTGCCGAATCAGCGGCGGCCAGGGCCGCGCGTGGCCTTCCCCCGGCAATTTCCGGGTCGCATCGAAACCCAGCTTGCCCCCGATGCCAATATCAGTGGTGGCATGATCCAGCACATCCGCCGGCCCCTTGGTCAGGAGAGTATCGCGGCCGGGATCGGTATTGGCGCATAACCGGAACAGGACCTGGCTGGTGTTATGCACATCCACATCATCGTCCACCACGACGATGTACTTCGCGAACATCATTTGGCCCATGCCCCACAATCCGTGCATCAACTTGTAAGCCTGCATCGGATAGGTTTTCTTCATGCTCACGAACACCAGGTTGTGAAACACTCCTTCGGCGGGCAGCGCCAAATCCACCAGCTCCGGAAACGTCATCTTCAGCACGGGCAGAAACAATTTCACCGACGCGCTGCCGATATAAAAATCCTCCATCGGCGGCACCCCTACGATAGTGGCCGGATAGACCGCCTGCCGCCGATGCGTAATCGCCGTAAGGTGAAACACCGGGTAAGGTTCGGGCAGCGTGTAGAACCCGGTATGATCGCCAAAGGGGCCTTCCTGCCGAAGCGGTTCGCGCGTGTCCACATAACCTTCCAAAACGAAATCTGCGTTGGCGGGAACTTCCAGCTCGTTGGTCCGGCATTTGACCAGCTCGACCGAACGCTTGCGCAGGTAACCCGCCAGCAGAAACTCATCCAGGCCATCCGGCAACGGCGCCGTCGCGCAGAACGTCAATACCGGGTCCCCGCCCAGAAACACACTCACCGGCATGCGCGCGCCGCTTTGGTAATAGCTCCGGCCATGGCGTGCCCCGACTTTCTGCAGTTGCCAATGCATGCCCGTCGAGCAGCTATCATAAATCTGCATCCGGTACATCCCCACGTTCCGTTCGCCCGTATCCGGGTCTTGCGTGACGACGCATGGCAGGGTGATGAACCGGCCGCCATCCTGCGGCCAGCATTGCTGAACCGGCAGGTCCAACAGCGTCGGACCAGCGGGCAGCACCGCAGGCATGCTCTTGTCCAGGATGTCCGGCGCGGGCGGCCACGGCTCGCTCCGGGTGGCCGGGCTCGCAAATTCATGTACTACCTCCTGACAAGGCCCCTCCTTGACACGTTTGGGTTTGGCATGACGCAAGTCAAACGCCGTGCCCAACAATTCCAGCGCCTCGCGAAATCCCGTTGGCGGACGGGCCTTCAGCAGCGAGCCCAATTGTGCCGCCGCAGCTTCGACCGTCTCCGCCCCCAGGCTCAGCGCCATACGCTTCCACGAGCCAAGCGTGTTAATCGCCAGCGGAAACGGCGAGGGCTTGCCTCCGACTGTTGGTTTCTCGAACAGCAGCGCCTTGCCGCCGCCTGGAGATTTCATCTCACGGTCCGCCCATTGGGTGATCTCCAACTCAGTGGCAACCGGCTGTGAAACCCGTTTGAGCTCACCCACCGCTTCGAGTTGCTTCAGGAATTCCGCAAATGAATCGAAGGCCATGCGCCGCAGGCTACCAGAAGCTGCACCGTTCGCAATGCGCGCGCGGTTCGCACCTTCGGCCTTGGGATGCGGCCTAGGGTATGTGAGTGCGATTAAACTCGTTGGCACCCGATGTGGCCTGAGCAAGAAAGCGGCAGAGGGCTGCCGCAGTCCAAAACGCTGCCGCGATTGTTCGCAGGCCTCTCACACCGCGAGGTCTTGGACTGCGGCAGCCCTCTGCCGCTTTGTCCTGACGAATGGTCTTAATCGCGCCCGCGGGACCGGTGTCGCAGCGCGGACTAAAGCTAAAGTCCGCGCGCCGCCCGCTTGTGCTTTCTGCCGCTCGGGCTTATAGAATGATGCTATGGATTTTCACCTGCACCGGAACGGGGAGGATGCAGGGGTGTTCCCCCTGACAGAGCTGCAGCGCAAACTGATTGCTGGAGAAATAAGCGGCACCGACCTGGTGTGGGCCGAAGGGATGGCCAACTGGGAGCCGCTGGATGCTGTGCTTCGGCGCAGCGGCCTGGGCGTTCCGCCACCAGTCCCACCGCCTCCCGTCCCGATCGCCCCCCGCAAACCACGCGCGCCCCGAATTGTGCCGTGGGTGCTCGGGCTGGCGGCCATCGGCGCAGTAGTCGTTGGTGCGTGGTTCGGGTTTGTCGCAGTAAAGGTCGCCACTCAAGTCAAACGCGCCGTCCAGGTTGCCCAAAGCGCAGGCGTCAACCGAACCGATGGTCTGGCCATCGCCAACCGGCCGATAATCCTCACCACCAATGCGCTCACTCAAGCCGATGTGCTCAAACGCGGCCGCGAGTTCCGCGTCCGCCAGTATATTGATGCCTACCAGAAATACGGCGACCACAGCACCGCTTGGGATAGCGACGTCCGTCAGCTCCTGGAATCCTGGCTTGCGCTCAATTTCGGCGGCGGAACCAGCAACCTGCCTTCCGCCCAGCTCTTAGCCGATAAATTAGCAGCCGACCCGAGCTGCACCGACCCCCTGGTGCTCACCGCGGCCGCAGCCAATGCCCCGACCACTCATCAACGCATTCAGCGGTTCGAACGCGCCGTCGCCGCCTTCAGCAATTCACCTTATCCTGGCTATCCCAAACTCTACGCCACGGTCATGCTCACCGCCAACCTGGGGTCGCGCTCGCCGCGTCGGCCTTCCTTGGACGCTGCCGCCCTGGGCTACCTGGGTCAGGCGCTTGGCGACGGCTGCCTCCAGCCGCGCGACGAGCAGGACCTCGCCGACATCCTGGTCGAGGGGTGGGGCCACGCGTTTTTCCAGAGAAACGCCCCGCGCGTCTGCAAATCTGTTCAGCAAACCAAAACCTTCCCGTGGCTGGCGCTCGTGCTCGAGGGGGAATACCACATCGACGAGGCCTGGCGCGCGCGCGGTGGCGGGTATGCCAATTCGGTTACCCAGCAGGGTTGGCAGGGCTTCGCCCAGCACCTGGCCCTCGCCCGCGCCGCCTTGACCCGCGCCTGGCATCTGCACCCTGACCGCCCGCTCGCAGCCGCTCGCATGATGCAGGTCGCTTTGGGCGACTCCGGCGCAGAACAGATGCGCACGTGGTTTGATCGCGCCGTCGCGGCCCAGATCGATTTCCCGCAGGCCTGGTCCGAGATGCGCTGGGGTCTGCGCCCGCGCTGGTACGGTAGCCATGAGGCCCTCTTGGCTCTCGGCGCCCGCGCCGTCGATACCAGGCGTTTCGATACCGACGTCCCACGCAAACTCTTCGATTGCGTCCAGGACGTCGAATCCGAGCTCGACCTTCCCCTCGGCAATCATATTTACGGTCGGCCCGATGTGTGGCCCGATTTGCAACGCATGTACGAGGGCTACATCGCCGAACCGACTCAGGAAAAAATCCACCCGGGTTGGCGTACCACCTATGCTGCTGTCGCCTACCTGGCCGGTCACTACGACATCTCCCGCCAGCAGTTGCAGGCCCTCCATTGGCAACCCGTCACCCAAAACCTCACCGACTGGGGGGTGGACCTTTCCCTCATGCCCCTTCAGGTGGCCGCCTTGACCGGGAAAGCTTCCGCCCTCGCTCACCACGCCGAATCTTCCTACGCCCAGTTCGCCCTCCCCGATGCCCTCAGCTCCTATACCCAACTCAGCGCCTCTCCCGACGCCGATGATCTCACCCGCCAATTGTGCCGCGCACGCCTCGCCGCTCTTACCCAGGAACTCGCCCTCGCCCACGGCGATTGGGTTGACCTCCTGCCCTCTGACGCCAACGACCCTAATTGGGTCCTCGCGGGCACAAAACTCACCCGGCTCGACGACGGCTCTCTCGAAGTCCAGAGCGGCCCCGGTGGCCACAGCTTCTATTGCCGCACACGCATCGGCCCTGCCTTCGAGCTCTCCGGCCAGGTCGAGCTCGTCCGTTCATCCAACCGAGATTTTCAGGCCGGGATTATTTTCGGCCTCCCCGACAGTTACAACTCCCCATGGTACGCCTTCCGCCTCATCCGCAACGACACCGCCAGCCCACACGCGACCTTTTCCCGTCAGTGGGGGCGCCAAGAGGTTTCCTTCCGCGCACCCCTTAACGACCTAACCAACTCCTTCCGCTTCCGTATCGACCATGGGCGCGCCGATGCCTGGGTTAATGGCACCCAGGTCTTCCGGGATGCCACACCCGTCAGGAGCCTCTATCTCACCGGCAGTTCTGTCGTCGGCCTCGGCGCCTTCAACGCTACCAATCACACCGTCCTGCGCTATCGCGACCTCAAAGTCCGCCGCCTTGTTCCGGGTGCGCAAGCCAGAACCAGTGAGAACTGATTGCCGTTTTCTCCTGCCCGCAGGAACATGCGCAGTTAAACCCCTAATCAGGCCTGTTGGGCCTGCTGATAGCTCACGGAACGGATTGACAAAAACCGGCTGGCAGTGCATAATCATCATTAACTTAATCAAAACACTTATGATTGCTCCCGGTCAACCGGTTAAGCTCGCTCGTAATGAGGGATTAAAGGAAAGCAGCCCGCTCCTGGCGGGCACGATTGCACAGACCCTGGCTGACCCGGGCACGGACCGTTTTACGGACGACGATTACGAGTTTCTGAAGTTCCATGGTGTTTACCAGCAGGATGATAGGGATCAGCGCAAAGTTGCTCGCCATTACATCATGATGGTGCGGACCAAGTTCCCCGGTGGCGTGCTGAGCGCGGCGCAGTATGTCGCTTGCGACGACCTCACCGCCAAATATGGCAACAACACGATGCGCATTACGACGCGTCAGGACTTCCAGTTCCACGGCATCCTGAAGTCCAACTTACGGGCGACCATTCACGGGCTGAACGAAGCGCTCATGAGCACGATTGCCGCTTGCGGCGATGTTGAGCGCAATGTCATGGCCCCGCCCACCCCGGCGACCAGTCCGTTGGTCGAGGAGGTCCTGGCCGAAGCGCGGCGGCTTTCCAACGCGCTGGCGCCCCGGACCCCGGCGTACCATTCGATTTGGTTGGAGGGCAAAGAACTTGACCTGAAGGACCCGGCCAACGCCAACTTCGTGGACCCCCTTTACGGCAAAAACTATTTGCCGCGCAAATTCAAAACTGCTTTTGCGATTCCGCCGCTCAACGACATCGACATCTTCACCAATGACCTTGGATTCATCGTCATCGCCGACAATGGCCGGCTCGTCGGGTACAATTTGATCGCCGGCGGCGGACTGGGCATGTCCCACGGCAACGCACAGACATTTCCGCGCCTCGCCGATGTGATTGGGTTTCTGCCCCCGGAACACCTGGAAACGGCGGCGAAAGCTGTCCTCACCATCCATCGGGATTTCGGCGACCGCACCAATCGCAAGCACGCCCGCCTCAAGTACGTCATGGCGGAGCGCGGGGTGGAGTGGTTCCGCGGCGAGTTCGAGAAGCGCGCTGGGTTCCGCCTCGAGCCGGCGCGGCCGTTCCAATTTACCCGCCAGGGCGATCTCTTGGGATGGCACGCCCAAACCGACGGCAAATATTTCCTCGGTTTGTTCGTTGAGAATGGACGCATTCGCGATGTGCCCGGTTACCAGCTCAAGACCGGCCTGCGCCGCGTGATCGAGCGGTTCCAACCGGAAGTTCGGCTCACCGCTTCCCAGAACCTGCTGCTGGTGAATGTCGCCGCCGAGCAACGCCAGGGCATCACCGCGCTGCTGGGCGAGCACGGCATTTCCGTTCACCACCCCTTCAGCCGTACGCGCCTGGCCTCGATGGCCTGCCCGGCTCTGCCTACCTGCGGGCTGGCGCTGGCTGAATCCGAGCGCGTCATGCCGGACTTTCTCACCCGTTTGGAAGCCCTCCTGGTCGAGGTCGGCCTTCCAGACGAGGAACTGATTGTGCGCATGACCGGCTGCCCCAATGGCTGCGCCCGCCCCTATCTGGCCGAAATCGGGTTGGTCGGCAAATCCCCAAACAAGTACCAGCTTTACCTTGGCGGCAACGAGGGCAGCACGCGCCTGAACCGGGTCTTTAAGGAGGTCGTCAAAAGCGAAGATCTGCTGAATGAATTGCGGCCACTCCTGGCCCGGTTCCGCCAGGAACGCCAACCCGGCGAGCGGTTTGGCGATTTTTGCGCACGCGTCCTGTGGACCGCGGCTCCGCAGCCCACCGCATCGGCTGGCCCGCTCAACCAGCCCGAGCCGGGCTTGCCGGCCGCTTAGGTTCCCTCCACGCTCAACATGCTTACGCTCGCGGAAGTTCGAGAACTGGACCATCGTTTCCATCAGCGCCCCACCGAGGAAATTCTTTCGTGGGCCTGGGAGCGGTTCGGTGCCCGCGCCGCGATTGGCACCAGTTTCCAGGGCGCCGGCCTCGTCATGATCGACCTCGCCCGCCGCCAAAACCTCAGCTTTCCGGTCTTCACGCTCGACACCGGCCTGCTGTTCCCCGAAACCGTTGCGCTCAAAAGCCGGCTGGAAGCCTTTTTCGGCATTTCCATCGAAAGCCTCCAACCCGATTTGACCGTCGCGGAGCAAGCGGACATCAACGGCCCGGAGCTGTGGAAGCGCCAGCCCGACCTGTGCTGCACGATTCGCAAGGTGCTGCCGTTGCGCGACAAGCTCGGCGAGCTGGATTGCTGGATTACCGGCTTGCGCCGGCAGCAGTCCGATTCACGCGCCGACATCGGCGTGCTCGAGCTTTATGTGTTCGACGAAGCCAGCGGGCGTGATATTGTGAAGCTAAACCCGATGGCGAATTGGACCCGGGAAAAAGTCTGGGAGTACCTGCGCCAGCACAAGATTCCTTATAATCCACTGCACGACCGCGGGTATGGGTCGATTGGATGCCAGCCCTGCACTCGCAAAACCACCAACGGCGAAAACGAGCGCGCCGGGCGCTGGACCGGCTTCAATAAAGTCGAGTGCGGCATCCATACCTTTATGCCCAAGAAAGTCGATTTTCAGATTTAGCCCCATGGACCACTTATCCAAACTCGAAAATCAGAGCATTTACCTCCTGCGCGAGGCCTTCAATAAATTCGAGAACCTCGCCATGCTCTGGAGCATCGGCAAGGACTCGACGGTCCTGCTCTGGCTGGCGCGCAAGGCCTTCTTCGGCCATGTGCCCTTTCCGCTGGTGCACGTCGATACCACTTACAAAATCGCCTCCATGATTGAGTATCGGGACCGCGTGGTGAAGGAGTGGAATCTGAAACTGGTGGTCGGAAAGAACGAGGAGGTTTTGCGGTCTGGAATCACTTATCCCAACGGCAAGGCGACGCGCGTGGAGTGCTGCGGCACACTCAAGAAAGATGCGTTAAAGAAAGTGCTCGACCAGCATCATTTCACCGGCGTGATCGTCGGCGTGCGCCGCGACGAGGAACCCACCCGCGCCAAAGAGCGCTACTTCAGCCCTCGCGACAAAAACATGGAATGGAACGTCGAGGACCAGCCTCCCGAGTTGTGGGACCAGTTCAAGACCGATTTCGAAAAGGGCGCCCATATCCGCATCCACCCGCTGCTGCATTGGACCGAGTTGAACATTTGGGAATACATCGAGCGCGAGAATATTCCCGTGATTCCGCTCTATTTTGCCAATGGCGAGGGGCGCCGATACCGCAGTCTTGGCTGCGCCCCATGCACCTTTCCCATTCAGTCCGACGCCAAAACCGTGCGGGAAATCATCGAGGAATTGCGCCACACCCGCACCCCCGAGCGCGCCGGCCGCGCCCAGGACAAAGAGAGCGAGGACGCCTTCGAGAAACTCCGGCGTGATGGCTACATGTAAACAATCTCTTTTGCGCTAAACCATGCCCAGCGGAAACGGAAATCAACACGGCGAGCAGCTCAAGATCGTCATCGTCGGTCATGTCGATCACGGTAAATCCACCTTCGTCGGCCGGCTCTTTCATGACACCGGCTCGCTGCCTGAAGGTAGGCTTGAACAGCTCCAGCAAATCGCCATCCGCCGCGGCGTCCCCTTCGAATGGGCCAACCTCATGGACGCGCTCCAGTCGGAGCGCGACCAGAATATCACCATCGATACCGCGCAAATTTGGTTTCACACCGCGCGGCGCCAGTACGTCATCATCGATGCGCCGGGACACAAGGAGTTCCTCAAAAACATGATCACCGGCGCCGCCAATGCCGAGGCGGCATTGCTGCTGATCGATGCCCACGAAGGTGTGCAGGAAAACTCCCGGCGCCACGGCTACTTGCTCAATCTGCTGGGTATCCGCCAATTGGCCGTGCTCGTCAACAAAATGGACCTTGAACAGTACAGCGAGGTCCGCTTCCGCCAAATCGAGACGGAGTATCGCGCCTGGCTCAGAAGCATCGGCGTCGAGCCGGGGCTCTTTGTGCCCATCGCTGCCAAACATGGCGACAACATCGCGAGCTCCAGCCCCAAAATGCCCTGGTGGCAAGGCCCGACCGTTGTCGATGCCCTCGATCAGTTCAAGACCGCCGAACCGCCGAAGGACCAGCCGCTGCGCTTTCCCATCCAGGATGTCTATCGATTTGATGACCGCCGCATTCTGGCTGGACGCGTCGAGTCCGGCACCTTGAAGGTGGGCGATAAACTTGTTTTTTCTCCCACTAACAAAACCAGCACCGTCAAAACCATCGAACGCTGGCAGGCGCCTGCCGCCGACTCCGCTTCGGCTGGTGAGTCCATCGGCATCACCCTGACCGAGCAAATCTTCGTCGCGCGCGGTGCCGTTGCCGCCCTCGAAACCGCCCCGCCTTTCGAGCTCTCCAGTTTCAAAGCGCGTCTGTTCTGGCTTGGCCGGCAACCTTTCGTTCCGGGTAAGACTTACAAACTCAAGCTGGCGACGCAGGAAGTCGAATGTCGCGTCGAGAGCATCGACCAGGTCATTGATGCCTCCACGCTCCAGCCCATCGTGCGAACCAAACCGGAGCAGGGCGTCGGCCGGCACGAAGTGGCCGAGCTGACGCTTCACACCAAGCGGCCCATTGCGTTCGACGTTCATGCCGAGATCGTGCCCACGGGCCGCTTCGTCATCGTGGATGGGTTCGACGTTTCGGGCGGTGGGATCATCGCCGCCGACAATTACCCGCGCCGTAACCACGATGGCACCACCAAGAGCGCGAACATTTATTGGAGCCGCGGCAAAGTGACTGCGCAACAGCGCGAGCTGCGCAATGGCCATCTCGGGTGCGTGCTGTGGCTGACCGGTTTGTCCAGCTCCGGCAAATCCACCATCGCAACCGAGCTCGAGCGCGAACTGTTCAACCTGGGCCGGCACGCCTATGTGCTCGATGGGGACAACATCCGGCACGGGCTGGGCTCGGACCTGGGTTTTTCCCCCAAAGATCGCGCGGAAAACATCCGGCGCATTGGTGAGGTGGCCAAATTGTTTGCCGATGCGGGGGTCATCTGCATCACCGCCTTTATTTCTCCTTACCGGCAGGACCGGGAGCTGGTGCGCAAAATCCTCCCGCATGGCCGCTTCATCGAAATCTTTGTCAACGCGCCGCTGGATGTGTGCGAACAGCGCGATCCCAAGGGCCTTTACGCCAAAGCCCGCGCCAAAGAAATCAAAGAGTTCACCGGCGTCTCGGCGCCTTACGAACCGCCCCTAAATCCCGATATCGAATTGCACACCGACCAGTTAACGGTGGGCGAATCCGTCGCCCGAATCCTGGAATACCTCCAGGTCCACGGCGACACCGATACCGCGATCTCGATTTGAGTTTTAGCTTATCTCGCCGGGAGCGAGCTGCTGCCGGGCGCCGGTGGGAGCAACGCCAGGACTTCCTGCTGTTTCTGGTACCACTCGCGTAACGAGCGCGACAGGAGAGAGACTTTGAAATCTTTGAAGTGCGACAGGTTCAGCGCATTTTCCACTTCACCTTTCAACTGGGTGTTCAAATCGGACTTGGCATCCTCGGCCCAGCCCTTAAACGAGCCGGTTTTATCGTCGAGCGCCCGTGCGGCAGCGAGGCGGGTTTCCTGGTCATACTTGAAGCCGACGACTTCGACGAGGCCTTTATCGACTTTGCCTTCGAGCTTCTGATCATCTTCCTTTGTGCTGATAACCAGTTTAGATAGTTCGATGATGCGTTGCTCGACCTTGGCGACGCAATCATCCTCGCCGGCGCCGCCGCTGGCTTCGATCCCCAGCGTGCGCGGGGTGTTGGTCAGGCGCAGGCAAACTTGCTTGATAACTTCTTTCTCGAGCGCCGCGAAGAATTCCTTGGCGCGTTTGAGAATCAAATCGTGCTCCTCTTTGGTGAAACTATAGCGCTTTTCATCCAGCCCGATAAAACTCTTGTACGAGGGGGAATCAAGCAGCTTCTCGAGGCGTGCGGTAAGATTGGTGGCGCTGAGGCGCTGGATAGCCGGCAAGCCGGACGGGTCTTGCTTAAGGTCGAGTTTCAAATCCACCGGCAGGAAGGCGAACAGGGCGCGGTCCACGCCGCCAATCTGGTCGAGCTGGGCATTCAGGAATTTCAAGTGTGCCTCGAGACGCTCCTTTTTGTTCAGGTCACCGATAAAGTCGAACTGGTTTTCCACCAGCAACGAGCGAGTGTCGGCCTTGAACCAGGACATGATATCGGCGAACTGGTTGGCCATTTGCGAAGCGTAGCTGACATAGTTGAGGTTCACTTCCGCCAGCGGCACGCGGTCGTGGATATTGCGCGGGGCGCGTGCGCTGATGAAAGTCTCGATGATATTATTCGGCAACAGGTCCAGGGTGGTGGCCAGCTCGCAGTAGGCGTTGAGGACCGGGTTGGTGCCGTAATCGAATGGGCGCACGTCGCCGTAACGGCCAATGTCATCGTCGGTGGCGAACAGGAGCTTTTTATCGCGCGGTTCGGAGCTGTTGAGGTAACCCCAGGCAATGGCGGCGCGGTCGTGCGGCAGCGCCTCGGCTACCGTGCGCATGCGCCAACCGGTAAACACCGCGCCTTTGAACACGGTATATTCCATCATCGAACTGGAGGTGATTTTGTTGGTGTAGGCGTCCAGGGGTTTGCCGGCCAGGTAATCCTTGAACCAATCGTCGAGTTCCTTGCGAGTGAGGGTGGCGGCGAGACTGCCGGCGAAGTTGTGCCGCAGGCCCAGCACGTGGCCAACTTCGTGGGCGACGGTTTCGCGCACGTAATCCTGCGAAACGCGCAACGCCGCTTCATCGGTCAGCTCATCGCTGGCGAGGATTTCCTCCAGCCCGCGGACCATGGCTTGGGCAAAGGTTTGCGGGTCCATCTCGCAGGCTGGCGCCGCCGGCAGGAACGGCACACCAAACCGCATGGAAGCATCCTTTTTATCCTTTTTCGCCTCGGCCAGCTCTTGCATCGCGCGCAACAGCGCCCGGGCGCGGGCTTTGCCGGCGAAGGCAAACACGCTGGTGATATACGCCTGGCCGTGCTCGGACTCGCCGGTGATCGGGTCGAGCAAAACATCGGCATACGCAAAGCCGGCGTTGTCCCACGGCACCCACTGAATGATGTTCAGTTTGGCGTCGGGCGCGGTGACGCCTTCCGGCGCTTTCTTGGCCTGGATAATGTCTTTGCCGAACGCGCGGTTCCAATAAAGGATGCCGTCCTTAACCGCATCCACGTACTCCGCCGGCGTATTGGCCGAGTAGTGGAACACAATCGGCTGGCGGATGTCGAATCGGGCCAGGCGCGAGGACACGCGGCCGGTGACCGGTTCGAAGTGGCCTTCGGTTTCGAAGAAGCGCGCATAACGCAGGTCGGAGGCGTTGGGTTCCTTGGAATCACAAGCGCCCTGCTGGTACGGGGAGATGAAATACCGAACTTCGTAGCGCTCTTCCAGATTCTGATCGAACTGCCGGTTGCGGACCTGAACACTCTGCCGAATCACCAGCCGGCCTTCTTCCGGGTGCATGTCGAACACACGGCCTTCGGGAATCTCCAGTACGCGGTCACGGTCCAAGCTAACCCCGCCACCTTCGGTCCAGGATTGGGTGAAAACGCTGCGCATGCCCTTGTTAAAATCAATCACGACCTGGTTGTCGTCCTGGCGTACGATACTGAATGTGGCCAGCAGCCGCCGCGCCGGCAGGTCTTCAGTGACCACCAGGCCCTGGGTCGATTCATACATGTCCACGCCATCGGGAAACAATTCGAACCGGACGATCCTGGCGGCCAAGCCGTGGCTGGTCGCCGCTTGCGCCTGTGGGATGAGCGATGCGGTCAACAGGTACTCCTTGCCAAACCCGGCTTTGGGAATTGCCAGCAGGTACTTGTCGGCAACGCTGAGTTGCGGCGCCAGGTCCGGCGGCGAAGGCGGCCGGGGCGCGTCGGCACCCAACAGGCACAGCACAGCGAAAAGGTTTAGAACCAGGACGAGAGCAAGGGGAAACCCCCTGGGACAAGAGCGGCATTTCATGTTAGGTCGTGTGTAAAGTGACAAGGACGAAGCCTGGGAGCAAGAGCAAACCGGACAACGTCGGGCTTGGTTACAACCGTTCGGCTTGAGGCAGAGGAGCGATAGCGGCAGAGGGCTGCCGCAGTCCAAAACGCTGCCGCGATTGTTGGCACGCCTCGCATACGGCGAGGTCTTGGACTGCACTCGCTTGGCTGCGTTGGCAAGGCGTGATTGCAACCGGCCAGGACTGGGCGACAGGAGCAAAAGCGGCAGAGGGCTGCCGCAGTCCAAAACGCTGCCGCGATTGTTGGCACGCCTCGCATACCGCGAGGTCTTGGACTGCACTCGCTTGGCTGCGTTGGCAGGGTGTGATTACCACCGGCCAGGACTGGGGCGACAGGAGCGATAGCGGCAGAGGGCTGCCGCAGTCCAAAACGCTGCCGCGACCGTTGGCACGCCTCGCATACCGCGAGGTCTGGGACTGCGGCCTCTCAGCCCGCCTCTGCCGCCACCACGCGGATGATTTCTTCGAGCGTGGTTTGCCCTGTTAGCGCGCGCGACAACCCGTTCTGCCAAAGCGTGCGCAATCCGTTTTGGACCGCGATTTCTTCGAGGGCCGACGTGGGCATGCGTTTTAACACCGCTTCACGGAACGGTTCGGTCACGACGAGCATCTCGCTGACGGGCATACGGCCTTGGTAACCCGTCTGGTTACACTGCTCGCAGCCGGCGCCCCGCTGGAAATTGGCGCCTGCCAGTTGCGCCTCGGGCACGACCAGGAGCTGGCTGGGCGCCGGCTCATAAGTCTGAGCGCAGTGCGGACAGTTCTTGCGCACCAGGCGCAAGCCCATCACACCCAGAATGCTTGAGGCGAGCATGAACGGTTCGATTTCCATGTTAATCAGCCGCGTGAATGCGCCCGCCGACACTCCGGAGTGGATGGTGCTGATCACCAGGTGCCCGGTGAGCCCGGCCTGGACGGCAATAGCCGCGGTTTCCGCGTCGCGGATCTCACCGACTAAAATCACTTGCGGATCCTGGCGCATGAGGCTGCGCAACGCGACGGCATACGAGAAGCCCTGGGCAGGGTTGATTTGTGTTTGGCTGACCATCGGCAGGTTGAACTCCACCGGGTCTTCGACGGTGCTGAGGCTGACGCTGGTGCCATCGCGCTGGATGATATGGCACAAAGCCGAATACATGGTGCTGGTCTTGCCGGAGCCGGTTGGCCCGGTGAAAAGCAGCAGCCCACTGGCGCGCTTCAGCACCCGCAACAGCCCTTCGAGCGTGGAATCTTCAAACCCAAGATTGGTCAACTCGAAGCGGCGGTCGCGTGGATCGAACAGGCGTACGACAATTTTCTCCCCGCGTGTCGTGGGAAAGATCGAGACGCGTAATTGGACGCCATCCAACTCGGGACCGCCGGCGGCTGAGCCGTCCTGCGGCATCCCGGCCTGGTAAGTGACCAGGTTGGCCATGACTTTGAAGCGCATGGAGATTTTGTCCAGGAGATCGAGCTGCAGATGCGCCAGTTCAGTGAGAACTCCGTTAACTCGGGCACGAACGGCGATCGACGCTTCCCAGGGTTCAATATGCAGATCGCTGGCGTGGAGGTTAATCGCGTCCTGCACGAGGCAATTAACCAGGATACTGACTTCCAGGCCCTGGGCCGCCATTTCGGATTCGAGGTACTGACGGGTATAGCTCATCGGCTCGAGTGAATTCAAAATTGAAAGCGGGCTATTGTAAATCGTAAAGTTTCACTCATGCATAGGAAGATTGTCTTAAAAGGATGGTGGGCGGCGGCGGCGCTGCTGTTATTGGCCCGGCCGGCGGCGGCAGCCTGGATTTGGGTCGAGGGCGAACATCCCATCGTGAACCACATGCATCGGCATCCATGGTGGTATGACCAAGTCAAACGCGACATGTTTTCCGGCGGCGACTTCATATCCAATTTCGATAAGGACAATGCAGGCGAAGCCCAATATCGGTTCAACGTGCCGCAGGCCGGGTCTTACGAGTTCTGGGTGCGGGCGAATCCCTTAATGGCCAAGCTGAGCTATGCGCTGAATAGCGGGCCGGACGAGTTGATTGATCTGAATCGTGAAAAGCGGGATGAGGTCAACGTCGCGGCCGATGGGAAGCCGGACTTGCGCTTCCTGGCCTGGTCGAAGGTGGGGCAAGTAACCTTGCGCGAGGGCACGAACACAATCTGGTTCCGCATGACGAGCGAGAACAACCACCACGGGTACCTCGATTGCTTCGTGTTCAGTTCTGAGCCGTTTCAGCCGCGCGGCGCGCTCAAGCCGGAGCAAATGGCCGATGACTTGAAGCGCCTCGCGGTGGAAAACCGAAGTTGGTTTAGCTTTGATCCACCTCCGGATTCCTTTGGGACGAACAGTGCAATTGATTTGCGCTTCCTGAATGAGAAGTTCGCAGGCGAGCATGGCTTCATCGGCGTAAAGCATGGGCGGTTTATCCATACGGCCGACGCGGAGCCGCTGCGGTTCTGGGCCGTCAATGGACCGCCGCGCGAGCTCACCGGCAGCGCACTGCGCGAGTGCGCCCGGATGCTGGCCAAGCACGGGGTGAACCTGGTGCGAGTGCATGGCGGTTATTTCGATGAAAATGGCGAGGTGGATCCGGCACGGGTGCGCCACGCCATTGAGATGGTCGAAGCGATGAAGGCGGAAGGCATCTACACGCACTTCTCGATCTATTTTCCGCTTTGGCTGACCCCGCCCCCCGGCACGCCCTGGCTCGAAGGCTATGACGGCAAACACCACCCCTTTGCGGCGTTGTTCTTCAATCCTCAGTTCCAAGCCCAGTATCGGAAGTGGTGGACAGCGCTGCTAACCACTCCCAGCCCAACCACCGGAAAATCCTTAATCGATGAACCGGCGGTCGCCTCACTCGAAATACAAAACGAAGACTCGTTGTTCTTCTGGACATTTTCCGACCAGAATATCCCCGACCCCGAGCTGCGAATCATTGAGAAGCAATTCGGCGATTGGTTGTTGAAAAAGTATGGGTCGCTGGCGGCGGCGTTTGTGAAGTGGAATGGGCTCAAGGTGCCCCGTGATGCGCCAGGTGAAGGGCGGATGGGTTTCCGTCCGCTGTGGAACATGTTCAACGAACGGACCGTTCGAGACCGGGACACAGCGCAATTCCTGTTAGAGGTGCAAACGCGGTTTTATGCGGATACGTATGCCTTCCTGCGCAAGCTCGGATTCAAAGGGCTCATCACGGCGTCCAATTGGGCGACTGCCAGCCCGGAGGTGTTCGGGCCTTTGGAGAAGCTCAGTTATACCTCCGGCGATTTCATTGACCGGCACGGATACTTCTCCTGCAACCATAAGGGCGACAACGCCGAATGGTCCGTGCGCGCAGGGCATACTTACGCGGATCGGAGCGCGTTACGCTTCGATGCGGAAGTCCCGGGCAAACCGAAGCAGTTCCTCAACCCGGCGATGGACCCGCATTACAATGATAAGCCGTCGATGATTTCCGAGACGACCTGGGACCGGCCGAACAGGTTCCGGAGCGAAGCGCCTCTTTATTACGCCGCCTTTGGCGCGCTGCAAGGCAGCGACGCGATTGTGCATTTTGCCCTCGATGGCAGCCATTGGTCGGTCAAGCCGGGATTCTTCATGCAGCCATGGACCTTGATGAGCCCGGCGATGATGGGTCAATTTCCCGCCGCCGCGCTGATTTATCGGCGTGGCTTGGTTGCCGAAGGCGCGGTGCTGGCCGACGTGCGGCTGAATCAGAGCGCTGTGGAAGACCTGGCTGGCACACCGCTGCCACAGGACGCTGTCTTGGATGAGTTGCGCCTCAAGGATATTCCCGATGCTGCCCAACTGCAGCCCGGCGCGCGCATTGACCCGTTGATTCATTACGCCGGGCGCACGGAGGTCCGCTTCACGGCGGGTGCGAGTGGCGTCACGATGGGCGATTTGGCGAGTTTAATCAATCATAGTGCGCAAACGGTGACCAGCAGCACGGGTGAATTGAAACTGGATTATGGCAAGGGGCTGCTGATCCTTGATGCACCCCAGGCGCAGGGTGTTAGCGGAGTGCTCAGCAGTGTTGGCCGATTCGAGACCCGGGATCTCGCTATCACTTCGGATATGGCCCTGGGCCACATCGTGGCGGTCTCGCTGGATGGGCAGCCGCTGCATACCTCTCGTCGAATCCTGCTGCAGGTGATGTCCGAAGAGCAATCAACCGGTTATTCCACCGAAGCAGCCGGGGACGGGATCAAACGCATTGTGAACATTGGAACCGACCCCTGGCAGGTGAGGAAGTTCAGGGGCATGGTTGCTTTCAAGCGTGCGGATGCCGGCGCACTCAAAACGGTGGCGCTGGATTTCAACGGGTACCCGACTCGGGAATGCGGGACGGCAACCCACCTCGAGCTGGTGCCAGACGTGATGTATTATCTCATCCGTTCGCGGTAATGCCGTCTTTGCTCGCTTTAATCTTTTGCCACAGCTCGTTCGTTGTCCGGCGGGAGGTGGATAGCAACCAGGAGGAGCGCTCGGCAAACCAAACCTCCTTCACGTCGCCCAGGTTCGCCACGCGCACCCCGACCCGCTGATACAGGAATAAGCCGCGCAGGCCAATGCTCCGCACGCACACTTCGCGCGCTTGAGAGATGGGGAGCACCAACCGGACCGAGTCGCCGCTGAACTCCAGCGTGGAGCTGGTGATCGACAGCCAGCCAATATCATCGGCGTCGTCGAGCAACCCACGCCAGCCGAAGCGGAGCCGAGGATTAAAGCTCAGTTGGACAAGGTAACGTGTCTGGCCGGTGACCGGCGGTGCGAGCGCCCGCCCGATTCTGGCGATGTGTGGGTTGCCGAAACCCAGCGGCAATAGCGCGGTGGCCGCGGCGAACGTCAACAGCGGAATTACCCACGTCAGCCAGCTAAAATTCAGCACGCTGACGATTAGCACCGACGCGATGACCGGCACCATCAGCAGCAGCCCGTAGCCGCAGACCACCAGCAACCCGCCCGCCCGCATCAGCTTGGGAGCAGTGACCTGCAGGCGCGCAGCGGGGGCGGTGGTGTCCACGGGCCAGAGATTACTGTGCGGACCGGAATGGGTCAACCGGGCAACGGGAAATTGACAATTGATGATTGACCAGGATGGGAGGGCGGTCGCACCTACTATCAACCACTCGCTATCATCATCACGCGGGCGCTTTCCACCTATCATCAACCGGGCTAATCTTTCCGGAATGGCAAAAACAGTATTGCCAACGGTTGCCAATTCATTACCTTTGAGGCAACTGGGCGTTATCATGAGTGTGCCGAACGGGCAAACAGAAGCGAAACGGCTCAAGGTGCTATGGCAGTACGAAGTGCTGGACACCGTGCCGGAAGAGGTGTTTGACGATTTAACCGAGCTGGCGGCGCGTATTTGTGAGGCGCCCATCGCCTTGATTTCGCTGGTCGATGAAAACCGGCAATGGTTCAAATCGAAGGTGGGCATCACCGTCAAAGAAACCACCCGCGAAATCTCCTTCTGCGACCATGCGATTCGGCAAAGCGAGCTGTTCATCGTGCCGGACGCGACGAGAGACGCCCGTTTTGCCAATAACCCGCTGGTACTTGAAGAACCCAGAATCCGTTTCTACGCCGGCGCGCCGCTGATCACGCCGGATGGCTACGCCTTGGGCACATTGTGCGTCATTGATAAGGCTCCGCGCCAACTGCGGCCTGAACAAAAGCAGGCGCTGGTGATCCTCGCGCGGCACGTGGTTTCGCAGTTGGAATTGCGCCGCCGTTCCCTCGAAGTCCGCGACTTGCGCGCGGAGCATCGGCAGGTCAAAAGCGAGATGGACACCTTGCGTGCGGAATTGGCGGCCGCGAAGCGCCAGTTGGCTCGGCTTGCCACCTCACGCCCAGCCGCCAAACGCAAATCACGTGCGGCCCGCGCGTAACGCCGCCGCACCCGTCCCCGGTCCCGTGAGGTAGGGACATTGCCCCATTTTCTCTCCCGTACGACCGGTGTAGGATAGGGCCGCGAGTATGAGGAAGCCCAAGAGTGATCTGCGAGTCAAAGATGCCGTGCGGGTAAGGAGTGCGGAGACCTGGCTGCGGATGGGCCAGCCCGTGCGGGCCTTGCAGGAGTTACAGCGCCTGACTCACAAAGCTTGGAAGCACCCATGGCCCGAGCAGGTCATGTGGCGCACGGCACAGGCGATCAGCTAGCTAGCGGCGGACGACCTTATCTCCCGCGTGCTCGTGGCTGAGCCAGGCCGCAAATTCCGGTTTGGTTTCCCGCAAAATTTCCAGCACCTCGAGCCTATCCTGAACCGTGAGGGTGCCGTAAATCGGGTGGTGATCGCGACCCGTCAGCACTTCTTCGAGGCGCCGCCATAAATAATGCCGCAGCGGCGCGGGCAAAGCATCAACACTGGGTGAATACACCAGGTAACTGCAGGGGAACCGGAACAGACGAGTGCGGAGGTCGAGTTGTCGCAAGGACCGGCCATCAGCCGTGAACGGGCCGGCGGCTTGAAATTCACTGGCGAATTTAGAGGTGCCTTTCACCTGGCCGCGCAGCGGCGCTTCATTTCGGAACAGCATGTACTCGAGCAATAACTCGCCGGCCTGCTCAATGCGTGCCTGAGCCCAACTGCCGCCCTGCGCCAAGGCACACCGGGTTTCGTAGCTGGCATGGGTAATCAGGTTCTGCATGCGTACGGCATGCTCGAGAACCAGAAGCGCCACGATGTCGCTATCAGCGGATAAATAGGGCCGGGTATCGAAGCGGGTGCGCAGGTCCGTCACGTTTGCGCCTGCCGACAGGTCCTGTCGTTCCGGATGTGCGGGGTCCTCAGAAAAGATATTGCCGCGGTGCCTCATCCCCGCATGGGTCCCCGTGACGTACCACCCGCCCCAACGAGCTTCCAGAGGCGAGTTATGGCCGCTGACAAAGTCGGTTACCTGCCCCAAGGCTGAGCCGTCTGGCGCCGTAAAAGCCGAGCGCACCAGGAGTCCCGGCACGTTGATGGTTTTTGGGCCGAGATGACATTGGAGGCAATCGTTGCGCCGCGTGAATTGCGGCGGCCGGGATGCGTTCTGGCTGAGAGTGTAGAAGATTGGCCCTTGTTGCGGGTCCACCGCCGCGAGGTCGATCACCTTGGCCCCCGGTGCCCAACCGACATAAACCTCGTCGGAGAAATAAAGCGCCCGCGGCGTTCGAGGGCTTGTAAACTCGGCTTGAGAACTCGTTTTAGAAAACACCAGGCTCTGGGAAGAAACCGGCACCTTCAGTGCCCTCAGCAACCCCGGCAAATACCCGCGCACCGCGTCATATTCCAGTTTGGCCTTATCGTGAGCCAGCCGGCTTTGAAGTTGAGCCACCGGGTCGTGCAAGCCGTTGGTCGCAGAGTAATGTATGACGTTTTCGTCAAATTCACTCAACTGGTCCTGGGCCAAAGCGCTGCCGACGCAGGCCACCAGCAGCACGCCCAAACCGGGCAGGACAGGCATGCGCCGCGCCATGTACAGGCATTGAGGTTTCCGGCTCACGGAGAACGGACGCGGTAGAAGCCCTGCAATTGGTTCGAAAGCGAGGAATCGATGAACTGGAATTGTCCAGGCTGCGCCTCAATCGCGGCACCCAGGTTGGCCCAGTCCGCCAAAGGCACCGCAAGAACCGATGAACTCAAGATCGAAAACGGAGCCCCGCTAATATTGGTGAACGAGAGTTGAATGGACCCGTTCGCCGCGTTTCTGAATTCAACCAGCGTCGGCGGCATGCCAATCAGAGCCTGGCTGCTGCAATCAAACTGGGTGTCCGAGGCGTAGGTCGCTCTGAGGGCATGGCTGGCACCAGCAAGGTTGGTTAACGTCAATGTGGCCGTCCCATTGGTATCCAGCGGGAACTGCGCCAGAAAATTCGTCCCATCCCAAAAGGCGAGCATGCCCGTGGGCGTGCCGGCGAACGGTGAGGTTGGGGCGACCGTAGCCGAAAAGGTTACCGCCTGGGACGTGGGAACCGGTCCGGTGGAAGTCAAAACAAGGGCCGAGGCGCTCGCATGAACCTTTTGCACCCGGGTGGCACTGGCCGAGGAAAAGTTCGTATCGCCGCTGTACGTCGCGGTGATGAAATGGTTCCCCAAACAGTTGCTGGCGGCCAGCAGGTCGGGAACGGTCACGGCCGCAAGCCCATTGGTGAGCGGGACAGCGCTGGCGAGCGTGCGGTTGGTGGCGCTGAGACCCAAATAGGTCAGGTCTTGAAATGTGATTGTGCCGGTGGGCGCGGGCCCGAGGGCATTGAGATTGGTGACCACGGCCGTGAAGGTGACGGGCTGGCCCGTAACGACGCGCCGCTGGTCCGGCGTGGATGAATACACAGCGACGGAGATATTGGTCCAACCGCCGAGAGCGAACAGCGTACCCCCGTTCAACGTATAAACAGTGCCGTCAGGTCCAACCACCGCCGGCACGTAAGGCTCACCTAGTCCGGTGCCCAGCACCAGGCTTTCAGTCAAGGCGTTCGATGCCAGGTCCCAACGGTAAATCCGCCCGTCCTCGCTCGGCATGAGGATGCTATCGGTGGCGGGGTTGACGGCGGAAGCGTTGATGCACCATTCGCGCACGGCATACGGATAGACACTGCCCTGATACTCCGCATCGGGCGTGCAGCCCAGCACCGTCAAAACTTCCCGCATTTCGACGAGCCCCGGCGCTGTCGGGTGCGGGTCCAACTGCGTCGCGTTTGGGTCCAACAGCGCGAGGCGATTGATCCCATCCCCATCCGTATTGCCGGCATAGTTGTTATATTTGCTAAAAAGCAGGTAGTCTGAACTCCCGGTATAGGCGGGCACCATGCTGCGTGGCACCAGCGCCGGTGTGTTGTCCCAACCGAAGGCGCCGGGCGGTTTTTCAACGGCCAGGTCGCTGCTGAAGTGCAGCAGGAACCCGCGTGACCCGTTGTTCGGATTGCCAAACACGCCGTAAAAGACATCCCCATCCGGCGCGACCACTGGCGAGGCGGTGCTGTCGTCCAGAAGGCCGGCCGGGTTGCCGTTGCGTGGGTCTTTCAAGAAGACTTTGTATTTGGTCACCAAAGTGGTCGTGTCCAGCCCGAGCAGATACCCATAATTCGCCGTGCTGAAGGCTTTCACCGGCACATAGAGAGTGGTGCCGTCGTTGCTCAGCGCCGGCGCGCAATTGTGGCTGTCCCGGCCGATAAGGTGGTCACCCGCCGCGGCGCCAGCCAGCACGTAAGTGGCGGTGCCCTCGGGGGCCAGGCGGGCGTAGCCGCCGTTGGTGGTGCTGAGCGGGGCGGGCGCGCCGTTGGTCTGCACGCGGAACCCGAAGAAAACGGCGCCATTGGTATCGGCCGTAAGAGCCGTATTTACAAATACCGTGCTGTTAAAGGCCGCGGCGTTAGTATGGTAGTCCGCTAACGGCATGTAGAAACACTGCTGCACAGGTGAGCCCGGAGTATCCGAATCAGGATTTTCGATGTAATAGACCGTGCCGCCCGCGCCGGGATAGTAAAGCCGGGGACCACTGGGCGGCATCGCCAGCACGGGTTGATACACCGGCACCCAATTGTAGCTCGGCAGGAGGTAATCGCTGGTCAACGTGTACTTCAGCCTGCCGGTGGCGCCGTCAAACGCCTTCACGCCGTACCCGGTCGCACTGCGCACCGGAACCAGCACCGTATTGGCGGGTGTGACCAGCGGTGCGCCATAATGCGAGCTCGCTCCCGTACTCGTCGTGTCGATGCGGGTGCTCCAGTGAACCTGGTTCAAGTGCTGCGCCGCCGGCGAATACTGCCCGGTGTGCTGCGCGCTCCCGCCAAAGGTCGCGGGCTGAGCCAAGGCCTGACTCGGGGCGAGAACGACGGCCAAACCAAGGGCACAGCCGATGAGCCAGTTTTCGATTTTGGATTTTGGATTGTTGAATGCTCCGGCCGCTGGCTTGGGATCGCCAACCCCTGACAATGGACGGGAAAGGAAATGATACCTGAAGGAAGGCAGGTTCAGAACTCCAGACAAACACATACGGGCTTTCATGATATTAGCCCCGCTGGAGTTATTTGCAAGCGTAGCTTACGAGGGATACTACTGGGATGATTGGGAAGCTTTGGCCAGTTCGGCCCGTTTTTGGATGAACTGCGCCATAATACTGACGGCGATCTCCATCACGCTTTGCGAGCGGATCGGCAAGCCGACCGGGCAGGCTACCCGTTCCCAGTCGGCCGTCGTGGCGAGTTTTTCCGCCAGGAAGTGGTCGCGAATGATGCGGGCCTTTCGCGAGCTGCCGATCATTCCCAGGAACACGAACGGTTTGCGCAGCCAGCTGCGCAGCACCAGGGCATCGTGACGATGCCCGCGTGTGACGATCAGGCCGAAGCTGGGGCGGTCCGGTGGGGTCAGCGCGAGCAGGTTGTCCCAGCCGTCGGCCTGCAAAGTCACGCCGGGCGGGAAGAATTGGTCGTTGAGCAGAGCCGGGCGATCGTCGAGAACAGACACGGCAAAGTCCAACTGCGCGGCCAAAGGCGCAACCGCCTGCGCGATATGACCAGCGCCGGCAATCCACAGCACCGAAGGTGGTGAGACGGTTTCCTCGTACAGCCAGGCTTTATCGCTCGACGCGTTCTTTTGGTCCTGGTCACCAACCTCGATGTGCAGATTGAAATCTGGGCGAACGCCCCAATGGAGCATGCGATTGCGCTCACGCAGCGTCGTCCAAAACGGCTCTCCGGCCCTTTGCGCGTTGGGTAAAATGACGCCCTCGACTTTCCCGCCACAGATCAGGCCGTCATCCCAGCCGAAATCGTGGTCAAGCACGAGATCGAAACGTGCAGATTGGCCCGTGCGCAGCGTCTCGATAGCCCGTCGCTGAATCTCGGCTTCGAGACAGCCGCCGCCCAGAGTGCCCCGAATCCGGCCATCCGGGTAAAACAGTGCTTTGGCGCCCAGTTTTTGAGGACTCGAACCTTTGACTCCGCAAATAATCCCCAACGCGACTGGTTCGCCCTGGCGGGCGGCTTGCGCCAATCCATCGAAGACAGGATCGTTCATGCGGTTCCGGGGCAGGATGTGAGAGCGGCAAAAAAAGCCGCTGGCAGGCTATTGCGTGCTCATCCAATACAGAACGCAGGCCACAACGACCGATACCACTAACCCAGCGGCCAAGGACCACTGCAAAATCAGTTTGCGCTTGCGGCGCAAGTTGCTGCCGCCCATCCCGGGCAACAAGTAGTAACGCTCCCTTTCTCGCTTAACATCCATAAACCCGGTGAACTTTGCACGAAAATGGGCGGCAGTGTCAAGGAATGCATCGTGTATTTAAACCTCCGCGCGAGTGGGGTTGGCAAACTCCATGCAAAAGGCACTGACAAAGGATCCGCTCCAACGTATGCTCAACGGGCGATGAAAGATTGGGTCGCCAATTATCTGCAGGCGCAACAGGCCGCCCTGGCATCGTTGCCAGTTGCGGGTGTGCTCCGGGTGCTCGAGTTGCTGCAAGCGGCGCTTCGCGAGGACCGGCAGATTTTTGTGTTCGGAAACGGGGGCAGCGCCGCTAACGCTTCACATTGGGCGACAGACCTGGGCAAATCAGCCTCGGATAAGGTCGGCCGGCGCTTCCGGGTGCTTTCACTGAACGACAACGTGAGCTGGTTGACGGCTCTGGCCAACGACTATGCTTACGAGGATGTGTTCGCCGGCCAGTTGCAGAATTATGCGCGCCCTGGAGATATCGCCATCGCGTTGAGCGTTTCGGGCAGCTCACCTAATTGTGTCAAGGCGCTCGAGTGGGGCAAGCAACATGGGTTGCGGACGGTGGCGATAGTGGGCGCCAAACGCGGCCGAATGGCGGAAATTGCCCAGGAAGTCTTGACCATTAATGATACCCATTACGGCCGCGTCGAGGATACACAAATGACGCTCTGCCACCTGCTTTGCTACGCATTTATCGAGAAACCAGACCTGGGGCGGTAGGCGCTGACAGCAAGCCAGCATTTCGGCGCGGTTAGGACCGATTCGCAGCCAAGCTCGGCTGGTGAACATTGCTGCGGGCCATGCCCCGCTACCGACCTTGACAACCTCGATAATCGGGGGACAGTACTCCAAGGCAATCAAGCCGTTGTGTTATGAAGACGTTCGTCCGAAGTTTCCTCCGTCGAGTTGGTTTCATCTCCATGGTTAATGTGGGCGTATTGTTGTTACCTGTCTTGTCGTGTCAGGCGGTGATGACGGCGTCCGAGACGCCGGCGACCATCACCATGAGTTCGCCGGGGCTGGCAGGCGTTCAGAAGATGCTTGATGCCAAGGTCGACCCGCAGGTCATCCAGGCCTATATCATGAGCTCAGGCATTACGTTTAATCTGACGGCGGACCAAATCATTGCCTTGAAGCAGCGCGGCGCCCCGGACCAGGTGTTGACGGCACTGTTGCAGCACAACGCGCAACTGGCCGCTCAAGCTGGTCAGACCGGCGTGGTGGGGCAGTCCCCGGTGTCTGGTTACGGAACAGCCTACCCCAACTACGGCATGGCTTACCCGAACTCGAATTTTTCCACAGCGCCTGCTTACCCGATGGCCGATCAAACGGGTTATCTCCCTTATTCTGATTCCTCTTACGCTTATCCTTATACTTATCCGTACCCATATTATACGTATGGCTATGGCGGCTATAATTACCCGTTCGGCTATCCCTACGCTTACAACTCGTACTGTTACGGTTGGCCATACTCCGGATATTACGGCGGCTATTTTGGCTATCCGTTTGGGTTCGGGTTTGGGTTCGGTCACCGCTTCGGCGACTTTGATGATTTTGGCCAGCGAGGTTTTGCGTTTAATCACCGCGGCTTTTTCGGCCGCGGCGGCTTCCATAATGGGTTCCGAAATGGTGGATTTGTTGGCGGCCGCAACTTCGCAGGCGCCCGTAGCCCATTTGCACCGGTCGGGGGCGGCGGATTTCGCGGCGGCTCCGCTCGCAGCGGCGCGTTCGCAATGCGCAACTTCGGCGGATTCCGGCCGGCGTTTGGCGGATTCCATGCTGCCGGCGGATTCGGTGGTGCCGGAGTTCGTGGGGGTGGAGCCCATGCTCTGGGCGGATTCGCGGGGGGCGGAGTTCGTGGTGGCGGTGGGGGTGGATTTCATGGAGGTGGCGGCTCCCACGGCGGCGGTGGCGGGCGCCGTTAAGCCCTGCTGAATGCTTCGTCGCGATTACATCCTGCGGATGGTGGACGAGTTTCTCGAAGTGCTCGCGCGCATTCGGGGATTGAAGCGTGAACAACACTGGCGCGAAGCCGCGCTGGCCACGGACGATGAGTTCCGCAAGCTGGTTGGGAGCGGGGCGGACGCGCTGCTGGCACTGAGCGACACCGAGCTTCTGGCGAAATTAATTCAGAGCGAACCGACCCAGGTTACCCGCGACAAGACCCTTATGCTGGCCACCCTGCTGAAGGAACGGGGCGACCTGGCCGCTGGTGAAGGCAGGGACAGCGTGCCGTATCATCTGAAAGCGCTGCACTTGTTGTTGGAAGTGCTGGCCCGGGACGAACCGGATGATTGCCCGGAATTCGTTCCACGCGTGGACGAACTCGTCGGTGCCCTGGGAACGACGGCGGTGCCATTGGCAACGCAGGCGCGACTAATGCAGCACTTCGAACGCACCGGTCAGTTCGGCAAGGCCGAGGACCGCCTTTACGAAATGCTGGAACAGGAGCCGGACCAGGCGGGGTTGGTCGAGTTCGGCCTGGCCTTTTACGACCGCGTCGCGCAGCACAGCGACGCCGCACTAGCGGAAGGCAATCTGCCGCGCGCTGAGCTTGAGGCGGGTAAAGGCGAGTTGTGGCAGCGGCGGGCGGCGACGACAGTTTGACGGAGCGGCTAAAGCGGTTGAGCATGTAGTATCATGCCAACTGTCACTGGGGTCCGGGTTCGTGCCAATCGCCTGGCGCGCGAGAAATCGCCCTACCTGCTGCAGCACCAGTTCAATCCCGTGGATTGGTATGCCTGGAGACCGGACGCCTTCGACCAGGCGCGTTCCAGCGGCAAACCCATTTTCCTGAGTATCGGCTATTCAACGTGCCACTGGTGTCACGTGATGGAACGCGAAACTTTCGAGAACACCGCGGTGGCTGGTTTCCTGAATCAACATTTCATCAGCATCAAGGTCGATCGAGAAGAGCGTCCGGATGTGGACCGGGTCTATATGACCTTCGTGCAAGCCACCACCGGCCAGGGTGGCTGGCCTTTGACCGTTTTTCTCACCCCGGACTTGAAACCGTTTTTCGGTGGAACATATTTCCCTCCCGACAGCCGCTACGGTCGCCCCGGTTTTCTGCAACTCCTGCAACAGATTCATCAGGTCTGGCAGAGTCGGCGCAACGACGTTGCTGATTCGGCTGCCCAGATGACCGAGCGATTGGCTGAAGCCGCGGCGGGTGAGCGCTCTACTGTTGCCGGAGCCGAGCTTGGTCCTGATGTCCTTAAAGCTGTGGCTGGGTTGCTCAAGCAATCGTTTGACCCCCGCCACGGCGGGTTTGGCCAGGCGCCCAAGTTCCCGCAACCAAGCCAGCCACGGCTACTGCTGCGGTGCGCGTTGCGGTTCAACGACGAGGACGCACGGCGCATGGTGTTGTTAACTTGCGACCACATGGCCGCCGGTGGCATCCACGACCAACTCGGCGGCGGCTTTGCTCGGTATTCCGTCGATGCAGAGTGGCTCGTGCCCCATTTCGAGAAGATGCTCTACGACAACGCGCAACTGGCGCAGTTGTATCTCGACGCCGGGCTCGTCAGCGGCGAAAGCCGCTATTTCGACGTCGCGCGCGATATCCTCGATTACGTCCTGCGCGATATGACGCATCCCGAAGGCGGGTTTTACTCGGCCGAGGACGCCGACAGCGAGGGGCACGAAGGCAAATTCTACTGTTGGACGCGCCAGGAGCTGCGGGAATTACTCGCACCGCAGGAGTTCGACGCGGCAGTGCGGTATTTTGGGATCACCGAGCAGGGCAATTTTGTGGACCACAGTCATCCGCAACCGCTGATGGGACAGAATGTGCTGAGCGTGGTTGACTCGAATCTGAGCGCGGCCGACCAGGTGCTGGTGGCCGCGGCTAAACGAAAGATGTTCGCTGCCCGCTCGACTCGGGTGCGGCCGCATTTGGACGATAAAGTGCTCGCGTCATGGAATGGCCTGATGCTTGGGGCGATGGCGCGCGCTTCCGCCGTCCTGCGGGAGAGAGCCTACCGCGCCGCAGCCGAGAAGAATCTCGCCTTCATCCGAAACCACTTATGGGAACCTGGCGGCGCGGCTGGCGCAAAGCCTGGCCGGCAGTATGGCACGTTGTACCACCGTTGGCGGGAGGGTGAACGAGATGAGACGCAATTGCTGGCGGCCTACGCGTTTTTACTTTCTGGCGTGATCGAGCTTTACGAGGCCACTGTCGAGCCGGCGCACCTGGAATTTGCCGTCGAGTTGGCCACGGCCATGCTGGCGCGCTTTTACGACGCCCAGCACGGCGGCTTTTGGCAGGCCGCCGCCGTTCCCGACTTGATCCTGCGCCTCAAGGACGATCACGATGGCGCGGAACCCTCGGGCAGCTCCGTCGCGGTGCTGGCGCTGCTGAAACTGGCGGCGCTGACCGGCGGGGCCGAGTTCCGGGCAGCGGCGGAAAAGACCCTGCATCTGTTCTCTGCGCGCGTGCGCGACGTGCCCCAGGCGCTGCCGTATTTATTGTCGGCGCTGGATTTTTCGCTCCAGGAACCCCTGCGCGCAGTGGTGGCGGGCGACCCCGCCGCGCCAAAAACACGCGAACTGCTTCACGCCTTACATTCGGTTTACCAGCCCAATATGATCATTTTGGGAACCGCCGGGCCCGTCGAGCCGTTCGCCCGGACCCTGCCCCAGCCGACGGCGCCTCTTGTTTACCTATGCACCGGCACCGCATGCCAGCAGCCGACGGCGCAAGTGGAGCAGATCCGGAACTTGCTGAGCGCGAGGCGCGCTTAATTCTCTGGTTGGCCGAGGCTGGCATGTCACTCGGAATTTACGTGATCTTTAGAGCCCTTAGTGGTAAGGTGCTCTTATGAAATGCCCGGCTTGCTTCAATTCGTTGACGCAACTGCAAATCGGCTCGCTGGTCGTCGATGTGTGCCAGGACGGCTGCGGCGGTGTTTGGTTTGATGCGTTCGAATTCCAACGAGTGGACGAGGAAAGTGAAAGCGCGGGTGAAGCGTTGCTGCATATCCGGCGCGATCCAAAGGTGGTTGTGGACCCAGCCCGTAAACGCGATTGCCCGCGCTGTGCCGGGATGAAACTTCAGCGCCACTTCTTTAGCGCCCTCCGCCGCGTCGAAATCGATGAATGTCCCAACTGCGCCGGTTATTGGCTCGACGCCGGCGAGTTGGCGCAAATCCGCGCCGAACGCACCGAAAACGCCCGCAGACAGGAGGCCAAGCTCTCCGCACTCTCTGGCGATACCATTCGCTACCTTTATCGGTTGCGAAGCGAGCAACGGAAGGGACGGGTTTGACGGTTCCCGCTGTCCTTGTCCGTAGCGTGGTGCGCGCCTGCGTTCACGCCTGGGCCTTGCCGACCACGGTTTGAACTGCTTGCTAATGCGGGTTCGTCCGCCCAAGCTGCCAAGATGAGACTTGGTATCAGCAGCGTGGATTGGCAAACGAACAACCGTCAGAGCGGTTCCTGGTCTCGCCGGCAATTTCTGCGCGCCACCGGGCTGGCCGGTCTGGCCGCACCTTTCTTTTCCTCGTGCCGGACCTCGCCGCGCGCGCATCGCACCGCAACCGGCCGCCTGCGCCACGCCAGCATCGGGGTCGGCGGCATGGGTTGGAACGACCTGCAAAATTTTCTCAAGCACCCGCGCGTGGATGTGGTCGCGCTATGCGACGTGGACGCCAATACGCTTCACAAGGCGGCGCAGGTCGCACCGAAAGCCGGGCTGTACGCCGATTGGCGGGAGCTGCTGTCCAGCGAAGGTGGACAGATTGATTCAGTGAACGTCGCTGTGCCGGACCACATGCATTTCGCGATTGCCTACACCGCCGTGCGCGCCGGCAAACATGTTTATTGCCAAAAACCACTCTGCCATGACATTGCCGAGGTTCGCGCGCTCACCCGCGCCGCAGTAAGGAAAGGGGTGGTCACGCAACTCGGCACACAGGAGGCTTCGAGCGTGCACGAGCGCACCGCGGTGCGGTGGCTGCGCGACGGTGTTATCGGCAAAGTGACGCATGCGTATCTCTGCTCGAACCGGCCGGGAGCCGTCGAGACTTACCGCCTGAAAGGGCCGCGCCCGGCTAAAGGCCAACCGCCACCGCCGGAGTTGAGTTGGGACTTGTGGTTGGGGACGGCGCCAGAGCGGCCGTTCGCCCCCGACATTTATCACCCGACCAAGTGGCGCGCGTGGCTCGATTTCGGAACGGGGTGGTCCGGGGACATCGGCTGCCATATCTTTGATCCGGTCTGGAAAGGGCTGGAACTGAAAGCGCCGAGGCACGTGTGGGCCGAGGTGCAGGAATCGTGGAAGAATTCGCCCGAACGCCGCGCGGACAATTGGCCCCAGGGCGACCATATTGTCTGGAGCTTTCCGGCCAACAAACACATCGCCGGACAGGAATTGACGTTGGAATGGTTCGATGGCGAGTTCTTTCCTCCCGATCATATTCGCAAGCTCGCCACCAATGATTTGAGCGAGTACCCGACGGAGTCCTCGATGCTGATCGGCACCGAAGGCAGCTTGCTCATCCCGCACGGGTTTCCTCCGCAGCTTTTTCCTGAGGAAAAGTTCAGAACCGTGGAGCGACCAGCCTTTTCACCTCGCAATCATTACCATCACTTCGTGGATGCGTGCCTGGGCGGCGAGCCCACGGAATCTCATTTTGCCCAAACCGGCCCGATGACCGAGGCGATCCTACTGGGCACCGTGGCCATCCGCATGCCGGAGGACAAACTGTTCTGGGAACCCGCTCGGCTGGGCTTTGCAAACCGGCCGGAGGCAAATTGCCTGTTGGCCCGGACGTATCGCGACGGGTGGCATGTGGGACGCTTTTAGCTCCGATTAATCCAGCCGCCTCCAAGGACGAGGTCCTCATCATAAAACACGGCTGCCTGCCCAGGGGTAATGGCGCGCTGCGGCGTATCCAATTTGACCCGCACCCGGCCGCCAGGCAAAGGTGTGATGGTTGCGGGCGTGCCGCCATGCGCGTAGCGGATTTTTACCGTCGCTCGCACCGAGTCAGACGGCGTGTCAAACGGAATCCAATTACAGCGCTCGGCGATGAACTCGTCGCGTTCAAGTGCGGTTTCATCACCCACGATGACCCGATTTGCGGCGGCATCCAGTTCGATGACGTAAAGGGGTTTTGCCGAAGCGATGCCTAACCCCCGGCGCTGGCCAATAGTATAAAACTCGATGCCGTCATGCTGGCCCAGCACCTGCCCTTGGAGGTTGACGATTTGACCGCGGTGCTTCTCGGCCAGATGCGCCTGTTCCAGGAATTTTCCGTAGTCGTTATCCGGCACGAAACATATCTCCATGCTTTCCTCTTTATCGGCGGTTTTGAGTTGGCAATGGCGGGCTACCTCGCGCGTGTCGCTTTTGGTTTTCTCACCAAGCGGGAACAGCGCGCGGGACAACTGGTCCTGGCGCAGTGAAAAGAGGAAATAGCTCTGGTCTTTGCGCAGGTCGCGCCCGCGCTTGAGCAGCGTGCGGCGGCCATCGCTACTCGGCTCGAGTCGGGCGAAGTGGCCGGTGGCGATGAAGCGAGCGCCGAGTTGATCGGCGCGCTCGATCAGCCGCCCGAACTTCAGATTCTGGTTGCACATCACGCAGGGGTTGGGAGTGCGGCCGGCCTTGTACTCGGCGGCGAAGTATTGAATCACCCGGGTCTGAAACTCCGCGGCCTCGTCGATCAGGTAGTAAGGCACGCCCAGCTTATGGCACACCGCCCGGGCGTCGCTCACCGCTTGCGGGCCGCAGCACTTGTCTTCGGCGCGCGACACGCAATCCTGGGGCCAAAGCTTCAGCGTGATCCCGACCACATCATAACCCTGTTCCAGCAACAGCGCCGCCGTCGCGGAGGAATCCACTCCACCGCTCATGCCGACCACAACCCGTGTTTTTTTCTGGTTCACCAGGAGGCGGAACATAACCCGGGGTTGGGTGAGTGTAAACCGCGGCGCCGGGGGGCCGGTGCAGGCTGGAAACCGCATCCACTAAGGCATTACGAACAGGCTTTGAACGGGCGGCTGGTTTTGCCAGACTGGACTTCGTGGGTTTGTCTGCGTATTACTGCCAATAACGAACCGGAAACTCTCATGAAATTGAATCTCACGCTCCTTATCGCAACCGGCACACTTACACTGGCTCTGAACAGCCGCGCGGCGGATGTTGGCTCCCCGTTCTATGGCGATGCGCCGGATGAACATCACCCCTGGGCCGTCCACGACCGGAACCGCCCACAACCCAAACTTGTCACCCCGGGCACCTTCAGCACCCTGGAACAGCCCGGCAAACCCCCTTCCGACGCGATCATCCTCTTTGACGGCACAGACCTGTCAAAATGGGAAGCCGACGAGGGGGAGGGTGTGCCGACCAAATGGGTGATTAGAAATGGGGCGATGGAATGCGTGCCGGGCTCCGGGTTCATCCGCACGCGGGAGAAGTTCGGCGACTGCCAACTGCACGTCGAATGGGCGGCGCCGACCAAGATCGAAGGCACCAGCCAGGGCCGGGGCAACAGTGGCGTCTTCCTCATGGGCCAGGTGGAAATCCAGGTTCTGGATAACTACAACAATCCCACCTACGCCGACGGCTTTGCCGGGGCCGTTTATGGGCAGAACCCGCCGCTGGCCAACGCGCTGCGGCCGCCCGGTGAGTTCCAGGTCTATGACATCATTTTCCGCCGGCCGATTTACCGGCAGGGCGAATTGGTGGACCCGGGCTACGTGACAGTTTTCCTCAATGGCGTGGTGGTTCAGGACCATTCGATTATTGAGGGCCCGACCGGCCATATGGCGCGAGCCAAGCCGGGCTCGCTGGGAGATGCCGGCCCGCTCAAGTTGCAGGACCACGGCAACCCGGTGCGCTACCGGAACATTTGGTATCGCCCGTTGCCCCCGCGAAACAGCGAAGGTGGAACCCGCGGTTACCTAAGCACGGAAGCCACCATGGCCAAACGCAAAGAGCTCGCCGCCGCACTGCGCTCGCAAGCCGAGAAACTCAAAGACCCGGCCAACCCAGTCCCGGAAATGTTGTGCCTGGCCGAGTCGCTGGTGTACGAACCCGACCAGTCTGCGATGGATCGCGCCGGTGAACTGTCCAATGAGTATTGGGACGAGGTGAAGCAACTGCCGCCCGAAAAGCTGGCAGCCAAGAAAGATGAAATCAAACACCTGCTGCACGTCGTCAACTATCTCATCCGCTTTAAAGTGCTGCCCGAGGATCTCGAAGCAAAAGCCGCCCTCGAACAGATGATCGCCGAGCAGCACTGGGACAAAAAATGAGGAGCGCCGGCGGGCCGCAAGCGCTCGGGGCTTGCGCCGGGGCTGAGTATGTGCTTTTCTAATGCTTGAAGTGACGCACGCGAAAGTCAAACAGGCCGCAATCCCGAGCCGTATTCTGGCCGGAGTGCTGGCGGCATTGCTTTTGGTGCTCGGCTTTCTGGCGGCCGACAACGATTTCCACCAATCGCTCCACCACAGCGGGAAAGCGGCCTCCGGCACTTGCGTGCTTTGCCTGTTCGCCAAAAGCCAGGTGCACTCGCCTGGCCTGGCGCCGGTAGCTGGCCGCTTCGTGCAGTGTCCCTTCGGGGCGTTGCCGCGGGTTGAGTCAGTCGTTTTCTTGGAGTTCACCTATCTCGCTTCACCTGGGCGAGCTCCCCCTGGCCTCGTCTAGCTTCTGCCGGTTGTGGTGTAAGGCGAGTCGCAAGACTCCACGGCTCTGTTCCTGCTCTTCGACCGCGTCTTCGTGTCTGTACTTTGGAGTCGAGAAACTCTATCTCGGGCGGACTAACTGCCCGTGCAATTCACCAAATGAACGTCAGAGGAACCTGTGCGCCGCGGCGCTGCCGCAGGCGTTGTGTGTTTCGATTGCCAAGCCGTTCCTGGCTGGGCCTATGCGCGCTCGGCCTGGCGCTGGCGGCTCCGTCACCGGCTGGAGCCGCTGAGGCCGCTCCCGAAAGAGCCGCCGTGGCCACCAACCTGGTGTTGCCGCCCGCTCAACGCGAGAAAATCCACACCGAAACGCTCCAGCCGTCCTCCTTCCGCCAGACCGTGGAAACCACGGGGATTGTCAGCTTCGATAATGATCAGGCCACGACGGTGCTGGCGCCGATCTCGGGGCCGGTGTCGCGGCTGGTGGTGTCCCTGGGAGCCAAAGTGAAGGCCGGTGACGTGCTGGCGACGGCTGCGTCGCCCGATTTCGCCACCGCCATCAGCACCTATCGCAAAGCCGTCGCGACGGCGAAAAATACCCGGCGCATTGCTGAACTGGCCGTCGAACTGTCGAAGAATAATCTAGCGCGTAAAGAGGTGGAGCAGGCACAGACCGACGCGACCAACGCCGAGGCCGACCGGCAGGCGGCCCTTGAGCAACTTCACTCGCTGGGTGTGGATGAGGCCATTATCCAGGCCATCCAGCAAAACCAACCCTTGCCGGAAATCGCCGGCAATATCCGTTCGCCCTTGGACGGCACCGTGGTGGAAAAACTAATCACGCCCGGTCAATTGCTGCAGGCCGGCACGACGCCATGCTTCACGGTGGCGGACCTCTCCCAGGTTTGGGTCATGGCCAACCTGTTCGAGTCGGACCTCGCGGCGGTCGAAGCCGGGGACCCGGCCGAGATTCTCACCACCGCCTGGCCCACCAACATTGCCGGGACCGTGGATTACATCTCGGCGATTGTGGACCCGGCGACGCGCGCAATCAGCGTCCGCGTCCTGGCCCGCAATCCCAAGGAGATTCTGAAGAAGCAGATGTACGTCCGGGTGCGCATCCATTCGCGTCGTGAGCAAACCGGGCTGCTGGTGCCGGTCTCCGCGGTGCTGCGCGACGATGAGGACCTGCCGCTCGTGTATCTGGCCAATGCGGACGGCAGCTTCTCCCGCCGACGCATCACGTTGGGCAGCCGTGTGGACAACCACTACGAGGCCACCCAGGGCCTCGCGGCAGGGGACAAGGTCGTGGTCGATGGCGGCCTGTTCCTGCAATTCCTGCAAACCCAGTGAACGCACCCGAGCTACCGGTCCCGCAGCCACCGAGACGTGCCACCTCGGTGATTAACCGCATCGTCGCGTCGTCATTGCGCCAGCGGTTTCTCGTGCTGCTGGCCACGGTGTTGTTGCTGGCCGCCGGGAGTTGGTCGCTGAACCGCCTGCCGGTCGAGGCCTACCCCGACTTGTCACCGCCGATGGTCGAGATCATTACGCAATGGCCCGGTCACGCCGCTGAGGAAGTCGAGCGCCTCATCACCGTCCCTGTCGAGGTCGAGATGAATGGCATCCCGAAAATGACCATCCTGCGCTCGATCTCGCTCTACGGATTATCCGACGTGCGGTTAAGCTTCCGCGATGGGACGGATAACTATTTTGCGCGCCAGCAGGTGTTCGAGCGCATTCCGGACCTGAGCCTGCCTTCGGGGGTGACGCCGTCGGTCGCGCCGCTCTTTTCGCCTTCGGGTCTGATTTACCGCTACGTGCTGCAAAGCCCGGACCGTTCGCCGCTCGAACTGAAGACCATCGAAGACTGGATCGTCGAGCGCCAATATAAGTCTGTCCCGGGTGTTGCGGACGATTCGGGACTGGGCGGGGAGACGATGCAGTACCAGGTTCTGTTTGACCCGGCGAAAATTGCCGGGGCTGGCCTGTCGATTCCCCAAATCGTAACTTCGCTGGCCGCCAACAATGGCAATGCAGGCGGCGGGTTTTATTCCGAAGGCGGCCAGTTTTATTACGTGCGCGGCCTGGGCCGATTGCATACGCCGGAAGATATCGGGAACGTGGTTTTAGCGGTACACAACGGCATTCCCACACTGGTGAAAGACGTGGGCCGGGTGGTGATCGGCCACGCCCCACGCCTCGGGCAGTTCGGGTACCAGAACCAGGACGATGCCGTTGAAGGGGTGATCCTGATGCGCACGGGCGAAAAAACACAGGAGGTCCTCAAGCGGGTCGAAGCCAAAACCCAGGAGCTTAACCGGAGCATCCTGCCCAAGGACGTCAAGGTCCATACCTTTTACGACCGCACAGATTTAATTTCGCTGACCACCGAGACGGTGGAGCGCAACCTGTTGCGCGGCATGCTGCTGGTCGCGATCGTGCTGGTTTTCTTCCTGTACGATTTGCGGGCAGGCCTAATCGTAGCGCTCACCATTCCGCTGGCGCTTCTCTTTGCGTTCATCTGCCTGGACCTGCGTGACGTCTCGGCCAACCTGCTGTCCATCGGCGCGGTGGATTTCGGCATTCTAGTGGATGGAGCCGTGGTCATGGTGGAAAACATTTTCCGCCAGCTCGCCGCGCGCAGGGGGCAGTCGTACAGCCTGATGGAAGTCATTGCGGACGCCGCCGCTGAAGTGGACCGGCCCATCTTTTATGCCGTTGCGGTGATTGTCGCGGGGTTCCTGCCCATTTATGTGCTCCACGGGCCTTCGGGCAAGCTCTTCACGCCGATGGCCGACACGATGATTTTCGCGCTGGTCGGGTCGCTGGTGATTACGCTGACGGTTCTGCCGGTGTTGTGTTCGTGGGCCTTTCGCAAAGGGGTGCGCGAGCGGCACAACCCTGGGTTTGAGGCTGTCAAACGCATCTACACCAAAGGGCTGGACGCATGCCTGGCACATCCCTGGGCAACAACACAGCTCTCAGTGCTGGTGGTAGGCGGGTCGCTGCTGCTGGTGCCCGGCATAGGAGCCGAGTTCATGCCGCACCTTGACGAAGGCGCGCTCTGGGTTCGCGCGACCATGCCGTACACGATCTCTTTTGAGGAATCGCGCAAGATAGCGCCGCAGGTTCGGCAGATCCTCCACTCGTTCCCTGAGGTGACGGTCGTGGCTTCGGAGCACGGCCGGCCTGACGACGGCACCGACCCGACCGGGTTTTTTAACGTCGAGTTTTTCGTCGGGCTCAAGCCGTACCGGGAATGGAAAGGGCCGTATCGCACCAAGGCCGCTTTGATTGAGGCGATCAATGATAAACTCCAGGCCTTCCCCGGAATTATTTTCAACTATACCCAGCCCGCCGAGGATGCGGTGGACGAGGCGGAAACCGGTCTCAAGAGCGCCCTGGCAGTGAAGGTTTTTGGGCCGGACCTGGATACCCTCGAAGCCAAAGGCCGGGCCATCGAACGTGTGCTGCAAGGCGTGCGCGGTATTAAAGAGATAACCTTGGTCCAGGAGCTCGGCCAGCCCAGCCTGACTGTGAATATCAATCGGGCCAAGATCGCTCGTTACGGCCTGAACGTTGCGGATATTAACGGTCTGATTGAGGCCGCGGTGGGCGGCGCCGCCGCTACTCAGGTCGTTCAGGGAGAGAAACAGTTTGACCTGGTTGCGCGCCTGGAACCGCAATTCCGGGATAACCCGGAGCAGATCCGTAACCTGATTGTCAGCACGCCCGACGGCGCGCAAATGCCGCTGAAAGAATTTGCCGACATTCGTATTCAAAACGGGGCCTCGTTCATTTATCGCGAGGACAACTCGCGGTACATCGGCGTGCAGTTCTCGGTGGAAGGCCGTGACCTGGCCGGAGCAGTGGATGACGCGCGGCGGCAGGTCCAGGCCCGGGTGCCCCTCCCGGAAGGGTACCGGCTCGATTGGGGCGGTGAGTACAAGAACTACACGGCCTCCCGGCGCCAGCTCAACCTGGTGCTCCCCTTGACCTTGTTCATCATTTTTCTGCTGCTGTTCGCGCTGTACCGCAATTTCAAGTTTCCGCTCATCACCGTGCTGGGCGTGTTGTTATCAGCGCCGGTGGGCGGGATTCTGGCGCTGTGGCTGACGCACACGCCTTTCTCCGTATCGTCCGGCATCGGCTTCCTGGCTCTATTCGGAGTTTCCGTGCAGACGGCCGTGGTGTATATCTCTTATGTCAACGAACTGCGTGTGGGCGGCATGGAATTCCGGCAGGCCATTCGCGATGGCGCGATCCTGAGGCTGCGCCCGATCATGATGACGGCGCTGGTAGCCGCCTTGGGATTGTTGCCGGCGGCCGTGGCGACGGGCGTCGGGACCGATTCGCAGCGGCCCTTCGCGCTGGTCATCGTCAGCGGCTTGTTCACGCGTTTGCTCATCAGCGTATTTTTAATGCCCGCGCTTTACGCGCTTGTGGCACGGCCGACAGACCGGCTGGAAGTGTGAAGCAGACTGGACCTCAAGTGATTGGAATAAACCTATGAACGACGCACGAAAGCTGACCGGCAGCGTGCTGGCTGCGGCCTTGCTGCTGAATGGATGCGCGGTGGGCCCGAATTTCAAAGAGCCCGCCGCCCCCCAGGTCAGCCGCTATACGGAGCAGCCTCTAACCAATACGGTTGGCACCACCAATGTCAGCGGCGGAGAACCGCAGCAGTTCGTCAATGGCGGGGATATCCCGGGCCAGTGGTGGACGTTGTTTCATTCCAAACCGCTCAACGACCTAATCGAGCTATCGCTCAGCAATAATCCCACGCTCAAAGGGGCGCAGGCCGCCCTCAACGCGGCGCACGAAAACCTGCTGGCGCAGAGGGGCAGTTATTTTCCCAGCATCTCGGGCAGCTTCTCGGCTGCGCGCCAGAAAACCTCTGCCGAGCTGGCGCCCATACCGAACTCAACCGCCACCTATTTCAGTCTGTTCACCCCGCAGGTAAGCGTTTCCTACGTTCCGGACGTGTTTGGCCTGAACCGGCGGACGATGGAATCGATGAAAGCCCAGGAGGAGCAAGCGCGCTTCGCCCTGGCCGCGACCCATATCACCCTGAGCGCGAACGTCGTGGCCGCCGCTATTCAGGAAGCTTCCTTGCGCGCTCAGATTGATTCGACGCGGCACCTCGTGGCGATCAACTCGAACATGCTGCAAACCGTACAGGTGCAATATGAAAAGGGCTACGCCAGCCGGTTGGACGTCGCGACCCAGGAATCACAATTGGCGCAAGTAGCGGCGACGTTGCCGCCGTTGCTCAAACAACTGGCTCAGCAGCATGACTTGCTGACCACCCTGGCGGGACGTTTTCCCAGCGAGAGCCTGGACGAGCCCTTTGATTTGGGCACACTGAGGCTCCCGCAGATGCTTCCAGTGAGCCTGCCATCGCAATTGGTCGAGCAACGGCCCGACGTGCGGCAGGCCGAGCAGAATCTGCACGCAGCGAGCGCGGAGATTGGCATCGCGGTGGCCAACCGCCTGCCCAACATCACCCTGACGGCGGATGCGGGGGCAATGGCGTTGCAGGCCAGCCGCATGTTCGCCGACGGCAGCGGCTTTTGGACATTGGCCGGCAGCGTCACCCAGCCCATATTCCAGGGTGGCACCTTGTTGCACCGGGAACGGGCGGCGCGCGCGGCCTTTACGCAATCCGCCGAACAGTATCGCGCGACGGTCCTCACCGCGTTTCAGAATGTCGCCGATACGCTCAACGCGCTGCAGCAAGATGCCACTGCGCTGCAGACCGCCGCCACGGCCCGGGACGCGGCCCAAACCACGCTGGACCTGGCGAAGAAACAGTTCCAGGCGGGTTATGCGGGTTATTTGGGTTTACTAGGAGCCGAGCAATCGTACCAGCAGGCGGCACTGAATGTGGTGCAAGCCGAAGCCAATCGTTTCTCCGATACGGCCGCGCTGTTTCAAGCACTGGGCGGCGGTTGGTGGCATCGGGCGGAATTGGGCGAGAACTGACCCACACTGCACTCCAGGTGTGCTTCCGCAATGGTATGTGGCACCCATGGCGTTTATTGACATTTTTCGCCAAGACGCCATAGTGTATGTAAAAAAAACAAACTCAAGCTTTTGCAGCATGGCCAGCAGCATCAATCTATCTCTGACGGACGAACTCCGCCAATTTATCGACCGGAATTGCGGTGATGGGACCCTTTTTGCCACCCCCAGCGAATTCCTCCGCGACTTGCTCCGCGAAAAGAAAGAGCGCCTGGAGGCGGCGGAGATGCGCGATGCGATTCTCGAAGGGTACCGCGATCTCATCCACGGACGCGTGGTCGAATTCACCGGTAATCTCCGCGCCACCCTCAAGGAAAGCCAACGCCGTGACAAACAGGGCTGGAAATAATGGTTCATTTGGCCATTTCCCGCAGGGCGGCCCGCGACATTGAAGAGATTCGCAGCTTCTCCGTAGAGCGTTGGGGGTCCGCGGTGGCCGAAGAATACATTGACCAGATAGAAGAAGCGCTCAAACGGTTACGCGACAATCCCAACCTGCTTCGTGGCAAGCCGGAGTTTTCGCGTCATTTTCATTTCTTCCGCGTACGGCGGCATTTTCTGGTTTGCTCGTTAGTAGAAAGCAATATTTACGTCATGGCGGTAAAACACGGCAGCCTGGATCTCCCAAACCGTCTGGCCGAGTTGGAGCCTACCTTGCTCGAGGAAACCGACCTGCTGCACAAGACGTTCCTGGCCAGGATCAAACGCCGGCCTTCCGGTTAATGAATGGATTAGCGGGTTCCGTTCGCAGAGTTGACGCGCGCTCTCCGCAGGTCAATCATCGGCGGCAGCGCTGCCAGGCGGCGCATAGCGCCAACGAGGACGCTTTGAACCCCTGCTGTGGCCGGCGCTTGTGCCTATAATAATATGAAAACGTCCGCGCCCAGCGTCAGTCATACCTTCACCATGCGCCTGGCGTATCCGAACCGGATTGGCATGTTCGCCAAGGTCGTCAATGTGATCGGTCAACACGGCGGCGACCTGGGCGCCGTGGACATCGTCTCGCCGGATACCAGGCAAATGACGCGGGACATCACCGTTCGCGCGCGCGATGGAACCCACCAGGAGGAACTGGTCTCGGCGGTAAAGAAGCTGGCGGACGTGAAGGTGATCAACGTTTCTGACCGCGTGTTTCTGTTGCACTTGGGCGGCAAGCTCGCCATCCAAAACAAGGTTCCGCTCACGACCCGCGATACGCTTTCGATGGCCTACACCCCGGGGGTGGCGCGTGTCTGCGAAGCGATTGCCGCCGACAGCCGCAAAGCCTGGCAACTCACCATCAAGAGCAACTCCGTTGCCGTCGTGAGCGATGGCACCGCCGTGTTGGGCCTGGGCGATATCGGCCCGGCCGCCGCCATGCCGGTCATGGAAGGCAAGGCCATGTTGTTCAAGGAATTTGGCAACATCGACGCCTACCCCATTTGCCTCGCGACGAAAGAGCCGGCGGAAATTGTCCAGGCAGTCAAAAGCATCGCCGTCGGCTTCGGCGGCATTAATCTGGAAGATATTTCCGCTCCACGCTGCTTTGAGATCGAAGAGCGGCTGCAGCACGAATTGGACATTCCGGTCTTTCACGATGATCAGCATGGCACCGCCGTGGTGGTGTTGGCGGCCCTGCTCAACGCGTTGCGGTTGACCGGCCGGAAACTCGAACGCCTGAAGATTGTGCTGTCGGGCGCCGGCGCTGCCGGCGTGGCCGTTACCCGCATCCTGCTGCGCGGCGGCGCGCGGGACGTCGTGGTCTGTGACCGTGAGGGGATTTTGCACCAGGCCCGGCTTCCGAACCTCAACGAGAGCAAGGCCTGGCTCGCGCATCATACCAATCCCCGCCAGGTCCGGGGCTGTCTTCAGGATGCCTTGCGCCAAGCCAATGTTTTTATCGGGGTGTCCGGACCGGGAACACTCGAAGCCAAAGATCTAAAAGTGATGGCGCGGCGGCCGATTGTCTTTGCGCTGGCCAATCCCACGCCGGAGATCATGCCCGAGGAAGCCGCCCGCTATGCGCATATCGTGGCCACCGGGCGGAGCGATTATCCAAATCAAATCAATAATGTCCTGGCCTTTCCGGGAATCTTTCGCGGCGCGCTGGATGTGCGCGCGCGCCACATTACCGAATCCATGAAGCAAGCGGCGGCGCAGGCGATTGCCGGCTGCATCGCCCCCGGCGAACTCAGCCCGGAGTACATCGTGCCCAGCGTGTTTAACCGGGAGGTCGTGCGGCGGGTGGCCCAGGCGGTATGCCGGGCGGCGCTGCGGGCGGGCGTGGCGCGGAAACGAGGGTGAGTGTTCGGGTGCATCGTTACCGCGCTTGCATGCCCCAGCAAGCATGGTTATGCTTTTGTTGTGACGACTACCGTCGAGGCCATCTATGAAGACGGAAAGCTTCAGCTCTGAATCTCATGCTCTCCTTTGTGGCTGTGCTTATATCGCTGGCAGCCGGTTCACTGGCCGCCGCGGACCCTTCGGCTATCTTCGCCACCGATCCCGCACAGGCCCTCGAGCGGACCTGCTTTCAGACCGGCCAGGCCTGGAATGGCGCCGGCAATTTGCGCTCCGATGTCGCCCTGGTTTATGGGATTGATGCGCGGTTGCCGGAACGGCTGGCCAGTTGGCGCGACCACGGTTACCGCGTGCACGTCATGACCGGCGTCGCCTGGGGGCAGTACCAGGATTATATCGAGGGCAAGTTTGACGGCGTGCGGCACGAAGACGAGGAGCAGACGGACCGCAACGGCCACCCGCACCATCACGGCAACAGCGCTGATGTCTTCTACATGTGCCCGGGCACAAATTACGGCAATTACTTGTGCGTGGGTGTGCAACGGGCGCTGGATGCCGGCGCCGAAGCCATTCACCTCGAAGAACCCGAGTTCTGGGTGCAGGACGGTTACAGCGCCGGGTTCAAGCGGGAATGGCAAAGCTATTATCACGAGGCATGGCAGCCGCCGCATTCGAGCGTTGACGCCCAATGGCGCGCTTCCAAGCTGAAGTACTTTCTCTATCGGCGCGCGCTCCAGCAGGTGTTCGATTACGTGCAGCAGTTCAACCGGCGCACCGGCCGGCAGGTCCGCTGTTACGTGCCGACCCATAGCCTGCTCAATTACGCGCACTGGCGCATCGTCAGCCCGGAATCCAGCCTCGCCCGGCTGAACGGGTGCGACGGCTATATCGCCCAGGTCTGGACCGGCACCTCCCGCACCCCGAATGTTTATCGGGGTGAGTTGCGAGAGCGCACGTTCGAAACGGCGTTCCTGGAATACGGCGCGATGCAAAACCTGGTCCGCTCGACCGGCCGTCGGGTTTGGTACCTGAACGATCCGGTCGAGGACAACCCCAATCACGATTGGAACGATTACCGGCGCAACTGGGAATCAACCCTTACCGCGTCGCTGTTTCAGCCCGAAGTCTGGCGGTACGAAGTGGCGCCCTGGCCGGAACGTATCTTTGCGGGGCGTTATCCGCGCGGCCTGCCCCGGGACCAGCGCCAACCGATCCCGCCGGCCTACGCCACCGAGCTGCAAGTGGTGATGAATGCGCTCAACGACATGAACCAATCGAAAGTGGCCTGGGATTGCGGCACCGCCGGCCTGGGCGTAGTGGTCAGCGATTCACTCATGTTCGAACGAGGGGAACCGAACGGCAGCGACGAACACCTAAGTCAATTCTACGGCCTGGCGTTGCCGTTGCTCAAACGCGGCATGCCGGTGACTCCGGTTCAGCTCGAAAACCTGACGGTGCCGAATTACCTGGAGGGCTTTCACGTATTGCTGCTGAGTTACCACGGGCAAAAGCCGCTTAGCCCCGAGGTGAACGTGGCGCTCGCCGACTGGGTCAAGGGCGGAGGCACGCTGCTGGTGGTCGATGATGATGCCGATCCCTACAACCATGTCCGGGAATGGTGGAACAGCGATGGACGGAGTTACGCCACGCCTCGCCAACACCTGTTCGAGCAACTGGGAGTGAACAACCAAACCTTTGGCACAGGCGACACCACCAATGCGGCGCCGGTTGGGCGCGGGCGTGTGTATTGGTGGCGCGCCGATCCCGCGGCGTTGGCGGGCAAGGCCGACGGTGGCGAGCAAGTCGCCACGCGGGTGCGAGCTACAGCCATCGCCGCCGGTTTGCCCTGGCGAGCGGCAAATCATCTGCTGCTCCGCCGCGGCCCCTATGTTGTCGGGGCGGGCCTGGACGAGTCGGTTGCCGGCGACCCGAAGGTTTTGCCCGGCCGCTTCATTAACCTGTTCGATGCGCAATTGCGCGTGCGTCGCGAGGTTTCATTGGCCCCTGGCAGCCGCGTTTTCCTGCTGGACCTCGATGCCGTTCACCCTGAGGAACCGGTCGTGCTGGCTGCGGCCTGCAAAGCCTTGAGAAGACCCGCAGCGACAAACCAACTCCGACTGGCGGTCGAAGGCGCGGCGAATACGCCGGCCGTGGTTTTGCTCGGCGGCCTGAATGCGGCCCCGAAAGCGGTCGCATTAGGCGGAACACCGGTTTCTGAAGTCGAGTACTCGGCTGCCGACCATTTGGTTTGGATTCGGTTCAGCAATGAGGCGGCGGCGCGGGAACTCGAAATTAAGTTTTAAAGACGAGAATATTGGAGGTTCTACCCCTTTTCATTAGTCGAGGACTGCTGGTCGAACCAAAGGGTCCCCTGGCCTTGTTGGTCATAGATGAACGACCCTTGGCCTTGAGCAGCCCACGCAAGCACGAACCATAATGATGGTGAAATCCAGGCTAGTTTCATAGCTGCCAACGCCTCACCGCACGCCGGGCCGCCAGCATAAGAACGGCTAACGCGCCAAACGCGGTTGCACCCGGCTCCGGCACAACGTAAAGCCCCTCGCGGAACCAGAAGTCACCGCCCGTAGCCCCTCCCTGGGAGTAACGAAAACCGCCGATATACCCATATGAAGCGACATCAACATTCCACGGTCCACCGGTCACGAATACCTGGAAGCAATACATGTCGCCGGGAGTAAGGGCAATGGTGTTCGGAAAGAAGAAGTTCGTTACACCCCTAAAAGCATTGCCTATGGTCACGGGCATCGTAACGCCCAAGACAGAACCGGTGAGCGAGTTTGCTCGTAGGTCTAAGTAAATCGTGGCCCCGAGACCGTCCAGCAAATCGGCATCATTGAATTTTAGCCTAATAAAATCAATGCCTGTCAACGAAGGTGTAAATGTTTGGCCTGCGGGAAGCGTTGCTTGAAGCAATACTCCTGAGCCATACTGAGGCAAGATTTCGTCAGTTGAAGACTGCTGGTCGTAGATGAAAGTGCCCTGGCCAAACACAGCATAACTGGCCACGGCCACAACCCCTCCCAACGCGAATAGCTTCATATGTTCATTGTCATACAGGTTTAAGGTCAATCGGAGCAAAGGTTACACCTTCAAAATGGCCCCACGATGTTGGGACGTTAATAGTCCATATGTTAAAGGCGTTGGTGCCATTCCACTGGACTATGAATAAAGCTGGATTTGGGGATGCCTCACCTGATTGCTCCACCAAAATGTCACCGACGTAATTTGTCAAATAGGCGCTTGGTATTTTTAAAATCCTGCTTTGTGCGGGGTTGTTGTCCACGTAGTTCACGCAATAGAGATTCTGCGTAGCGGGAATAATCTTGAAGGCGTCAGGGTCAATCCCCAGAAAATAAGGGACCGAAACGCCGTTGGTGTTAATGGCATAGATGACATGCTCGTTTTCATCGCCGGTGAGCAGCTTCCCCGCCCATGGTCCATATCGTTGGTCGTTCGATAAGGTCAGCAGCCCCTCAAGGTGAGTCGTGCTAATCCGGGCCAACTGGACAGTGTTGGTCTGCGAAATAATCCGCCACACGCCACGCGTGCCACTATACTCGGGAGGGCCGTCGCTGGTGACTGCTAGCAGACTGTTACTCCATACGCCAGTCTGGTCAATATAGACGCTGCCTTGGACCGGGTCCGTCTCATTGGTCAACACGCACCAGTTTGTATTCCACGTGTTCCCGTTTGCCGAAAGCCAACCGATGCCGCCAGGACTGTCATTATCGAAATATACGTCCCCGTTCGTGAATGCCCCGAGCGCGGACTTCACGGTAGTGAACTTAACTTCGCCCTGGAGACCTTGCACCCCAGACCAGTAACTAAGGACGTTATTTGTATTGAGCAGAGCAAAATTCGTTGTCTGGCCCTCGAAATTCACGCCAATGAGCAGCGACTGTTTTGGGGCGTGGTAATCAATACTGGCTGGAGCGGGCACATTGGTCCCAACAATGCTAAACGGGCCGTAAGGGCTGTCGAAGTTGTCGCGGATAATGATGGGGGCGGCGAAGTTCGCAGGGTCCACCACGTAACCATTGGTTAGGATTACGGTGAAGATTGCTGGCTCATCAAAGTCGATTTTCGGGTCGTGGAAAGGTTGGACCGTTACCGTCTGCGATTGGTTGCCAGCAGGAATGGTTACGCTTCCAATGAAATTGGAATTTATTGTGCCCGGATAATTGCTGTAATCCGCCCCGGGAACGGCTCTCCCGCTCACGCGGTAAAGCACCGTTACGTCCTTTGGATTGTCGTCTTGGAGACTGATTGTGAAGAGGCCGTTCTGGGCGCCAAGCCCTTGGGCGTCTGGTTCAATGGCAATGTAGTAGTAGGGGCTGGGGCTAATGGAAACAACGTTATTGCCGCTGACCGCTCGGAAGAACTCGATGGGCGGGAACACGTCGGGCACAGGTGGATAGGAGAGGGTGTTGGTGGTTCCATCGTCGTAAAGGATTTCGTTGAAACTCCACGGCTGCCTATCAAACAGGTTCGTTTTTGTGAGGAGTTCCCAATATCCGTTGGTCGCTCCATACAGAGTAAGGTCCACGTTCCCGGGATTGTTGGTATCAAGGTTGATTTGCAGATAAAGGTCATTTGACCCGTACTTCGGGCCTTTGAAGCCTCCCCCGCTGTAATTGGTGCCGCCATCATTGCCGCCTCCCGGCATCGGCGGGCCACTCGCGTCCATGGGCGCGGCGTTCATATTTAACGCAGCATAATCCACCTGGGTGTCGTCTATCAGAACAAAATTCGTGCCCAAAGACGCCGAGCGGTAATAAAGCACGTTGTCCGCCCCTGCCAGCCAGTTGTAAGGACTCGGCGGATACTGGCCCCACATTTTGACCGAGAGCCGGTTGCTTGGGCTGGCAAACTGTTCGGCGGGACGAGTTGCAGGTCGTCCGGGAGCGGTGTTGCCGCTTCTGATTGGATGCACATAAACAGACTGAACGTCACCGCCGCAAACCTGCCAAGGAATGCATTCTGCTTGAGAAGTCTAATATTAGTTACCCTTCCGAGTGAAATTAGCAGCACAAGTGCTGTTAATCTTGAGACTTTTCTGGCAGACCTTAGTTATTACGTCAAGCGGTTTCTCATAAGACCATCAATTCAAATTAGCATAAATGATGCCAGGAAGGGCTTCCTGCGAACCCTTGGTCGCTGGCTCAGGGAACGCGCGTTATTCCCACGCATTACGCGTGAGACTCACGCAGTCGTGCACACCGTTCGCCCGCGTCTGGGCAGAGGTTTGCCCGCAGATTTTGTTGGCTCCTGGACACATTGGCGATTCAACTGCTGTGCCCGAAGCGCCGGATATCAATGAAATCGCCGGACCTGGAGAGACTCTGAGCGACCGGAGCGCCTGTTCGCCGTTATGCCGGAAAACCAAGAACCGGGTCACCCATTAGGGCGGGTGTCAACCGGTAAAAAAGTTTCCGTTTCCCCATCTTAAATTCTTCGTTTCTTCGGGGTTGACTCACCACTGCCGAGAAACGGGTTTTGCAACGCGTTACTCGAACCTGTCATTTCGTCTGTCTCGATTCGGATCGCTCTTCGGCGGTCTCTGCTCGTGCCGAGGCGGTCCGT
>DASYXT010000062.1:0-1804 GCA_035934555.1 Verrucomicrobiia bacterium | reverse complement strand
ATCGATTTCTTTGGGCTGGGGAGTGAATTGCGCGAAGAGTTCGCCGGGGGTTTTGAGGGGGACGAGGGCGCCGGACGGTGTAAAGGTGAGGATGGACTGGAGATCGAACAAGGCTGCGCCGGCATCGTGGAGGTACGCGAGGCAGACGGCGTCGGGGAGGGCCATGGTTGGGGTGAGGAGAATGAAAGGTCTATGGATGCTGGCGGCGAGTTCGGCGACGGCGCTGCGGAATGGGGGGCGGTCGTGCTGGACGGTCAGGATGAGGGGGACGGCAGCGGTGGACCAGGAGCCGATCTGTTTGGTGTTGGCGGGGCAGAGGGTGGTGATGCCGGGGGTGCAGTTGAGCGCGCGGGAAATGGCGTAGCCGAGGCGGTGCCAGTCCACAACGAACGGGGTGATTTCTTCGATGGTGAGTGGGATGTCCGGGCAGTGGTGGGTGTCACAGATGCAGACGCCGACGGCGGCGGATTTGTCGTGGCGATGGATGATGTAGTGGCGGCAGCCGCACTGGCGAGGGCAGGTGACAAATTTTGGGAGGATGGGGTCTTGCTGGAGGCAGAGATTTTTGAAGTGGTTAAAACTCTCGCCGAGGTAATCGTGCCAGACAGCCGGGATGGCGGTCTGGCCGGGGAGCCATTCGAGTGAACTCCAAAAATTCCGTGGCACGCCGGGGGTCAGGTTTTAAGAGTGGAATAGTACAGGCTGGACAGGTGGACGCTGCAGGTCCGGACTGGGGTATGGCGGTCGGCGGTGGGGTCGTCGTCGTCGTTATCGCCGTCGCCGAGGCCGGAAGCGAAGGCTGTGGCGAGAGCGAGAAGGAGGACGGCGAGCTGCTTGGCGGTGTTGTTGGGGATGCGCAAGCCGATGCGGTCCATCCAGTGGAAGATGCAGTGGGCGTCGGCAGGGAACTGGAAAGAGATCGTCGCAGGAGGGGAGACCGTGACGGTGTGGGGGGAGTCGTGGCCCTGCAAGAGGTAGAGGAATTTGGCCCAGGCAAGTTTGCCGAGGCTTGGGATGGGGAAGGGGATGGATGGTTGGTGGGTGTCGAGGAGGTTGTCGGTGGTGATGACGAGTTCCTGGTGGGGCGAGTTGTCGTAGGCAATGCCGATTCCGAGGAGGGCGATGTCCTTGATGCAGGGTTCGGCGTGGTGATCGAGGCAGGCGGCGCCCAGGGTGAGGATGGGGGCGAGGGTGCAGGTGGTTGTGGGCGATAGGAGCGGAGGGTTTGTGGGTTCCCCTTTCATGAGAATCTGTCTTTCGGTTAGAGGTGGCGGGGTCCGGCTGCTTTACTCGGCAGTGGCACCTCCGCCACCTGGTACTTAATTCTGGGTCAAGGTTAAAGCTTGACGCGTGCCAACGGGAAGGCGAGGGTTTTCGGGTGGTTTTCGAGCTGGGAGGCACGTGGTTTGCTGTATGGGGAGAGGGGGAGGTGTATCAAAATGGGGCGGGTGTCCAGGAATGGGAAAGGCTGAAGGCTGAAGGCTGAAGGCTAAGGCGAACCCCGGTGAATCGGGGTGTTAATGAGAGGGAGACGGCGTCGCCGGAGGCTCGGCCCCACCCATCGCGAGCGAAACGGCCTGGCGGGAGGCTCGGCCCCACCAGCGCTCGGCCCTACCGGCGGGAGGGGAGACATTGAGCATTGAGCATTTTTCATTGGGAACCCGAATGAGTGGCCACAGAGAGCACAGGATCACGGAGAGATTAGGATTGGGATTAGGATTGAGGTTAGATTGCCAGGTGCGCCGGGTGCCGCGCGTCGATTACCCCTGAACGTGCTATTACCAAGGACTAAGCGCGGCACGAG
>DASYXT010000008.1:0-4006 GCA_035934555.1 Verrucomicrobiia bacterium | reverse complement strand
GTTGCGTCGTCGGGGTCGAACATGTGATGGAACGCCAGGAATTGGATGTGCTCGCCGGCAACCTCTACCATGCGTGCCGCCCAACCACTGTCACCCCACGCGATCAGTTGAATCGTAGAATCGGCCTGCCGCATCGCTTTGGCGAATTCGACCGTCTTCTTCGCCGCGGTTTCCAGCTCGAACCCGTTCCGGTCGTATGAGGTTTCGTTGCCGATTTGCCAATGCTTTATGCCGAGCGGTTGCTCCGGGCCATGAGCCCGGCGCTGGGGATTGGCCGGGTCGTTGCAGTAAGCGACCCATGCCGCTGCTTCCCCGGCGTCGGCGGTGCGCAGGCTGCCTTTTGCCTCTATATATCGCTTGCGGCCATCTGACTCGAAATTCACGCACACAAGAGGTTCCGCCCCTGCCTGCCGCGCGAAATCTACGAACTCGGCCGTGCCGACCTGGTTGGACTCCACACCACCCCAGCACAGGTTAAGCATGAGCGGCCGCCGCTGGCGCGGTCCGACTCCTTCGCGCCAGCGATAATAGTCCGAGAAAATCCCGCCCCAGCGAAGCATCGTCGGCGCAAGCTCGCGCGTTACACTAACCAGGTCCGGTCGCCACCGATCGCGCAGGTGGTCCCACGCCGCCTCGACTGAGCCATCCGTAGCTCCGAGCGGCTCCATAAACTGCAAGTAGAGATACGGCGACAACTCAAACTGAGGCGTGGGGATTACGGTCAAAATCTTTAGTGTCGTCTCCTGACCAGAAACTACGAGCGAGGAACCCGCCGCCAGCTCTGCGGTCGTCGCCGTAAGCAGGCCGAGCGCCTGGCGACGAGACATGGCCTGGTTCGTTGGCCGCAACCTGCGAGATTCGTTCATAAGCCGGTCCTGGTCGTTCGACACGGCCCTATAAAGAACCCGTCGCATGCATCCTCGCAACCTCAATCGCGTTGTCGCGCAGGCCGCGAAGCCTGCTCTATCGCAGGCTTCCGGCCTGCCCGGCCCAGCCCGCTTTGGAAGCCCTCGCTTCGCCAAATATGTTCAACGAAAAGCAATTTACGTTGAGCGGCAGCTCCGCGTGCGCGGCATAGTCACGCGCATGGAAGCAGACAGGTCCATGAGAAACAGAGTGTGCCGGCCGCCGCAGGACCGAGCCAGGGCCCAACTCCAAAGGGCTCCTCGTACAACCCCCGTCCTCACGGTTGGCGCCTCACATGCGACCGCTTCCTGGCTGTCCTTTTATCCCGCCTCTTCGCCTGCCGCGCTCGGTCTCTCGTGCGGCTCGCGCCGGGCATTCCCAGCCGGCGCGGCAGGCCGCGGGCAAAAGGTATCCGGGTCGTAGTACAGGGCGGTTCTAGCCTTCACCCAAACCGTTGGTCGGCATTGAAATAGGCTTGGCGCTGGACATGGCTGTTTGTTTTTGTTCTGCTCGTTGGCATGCGCAAGCAGCAACTGAGTTTGTCAGATCCAATCGAGAAGGCGTTTTTAGACGAGGTGGTAGTGCGTTTGGCGTTGTCCAACGAACAAAGCCGGTGGGAGCAATTGGTTAGCGAGCACCATTATCTGAAGAACGCGTCCATGGTGGGCGAGCGACTTTGTTACGTGGCCGAGTATCGTGGCGAATGGTTAGCGCTGCTGGGCTGGGCTGCGGCGGCCTATCGGGTCAGGGCGCGCGATGTCTGGATTGGCTGGAACGATAATCAGCGGCGTGGGCGTCTGCCTTTGGTCGCCAACAATGCTCGGTTTTGCCTCCTGGCACCCGCTGGGAGCTATCCCAATCTGGCCAGTCGAGTATTGAGCTTGAATGCGGCGCGATTATCGGTGGATTGGCAGGCCGCCTATGGGCATCCCATTGTGTTGGTGGAGAGTTTTGTGGACCGGCAACTATTCCGGGGAACGGCCTACAAGGCCGGAGGATGGAAGGCTGTCGGTTTGACCTCGGGATTCAAACGGGTAGCCGAGGATTTTTATGAGCTGCATGAGCGGCCCAAAGAGCTGTATGTGCGGGAGTTGGTTAAGCATGCCGCGCGCAAGCTGCGGGGCCGTCATTTGCCCGAGGCGCTGCGAGAGTATGAGCGAGAGATTGAGCCCGGCTGCTTGATGGCCAAGGAGGATCTGGGCAGTTTCCGGCAGGTGATGCAGCAGCAGGTGCCCGAGAGCCGCCGCCCCCGGGGTTTGCGGCATCGGCAGGCCACGGTCTTGACCATCGTCTTTGCTTATCTGCTGAGCGGGGGCGAAGGGGGTCATCGGGCGGTGGCTACCTTCGGGCGGGATTTGACCCCGACCCAGCGGGCGGCGGTGGGCTGTTGGTTCAACCGGCGCACGCGGACCTACGAGCCGCCGACCGAAAATGCCATTTACCGCGTGCTCAAAGCGGTACCGGTGCTGGAATTTCAACAGGCGGTCTGGTGGTGGCAACGGGCTCGGCACGGTGGCCAGGACGGCTTGGAGGTGGTGTTGGATGGCAAGGCCCTGCGCGGTAGCCAAGGCACTCAACTGGTGGGTGCCATCAATGCCCGGAGCGGACGCACGCTGGGGGTCGAACGCGTGGATAATAAGAGCAACGAGATTCCCGCTGGCCGAACCCTGTTGGACCGTCTGGAGCTAGACGGAGCCATTGCCCTCATGGACGCGCTGCATACCCAGGTGCAAACCGCCCATACGGTCGTGCAGGAAGGAGGAGGGGATTTCGCCCTGTTTGTCAAAGGCAACCAAAGCGGGTTGCTGGAACAGGCCCGACACTTCCTTCCGGAAGATTTTTCCCCCTCAACTTCTGCAGGTGGAGGCCGGACACGGCCGTATTGAGTGGCGCGGCGTGGCCGTTCAGAGCCTCACGCCCGAGCAAATGGGCTTCCCCCACGTCTTGCAGTTGGCCCGCTTGGATCGCATTCGCGAGCTCAAAAACGGCAAGCAGGAAGTCGAGACGGTCTGGCTCATCACCAGTTTGAGCCCGGAGCAAGCCGATGGGGCGCGTTTGCTGGAGTTAGCTCGCTTATACTGGTCGATTGAAAACGGGTTGCACTACCGTTTAGATGTCAGTGCGGGGGAGGACCGCTGTCGCGTATGCCATCCCGTTGCCACGACCGTGCTGGGGGTTCTGCGTCGGGCCGTACAGGGGGAATATCGGGCCTGGGCACGACGCCAGTCCAAGCGCCGTGAGAGCACCTGTCCGGCTTTCAAAGAAAAGATGAGCCGACGTATTAATTTGGTGATCCGCTTCCTGACCGGGCAGGTGGGCCAACTCTAAGAGGCTAGCCCCCTCGAGAGGTCCGCTGCCTCCGCACCAACGCCCAGGACTGGGCGGCTGGGGCGCGCTGTCTTGGCCGCTGGATCCCAACGGCGGCAGGCCCGCAAGCTTTCTCCGATAAGCTTTCTGCCCATCAACCACCACGCTAGTAGCAGGCCTTCGGGCATTTTTTTCATCAAGCTTGGGCCTTTGGATCGTCTTCACTGGCCCCAGCCTGACCTGCGCACCTGGAGAGCTCCAGGCGCGTTGTCTCAAACAGAGTTTAGAGCACCCCTGCTCGTGACCTTTGTTGTTGCTTCTGACAGCCCTTTCCGGTCTAATCCTGGGCTGAATGGCGAATTCGTTCGTCGCGAGTCGATGCATAAACCAGTAGAGAATTTAAGGCAAGCAAAGTAATTCCATGACCAGCACCGGCAATAGCATTCGAGCCCTGCTCACGTATGCCATCATCCTGCCCCTGGCGCTGATGGTGGGTTACATGCTGGCGACACCGCTGGACTTCGTGTCCTTTTCCGCGGTAGGGCTGGTATTGATGGCTCTCTCGGTGCCATTGTTCATGAAATGGCACCATCCGATGATGTTCCTGTCGTGGAACACGACGGCAGTTGTGTTTTTCCTGCCCGGCCAGCCACACCTGTGGTTGGTCGTGGCGATGATGGGCGTTCTTTTTGCCCTGCTGCAAAGGGCTGTGGTCCGCGACCTGCCCATGATTCACACACCGTCGGTAATCCTCCCCCTCGCATTTTTGGCGGTGGTGGTGTTCATGACCGCG
>DASYXT010000133.1:0-72992 GCA_035934555.1 Verrucomicrobiia bacterium | reverse complement strand
AGCATTTTGCAAGTTTTGAGCGTGAACGCTTTTTCAAAAGAGCCTCTGGATCAAGTGCTTAAGGAAAGCGGTCCACAAGATTCAGATGAGGACATCCGCAACCAATTGATTTTCAATTACTAATATCCGGACACCAGTGATCCGGTATAGTCCGCCAGCCAAACCCATACTGCTGCGCGCTTACCAGGGAGCCGATGCCATTTGCATGGAAGTCACCGACCAGGGTCCCGGCATTGCGCCCGAACACCGCGAGAAGATCTTTGAACGATTCTATCGTGTGGACAAAGCTCGCTCACGTGCAGACGGCGGTGTTGGTCTAGGCCTGGCGATAGTAAAGTGGTGCATCGAACGCATAGGAGGGACCGTTGAGCTCAAAAGTGAGGTCGGCCAGGGAAGCACTTTTCGGTTGCAGATCCGTCCGGTATCGTCATAAAAGCAGCATAGGAAAACAGGCGTTTGTAGAACGATGCAAAAAGAACGTCCCGAATTCAGGAAGTTCAACTGCGAGGTGGCCAAATTGCCGGTCGAGCTTAAGTTTACTCGCATCACCATTTACGACGGGCCGACACCCGCCTGGATGAAGATTTGGAGGCCATCATGCACCGGACGATCCCTGTGCGGCAAAGCTCATTCGTGGTCGAATTGTCCTCACCTGCCCAGGACAGGGCCTTTGCCGCGGCCAACTAACCCGATCAGGCCGGGACGCCTGCCGGCAAGTTAGGTCTGTTATCCAGAGCGCCTCTACTGCGCTGGTTAGGAGTTCTCAGGCACCCTTACCCACGCGCGCTGCAATCCTTAAGAAATCTTAAGTAACGCTCCGGCGTTATTGGGGCCTATGCTCTCGCCAGTTGGGTCGTGCTAACTTACGGCCTTTTCCGACAGGTAACCTGTTATGTACTGGATCAGCAAAAGTATCCATCAGTTCCGCAGATTCAACCGGCGGACGATCCTGTTCCTGGCTGCACTGGGGCCGGGGATTATCACCATGATCGCCGACAACGATGCCGGCGGCATTTCCACCTACGCGCAGACCGGCGCTAAAACAGGGTTTAAGCTGCTGTGGGTGCTTATCATCCTGCTGCCAATGGCCTATTACGTGCAGGAAATGACGGTGCGGCTCGGAGCGGTTACCAAACGCGGTCACGCCGAGGCGATCTTCGACGGGTTTGGCAGGTTCTGGGGGTGGTTCTCCATTTTTGATCTGGCGGTCATTAATTGGCTCACCCTGGTCACCGAATACATCGGCATGACCCAGGCCATGAGCCTGTTCAACATCCCCCCGTGGATCACCTTTTTTGCGGTCACTTTTCTGCTGCTGGGCATTGTCGTCAGCGGCCGCTACTGGACTTTCGAAAAGATCACTTTGTTCTTCTGCCTTTTCAATCTGGTCTATGTGCCTGCCGCCATCTGGGCGATGCACACTGGCAACGTCAAGGAAGGCTGGACCGCCGTTGGGAGAGGTTTTTTCCGGCTGGACTTCAATTTTGGAATGACGGGGGTGGCTTTGCTCACGCTCATCATGGCCAATATCGGTACGACTATCACGCCCTGGCAGATCTTTTTTCAGCAATCCGCTGTCGTGGATAAAGGAACTGATATCAAAGACATCAAGTATGGCAAATTCGATACGTTCTTTGGCTCGTTCATGACCTGTGTGGTGGCGGCTTTCATCATTATCGCGACGGCTGGGGTTTTTCATTTCTATCCCGACCAGAGTCGAGGTTTTCGCGAGATCGACTCGGCGGCCAAAACGGCCGCGTTGATGCCGCAGGTGCTGCATGGACAGTGGGGAACCTGGGCCAAGGGCCTTTTCGCCATCGGCTTGTTCGATGCCGGGCTGTTGGGCGCACTTTGCATTTCACTGGCCACGAGCTGGGCGTTGGGCGAGGTCTTCGGCTGGGCCCATTCACTGAACAAAACAGTCCGTGAAGCCCCCTGGTTTTATGTGGCCTACGTGCTGATGCTCATGTCCGCGGGCGTGGTGTCACTGATTGCCAGTATCGATGTTCAAAACATAGTAACCATTTTTGTTCAAGTGGTGGCCGTAACCCTGTTGCCCGCGGCGTTGATGTTCTTAATCCTGCTCCTCAATGATAAGCCTCTGATGGGCGATCACGTCAATACTCGCTCTCAAAACATCGCCAACTGGTGTATCACCGCCTTTGTCATTCTCATCTCCACGGCTTACGGGGTTTCAGTGCTCTTTCCGGACTGGTTTGGTTCCGGCAAATAGGAGCGTCAATGAACAACAAACAGAATAACCAAATAAGACCCAGTGCTTCGCCGGCGGCCTACGAGGATTTTCAACTGCTTTATTTCTCGGAGCTGCTCAACCGGCGCATTCGCCTTGACAAGACCAATGCCAAAAATGGCCGGCTCACTGACCTGGTCTTTCGTCTTTCGGAACCGTATCCCGAACCAGTTGGCATCTACATCGAGCATGGCCGCGGGTACCCCTCGGAATTGGTCCCTTGGGACAAAGTGGTGCGAATCGAAGAAGAGGCGATTTTTATCGCGCCTAACCCGGCCGGCGGACCTTATCCGAAATTCGCGGACCAACCGGGTTGGATCCTGCTCAACGAACACTTGATGGGGCAAACCATTCTGGACATCGACGGGCGCCGAACGGAAGTGGTGAACGACGTCCACCTGCTCTATTCCAAAGGAAGAATGATTCTGGTGCATGTGGACATTTCCTTTCACGGATTTCTGCGGAAATGGGGGCTGAAACGGTTTATTTCCGGCAAGGACCAATTGATCGCGTGGCGGTATGTTCAGCCGCTATCAGTTGAAGATCGCACCAAGGACATTGTTACGCTTTCGGTGGCTCGCGAACAAGCGCTCGAGCTTCCGGGCGAGGACCTGGCCGACGCACTGGAGGTGCTCTCAGGGGACGAGCAGCAGGCTATGTTTGCCGCACTTGACCCGGATAAAGCTGCCGAAGTGCTGGTCGAAGCCGAACCGCGTGCCAAGCGTCAGCTCATCGCCTTCCTGCGGGAGGAGAAGGCCCGCCAGGTTCTAGCCATTATGTCGGTGGCCCAGGTAGCCGACCTGTTCTCGGACCTGCCGCATCAAAAGGTCACTGAACTCATGAAGTGCCTGACGCCTCCTCGGGCGGCACGGGTGGAGGCGGTCCTGTCGAACGCCGACGTGCTGGCCTCGACTCTGATGAGCGATAGGTTTCAGGCGTTTCCCAAAGAAGCCATGGTGGGTGAGGTTTTACAGAAGCTTCGGTCCACTCCCTGTGACCGCAGGAACATTTCGTATCTGTACCTCGTGGCTGGCGAGGAAAAGTCTCTACTTGGCCTGGTGGACTTACGCGACCTGGTAACGGCAGGAGAGGGTACCTCCCTTGGTGAACTGATGATTTCGCCGGTGGTTAAAGCAGAGCGGGACGCGCTACGGGAGGATTTGGCGGCGATGTTCGCCAAATACCAATTCCACATCCTGCCGGTGGTCGATCCGCATGATCACCTGCTGGGGGTTGTTCGCTACAAAGACCTCATGAAGGGCGCAAGAATTGAATTGCCCTCCTAACGCCGATTAAAATTGTTATGCCGCGCATCAAGACAACACCGATGGTCCGCATCGCCCTGTGGGCCCTGCGCGTTTACCTGCTGATTCTGCTCGCCCTGATCGGTTTGAAATTTGTCCGTGTTTTCTCTCATTCCCGCAACCCGAGCCAGCCCAATGGCCCGGGCGCTTCGATCCAGAACCAGTCACCGAAAACCGCTCCATAAATCAGCGGCGGAGCCTTAAGAATTCTTCAGGAGATCTTCAGTAACACCCCGCCGGAACAGGGATAGTATCGCTTGAAGAGTCTGAAAATCAGACTCGCGACGAAACGATTTTTAGGCAAGCTCAAGCGGGAGCCATAGACATGCAAACGGTCCTCCTCGAAAAAGCACAAAGCAGGCATCGCCATGTTAGCAGAGGCGCGAAGCAGGATATGAGAGCGTTGACCTCAGCGGACATTACCGATGCCGCGGCACCTGCGTTAACGCGGATTCGTCCTTGCTTTAAGGAATGGCGGGGACAGCTTTACACGCAGATGGCGATTATGCGGCGGGAACAGCGCCTGCGCGAGTTGGAGCAACACTCGAGTCTGACGAATGTTGTCAGTGAACCAAGGAAGGCGGCACCTGGGCTTACCCTGGCTGCATTGGCATTCAGTTCCTAACAGCTTGCTACGCGTGCCAAACCCCCGCCAAACTATCCTGACCCTCGCTGTCTGCCTCGCCGCCGGCACCGTCCTGGCGCAGGAGCTCTCGACCAATGCCCCAGCACAGGAAGTCGAACAGCTTTGGAATTTCCACGGCCAAAACACCGCCATCGTCCAGTACCATCCGGGCATCACTTCACCCTATTCCGGCGCCAACAGTCTCAGCGCCTCCGGCGAAGTTAAAGAAACCGTCTCCCTCGACCTCCTTTTTGGCGTCCGCCTGTGGCACGGGGCCGAATTCCACGTGGACGGTCTCATGTGGCAGGGCTTCGGCTTCTCCGATGCCCACGGCATCGATGGTTTCCCCAACGGGGAAGCCTTCCGTCTCGGCACCGATGTCCCCAACGGCTCTATCAGCCGCCTCTTCATCCGTCAGACCCTCGGTTTGGGCGGCGAGCAGGAAACGGTCGAAGACGACCAACTCCAGCTTGCCGGCAAGCGCGACATCTCCCGCGTCACCCTCACTGTCGGCCGAATAAGCGCCAAGGACATTTTCGACAACAACACCTACGCCAACGATTCCCGCTCTCAGTTTATGGGCTGGGCATTCATGGCGAACCAGGCTTGGGATTACCCTGGGGACAGTCTCGGCTACATCACCGGTTTCGCCGCCGAACTGAACCAGCCCAAATGGACGCTGCGCTACGGCTTCTTTCAAATGCCCAGCGAATCAAACGGACTCACCACCGAAGACCGCATTCTCAAGTGGCCGTATGACAGCTCCGCACAAAGCGGCCCATTTCTGGAAGCATGGGGGATGGTCACGGAGTTCGAACGCCGCTACTACTTCAACAGTCACCCTGGCACTGTCCGCCTCCTCGCGTTCGTCAATCGCGCCAACATGGGCAGCTACCAGCAAGCCGTGGACATTGCCCAGCATACAGGACTACCCGCCGACATCGTCGCTACCAGGGATTACAGATACAAATACGGCTTCGGCCTCAACATCGAACAGGAGATAGTGAAGAACATCGGTGTCTTCTCCCGCATCGGTTGGAGCGACGGCAACAACGAGGCCTGGGTTTTCAGCGATGTGGACCGCACCGCCACCCTCGGGCTGAGCGTCAGAGGCGAATACTGGCGACGGCCCAACGACACGTTCGGCCTGGCCGGGGCCCTCAACGGCATCTCCAAAGTGCACCAGGAATTCTTCGCCGCCGGCGGCCTCGGCATCCTCGCTGGCGACGGCGCCCTCACCTACGGCTGGGAGCAGATCCTCGAAACCTATTACGACTTTGGCCTTTGGAAAACTATCCACGCGTCCCTCGACTACCAATTCGTGAACCACCCTGCATTTAACCGCGACCGCGGTCCGGTCTCGGTTTTCGGCGCCCGTCTTCACTGGACGTTTTGAGTCTCAGCACATCAGTAAAATTGCGCGGATAAGCTGCCGCTCCTGGCCGCATTTTCGAGGAATAGCCTTGAGCCGCAATGCGTAATTCTTTCTTTGGTTGGCATCTCGCTCGTGGGGGGCCCGCAATGGTGAGTCCAATTCACGACCCGGAAGTGGTTGGCGGGGACGCCAACCACGGCGCCCGGAGCGGGGCACGCTCCCCAAAGCAACAGCATCGTTCCTCCTTAGGTTTGGACACCCCCATGCGGATCATACGTATCGTTATCGAGGAGCCGATGGTGTCGAGCACGAGGAGACCTGGCACTACTCAAATGGGACCTGGTCGGTCGAGAAAGTGCAGACGGGATGATTTTCATCCCGAGCAGCGTCCTCAATGCCGTGCCAAAAAGGCAATTTCCATCGATTATCGATTTTTCACGGAACCAGCGCCCTGAAGAATTGCATGCCGTTTGTTGGCGTGATGGTGCAGGAACTCGCCCCAGCCGTGTTGGTGGTCCAGGGGCCATTAGGTGTGGGCGCTTCCAGGAGCAGCCCGCCCGCGGGCCAACTCAAGGCCAGTTGCGAGCCGTTCCAGGTGCTGCTCAAGACAAAGCTGGCCGAGCGAACCACCTGCTGGAGGCTGGCGCCGCTGGCCTGGTAATTGCCCTGAGCGGCGAATTGGGCCGCAACGGTGTTGGTCCCCGCCGGCAGCAGACTATCAGCGGCTGACGCAACGCCGCTAACCAACGTGTTGGTGCTAAAGGCCACGCCGTTGGCCAGGAACACCACCGTGCCCGAGGGTGTGTCGATGCCCGAACTGACGGTAGCCGTGAAGGTCACACTTGAACCTTGGAGAGAAGGATTGGCCGACGAGCTCAACAACAAACTCGAAGGAGCCGGGGTGACGGTGGCCGTGCCGGTCGCGCCGGTGAGGGTGTAATTGGCTGCCGCTGGGCCGGCCAGCATCAGCCCGCTGGGAACGCTTACCGCTTTGAAAGTGGCGATCGCCCCGGCCCACCTCTGGGAAGCGCCAATGGTGCCGCCCGAGCTGGCCGTGCCAGTCGCCGTCACCGCTCTGGCCAGGAGATGGAGTGTGACCTGGTTCACACCGTTGGTGGCGGGGTAAGTTGAGCTTTGGCTGGCCACGTCAGTGAACCCGTTCAAGATGCCGGTGAGCGCATTGGTGTTGGCGTAACCGATGCCGCCAACCCATAGTTCGTTGGCCAGTGTCGTCGTGGGCGTGGCGCCGGTCACGGCGGCCGTGCCGGTGTTGGCGGCCCCAGCGATTTGATCCAGCGCACCGGCAGCCACCAGGTTGGTGTACTCGGCCACAAGGCAGACGGCGTTGGTGTTGGGGTTGCTAAAGGAGACGGTGAGCAAGTTGTTGGTCGATCTCACGGTGGGGCAATACCAGATTTCGCAGGTCACGCCGCCTGCGTTGACCGCCTGGGCGATCCGGGTGAAATTGTTCACATCCGGGAAGGAGACGCTATTCACAAAACCGTTGCTGGCGGTGTTGCGCGTGGCTATAACGCAAAGGATGGCATTGCCGAAATTCGGGGCGGTGCCGAGCCAGGGATAGAGGCCCCAGGAGTTCCAGCCCGCCCAACTGGATTGAACCAGCGCCGGCGCCAGATACAGGTTTGTGCTGGCTGTAATGGCCTGCGAGCCGACGTCCTTTGAGGCCAGCATCCCCGCGCCGCTCAAGGTGACATTGTCCGTGCCCACCAAGTTGGCGATGGTGAGATTGGCGGCGGAGATGTTGCTCGTACCGTCATACACTCTGCTGCCCGAAAGCACGACCGGCAATGGGTTGACGAGTTGCGACAGGGCACTCGAAGTGATGGCGGGGAAGTGCGCATCGCCGCCGTAAGCGGCGGTAATGGAGTGGGTGCCGGCCGAGAGCGTGCTGACGGCCAGGGTGGCCTGACCGCCGCTGACCGAGCCGGTGCCGATGTTGTTGCCCGCGTCCTGGAAGGTGACGGTGCCGGTGGCATCTGCGGCCGCAACGCCATTGGTCGTAATGGTGGCCGTGAACGTCACCGGACTGCCGTAGATCGAGGGGTTGGCCGAGGACGCCAGGATCATGTTGGTCGCGTTGAAGGGAAGCGAGAGCACTGTCGCCGAGTAGGGCGGGAAAGTGTAGCTGAAGCTGGTGCCCGCGGACGAAATACTGTTGGTGGCGACGTCGAGGTTCTGCACAGGACCGTTAGTGCGCGCGGTCTCATCCTGGGGTATGCCATAGGAATAGACTGTGGCATTCGACAACGGGATGAAACCTGAGAGGGCAATCGCCGCGTTGAGCGAGGACGCGGAGCTCTTGTTAAGTACCAGCAGCGAGAGCGAACCATTGGTGCGTTTGACGGCGTAAGCGGCCAATAAGGAGAAATCGGAACCGGTGCTGACTACCTGGTCGCCGCCGGCGGCAAAGCGGGCCAAGAGCTTGGCGACCCAAGCGGTGGGATAGCGGTTGGTGGGATAGCCCTGGTTATAGACAATACCTCCGTCGTCGTAGTAATAGCCGTAATTGTCGGTGCGCCAGCCGTAGAGGGCATTGTCGCAGTTGGTGACGCTGCCCTGGCCGTTGCGGGTGTCCCACCAGACCCGGGAGTTGGCTTCGGTCTGCAGGATCTGGCCGACGTCATCGGCGTATTGGAGGCCGCCCACGAGGCTGACGCATTGTTTATCACCGCCGGTGCCGCTTTCGGTGTTTTCGATGGTGATATTGGTAGCGGCGCTGCCCAGGTAATCGTTGAGCATCTGGCGCACGCCCGCGATTTCGTTCTTCCAGGTATTGTAAAAAAGCAAATTGCCAGTGTCGCCATCGACCGGCGGATACTTGTGATCGATGACGAAATCCGGCAGGCAATTGTTGCTGCGCATGTACGTGAGCATGACCGGGGTCCAACCATAGTGGGTGACGCCCGTGCGCGGATTGACCACCGGATGGTTATGATTGTTGACCGTGCCGTCCTCAGTAATGTCAATCACTGCGCCGATTTTGATGGTCGGATCGGCCGCCTTCATTTTGGCGTAGTAATTGGTGAAACGCATCGCGTAGGTCCAGGGGTCATGCGCAACCCAGGGAGCATTAGTGTTCCAGTCCATTTCCCAACTGCCGCCCACTTCGTTGCCGATCTCCCAATACTTGAAGCCGCAGTGATTGGTGATGTTGAACATACGGACCCCATAAGCCGCCTCGTCGCCGTCGCTGCTGCCGTAATTGCAGATGATGAAGGCCTGAGCGTGCGTGTTGGTGGCCAGTCGAATGAAATTGGCCGAGAAAGAACCCCAGCCTCGGTAAGTGGAGCCGGACATCACGTTCTCATTGGTCCAGTGATAGCCGTCGCCCCAACTGCCGCCCGGCCAGCGCAGGCAGGGGCCGCCCAGCTCGTTCATCAGGGCAATGGACTCCGCGCTGTCCACGTTGCCGTCCCAGGCAACCTGGTTGAGGCCAAAGACCTTGGCATCCACCGTGCGCACCGTCTGGGCGGCGTTGACGCTCAGGTGGACCGTGGCGGGAGGCGCCGCGGCGACCAGCGAGATGTCATCCAGGTAAACCGGCGGCTGGACGGTGCCAAAACTCACATGGAAGTACAAGCCGTCGAAATTAGTTTTATTGGCAACGCCCAGAGAAGCCAGCGAGACGGTCACTTGCTTCCATGAATTGGTGGGCGCTGGGCCGACGCTCTGGGTGGCTTGCTCCGTTCCGCTCAGCGTGGCGCCGACCGAGAGCGCCTGGCCGCCGCTCGCGCCGCCGTTGATCCAGAAGGTCAGGTTCGTGTAGATCGAGGTATCAAAGGCGCCGTGGACGAAATGCAACTTCTGGGAGGTTCCGTTCGGCGCCAGGCAGAGGGCGTTGGTGCCGGAATGGACCGGATTATTCGTAACGTAGAACGGCACTCCACCGTAGTCCTGCCAGCCGTTATTGTAAGTGCGTGTGCCCCAGAGGACGTTGGTGTACTCGGTGAAGATGAGTTGGTTGTCGCTGGCCCAGGCCGGCCCGGCCAGCAGCAACAAGCCAAGCAACAACCCGCTGAAGCTGCGCCTGAAAAACCTCCCGTCGTCATCCGTCATGTGCAGGTTGGATTCCCTCATGCCGCGGCTTGGGCGGCGCATGGTTCGGCGCTGCCGGCTTAAAAAAGACGTCGTTTTCACTGATCGCTCAAAGGTGCTGCTTCTGCGAACTGGCCTCCTTTCTAGCTCAGGAAGGGCACGTTGTCGTGTCGTTAAAAGTAAGGATATTAGCGCTAATGAAACAGGAGCACGGACGACGAGGTCCGGATATGTTCCATGGGGCGGCTGCTCCAATTTGACGTGAACTCAAACGGCGGAGATTTGCCAACAGAGATCAGTGTTTTTGGGAAGTACCCGAGCACCACGAGCCGGTGGAGCCGTACTTTGACCTCAGCCTGCGCCCCGGCCAGACGCTTGATGGTCGGTTTCTTACTGGGTGAGCAGATCGGCAACAGTGGGATGGCCACGATTTTCAAAGCCAAAAATCTTCGAGAAGGTGACCAGCCTGTTGCGATTAAAGTGCCACACATGCGATATGAGGCGGATCCCAATTTCTTTTCCCGTTTTCAACGCGAGGAGGAAATCGGACGCAAGCTCGATCATCCATTCATCCTGAAATTCCTGCCGCTCGAAACGAAAAGCCGTCCCTACATTGTCACTGAATATCTGCGCGGCTGCACTTTGTAACATTTGCTCAGCACGAATCCGGCGCTTCCGGAAAGGGACGCGCTGGCATTGCAAGTCTCGTTTGCACAGCGCTCCAGCATATGCATAAGCGAGGCCTTATCCGTCGAGGTCTAAAGCCGGGAAACATCATGTCTGTCGAGATTGTACCAAGGAGTGCGTTGCCATCAGGCCTTTGCCTGGCGTATCGTCCTGAGGCCACGTTGAACGCGACCACGTGCGCGTCTTCAACCAGCGAAAACCCGTCGCAACCATGATGGGCCATCACACCCTCTTGCCACGCGAGCACAAACCTGATTGATTCGCTGGCGGGCCTATGGACAAAACAAAACTGCGCTGGGGGATTTTGGGCGCCGCCAATATTGCACGCAAAAACTGGAAGGCTATTTGGAATTCCGGCAACGGCCGGGTCGCAGCGGTGGCCAGTCGCAGTCTCGACAAAAGCCGGCAATTCATCGCCGAATGCCAGGCCCAGGCGCCCTTTGAGCCACGGCCCAGGGCGCTGGGAAGTTACGAGGAACTCATCACCGCCGCGGAGGTCGATGCGGTTTATATCCCACTGCCGACTGCGTTGCGTGGTCAATGGGTCAAACGCGCCGCCGCGGCGGGTAAGCATGTTGTCTGCGAAAAGCCTTGTGCGACCAGCCTGGCCGAGTTGAGCGAGATGACCGAGGCCTGCCGCCAAAACCACGTCCAGTTTATGGATGGGGTCATGTTCGTGCACAGCCGCCGTCTCGAGCGCATTCGTGAGGTCCTCGACGACGGCAACACGGTTGGTCGCATCCGCCGCATCACTTCGGCTTTCACTTTCTATGCGCCGGAAGATTTCTATGGGTCGAATATCCGCGCGCGTGGCGAACTGGAACCTTTCGGCTGCCTGGGCGATCTCGGCTGGTACTGCATCCGGTTCGCGCTGTGGACCATGAATTTGAACCTACCCGAACGAGTCACCGGCCAAATGCTTTCTGATTTCAAATACCAAACAAGCCAGAACCCTGTGCCCACCGAATTCTCAGCCGAACTGTTTTTCGACGGCGGCGTCACCAGCACCTTCTACTGTTCCTTTGTGACCGACCTGGAGCAATGGGCCATTGTGAGTGGCGACCACGGGCACCTTCGCCTGCCGGACTTTGTGCTGCCGTTCACAGGAGAAAGAATCGGGTTCGAGACCGGCAACGCGTTCTTCGAGGTTCGCGGGTGCGATTTTGAGATGCAGCCCGGGTTGCGGCGGTTTGAGGCCGAAGAACACAGTCACAGCCATCCGACGGCCCAGGAGAGCTGCCTTTTCCGCCAGTTTGCCGAGCAGGTGCTGTCCGGCAAACTCAACACACTTTGGCCCGACATGGCTATGAAAACCCAGGCGGTTATGCAGGCTTGCCTGGCTTCTGCGCAGTCACAGGGCCGGGCGGTCAAGGTAGAGAACCACCGATTGATGTTTCAAAGTGATTGAAAATGTGGAATGCCCCCAGCATGTTTGCGCAGGACTCACCATGGCTAAACGAGCACCAATTATGAACAAGCAAGAACCACCGAACGCGAAGATCCAGATCACCAAGGATGGCCCTTATCTCGTCAGCGGCAGGCTGCCGCTCACTGAGCAGTGGATCGTCACCAATGTCGAAGGCGAATCCCTCGAGTACAAAAATGGGAAGAGCTTCCCGGCGCAGCCGCAGTATGCGCTTTGCCGCTGCGGCCAGTCCAAGAACAAACCCTTTTGCGACGGCACCCATGCAAAGGTTCAGTTCGACGGCACCGAAACGGCCAGCCGCGAGCCTTACCTGGAACAGGCCGAGACCATCGAGGGGCCGACCATGCTGCTCACCGACGCCGAAAAGCTTTGCGCCTTCGCTCGATTCTGCGATCCGAAAGGCCGCATCTGGAATCTTGTGAAACAAACGGACAGTCCGGAAGCGCGGCGCCTGGTCGAGTTTGAGGCGGGTCATTGTCCGTCCGGACGGCTGGTGGCGTGGGATCGGCAAACGGGTGAGCCCATTGAACCAAAATTCGAACCGTCCCTGGGCTTAATCGAGGACACAGCTAAAGAAGTCAGCGGGCCGATTTGGGTGCGCGGCGGCATTCCGGTCGTTTCTGCGGATGGCAAACCCTATGAGGTTCGCAACCGGATGACCTTGTGCCGGTGCGGACGCTCAACGAACAAGCCTTTTTGCGACGGGTCGCACGCGGCCTGACCATCACATGTCTGAACGCGTGGGGCTGAGGTCAGGCGCGCGCGGGCGCGCGCACGTAATTCCTGTGTCGTTCCGAATTTTTAACCCCAAGATCATCAACCAAGCCGGACCTGCTTGCTGCCGCGGCTTCAACGTGCTGGTTTTTTTCATGTTGCTTGCTGGGAGCTGCGCTTCAGCGATGGAGTTTGTTCGTGTTGCAGATGATCACCGGCATTTCGTGCTGGCTGACTCTGGAAAGCCGTTCATCCCCTGGGGGCACAATTACGCCGTTAACGAGCCGGACCCGCCCGCGCCCGTCGATTGGGACAAAGTCGCGCGCGACTTTGACGACTTCCGCCAAATGGGCGCCAATGTGGCGCGCATCCATCTGCAGGTTCCCCATTTTATGGCCGGCCCGGAAACGCCCAATCCGCAGGCGCTGGCCGAGTTGGCGCATTGGCTCACGCTGGCTGAGCAAAAGGGCGTGTATCTGGACCTCACCGGCCTGGCTTCCTATCACATCGAACACCGTGCGGCCTGGTACGACAAGTTGTCAGACCAAAAGCGGTGGGCCGTGCAGGCGCGTTTCTGGCGGGCGATCGCCACGGTTTGTGCGCGCAGCCCAGCGGTCTTTTGCTACGACTTGATGAACGAGCCAATCGCCACCGGGCAGCCCAAAGACGGGTGGTACACCGGCCGCATGGGCGATTACGAATTCCTTCAGAGGCTGAGCCTGCAACCCAAGGGCCGTTCGCTCGATCAGATCACGAAGGCTTGGACCCACCTTATGGTCTCTGCCATTCACAAAGAGGACCGGAGGCATCTGCTCACGGTCGGCATGCTGCCGATGTGGGGAATTTCTCAACAGGTAGCAGGGCGCCAACTGGATTTCATCGCCGTTCATATCTACCCTGAAACCGGCAAGGTGGATGAAGCGCTCCAAACTCTGAAGCGATTCGACATCGGCAAACCCATCGTCGTGGAAGAAACGTTCCCGCTCCACTGCGACGCGGCTGAAGAACGTGAGTTTTTACTCCGTTCCCGCGCGCTGGCTCGCGGCTGGCTCGGCCAGTACCCGTCCGAGGGTTTGGGTGAACTCCTGGCGCTGGAAAAAGCAGGCAACCTGTCAGTCGTCCAGTCGCTGTACCTCTCCTGGCTCAACCTCTTCCGCGGCCTTACCCCGCAAATGCTGCAACCGGCGCCTGGAACATCATGAAGAATCCCATCATCTCCACTCTCGCGGCCTGGCTGGTCCTGGTGAGCGCGGCAGCCGCACTCGAGCCCTGCCACGTCCAGGTGGTCGAGAAAGGCAGCGGTTGGCCTGTGCCATTGGTCGAACTGCGCACCACCCACGAGGTTTGCTTCGTGAGTGATAACGCAGGAGCCATCGCCTTTGATTTGCCGGAGTTGATGGGGCGCGAAATCTGGTTTGATGTGCTGGCCGATGGCTACGAGCGGCCGAAGGACGGGTTCGGCTACCGCGGCGTGCGGTTGAAACCGGAGCCGGGCAAAACTCTGAGGATAGAAGTCGAGCGCACGAGCATCGCGAAGTGTCTTGGAAGGCTGACGGGGGCGGGACTGTTTGCGGAAAGCCAAAAGCTGGGCCAAGAGCCGGGTGAAATCGAATCCGGTGTTCTCGGCTGTGACAGCGTCCAAAATGCCGTTTATCGCGGAAAGCTCTTCTGGGCTTTCGGGGACACGACTTTGGCCAATTATCCGCTGGGGATTTTCGACATGACCGGCGGCACAACTTCTCCTCAGCCCCTGAGTTCATTCGAACCTCCGTTGCGTCTGGAGTTGAATTATTTCCGGGACGCCTCGGGCAAGGTGCGTGGGCTGGCCCCGATGCCCGGGAGCGGCCCGACCTGGCTGAGCGGTTATGTCAGCCTGCCGGATGTCGCAGGACAGCCGCACCTGGTGGCGACTTACGTTAAAATCCGGAACCACCTGGAGGCCTACCAGTGCGGCCTCTGCGTGTGGAACGATTCGACCGCGCGATTTGAGCGCGAGCGCGTGCTTTGGAACAAATCGGATGGGGCGCCCAGGAAGCCCCCGGCGCCGGAGGGGCAGCCCGCGTTTTGGACCGATTCAGACGGCAAGCAATGGGTGCTGTTCGGCAACCCCCGGCCTACGCTGCGATGCCCGGCAACTTTCGAAGCCTGGAAAGACCCCGCCACCTGGGAAGTTCTGCATCCAGAGCCAACGCTGCCATCTGCCGAGAGCGGCGAACCGGTTAAACTTCATAGCGGTTCGATTGCATGGAACCCTTTCCGCCGCCGCTGGGTGACCGTTTTTATGCAGGCCTATGGCCGGCCCTCCGCCTTCGGTGAAATTTGGTACGCGGAAGCCGCCTCACCACTGGGTCCGTGGGGTAAGGCGGTGAAAATCCTGAGCCATCACAACTACACCTTTTACAATCCGCGCTTGCATCCGGAGTTCACCCCGGCGTCATCGCCGGTCCTGATTTTCGAAGGCACATACACGGCGGAATTTGCCGATCATCCGCAAATCACTGCGCGCTACAACTACAACCAAATCATGTACCGCTTGGACCTGGACGACCCGGCGCTGGCTGGTGCGGAAAAACCATGAACCGTCGGTTAGGCCGTGCCTGACGTTGCGGTTGCCCACTAGGAAATCTTCTTTCTTGCCTCTTCGGGCACTTCCAATTTGGTCGTGCCCACATCCTTGATCTCCACCGTCGTGGTGCGGTCGTTGGGAAACTCGTTATCGCCGAATTTAATATTGCCCTTCAATTTGAACTCGTACTTGGTCAAAGCGCCATCTTTGACCCAGAATTTGACGGAGCCCTTGGCATCGCTCACGGTGGGATGTTCGGAACCGCCGGTTTCAAACGTTTGCATCGCCGTGGCTCCTTCCTCCGTCAGATCGCCGGAATAGATGTTATCCTCCAGCTTGAGTTCCTTGGCAGCGGCGGCGAGTCGGGCGGCTTCTTTGGCGGGCGTTTTGATGTTGCGCACGATTATCGCGCCGAACCGGCCGGGCCCCTCTTCTTTCTCCAGTTCTTCGACGGATTTCCAAGCCCCGTCCTGGTCGGTCAGCGCTCCCTTCTTGCCCTTGAGCACCGCCTGCATTTTATTATCGAAGAAGCTCATGCTGACCCAGGTGATCCCTTCTTTTTCGGTTTTCCCATCCGCGGGGCCGGGCTTGAACTGGGCGTCCTCAGGGACAACAAACGTCGTTCGCCAGGAGTAATTGGGTTGGTCGCCCAGCTTCTGGGCGGCAGTGGTGATGTCATCCTTGGGAGTTGCGCCCGCCGCAAGGAGCGAGCTCGCTGCCAAAACCGTTAGACTGAACAGGGTTTGTTTTTTCATTGGCTGATCTTATTAGTCTGAATCTTAATCGTAATCCTAATCTTAATCTCCGGCGCCTTCCGAAAACGTAGTGTCGGGGCCCCCGTCACTTTTCCAAACGCAGCCTAAGGACTTCCCGCGTGCAGGTGCGATGCCGGCGCTGGCCGCTCGACCACCAGCAAACTGCGCACCTCGACTCCTGCCGACCTGCCGCGCACGATCAACTCGTGCTCACCCGCCGCGAGGTGGAAGTACTTCGGCCCAGGCTTCGCATTCGTTTGGCTGCGCCCCCACGTCGCCACCCGCAGCGCAAAACTCCGGGTCACCGGAATCTCCCAAACCATTTCCGGCTCGACCGGTTCCCCATCGATATTGACATAAAACGAACCGCCACCCGGCCCCGTGGTGCGGACTTCTGCCGCCACGGCAAACTCGGCCGCATTGGCAACCTTGAACCTGCAGCTCATCCGCCCCGAATTTGTAATTCCAGTCTCGCACGGCTGCACCAATATACCGTTGGTCAGCGTCATTGGCCCGGTAATGGTCATCTGCTGCGGAGTGAAGGCGAGGTCTAGCGCAGACGCGGCCATCGCGATGAACATCATCGTAACCATGAAGAAGTTCTTCATATGCACACAGCTATTGCCAACGTTCTTACCGGTACCGCTGCCTTGAAGCAAACCCTGTCTGAAGATGCGGACCCATTCGCGCCTGTCAAGTGATGAAATGCTTTAGCATAGCGGCCGGTAGGGGTAGCATCGAGCCGCCTCGACTCTTGCCTCGCCGCCCACCCTGGGCAATCCTGCGTCCCGTTGGCAGAAATGACAACTAAATCAATGATGCGGCTCTTCCGCCAGTTCTGGGCGGCAGCAGGGTTAGCCCTGGGCGGACTCACCCACGCCGGCGCGGCGCAAGACCTGGCTCGCGCGCAGCAAAACGCCACCGCCTCAGCCCAACCATCCGCCACAGAACCTTCCCGCAACTACCGTTTTGACCGCACGATCTCACGCGAGGTGCTTGAGAATTATCTCTCGCGCGCCATTTCCATGGAGGGACTGTTCAACGGACGTGGCGACCTCGACGACAATATCCGGATGCTCACCCGCATCGGCGCCAAGTATATTGGGAGGAGCCTCTGCCTGTGGGGAGCCGAAGCGGATTTCTTGCACAATGTCCAACGCGCCAAAGTCCAGGCTCCCAAACTGCTGGCGCATGACCCGGATATGATCCTGGAAGCTTGCGTCTTCGAGACCGTGAGCCCGAGGGTCAACCAACTCGAGGTGCCGGGATGGGTGTTCACCGGCCTGGGGCAACCGGTCGAGCACAGAAACTTTCGCTATGCGGATATGATCTATCCCGAGGGGCAGCGCCGGAATTGGGGCCCGAATGCCTCGGTACCCGACGAAAGCCGTCTGGAGACACGGCTTTGGTTCTATTACCAGGCCGCCTCTTACATCGACGCGGGCTTTGAAGCCATCCACTTCGGGCAGGTCGAGATCATGAACAAAAATGATCCCGACAACGCTCTGTGGGCAGACCTTCTGAGCCGCGTGCGGGTTTACGCCGCAGCTCATGCCCGCCGCCATATGGTCCTGTGCAACGGCCATGTGCCCAGCGGCGGACTCATGCGCCATGGCCGATGCCTGCTGGATTTCCATGCCTTCCCCCTCAGAATCAAGGAGGTCGCGGACCAGCCGCAGCAAGCCATCTTGAAGGCGGGCTTCTCGGACGCCCTTTATGGTCGCAGTAAAGGCGGGCAGACCTTCAGCGGCTGGACCTGCGAGCATCTGCCTTACCTGGTCGAGTTGGATAACTGGGGAGTGAGCCAGACGCCCGGGCAAGCCGGGGCCGGCGGTATCTGGATCTGGGGTTACGACGAAATCACCTGGTTCGCTCACCAGAACCAGGAGTACAGGTCCCGCTGGCTGCGGTACGCCTGGGATTGGGTGCGGCGAACAGACCCGAACGGCTTTCTCGAAATGCCCGGCAGCCGCACACTCCGTTCCCCTCTCGACGATAAACGTTGGTACTATGCCAATCGCCCAAGCGCGGCTGTCCCAACCGGCTTCGGCGACGAGGATGCCATTCGGGCAATCTGGCTGCGCGCGCAATGAACTTCCCTGAAGTATCCGAACCATGCCGGCATTCGGTGCAAGAACCCCGTCAATGACTGCAAAAAACTCACGCCGCGAGTTTTTGAAAAACACGATGGCCGCAACGGCCGCAGTCGCTACGGCCAATCTTTTGCCCGGAACCGTTTCCGCGAGCGAACGATTCCGAGGCGTCGCCCTCATACTCAATGCCGAAGACGCCAAACAACAGCCCCTTCAATGGGCGGCGGCGGAATTGCTCGATGCGCTCAGGAGCCGGGGTGTTGCCGCGGAGATTTTTGCAAACCTCGAACAGGCCCCTGCCGGGTTCGACTGTGTTGTCGCCGCCACCGCCAATTCGAGCAGCGGCAAGCAGGCCCTCTCCGCGACCGGCCTCGCGTTGCCGAACGTTCCGGAAGCCCTGGGCCTGGCGCGTGACAAAATGGGCCAGCGTGATGTTCTGTTGGCCTGCGGCTCGGATGTCCGCGGATTGGTCTATGCCCTGCTGGAACTGGCGGACCGCGTGAACTTTGCCACCAATCCGCTCGCCGAGTTGAGTGCGCTCCAGCGAACCGTGGAGAAACCTGCCAACCGCGTGCGCAGCGTCGCTCGATGCTTTGTCAGCGAAGTGGAAGACAAGCCATGGTTCAATGATCGTGAAATGTGGCCGCGTTACCTGGCCACGTTGGCAACCCAACGCTTTAACCGGTTCAATCTCAGTCTCGGGATTGGCTATGATTTTCTGCAAAATGTCACCGACGCCTATTTTCTGTTCGCCTACCCGTTCTTCCTGTCGGTTCCGGGATACAATGTCCGGGTGCCGGAACTGTCCGAGGCGGAGCGCGACCGCAATCTGGAGATGCTCAAGTTCATCAGCCAGGAGACGGTCGCGTGCGGATTGGAATTTCAGCTTGGCATCTGGATGCACGGCTATCAATGGCTGAACAGTCCGAATCCAAATTATACGATCGCTGGATTGTCGCCGGAAATCCACGGCCCTTACTGCCGCGATGCGGTGCGGGCTCTCTTGCAGGCGTGCCCGGCCATCAGCGGCATTACCTTTCGCACCCACGGCGAAAGCGGAGTGGCCGAGGGCAGTTACGATTTCTGGCGAACGGTGTTCGACGGCGTCGTTAGGTGCGGGCGGCCGGTTGAGCTCAACCTGCACGCCAAAGGCATCGATCAAACCATGATTGACTCGGCGCTGGCTACGGGCATGCCCGTGACTGTGGCACCGAAGTATTGGGCTGAACATCTCGGCCTGCCCTACCATCAGGCCGATATCCGGGAACTGGAGCGGCCCAGACCCGGCAAACAAGGCGGCGGGTTGATGAAGTTGAGCAGCGGCTCGCGCAGCTTCCTGCGCTACGGTTACGGCGATCTCCTCAAGGAAACGCGCCGTTATGGCGTCATGTTTCGCATCTGGCCGGGCACCCAGCGCCTGCTGCTCTGGGGCGACCCGCTGACCGGCGCCGCGCACAGCAGGGCCTTCAGCTTCTGCGGCAGTACCGGGGCGGAACTCATGGAGCCGCTCACGTTCAAAGGCCGCCGCGGTTCCGGCATCCCTGGCGACCGCTGCGGCTATGCCGACCCCTCTCTCAGACCGCGCTGGGATTGGGAAAAATATTCTTACACCCTCCGGCTGTGGGGACGGCTCCTGTATAACCCGCAGACCGACGCCGGCGTGTGGCAGCGCGCGTTGCGAAAAACCTTTGGCCGGGGAGTGCAGGCCGCCCAGCTCGCGTTGGCACAGGCTACCCGGATTCTACCCATCGTCACCACCGCTCATGCGCCTTCGGCCGCAAACAACACCTACTGGCCGGAGATGTATAGCAATCAATCACTGCTCGATCCCCACCTTGGACTCGCCTATGGCGATACCCCGTCGCCCAAGGTCTTCGGCAATGTTAGCCCCCTCGATCCGCAACTATTCCTCGCAATTAACGAATGTGCGCGTGAGATGCTCGCGGGCAAACCCACCGGGAAATACACACCCCTCGAAGTCGCTCAATGGCTTGAGGATTATGCCCGCGTCGCGGCCGGCAATCTTGCTACTGCCCAACACCGCGTCGGGAACAAAGCCGCCCCTGAATACCGCCGAATGGCCGTTGACGTGAGAATCCAAATCGGTCTCGGATGGTTCTTCGGCGCGAAGCTCCGCAGCGGGGTCCTTTATGCGGTTTATGAACAAAGCGGCGACCGGACCGCGTTGGCCGAAGCGTTGAAGGCTTATCGGCGCGCCCGCGCGGCCTGGGCGGGACTGGCGGACGTCGCTCGGGGTGTTTATCAGTCCGACGTAACGGTTGGGGAACTGCCCAACCTGCGCGGGCATTGGCTCGACCGTTTGCCCGCCATCGACGCAGATATCGCCGCAATGGAAAAGAAGCTGAGCCAAACCCGCGACGCCCCCGCTCGGCAGCCAACGGTTGAACATTGCATCCGGCAAGCCTTGGGACGGCCCCACCGCGCAACCGTCGCCGGCCATCATTTGCCGCCGGCAACCTTTCGGCCCGGCCAGCCGTTGGAGATTGAGTTGCTATTGCAAAAGGCCCCCGCGTTGGTTCGCCTTTATTACCGGCACGTCAACCAGGGCGAGCGCTTTCAGCCAGTTGCGATGCGGACCGAACGCAACCGTTTCCACGCTCTGATTCCCGCGGCATACACCGACTCGCCTTATCCGCTCCAATACTATTTCGAAATACAGGACGTTTCTGGCTACGCATTGCTCTATCCGGGCTTCGCCCCAGACCTCAGTAACCAGCCTTACTTTGTCCTGCGACCATCCTGACACGACAGAAGCTCGCCGACCGGCCACCCTCGTGCGTTTTGTGGGATTTTATAGACACGCACCGCGGCCAGTCCCATACTCGGCCTGCACGCCGTTACATGTAAGACCAGAAAGGAAATAGCGAATGAGACCTCTCGGTATTCCAACACACCCCACATCACCCTCCACCACCGCCGCGGCAGCTCAGCGCGGCTCGTCCTTGACCCGGCGCCGCTTTCTCAGCACCGCAGCCAAGATGAGCGCCCTGCTCGCTGCGCCCCAAATCGTACCCGCCGCCGTGCTCGGCCGGGATGGAGCGGTGGCGCCCAGCGAACGCATCGTCATGGGCGGCATCGGCATTGGTCACCGCGGCACCTACGACCTGGGCTGCTTTTTGGCCGAACCCGATGTGCAGTTCATCGCCGTCTGCGACATCAAAGAGGCCCGGCGCCACGCCGTTCGGCAGATGGCCAATAACCATTACGGCAACCAGGATTGCGCGACCTACCGCGATCTGCGCGAATTGCTGGCCCGAAGCGACATCGACGCGGTGCTGATCGCGACCGGCCCGAACTGGCACGCGACGGCCGCCTGCCTCGCCGCCAACGCCGGCAAGGACATGTATTGCGAAAAACCCTGCACCAAGAACATTGCGCAGAGCCTCGAACTGGCCGCGACTATGCGGCGCACGGGTCGGGTGTTCCAGGCCGGCACACAACGGCGCAGCCTGCCGAATTTCGCTTTTGCGATCGATCTCGCCCGGTACGGCAAGCTGGGCAAACTGACGACCCTTTATGCTCACCCGGGCGGTCTGGGCACGGTGATGAGTGGTTGGGAACCACCTGAGCCCGAGCCGCCGAAGGACAAGGTGGATTGGAATACGTACCTCGGTCCGGCGGCCTGGCGGCCCTATAACTCGAAGCTCCTGGACGGATTCAATTTTGAAAAGGGTGGCGGGCTGACCGGCGGCGGCTGCCTGGAATGGGGCTCGCATTGCGTGGACCTGTGCCAGTGGGCCAACGACGCCGACGCCACCGCGCCGGTGGAGTATGAGCCGGTGGGCGACCAGTTGCACGCGCGCTATGGCAACGGCGTAAAGCTGGTGCTGCGCAATGACGGCTGGCTGCCGCTGGGCTCCTGCCCGGTGCGCTTCGAAGGCGAGACCGGCTGGGTCGAAACCGGCGACGATGCCGACATTGTTGCCAGCTCGCCCGCACTGCTTGTGGGGCGCGGCGCCAAAATCTCCGGTTACCCGGCCAATCTGCATATTCGGAATTTCCTCGATTGCGTGAAAACGCGAGCTAAGACGCGGGCCAACGCCGACGCGGCCTGCGAGGCGCACATTGCCTGTCATGCGTCCAATATCGCGCTGTTCCTCAATCGCAAGGTGCAGTACGACCCGGTCAAAAACGAGTTCATCGGCGATGACCAGGCCAATCGGCTGCGCGCGGAAGCGCTGCGTGAACCGTGGCGCATTTGAGCCCTGAAACAGAAATGCTCTCTAACCGAGTATGTTTATGATGAATCAATTTCAAAATTCAAGGTCCAGAACACCGGCTTTATTCGGCTCGGGTTTCCTGCTGAGTTTGTGGCTGGTACTGTGCGCCGGTGTCGCCGCAGCAAACGCTGCCGGGGATCCGCCGGCCGCCGTGCATGAAAAGGAGCAACAGCTCATTGCCATTTTGCGCTCCGACGCCGCCCCCGCCGAGAAAGCGATCACCTGCAAGCGATTGGCGATCTATGGCTCGGCCGATGCTGTGCCGGCGCTGGCGCCGTTGCTGGCCGATGCGCATTTGGCCTCCTGGGCTCGCATCGCGCTTGAGGCCATCCCGGGCCCGGAGGCCGAGGCGGCGTTGCGGCAGGCCGCCGGACAGGTCCACGGCGAATTGCTCGTTGGTGTGCTGAATTCGATTGCCGTCAAACGCGACCGCCAGGCGATTCCCGTCTTGAGCGCCAATCTTGCCGCGCCGGACTCTGAAGTGGCCTGCGCGGCCGCCGTCGCTCTGGGCCGTGTTGGTGGTTCCTCAGCGGCCAAAGCATTGACGCGTGCACTCCCCAAATCCCCGGCCGAGGTTCGTTCAGCAATCGCCCAAGGCTGCACCCTCTGCGCCGAACAGTTCCTGTCGGCGGGCGAATACGGCACAGCCCGCAAGCTATACGATATGGTGCGCAGCGCCGATCTGCCGCAGCAACGGCTTCTGGAAGCGACGCGTGGCGCGATCCTGGCCCGCCGCGCCGCAGGCGTGCCGCTCCTATTGGAACAATTGCGCTCGCCCAACAAGGCCTTCTTTAACGTCGGCCTCAGTACCGCTCGCGAGCTGCCGGGACCAGAAGCGACCAAAGCGCTGGTCGCCGAACTGGGCCGCTGCGAGGCGAGCCGGCAACCGCGCCTGCTGCTGGCGCTGGCGGATCGAAAAGACCCGGCGGTGTGGCCCGCCCTGGTTGAGGTCGTCCAACACGGCACGACAAAGGACGTCAGAGTGGTGGCGGTCGAAGCCGTCGAGCGCTCGGGCAACCGGGACAGCCTGCCCGTGCTGCTCGGCGCCGCATTGGATGCCGACCCTGCCATCGCCAAAGCCGCGCTGGCCAGTCTCACGCGGCTGCCGGGCAATGAGGTCAACGCAGAAATGCTGGCCCGGTTACAGACCGGTGACCCGCGCGAACGGCCTGTGCTGTTGAAATTGGCAGGCTTGCGGCACATCGACGCCGCGTTGCCTGTCGCAGCCGACGCGATGAATTCTGCGGAGCCGGCGACACGGGCGGCCGCAATCCAAGCCGTCAGTTCCATGGGCGGCGCCCCGGAATTACGCCGCCTGGTGCAAATGCTCGGCTCGTCTGGCGCAGGCCAGCGCGCGGAAGTGGAAAGCGCGCTGTTGGACATCAGCGGCCGGCAGGGTGCCGCGGGCGCACCGGAGTTGCTGCCTTTGATGAAAAGCAATGACCCGGCAATGCGCGTCCTGGGCATCCACGCCTTGGCGGCGGCGGGCGGGCCGGACGGGTTGGCAGGCGTTACCGGCGCTCTGAACGACCCGGAAGAAAGCGTCCAGGACGAAGCGGCGCGAACGCTGGCTGCGTGGCCCAATACCTGGCCTGAGGATAGCGCCGCGGCTGAGCAGTTGTTGCAAATGGCTCACTCAACGCAGAAACCCTCCTACCAAGTACTGGCCGTGCGAGGATACTTGCAGTTCCTGCAAGGGGACACCCACATGTCTTCGGATCAAAAAGCCGAAAAGATCAGCACGGTGATGCCGCTGTTGCAACGGCCGGAGGAAAAATCGCTCGCACTGACGATTCTCGCGCAGGCAGTCTCCCACCAACCGCCGGGCAAACCCTGGTTCGAATCCGTCAGCTCATTCAGCCAGGATTCCGCCTTGGCCGAGGACGCCTGGGCGGCCATGCTCGAGGGGGTCAGCAAAGCCAAAGACAGTCTCTCTCAAGATGAACGCCGGAAGGCGCTCCAGTTGGTGGTCGAAAAGTCCACCAGCGAAGCGACCCGCAAGAAAGCGGAAGCAGCGCTGGGTAAGCTGCAATGAGCGCCGGCGTGGGGCGCCGGCGCCGAGCGTAAAGCGTGGAGCGTGCAGCGTTACTTCGAGCGTTACTTCGCTGCCGCGGCTGCGGTCGGCGGCGTGCGCGGCGCGACCATCCACTCAAACACCAGCTTCACATCATCACCGGTCTTGAGCAGGATGCCCACAGGCGCCGGAGGGGAAATCTTGTAGTCGGTCATCTTTACCGCGGTCGTGCCGCTGATCTTCACCTTTTTGTCCGGGAGCGGGAGCACATTGACGAGCATGGCGATCTTGTTAGTGACACCCGTTACGGTCAGGTCGCCTTTGGCTTCGAATACATACGGCGTGTCTTTGCTCTTGGCCGGCTCTTTAAGCGTCAGGCTGGTGAGCTGGAAAGTGATCCGCGCGCGGGCGTCGTCAGCGGCTCGGAGGTGTTCATACATAACCCGGTCCATCGCATCGGAATAGGGCTTGCCATCATCCTCGACGCTCTTAAGTGAACGGACCATGATAAAGACTTCGCCTTTAGCCTGGATAGGACCCGGTGTGGCGGCCTGGCCCGGCTCAGCAGGAAAACCCGGACCCACTTCGAGCCAGCCACCGATGAGCGGACTTTCCACCGCCCAATGCGTATGGATGGCGGTGGCGGTGCCTTCGATGCGCATTTTGCTGCCGGACCGCGCATAAAAGCGGGTCATTTCATCTGCGGCCTGCGCGCGAACGCCTGCCAGTAAATAGAGGGCCATGCCCGCGAGGAAGATTTGCTTTTTCATCGTCGTAACTTTCAATCTCATATTAGGCAATACTGCAAGTTTCACGCTCTTTCATCAACCCAATTCATACAGCTCGGGTTTAATCTCGAGGCGCTGGCGGGCCAGGATCGCCTGGTTAGCCGTCAGAGTGATGACTGCCGCGCGATACCCTTCCAGGTAACCCGCAGCCGGGCGCCGCGCCACTTTTGCCGCCTGCTCACCCAGCGCATTAGGGTCGTCGGGGCCGAGCAAGGCAATCGCGTCGTCGAGCGCTGCGGTGACATCGCGGGAATTAAGCAGGAAAGCATCCAAAGCTTTGTACAAAGTCGAGGTGGTCAACAGTTGCTCGGCGGTTTGGGCCTCGCTCGGCGGGGTGGATTTGCTGGCGTTGGCCACCAGCGCGATGCCAGTCTCCTGGTAAAACTCGTCCTTATGGGCATAAACTTCCCAGCCCAATAGCGGTGAATCGACCTCCTTGAACAACCAGGCTTTGCTGTCGCCGTTCTTGCCGCGGCGCATCATCACCGCCGCGTCGCTGCCGTATAAAATCTCGTAATCGGCATCGAAAGAATTCGCGAGCGTCGCGTCGTAGATCATTTGCACGCCGCTGGGGAACTCGAGCATGGCCTGCACGGTGTCGGGCACGTCCCGGCCGTCTTTCCAAAAGACAACCGAGCCGAAACCGCTCACGGCGGTGGGCAAGCCGTCGAGAAATAATGTCGCTTGATCCACCGGATGGCAGCCCACTTCGGAAATCAGGCCCGGCGAGGTCTCTTTGCTCAGCCGCCAATTCAGTTCCTTTTCTCGCTCCGGCTTGGGCGAAGTGGAGCGCCAACTCGTTTTCTTGTGCCATTGCGCGCGGGCGAAGATTGGCTGGCCCATGGCGCCAGACCGGATAAAGGGCAGCAGGAAATGCCGCTGCGGGTCGGAGCGCAACTGCAGGCCGGCCTGGAATACGCATTGGCGGGCGGCTTTGGCAGCGGCGGCGATGGCGCGGGCATCGTCAATCGTGTGCGCGATGGGGGCTTCGCAATAGACGTGCTTGCCCGCCTGCAAAGCGGCCAGAACAATTTCTTTGTGCTGGTGGGTTGGCGTCGCAACCACCACCGCCTTGATATCTTTGTTCGCCAATAGCGCTTTGTAATCCGGGATTTTAGCGGCGCCCGGAGCGGCATCGGCGATCCGGCGCAGCGAGGCGGGATAAGTGTCGCAAATGGCCACCAACTCCGCTTGCGGATTGCGCGTGAGGGTGTTGACGATCTCGCGGCCCCAGTTGCCCAGCCCGATGACCCCAATCTTTACTCTGGCCCCCACCACCTTGTTGTCGGCGGGCGCAGCGGCATTGGTTTGGGCAAATAATTCCACGCCGCCCATCATCGTCATCAAGGTGGCCACTGAGCCACTCTTGAGAAAATCCCGGCGGTTGAAATCCGGTGGTCTGTTTTCCTGTTCAGTCATAAATGCTATTCGGCGGGCTTCTGCGGTTTGGCATTCCATTGTTCCAAACCGACGGCCCATTTGATGCCGTTCAGGATGTGCTCCTGATACGCTTCGGCGACTTCCTTCGGATTCTTGCGGTCGGGCCAGTTGGGGTCCCAAACGTCTTCGCGGTGCCCAAGCGAGGTATAAAAGACACGACCTTTGCCGTAATCTTTGCACCACGAAATGGGGTAAATACCCGGGGTGCCGTTGTTGGGGTGCTTGTCGAGAGTCAGCAGCCCATGCACCTTGGCCGGATCGAAATTCTTGAATTGATAGATTTCATCAAACACCTTCCAGTTGGCCGGCAGGTGGCGGCACGCGGGGCAATCGGGGTCCTGATCGATCGGCTCGACCTGGACCTGCGCCTCGTGCTGCTTGAATTCAGCGCCGACCATATCCAGATAGCCGTCGAAATGGTGGAAGGTATCGGCCGCCGAGTGCATGCCGACGAACCCTTTGCCTGATTTGATCCAATCGAGGAAGGCCTGTTCATCCGGCAACGGCAGGTCGCCGGTCGTATTGGCGAAGATGACCGCATCATAGTTCTTCAGCGCCTCGGGGCTCATCTTTTCCGCGAGCACCTCTTTGATGGCTGCATGGACCTTCTGGTTATCCGGTTTGCCGTCCGGCCCTTTGAACTGCGCGTCCTCCGGATTGACCCGGGCATATTCGACGGTGAAGGCGCCGCTTTTTTCGCCGAGTTGATTGATAATCCGCTCGGCGGTGGGGATGGAGCTGTGGCGGAACCCGAGGGTGGTTGTGACCACCAGAACCTTTTTGGGGACGGCCTGGGCCGAGGTTGTCAGCATACTGGCACCCAGCATTGCCCCCACGATCAGACTACCGGCGAGGGTGATTGTCTTCATAGTTCTCTATCTGCCCGAAACGTAAGGCGCATATCTTCTGACTCTGACGCGTAGGATCAAATTCATTTTCCGGCCTGGGGTCAAGGGCTGATTCGTGAGATGAATTTTATCGACAGGACCTGATGCGTGGAGCGCGGCGAGCGGCGGTGCGGTTAAGTGCTCTTAAACCGGTGGCTTCGCGAAACGCTCAGCGGATGGACTTAACCACAAAGAACACAAGGATCACAAAAAGAAAAAGCCAGAGGAAAAGCCGTAGATGAACCGCGGCTAATTAACGAACTTCGGCTCAAACACCGGCCGCTGGCCATGCTTCCGCAGCAACTCGATGAACCTGGCCATCCCGCGCTTTTCATCTGCACCCAAATGGAAGTGGATATGCCAGCCGAGATAATCCTTGCGGAAATCGAACGTGTACTCGGTGCGGCTGGCGATGATGTGGTCAAGGGTGTCGAGGCCAAAATCGCGCGCTTCATGCAATTGCCGGCGCAGCGCGGTGTTTTCCACTCCGCGGCGCAGTGCCCAAACCGCATAAACAAACGGCAGCCGCGTCAGCTCGAACCAGGCCGCGCCCAGGTCCCAAAGCTCGTGTTCGTGCGGCCCCAAGGCCAGGTCCAGCGCGCGGTCGCCAATCAGCAGCGCGTAATCGGGCAACGCGGCCAAATCGTAGCTGGGCAGCGGCTTGAACTCGGGACGAATACCGCGCTCGGCCAATAACACGCGGACCAGCTCGATGCTGGTCAATGACGCCTGGTCACAGAAAATTTCCCGCGCGTCCTGCAGCGGACGCTTGTGCGCCAGCAGCACGCTTTTGACCTCGCCGAGGGACGCGATGGCGATTCCGTCCAGAATGTCGTAGCGATCGTTAAACAACACCTCGACGACGCTGACCAGGGCGGCGTCCAGTTCGTCTTTCTGCAAGAGTTGCGCCAGTTGCGACGGAGTGGTGAACCGGACTTGGTCCTCGAGGCCGCGTGTGAGGGGGACGGCATTGAGGTAGCCGACTGAGCCGACGCGGAACGGGGCGAGGGACTGCTCGAGGTTCGCTTCACGCTGGAGTTGGGAAGCGCGTTGCTCGCGTTCGAGCCGGCGCGACAGGTCCTCCGCCGGTTCGGCCGCGGCCATGCGGAGTTTGGGAGAATTGGAATGATTTGAGTTCAAAACACTACGCTGAATCTGATGCCGGCACTGTAACGTTCAAGGGAGAGGGGGTCAAACGTTGCTTTGCGAAGAGCTGACTGAGGGCGTGATTACAACCATCCGGGTCCGAGGCGGCAGGAACGAAAGCGGCAGAGGGCTGCCGCAGTCCACAACGCTATCGCGACCATGGGCACACCACTCATTCCGCGAGGTTTTGGACTGGCAGAGAGCTGCCGCAGCTCACACAACGCTGTCGCAAACACGGGCACGCCACTCATTCCGTGAGGTTTTGGACTGCGGCAGCCCTCTGCCGCTTTTGTCTGCCGGCGGGCGGAGTCGAAATCGGCGCAGAATCCCATTCTTTAATAGCCTCGTAAAACGTGTTGCGCTGCACGGGCGTGCGCCCGGTCTCGCGAATGGCTTTGACCATCTCCGCCTCGGTTTGCAGTTGAGGCGCGGTCGCGCCGGCCATGTGGAAAATGTGTTCTTCGAGGATCGTGCCGTGCAGGTCATCGGCGCCGTAATTAAGCGCGACCTGCGCCAGCTTCAGGCCCATCCCCACCCAATAAGCCGTGATGTGTTCGAAATTATCGAGGAACAACCGGCTGATGGCGATGGTGCGCAAGGTGTCGAACCCGGTCGGCGGATGCGATACCGGAATGCGATTGTTCTGCGGGTGATAGGGCAGCGGAACAAAGCCGACAAACCCATGGGTCTCGTCCTGCAATTCGCGCAAGCGGCGCAGATGGTCCACGCGGTCGGCCAACGACTCGACATGCCCATACAGCATCGTGCAGGTGCTGCGGCCTCCAAGCTGGTGCCACTGCCGGTGCACCTCGAGGTATTCGTTGGCGGATTCTTTTCCCCGCGCAATGGCCGAACGCACTTCCGGCCGGAAAATTTCCGCTCCTCCGCCGGTGAGCGAGTCCAGCCCCGCTTGTTTGAGTTTGCGCAAGGTTTCGACGACCGGCATTTTCGCCAGCCACGCCAGGTGCAGGATTTCAATTGCGGTAAAGCATTTCAATTGCAGCCGCGCATCCAGCGCGCGCAACGCCTTGAGCAGGTCAGTATAATAAGTGAAGGGTAAACTCGGATGCAGACCGCCGACGATATGAAGTTCGGTGATGCCAAGATGCAGCGCCTCGCGCGCTTTCTGCACGATTTCTTCGATGGTAAATTGGAAGCCATCGGCATCGCGCTTTTTGCGAGCGAACGCGCAGAACTGGCAGCTCAGGATGCAGTAATTGGAATAATTAATGTAGCGGTTGAGGATATAACTGGCCCGCCGGCCGACTTTGCGTTGCCGCGCCAGGTCGGCCATCGCTCCAAGCGTGTTCAGATCCTTGCTCTCGAACAATCGCAGCGCATCGGCTTCGGACAACCGTTCCCCGGCGGCGACTTTGTCATAGAGCTCGCGCAGTTCACTGCGCTGGACGAAAAAATGCACGAACCAGCATGGCTGAAAACAGCCGTTTGCGCAACCGCGACAAAACATTGGGGCGAAACTCTCGTGCCGGAGCGCGGATTTTAGTCCGCAGCAACGTTCGAACCCTGAAGCGTGCTGTGACATATCCACGCCACCTTCAACTAGATGGTTGCTGCGGACTAAAGTCCGCGCTCCGGCCAGCTCCGGCGCACTCCGGCGCGAAACAGGGTTGATCTCACGGGCGATGCGCGGCATTGTCGAGTGATGAAATCATTCACTCGACGGCAGATGCTCGCCTGCGCTGGTCTTGGCGCATTGAGCGTTGGACTCTTTCCTTCCACACTTTATGCCGCGGCTAGCGGCAAAAAACGCAAAGTACTCTTCTTCTCGAAATCCTCCGGATTCGAGCACAGCGTTATTCAACGAAAAAACGGCGAGCCTAGTTTCGCCGAGAACCTGCTGCAACAATGGGGTCCGGAAGAGAACGTCGAGTTCACCTTCTCGAAGGACGGGAGTTTGTTTAACCCGGAGTATCTCGGCCAGTTCGATGCCTACTTTTTCGTCACCACCGGCGATTTAACCACGCCCGGCACCGACAAGAACCCGCCGATGACGCCTGAAGGCAAGCAAGCGTTCCTGGACGCGATTCACCAGGGCAAAGGGTTCATCGGCTCCCATTGCGCCGCCGATACCTTTCACAGCCCTAACTACGGCCACCCCGACACACGCTACAAGGACGACGCACCGGACCAGCGCGATCCCTACATCACGATGCTCGGCGCCGAGTTCATCATTCACGGAGCCCAGCAGCGGTCGCGCCTGATCCCGGCCGACAAGCATTTCCCCGGCATGAAGGATTTCCCCGAAGATTTCAACCCGCAGGAAGAGTGGTATTCGCTGAAAAACTTCGCGCCTGATTTGCATGTCATTCTCGTCCAGGACACCCAGGGGATGAAGGGCAACATGTATCAGCGTCCGCCCTACCCTGAAACCTGGGCGCGTCCTTACGGGCGCGGTCGTGTGTTCTACACCAGCATGGGCCATCGGGAAGACGTCTGGACCAACCCGGTTTTCAAGAGCGTCCTTTTCGGCGGCATCCATTGGGCGACCGGCGCCGTGCGCGCGAATGCTCGCCGCAACCTGCAGCAAGCCGCCCCGGGTGCGTCGAAAAATCCGTCACCGGCCTAAAAGCGATTTTAAGTTTATGAACCACGATGCCGATTCATTGGAGGCAAGCGCATTGCCTCATTCCATGGAAGACAATGCCAAAGCGCTTTCCCGCCGCTCGTTTATTGGGGCGGCCGCGGGCGTCGCTGCCGCGGCGTCCACAGGCTGGCTCGGCGCCGCTGCGCTCAGCGCCGACGGAGCCGACGCCGAAAGGGGTTCAGGCAAGAAGTCCATCCGGGTGGGAATGATGACCGCGCCGGTGAGTGGCCTGCCATTGGACCAGGCGCTGGACATGGCCAAACGCTGCTCGATCTCGGCACTGGAAGTGATGGCCAACCGGGAAAGCAAGCTGCTCGACCCGACCAACTTCACCCAAGCCGATGCCGAGAGGGTCAAAGGGGATTTGGCGCAGCGCGGGTTGGAGATCAGCAGCCTGGCCAATTACATGAACAGTACCGAGTCGGGAAAGACCGAAGAGGTCCAGAGCATGGCCAAGAGCATGATCGATGCGGCAGCGCTGCTGGGCGTGCCCACCATCTGCATGATAACCGGGCTCCCACATCATGGGGTGAGCAAAATCCAGATGCTCCGAACCGCGGTGCCAAAGGTCTTCCGGCCGATCATCGATCACGCCAAAGAAAAGGGCATCCGCGTGGCGGTCGAGAACTGGTTCGCGACGAATTTGCAAGGCCTGGACACGTTCGATTGCCTGATGGAAGTGATCCCCGACGAGAATTTCGGGTTCAATTATGATCCCTCACACCTGGTTCACCAGGAACTGGACATCATGATCCCGGTGATGCGCTTCGGGAAACGGATTTTCCATACGCACGCCAAAGATTGCCTGGTGGATGTGCAACGGCGCAGTTACGTGGGGATCCTGGGCGAGGGCTGGTGGCGCTATTGTATTCCCGGCTATGGCGACATTCATTGGGGGGAGTACATCGGCCACCTGCGCCAGGTCGGTTATGAGGGGGTTCTAAGCATCGAACACGAGGACGATACGTTCGCTCCCGAAGCCGGTTTCTGGCACGGAGCACATTATTTGCACCAGTTCTGTTGAGATGCGATCGCGATTGGGCGGTCGCTTTTTCAGGAGGAAACAGAGAAATGAACTGATCCCTGTTTTCTCTGATTTCTGAGGTTCCTCCGGTTGAGAGCCCTGCGATGTGACTTCACCGTCGTCTGCCCTTTGCCCTTGCGTAACTGACTGGCCGAGGCGCGGCGGTCGCAACCGTCTTGCCGCCGTCCATCGTTCGCTTGAGCTCGCGGATTTGGTCGCGCAACAGTGCCGCCTTCTCGAACTCGAGATTATTGGCCGCCGCGAGCATCTCCTGTTCGAGTTCCTTAACCGTTTCGCTGATGTCGATATCGACGCCCGATTCGGCCAGGAACGATTGGGCCTGGCCCGCCGTTTGGCGGTAAGAGGACAGGCTCTCCTCGACGGCCCGGACCACGCTGCGCGGAGTAATGTGGTGCTCCGCGTTATACGCTAATTGTTTTTCGCGCCGGTACTGGGATACCGCCAGGAATTTTTGAATACTCTGCGTTTTGACGTCGGCGTAGAGGATGACCTCGCCGTTGAGGTGGCGTGCGGCGCGGCCGGCCGTCTGGATGAGGCTGGTCTCGCTGCGCAAAAACCCTTCTTTATCTGCATCCAGAATGGCCACCAGCGAGACTTCGGGAAGGTCCAGCCCCTCGCGTAACAAATTGATGCCGACCAGCACGTCGAACTCGCCTTTGCGCAACGCCCGCAGGATTTCCACCCGCTCAATTGCATCGATTTCACTGTGCAGATACTGGACGTTAATGCCGATTTCGCGCAGGTAATCGGTCAGTTCCTCGGCGGTGCGTTTGGTCAAAGTGGTCACTAGCACGCGTTCTTTGGCATCGGCGCGCTTGCGGCATTCGTGAATCAGATCATCAATCTGCCCGGCCAACGGTTTGAGGGTGATCGTCGGGTCTACCAACCCCGTGGGGCGCACCACCAACTCGGCGATCCCGGCGGTGTTGGCGGGCGCGCCGGCACGCGCCCAACCCATCTCGCGCGCCGCTGGCGTCGCGCTGACGTAAATCGTCTGGTTCTGCAACGCTTGGAACTCCTCAAAATTCAGGGGCCGGTTGTCCAGCGCGCTAGGCAGGCGAAAGCCGTGCTCAACCAGTACCGTTTTACGCGAACGATCGCCCTCGTACATGCCGCCAATTTGCGGCAACGTTGCATGCGATTCGTCAATCACCAGCAGAAAATCCTTCGGAAAGAAATCAAACAGCGTGCAGGGCCGGCTGCCGGCGGCCCGGCCCGCGAGGTGCCGCGAATAATTCTCGATGCCCGAGCAGAAGCCCATTTCCTCCATCATTTCCAGGTCATACTCGGTGCGCATTTTTATCCGCTGCGCTTCGAGCAACTGCCCGCGCTTCTCGAACCAGGCAATCCGTTCGCCCAGTTCCTGCCGAATCGCCAGCAGCGCGGGGCGCAACTTCTCGGCCGGAGCCACGAATTGCTTCGCCGGATACACCGTCACCCCCGGCAACGATTCCAATTGCGTTCCGGTGAGCGGGTCGAACCGCGTCAACCGCTCGATCTGGTCACCAAAGAACTCGACGCGCAAGCCGTCCTCCCGCCCGGCGGGACAGAGCTCGACGGTATCGCCGCGGACGCGAAACTGGCCGCGGGTAAATTCGATGTCATTGCGCGTGTATTGCAGGTCCACCAGGCGGCGCAGGAATTGTTCGCGGCTCAACTCCATGCTCACCCGCAACGGAATGACCATCGCTTCGTAATCCTCTTTGCTGCCGATGCCGTAAATGCAGGAAACGCTCGCCACCACGACGACGTCCCGCCGCGAGAACAACGCACTCATCGTCGAAAGCCGCAGTCGCTCGATTTCGTCATTCACGCTCGAATCCTTTTCGATAAAGGTATCGGTGCGCGGGATGTACGCCTCCGGTTGGTAATAATCGAAATAGCTGACGAAATATTCGACGGCGTTATTGGGGAAGAAACTCTTGAATTCAGCGTAGAGCTGCGCCGCCAACGTTTTGTTATGGGAAATGACCAGCGTGGGCCGGTCCACCCGTTGGACAACGTTGGCGATGGTGAAGGTCTTGCCCGAGCCGGTCACCCCGAGCAACACCTGGTGGCGCGCCCCCGCCGCCAGACCCGCCGCGAGCTTGTCGATGGCCTGTGGCTGGTCCCCGGCTGGACCAAAGGGTGAAACCAGTTCAAACATAAGAACAAACCTAAGGTCCGAACAAACGGGCGTCAACGCGTGGGCGGCCATGCGTATGATTAAAAGTGGGGGAGCCCACCCGTGCGTTGCTCGCTTTCATTCCACCTCGATTTACGGAGGTGGAATGGGAAACCGGAGATGAACAGCGTTAGGCATTCGTTGGGGTCGCCACCCTCATCGGGTAACGTACGGACCTGCCGGAGCTTGCACGCGAGCTCAAGCTGGTTATATAATTTTGCTAATGCCCTTAATTATGCGTACGCATCGCTGCTCTCCATTGCTGACTCGTGGCTGCCGATTTTTACCGCTGGCCCTGGTGGTGCTGATGCCGGCCGCCCGCGCCCGAACACCGACTTCCGGCCTGCTTTATTACACGCGGTACCAGAGCCCGGCCGACGTGAACAAGGTGAACTATTATTACGATGGCACGACCAACTTCGTGTTCAGCAATTCCGTAGTCATCGTCGACCTCAATGGCGCGGATGGGCTGACAGTGGCGGCCGACGGCTCGTTGATTGTGGGCGCATGCGGGAGCGGGACCATCAGCAAGGTCGATCCTCTTACCGGCACGTACCTGGCCGTGCCGTCCGGGGGCGGCTCCTGCCACCTGGCGTTGGATCCGAACCGGCAGCGGGCGTGGGCCGGGTTCTCGTACAGCGGCAGCCCCGCGCTTTCAGAGATCCCCCTGGTGCCTTACTTTACCAACGGAATCGCACACACCGTCGCCGGTGATGACACCTCGGTCGGGACGCTCGCCTGGGACGCGGCAGGCTATACTTACTATACGGTGAGCAGCCCCAGCGGTAATGGAAATTTCGGGGTGATAAACATGACCAATTTTACGACGCATCGGCTACTGGCCGGGGTGCCGGCCGCTCACGGAATGGCCTATGATCCGTTCAGCGGCACCTTCCTTCTTTTCGGCAGCACGCACGTAAGCCATGTGCTGGCCAATCCGTCCAATGCCACGATCATTGGGGACCTGACATTCCCGGTCAGTGCGCTGGACCAAGGCACCGTAGATGCCCGAGGTCATATTCTGGTGGCTGATAACGGCGGAAACATCGTCTTTATTGATTATTCCAGCTCCGGCTACCTGACCAACGCCAGCACCTACAGCACCTATAAGTATTTGGATAGTTATCTGGATGATGTGGCGCCAGTCGGGCTGGTCGGTTCGCCCTACCTCGCGGACATGGCTGTCACTACGGTCGGCACGCCGAACCCGGCAATGGTTCGCAGCAATCTGGTATTGACGCTGACCGTCACCAATGCCGGCCCTGCCGGCGCGACCAATATTGTATTGAACGACACGTTGCCGCCGAACTCGACTTACATATCGGCAGTGTCGACATTAGGCACCTGCGGCCTGACCAATGGCGTGGTGACTTGCACCGCGCCCAGCCTGGCCGCGAGCAATAGTTTCACGGTGACTATTACGGTCCAGCCGATCAGCGGGTCGCAAACCAATCAGGCGGTCGTGCTTGCGGATGAGACCGATCCGGATTTTGCCAACAACATCTCGAATTTGGTAGTTCCGGCGCCGTATGCCTGCCTGTCGCCCCCGGCGGGGGTCATCAGTTGGTGGCCAGGGGATGGTTCAGCCAATGACATGATTGGCACCAACAATGGCACGCTGACGGTTACCAATGCCTATTCCTTTGTGCCGGGAATGGTCGGCGGTGCTTTTGGGTGCGATGGCGTCAGTTCTTACGTTGTGGTCAACGACTCGCTCTCCCTCCGCCCAACCAACGTAACCCTGGAGTGCTGGGTCTTGTTCAATCGTTCGGATGGTTGCCGGGTGATTATGGGCAAACCACTGGGCGGGGGCACGGGCGATTCTTACGTGCTGTGGGTCCAGGATGGCACGCTCAACGCAACGGTCTATTATGTATCAGGCAACGGTCCGGTCTTGAGCTATCCGCTGAATCCTGCGCCGGGGGTTTGGTATCACCTGGCATACACCGTCGACAGCGCCAGCGGGAATCAGGTCCTTTACGTTAACGCGTGGCCGGTGGCGACCGCGCTCGCCGGTGGCGTCCTACAGTATGACACCCATCCATTCCTCATTGGCGCCGATATCAACAATGGGGGGTACAATTGCCTCTTTAGCGGGCGCATTGACGAGCCAACGGTTTATGGCCGCGCGCTCACGGCCACCGAGATCCAATCCATTTTCCTGGCCGGTCCGCAGGGCAAGTGCGGTGCGCCGGTGATTGTGCCGGCAACGCTGATGGCGGCTGAAACGAATATCTATTATTCGCAACCGATCACCCTGGCTCATGCTGCGCCACCTTTCACGTTCAGCAAAATCGGCGGGACGCTGCCTGCCGGCATGAATTTTCAGAGCGACGGCTCGTTTTTCGGCATTCCGACGGCCCTCGGTTCCTATACGTTCACGGTGCAAGGTACCGATGCGTTCAATGAGCAGGTCCAGACCAACCTGACGTTGAACGTGGTGCCGTGCCTTAGGGCGCCAGACGGGCTGTTGGCCTGGTGGCGAGGTGAGAGCAATGCCCTGGACGAGCTCGGGCAGCATAATGGCACCATTAACGGCGGAGTCACCTTCTCGCCGGGTTACGACGGGTACTGCTTCAATTTGAATGGCCAGAATGCGTATATCGATGTCGGGCCGTGGTCGCCGGGCACACGTTGGACTGTCGAAGCCTGGGTCAACCCCGCGGTCAGCCCAAGCGGGCGGCACGCCATTGTGGCCGATTATGCCACTTGTCAGGATTGGGGGATCGCGTTGCAGGACGGGCAGTTTGTCGCGACCATCCGGCAGCCGGGCGGCTGCAGCATAGGCATACCTTCCGGGTTCTTCCCGCAAGTTGGCTTGTGGTACCACGTGGCCGAAACGGTCGACGGCACCAATGGCATCATTTACGTCAACGGCACGCCGTATGCGACCAACGCCGTTGAGCCCAATTATTTTGGCGCGACGTCCGACACGCGCATCGGCAGTTCGGTATGTTGTGGCGAGTACTTTTACGGCTTGGTGGATGAAGCCGCGATTTATAACCGGGCGTTGGCCCCGGCGGAAATCAACGCGCTGTACAGCGCGAGTGTGGCGGGCAAATGCGCCATTGGCCCGGTGCCCATGATCACCATGAACCCGACCAACACGACGGGGAGTGTGTTCGGCAGCGCGAGCCTGTGCGCCGCGGCCAGCGGCGTGGGCGCCTTATCTTACCAATGGTACCAGAACGGCATACCCGTCGCCGGGGCGACCGGCTCATGCCTGAACTTCCCGACTCTGAGCGCGGCCAACGAGGGCATTTATTGGGTAACGGTCAGCAACACCAACGGCGCGGTTGTCAGCGCTTCGGCAGCCTTGACGGTCATCGACCTGAATCTGTATGCGGGGGTCACCATCAATGGAATTGTGGGAGCACAATATGAGATCGATTATTCCAATGACTTGGTGTCCTGGACGAGCTTAACCACGTTGACTTTACCCAGCACCCCTTACGTGTATATCGATACGACCTCGGGCGGCCAACCGCACAGGTATTATCGAGTGAGGCACCTCTAAACTTCCCGCAGGGCCAACTGGCGAAAGGTCCTCGGTTTTCGAGAAATTCCTGGTCCTGGAGCAAAGATTTGGCTCAGAGAGCGCGGCCTGCCTAACTAAGCTTGATTTGAAGGGGCGGCCCGGCGATTCCACCGCGAGGACGCTGACAGGTGGTGAGGGAAATGGTACGATCAAGCAAGAACCACCAATGAAACAAGCAACACACAAAACTCTGTGCTGCTTGCTTGGCACGGCCACGCTGGCATTCGGCAATGCAATCGCGGCGGACCAGGGCGTCGTCGTGACGGCGCACTCCCAGGGTCTGCACGGCTACATCGGCTTCGGCCACGAGAAACTGCCGCCCGAGGGCGGCTACAGTGCGGGCATGGGCTTCTATGCGGCCGTCTGGTCACTAGTGGAGCGTCCGTTGGCGAACTTCCAGATCGGCCTGCCCAGCGCGTGGATCATGCCGGATAATTCCGACGATAAGGACACGCCGCTGGCGCCCCAGGGCACTTTGGCGCGCACCTGGAAGGAGCGCGGGCCAACGTGGAGCAGCGTCTTCCAAACCGTCGAAGGTGGCCTCGGCTACTGGGCGGGCAACCACTTCCGCTATGGTCCGCCCAAATTCAGCATGAACGGCACGCCGCAGTGCTACGATTACGAGGTCGCTTCGCCGGGGTGGTCGTTCTTTTACAGCAACGAGGCATTGCCGGACAACCGCCTCGGCATCGCGCAACTCAGCAATCGCCTGCTGCTCCCCCCCGATGCGTTGCCCTTCCAAGGCCATCCCCATGGCGAGTTCCTCGGCTACTCCTGGATGGCGCTGCCGTTCACCGATGCCTCCCCGGGGCCTCCGACGACGGGCGAGCAAAGCTGGACCTGCTTCCTCAGCGCCGCCAACTTCAAAGGCCCCATCGCGTATTACATCCCCGAGACCTGGAGCAAAATCGGCAAACTTTTCAACGACCGGTTCCTCTATGGCCGCGGACTCGATGCGCGCCCCGGCGTAATGGGCGGCGGTGCGATGGAGATCAACTCGGTGCCGCGGTTCGACGCCCAGGACGCACAAGGGACCACTTACTCAAAGGTGCCGAGACTCCAGTGGCCGGTCGATGCCGAGGGCCGGGCGTTTCTCGTGCAAGACGTCACTTACTACTCGAAAGCCGCGCTGTACGACGCCTTCAAATCCTGGCGGGACGGCGGCCCCGCCTGCTCCGGGCGTTTCGACCAGAAAGGCGTCTGCAAACCCAAGCTCACCACGAACACCACGCGCTACGACCAAGCCGGGCAAAAGCTCACTGGAGTCGAGCGCGTCTTCGACACGCGAATCTTCGCGGGCAACGTGTGGGGCTTGCAGTGGTTCACCAACGACCTCACCGCGAACGGCCTCTTCCCGCAATACTATAAGCAAATTGGCCAGGAGCGCGTGGCCGTAGCCGCGGCAAGCGTCCCCGCCGAAACCAAGCTACTCACCCAGGAATTCAAGCTGGCGAAAGCTGGCGTGCCCTACACTTCGCCCAGCACCGGCGCCTGGGCACAACCCGGACCGAAACTCGGCCCCTTCACTGCCAAACTCGCGGATGGCTCGCTGGTGACTTATTCGTGGTATCGCTTCGTTGACCAACCGTCGTTGCAACAATACCACTGGAGCGCCGCGAAGAAGGCGCAGCTCCAAGCCCTCGTGGAGAAGCTCCACGCCAACTGGCCGATCGACCGCGATTACATGGCGCCGCCGACGCGCGGGAAGCTGGTTTCCCTCGATCCCGCCTTGCTGGTGACCCCACCCCGAGGCATGGAGACAGGCTATGTTCCCATTGTGACCCGCCAGGAGAAAGCCCCCGACCACTTATGAACAGTCGCTCTTACCGAGCCCCTCATGGGTGCACGGGTCGTTTGGTGTTTTGGGGCAAAGGGGGTGGGGGCCAAGCCCGGCGAGAATTCCCCTGCGCGTAGCCCTTCGCGCGCTCCTCCCTTATTGGATTCCCTTGAGGTATGCCAGCACCAGCTCCGGCAAGTCGTTGCTGTAGCCGCCCTCCAACAAACTAAACATCGGCACACCAATTTTGCGCAACTCGCTGCCCAACCAATAGAAATCCTCGACTTCGAGCGTCTCCTGCGCCAAAGGGTCATGGGCATAACAGTCAAACCCAGCGGAAACGGCGAGCAGCTCCGGCCGGAAAGAGGCGAGGTGTTCCAGCGCGCTGGAGAGAATGTGGCGGTACTCCTCGCGCGGCGTCTGCGGCGGAACGGGGTAGTTGAAGCAGTTCTGGCCGGCATTCCGGGTGCCCGTTCCGGGATAACACGGGTGCTGGTGAATGGAATAAGACACCACGCCGGGTTGGTTCAACAAGATGGCTTCGGTGCCATTGCCGTGATGGACATCAAAATCGAACACCGCCACCCGGCGCACTCCGGAGTTCAAGGCTTCCAGCACCGCGATGGCCATATTGTTCAAATAACAGAAGCCCATAGCACGGGAGCGGGTGGCGTGATGGCCCGGCGGACGCATCAGGCTAAAGACCGTCTGGCCCGCGCGGGCGAGTCGCAGTGCCGCGAGCCCGGCGCCCGCTGAGGCGCGGGCATACTCGGCGATTTTGGGAAAGAAGGGAGTGTCGGCATCAAAATCCTGTTCTTCCTTGAGGCGCGCGAGGTGCTGAGGCGTGTGCGCCCGCAGCAGTGCGCTTTCGGGCACTGGCGCGGGCTCGCCCCATGTTAGCTCGAGCTCGGTTTGCGTTTTCAACCGCGCCACTGTGCTGGTGATCCGTTCCGGTCGTTCCGGGTGGCCAGGCCGGTTATACCCGGCGCAGCTTGGCTCGGTGATGATGGTCATGCTAGCGAGCAACCTGCTCGCAAAGGCTCAAGGCTGAAAGCAAAAAACACGTCAGTGGTCAGTGGCGGCGGGCCGGCACGCCGGGGCGTGGACACTCCGGTCCGCAGCAGTCTCCAAACGCCGGCACGGTCGGATTTGCTGCCGATCTGACGCGAGTACATTGCTGCGGACTCAAGTCAGCGCTCAGACTGCTCCGGATTTTGATTGCCAGGTGCGGCGAGCGGCGCAGTATCCAACACCATGAAACGGTCAGTGCTTCTCGCTCTTTTCCTGGTTGCAACTCACGTGCAGGCTGCCGGTTGGAAACTGGTCTGGTCCGACGAGTTCAACAACCCTGGTTTGCCCGACCCGGCCAAATGGAACTATGAAGAAGGATTCGTGCGGAACGGCGAGGACCAGTTCTACACCCGCGCGCGGTCCAAAAATGCCAGGGTCGAAGATGGCAAACTGATCCTCGAAGCGCGCAAGGAATCCTGGAAAAACCCGGCATACGACGCGAGCGCGACGGAGCATGGCCGGGGCCGTCGCAGCCGGCCAGAGGCGAATTACACTTCGGCCAGTCTCACGACACGCGGCAAAGCCAGTTGGACGTACGGCCGCATCGAAGTTCGGGCCAAGCTGCCGGCGGCGCGCGGCACCTGGCCGGCGATTTGGACCGTCGGGACAGACATTGGCCAGGTCGGCTGGCCAGCTTGTGGCGAGATCGACATGATGGAGTTCGTCGGCTTTGACCCGGGCAAAATCCACGCCAACGTGCATACGGCGAAATACAATCACGTGAAGAAAAACGGCAAGGGCGGCCAAACCACCGTACCGGACGCCTCACAAGCTTTCCACGTTTATGCTTTGGAATGGGACCACGACAAGCTGGATTTCTTCGTGGATGATCATAAATATTTCACTTACGAAAATGAAGGCAGCGGCGCGGCGGCATGGCCGTTCGACAAACCGCAATACCTGATCCTGAATCTGGCGATTGGCGGCGAGTGGGGCGGCCAGCACGGCATCGACGACGCCGCGTTTCCGCAACGCTACGAGATCGATTACGTCCGCGTGTACCAGAAGTAGCCGAAACCCGGCGCACGACGCACTCGGCTAAGCGGGTTCGCTCGATTCTTTCACGCGCCCACTTTTCAAACCCGGGTACGGCGAGCGGTGGCGCCAGAAAATCCAATACGCCACACCCAGTAATGCCAGTCCAGTGAGGTACACTGGCCACCCCAAATTCGCTTCCGGCAAGTGCAACTCGTAAACGAGGACTCCCAGGCCGTTATTGGCTGCGTGCCAGAGCATCGCCGGGAAAATCGAGCCCGTGAGCAGCGTCACGCTGGCCAGCATCGCGCCCAGGCAGGCCGTCGGCACAAAACGGAACAGCGCGATGTGGAACAATCCAAACACCAGGCCGACCACAAGTGCCAGGGGCACAGGCGACAGCCGCCGGTGCAATCCGTACAGCAGCAGGCCGCGGAAGGCGATTTCCTCAAAGATGCCCGGCAGCACGGTCAGACAAAATATGAGCTGAGCAAAGGGAATTTGGGTCGGCAGCAGCGTCTGATTGAATGCTTCGAGAGTCTTGTCCGAGACCGGCAGCACGCGGTTGCTGAGCTCGAAGAGCGCGGTTGCAGTGAGCAATCCCCCCGGCACTGCCACCAGCACCCCTAGCCAGATGGCAGGGTGCGGTGCGCGCAAGGCCAGCGCGGCGCGGAGGTTCAACCGGTAGCGCCTGATCATCAGCGAGCAGCCGCCAAACAGGATCACTACCAGGTTGATGGCGAGCTGCAACCGCAGGTCCGTCTTTTCCAGGTAATTGCTGGCAACCAGCAGGGCCGCCCACATCAGCGCGAACCAGCCAACCAGGTGCCGCTCGAACAACCCCTGGCCGCCGGTGAAGGACACGGCGTCGGTTTGGGCGGCGGTGATCAGCCGTTCGGTTGAAAGCAACCGCACACCGAGCCGCGTAGTCCACACCGCCGCGCCGGCAGTGATCACCCAGGCCAAAGCCAGGAATGGCCAATCGAATTGTCCGATCAAAACCTCTTTGATTGCCACGGCCAGGTTCGCAATGGGCACCAATACCACGATTGAACGCAAGCCGACGCCGGGCATGAACGTCGCCAAGGCGGGCACCAGGCCCAGCAACAGCACCGGCATGAAGTACATCTGGGCTTCTTTGTAAGAGCGGGCGTAGCCGGAGATCAGCAGCAACACATTTCCGGCGAGCGCGACGACGGGCAGAAACAAAACCAGGAGCAGGAGCGCGACGGGCAAAGGCACCGCCGCCGCCAGGTCGGCAGGCAACCGCAATAAGTGAAAACTGCAATACACCAGCAGATTCCCGAGTTGCAGTAAGGTGATAAACAGCGCCACCGCCTCGATCACCAGGTGTTTGGCCACCAGCACCTCGGCGCGGGTCGCCCCGGTGGTGAGCAGGGTCTCCAGCGTGCCCCGCTCCTTTTCACCCGCCAACGAATCCATCGCGATGACCGCCCCCGCCACCAGGATCAAGAAGAGCAGACTGACGGGCAACAGGCGGCCCACCATCAGCCCCGCCCGCTGGGCACGGGAGGCCAGGTCGCGCTCTGAGATCACCGCCACCTGCGCCGGCAGCACGGCGAACCCGTGCTCCTTGAGCAAGGCGGCGCGGTCCGCCTCGCGTGAGCGGTCGAGGGCATCGCGCATGCGGCTCATCGCGGCTTGGGACACGTCGCGATCGGCGCGATAAATCAGCCGTACCACCAGGCTGCCCGGCGGCGTCGCCTCGCCTTCGTCCACTATCGAATTTGTGTTGCCGGTGGTTTCGCTAAGCGCCTCGTGATTGGTTGCGGCGATAGAATTCTGTTTGGCCCTGAATCCTTCGAGGACCAATTGGATTTCGCCTTTGTCCAAGGCTGCGAGTGGGGCAGCATTTGTCACTTCGTTGAGGTGAAACTCGGATTTGGTTCGCGCTCTCGCCAGCAGCAACTGCACCGCTTCGGCTTCCGGGCCCGTGACGGCATACGGGTAAGTCATTTGCTGGAGTGTCCGCTCGCGCTTCTTGACCGTCGAGGTCGAGACCAGCATGAGCAGCGGGGTGAGCAGCAGCGGCAAAAGGATCGAGGTGAGCACCATGCGCCGGTCGCGGAGCACCATGCGCAGCTCAGTGCGGAACAGCGTGCTGATAATCCCGCGGTCGAGCTTCATGGAGTGCAGGCCGCTGACCCAAGCCCATGCGTGTCCGGCGTGCCCTGGACAAAATGCACGAAAATGTCTTCCAGGTAATGGAGGCGGGTGGCGGCGCGCAGGTTGGCCAGGGTGTCACAGGCCAGCAGGCGTCCGCGATGGATGATGCCGATTCGGTCGCAGAGTTTTTCGGCTTCACTCATGATGTGAGTCGAAAACAGTATCGCTTTACCGTCGGCCCGCAACTCGGCAATGAGCTTCTGCATTTCCAGCGCATTGAGCACATCGAGGCCGACGGTCGGCTCGTCGAAGATTAACACCGGCGGGTCGTGGACGATGGTGCGGGCGAGGGCGACTTTTTGTTTCATGCCCTGGGAGAGCTTCTCGACGCGGGCATCGGCGTACTCCGCCAGGGTGAAGCGGTCAATGACCTGCTCGACCCGCTGCGGAACTTTCGCCGCCGGCCAGCCATTGATGCGCGCAAAAAACTCGAGAGTTTCACGCGCCGTCAGCTTCGGATACAGCGCGGTCGTCGAGGAGATGAAGCCGAGGTTTCGCCGCACCGCTTCCGGCTCGGCCCGGACGTCGTGTCCCATGATGGTGGCGCTGCCGGCACTGGGCTGAAGGATGGTGGCCAGCATCCGCAGGGTCGTGGTTTTGCCGGCCCCGTTCGCCCCTAGCAGGCCAAAAATCTCCCCGGTACAACACTCGAAGCTGATTTCTTCGACCGCCCGCAGCTCCCCACGACCTTCATCGTAGAAGGTCTTTGATAGTTTATTGACGCTAACGGGCGTGCTCATGATGCTTGAGTTTCTGTTGAACGAACTTGAGCAAACTGCCCTGGTACGAGCCAAGCATAACGTCCTCAAAGCGGAGCACGAAAGTGGCCAGGCGCAGGCAGACCGCAATCAGGACGAGGGACGTTGCCACCGTCACCACCATCGGCAACCAGCGCAATCCGCCTGAAATCGCCGCGCGGAGCATAAGAATGATATTGGCGACCGGCACCAGCGCGATGGGGACGGTGAATTTCAGGCCGGGATTTTGCAGGAAAACTACCGGCACCACCAGCACCATGTAAAACGGGGTGATCATCGCTTGCCCCTCCTTGAAGGTGCGTGCGAACGCGGCAAACAACATCATGCCGGCGGCGATGAACCCGGCCAGCAAGACCGCGCAGAGTGCGGCGATGGGCACCGCGCGCAGGGGCAGAGTCGATTCCAGGTGCTGGCCGGCCTGTTCGAGGAGCGGCGCGAAAATCGGGCGCAGCGTCACCAAAATCGCCAGCAGATTGAGCAAGCCCGCAACGCTGCCCAGCGTCGCCACGTACAAGTACTTCGCCGTCACGATGCTCAGGCGGCTGGCCGCCGTGGACATGAGCGTCTCCCAGGTATGGCGTTCGCGCTCGCCGGCCGTCGCGTCCACCGCCGGATGGAAACAACCCACCGCCACCATGATCATGAACAGAGCCGGCGCGATCAGCCCGAGAATGTAGCCGCCCATTTCCTTCTTCGTTGCGACATTACGGGAGACCAGCGCGAAATCCTGCCATTGGTTGGTGGTCACGCCTTGGCGCACCGCTTCGCGCTCGAGCCACGACCCCCGATAGCTTTCCAGCGCGTCGCGGAGCCGGCCTCGCGCCGCGGCGCTGCGTTCCTGCGATTGATCGTAGATAATGCGCGCCTGAAAGTTTCCCGGCAGGGCCGCGGCGTTGGCGGCGGGCGGCAGGAATTCGAGAATGGCATCCACCTCGCCGAGCTGCAGTTGATTCTCGGCTTCTCGCAACAAAGCGCTGCGCCGTGGCGCAGGCTGAGTGTCAGACCTCCCTGCAACCGGATTTCCCATCTTGGGCTCCTGAGGCGCCTGGTGGGCATCGCCCTCTTCCCCGCTGCCGGGGCTGGGGGGAGGGTGTGGTTCATGGGCGCCAACCTGGTGGTGATTCGCATCAATTTGCCGCGCCCCCAGCCAGTCAAAGTCCTTAGCGCGCTGAAGTTGCCAGCGTAAGGCCGGTTGAGACTTGGGCCAATTGAATACCAGCACCCGGGCGACAAACCCCTGGGTCTGGCCCAATACAAACAGCAACCCCGTAAACGCGATCCAGAGGAGAAACGGATATAGAAAAGCGGGGATCAGGATGCTATTGACGACGATGCTTTTTTCTCGCAAGGCGGTGCGTAGTTCCCGCCAGTAAAGCACCCGCACCTCCCGCCAATCGAGTTTATCAGCACGGGCCGCCGCTTTGCCGGACACCGCTTGCTCAGGCTCGAACCGCGTCTCCAGGTGTTTGCTGATGAAGCGAAGTTAAAGAGCCGTGCAGGCTGTCGCAAGCGCATTTGAGGCGCGTCATAATTGCTTCACAAACACCCCGACACGACGCACCGCTTCTTTAAGGTTGTCCATGCTTGTGGCATAGGCGCACCGGACGAACCCCTCACCGCAAGGACCGAACGCGGTGCCGGGGACCACGGCCACCTTTTGCTCCTGCAACAACTTCAACGCGAAATCACGCGACGACACTTTCAGCCGCGCGATACTGGGAAACGCGTAGAACGCTCCCAGCGGCCGGTGGCATTCCAATCCCAGTTCGGCAAATGCGCTGGCGAGGTAGTTGCGGCGGCGGCGATACTCGTTGAGCATCTCGACAATGTCGGTCTCGGGCCGAGCCAGGGCTTCGAGCGCTGCCTTCTGGCTAAGCGAGGAGGCGCAGAGCATGGTGTATTGATGAATTTTCATCATGGCCTCGATGAGCTCGGCGGGGCCGCAGGCATAACCGAGACGAAAGCCCGTCATCGCCCAGGCCTTGGAAAAGCCGTGAAGAAAGATGCAGCGCTCGCGCATGCCAGGCTGGCTGACAATGCTGGTGTGCGGCGCATCGTAGGTCAGTTCGCCGTAAATCTCGTCGGTGATCACCAGCAAATCCCGCTCACGGATAAACGCCGCGATTTGCTCCAGGTCGCCGCCGGCCATAACCGCACCGGTCGGGTTATTCGGGAAATTGAGCATCAGCACCTTGGTGCGGGGCGTGCATTTGGCCTCGAGCATCGTGCGCGTGAGCCGAAACCCATTCGCGGCCTGCGTTTCGACCGGCACCGGCACGCCATGCGCAAAGAGAATCGTCGCCCGATACGACACATAACACGGTTCGTGATACAGCACCTCGTCGCCGGGATTCAGCAGGGCGCGCAAGGCCAAATCCAGCGCTTCGCTGACCCCGACGGTAATCAGCACTTCATCTTCCGGGTTGTATTCGGCGCCGAATGTCTTGGCCACATACCGCGCGAGGGCTTTGCGTAATTCGAGGTAGCCGTAGTTGCTGGTGTAATGGGTGGCGCCGCGTTCCAGGGCGAACACGGTGGATTCCCGCACGTGCCAGGGGGTATCAAAATCCGGCTCGCCGATGCCCAGGCTGACCACGTCCTTCATCGTCGAGACGATGTCGAAAAAATCGCGAATGCCCGAGCGGGGGATGTCCCGGACGGCTGTGTTGAGCCGGTTACGGAGAGACGCTGAGCCGTTCATCGGGGGATTCCTGGTGCATAAGCACGCCGAAACGCTTGTAGGTCTTGAGCATGAAATGGGTGGAAGTCGAGAGCACCCCTTCCAGGGGGGAAAGGTGTTCGCTGACGAAGGTGGCGACCTCGCGCAACGTGCGGCCTTCGACAAACAGCAGCAAATCGTACGCGCCGCTCATTAAATACGCCGCGGTAACTTCCGGGAACCGGCTGATGCGGTTGGCCAGCGTGTCGAACCCGCCCTCGCGTTGCGGTGTGATCTTCACCTCAATCACCGCCGTCACTTTCTCCAAGCCGAGCTGGTCCTCATTCAAAATGGCATGGTAGCCGCGAATCACGCCACTCTTTTCGTACTCGGCGATGCGGGCGTTTACCTCGGTGACGGTGACGCCCAGCATACGGGCAATCGTCTCGCGCGATTCCAGCGCGTTTTTCTGCAGAATCCTCAACAGCTCGTCCATAATTCACCTTTGAAAGTGGCAGGGACGATACTGGCGGACGGGGCAGAGGGTCGAGCGAAAACGAGGGACGCGGGCCGGTGGCAATTGCCATTCGCTTTTGTAATTGCCCGATTCATCTGTCGCTGAGAGAATTTCTCCACAGCAACCATATGGGAAACGACAACACCCTGGTCCGAGTCGATGGTGTGGAGAAAGTTTTCCACCGCGGCTCGGAGGACATACATGTGCTGAAGGATTTGAGCCTGGAGGTGCGCGCGGGTGAGTTCCTGGCGCTGATGGGGCCTTCGGGGTCGGGGAAAAGCACGCTGTTAAACCTGGTCGGCGGCCTGGATCGGCCCACCAAGGGCTCGGTGAGTGTCTCAGGCGAGCGGGTGGACGAGTTATCCGACCACAAGCTGGCCGGCTGGCGGGCGCGGCATGTCGGGTTCGTGTTCCAATTGTACAATCTGATGCCCGTGTTGAGTGCTGAACGCAACGTCGAGCTCCCGTTGTTGCTGACGCATCTGTCCAAATCGGAACGGCTGAAGCACGTCGCTACCGCGCTGGCGATGGTGGGCCTGAGCCAACGCGCGAAACATTTCCCCCGCACGCTCTCGGGCGGCGAGCAACAGCGAGTAGGCATCGCCCGGGCGATCGTCACCGACCCAACGCTGTTGCTGTGCGATGAACCCACCGGCGACCTGGACCGTAAGGCCGGGGATGAAATCCTCGACTTGCTCCAGGCCCTCAACCGGCAGCACGGCAAGACCATTATCATGGTCACGCACGATCCCCATGCCTCCGCCCGCGCCTCGCGCACGGTCTATCTGGACAAAGGCCAACTGCGCGATCAACCCGTGACTTAACCCGCCGCGGCCCATGCGATTTTTTCATCTCATTTGGGGCAACTTGAAACGCAAGAAATTGCGGACGGGATTGACCTTACTGTCGATCATCGTTGCATTCGTCTTGTTTGGTTTTCTGGCGGCCATAAAGCAGGCGCTGGCCGGCGGCATCACGCTGGAAGGCCAAAACCGGTTGGTGGTCCGCAACAAAGTCTCCTTGATCCTGCCGTTGCCGCTCAGTTATCAGGACCGCATGTTGCGCATCCCCGGCGTCGCCGCCGTCACTCATATGACCTGGTTTGGCGGCATTTACCAGGACCCCAAGAACTTTTTCATGCAGGCGCCGGTCCAGCCCGAAAGTTTTCTCGATATGTACCCGGAAATCGTGCTGCCGCCCGACCAGAAGCAAGCTTGGCTCCAAACCCGCACCGGCGCGATTGTGGGCCGAAAAACCGCCGAGCGCTTTCATTGGAAGGTGGGCGACAAGGTGCCCATTCAATCGACGATTTACGCCAAAAGCGACGGTAGCCGGGTCTGGGAATTCGATATTGTAGGTATATTCGACGGCAAGAAGAAGGACACCGATACCACGCCTCTTTATTTCCGTTACGATTATTTCGATGAGGCGCGCGGGTTCAGCAAAGGCAACGTCGGCTGGTATACCATCAGGGTCCGCGACGCCGCCCAGGCTGCGCACGTGGCGGAACTGGTGGACCAGGAGTTCGCCAATTCCCCGGCCGAAACCAAGACCGAGCCGGAAGGGGCGTTCATTCAGGGCTTCGCCAATCAGACGGGCAACATTGCCTTAATCACGGCCCTAATCCTGGGGGCAGTCTTTTTCACCATTCTGCTGGTGACCGGCAATACCATGTCCCAGGCGGTGCGCGAGCGCATCGGCGAGCTCGGGGTGCTGAAGGCGATTGGTTTTACCAATCGCCAGGTGTTGGGACTGGTGCTGGGCGAATCCTGTTTGCTGGGGTTGTGGGGCGGGATTTTAGGTCTGGCGCTGGCATGGTTGATTATTTCGAGAGGCGACCCCACCGGGGGGATGCTGCCGATGTTCTATTTTCCGACGCGCGACCTGCTCGTGGGCGTGGCACTGAGCGTGCTCCTGGGCGTTGTCACGGGCGTATTGCCCGCGCTGCAAGCGATGAGGCTCAGAGTGGCGGAGGCGCTGCGCAGAATGTAAAACCAATATTCCAGTATTCCACCATTCCAACTTTCCATGTCTTTGCTCAACTGGTTTTCGCAGGTTTGGTCCGTGACCAAGTTCGGCTTGCTCGGCATTCCCCAGCGCCGCGGGTCGGTCGCGGCAGCCTTATTCGGCGTCGCCGGAGTGGTAGCCGTCCTGGTCGGGGTGCTGTCGATTGCGGTTGGGTTCCGGCGGGTGATGACTTCGGCTGCGCCTCCCGACTCGGTGATCGTGCTGCGCAGCGGCGCTGATAGCGAGATGGTCAGCGGCCTGGACCGCGAGACCACACGCATTATCAGCGAAGCGCCGGGGCTTTACCGTTCGCCGCAGGGCGCCTGGGCGTCTCCCGAGTTATTCGTGATTATTGACTTGCCGAAGCGTTCGAGCGGCACCGACGCCAATGTCCCAATGCGCGGCGTCGAGCCAATCGCCACCAACGTGCACGCGATCAGAATCGTCGAGGGCCGCATGTTCGGCTGGGGCAAGACCGAACTGATTGCGGGCGCCGGCGCGGCGAAGAACTTCCGCGGCTTGAATGTGGGCGACCGAATCAAAGTCGGGCCTGAGGAGTGGCCGATCGTGGGAATTTTCTCGGCCGATGGCGGCACGGCTGAATCGGAAATTTGGAGTGATGCCGCGATGCTCCAGGCGGCCTACCACCGCGGGGACAGTTTTCAATCTGTGTATGCGACGTTGCAAACACCTGATGCCTTCAACATGTTCGAATCATCTCTGACCAATGACCCGCGACTGAATATCAAAGCCATGCGGCTGGCTGATTTCCACGCCGACCAATCCACCGCCACAACCAAACTGATCACCAGCCTCGGTTTCCTGGTGGCCTCGCTGATGGCCATCGGTGCGGTTTTCGCTGCCTTGAACACCATGTACGGTTCGGTTTCAGCGCGCACTCGTGAAATCGCCACCTTGCGAGCGCTGGGCTTTGGCCGAGGCGCGGTCGTGGTATCGGTCATGATTGAGGCTTTGGCGCTGGCCCTTGCGGGCGGAGTGCTGGGAGCCGCGCTGGCGTACTTTGTTTTCAACGGGTTCGAGACCTCGACGATTAACTGGCAAAGCTTCGCCCAGCTCACCTTCGCTTTCGCCGTGACGCCCGCCCTGCTCATTCAAGGTATCACCTGGGCAACGCTGATCGGTCTGGTGGGTGGATTGTTTCCCGCGTTCCGGGCCGCGCGGCTGCCGATCGCCGTCGCCCTGCGCGAACTCTGATGCCACCGTGGAAAAGACAACGAAGACCTTGCGAACTGACTGTTAGTGCGGACGGAGGTTCCACTCCTCGATCAATTCGTGCGGTATGTCCTGTAAAAACCGCGACGGTCGTTGCAACGTGTCGCCCGTATTGCCGTAGCCAATCCGCACCAGGGGATAGCTGAGATACAATTCATTTCTTGCCCGCGTGATGGCGACATACAGCAGCCGCCGCTCCTCTTCTTCGCCTTCCACCGTCTCGACCGAGCGAGCGGAGGGGAACAGCCCGTCGGCGAGCATGATAAGAAAAACGACATCAAATTCGAGTCCCTTGGCCTGGTGCACCGTGGTGAGGCGGAGCTCTTCGTCATCCTTATCAGCCGGGCGGTCATCTTCGGCTTCCACGTTGGTTAGCAGCGCGAGCTGCGTCAGGAAATCCGGCAGGCTGCCGAATTGCTGGGCGAACACAGCTAGTTGCTCCAATTCTTCCAGCCGGGAGCGGTAATTATCATAGTTCTCTTCGAGGTAATCCTCGTAACCGGCTTCAACAGCGAGGCGAATCATTTTCGCGGCATGACCGTTGACTTCAGGGCTCTCCAATTGCGAAATGGTGACCGCAAACTCCGCCCACCCCATCGCGGCTTTGCGCGGCACAGCCGCCGCACAAGCTTGCAATCGCGACGCGACGCTGCCGGCCCGAGTTTCTGACGGGTTGCTCGACGGGCCGGGTTGAGCGCTTTCCTCCGCGCTAAACGCTTTCCAGAGTTTATCGGCGCCTTTGCCGCCGATGCCGGGCAAGAGTTGCACAAGGCGCTTGAAGGCCAGCTCGTCCCGCGGATTGCTGACAAATTTCAGATACGCCGTCACATCTTTGATGTGGGCTTGTTCGAAGAACCGGATGCCGCTGGTGATGCTGAAGGGAATGTTCCGCCGCGTGAGTTCCAGTTGTAATTCCAGCGCGTGGAAATGCGAGCGGTACAGCACCGCCATTTTGTTCAACTCGGCGCCCTCTTCGCGCAACTCAAGCACCCGCTGGGCAACAAAGGCAGCTTGTTGCCCCGCGTCTTCGCAGGTGACCAGGACCGGTTTCTGGCCCGATTTCCGTGCGGGCGCCAGCTTTTTGGTGAACTGGTGGACGTTAGGGGCAATGGCGGCATTGGCTACTTCGAGGATCTCGGGCGTGCTGCGATAATTGGTTTCGATCTTGTAGATCTTTGCCTCCGGGTATCGCTTCGGGAATTGCAGGATGTTCTGGAAATTGGCGCCACGCCAGGCGTAGATGCTCTGAGCGTCGTCGCCCACCACCGTTAAGTTATGGTGCCGTTCCGCCAGCAGGTCGATGAGGTCGCTCTGCAGTTGGTTGGTGTCCTGGTACTCATCAACCAGCAGGAACTGGAACCGCCGTTGGTACTGTTCCCGCGCCTCGGGGTGCTCCTGCAACAGTTTCAGCCAGAGCACCAGCAAATCGTCGAAATCCATTCCGTTGGTCGCGCGTTTCCGCGCCGCATAAAGCTGGTGCAAATGGGCAATCGGCGCAGCCAGTTGCTCAAAATGCCCATATTCACTCGCCAGCAGCTCCGGGATGGTTTTATGAGTATTGGCGGAGAGTGAAAAGATTTCCGCAAGCACTTCCGCTTTCGGGAAGCGGGTCGCTTTTATATCGATGTCAGTCTCGGCGATGCAGGTGCTGATGAGGTGTTTGGCGTCTTCACGATCCAGGATGCTGAAATCCGGGGCGTAGCCGAGCCGCGCGGCGTTGCGCCGCAGAATCCGGTTGCCGACGGAATGGAAGGTGCCGCCCCAGAGCTCCGGCAATTCCTGGCCGAGCAGGTCGGGGATGCGCCGCATCATTTCTTTCGCCGCCTTGTTGGTGAACGTCAGTAACAGGATGCGCTCGGCAGGAATGCCTTGCTCCAGCAGGTAAGCCACCCGGAACGTCAGCGTGCGGGTTTTACCCGAACCGGCCCCGGCAATCACCAGCGCCGGGCCGGGCGCCGCCATCACGGCACCCAGTTGCTGCTCGTTCAACTCGCGCGCGTAATCGATTTGCAGGTTGACAGGCGCACGAAACGGCTGCAGCACATATTCACGCGACATGACGTTCCAACCCCCTCTGCAGCCGTTCCATATTCTCTGCTATCCGGGCCAGGTAATAGTTAGGACCGTCGGGGAGAGGATCGTTGAGGAACCGGTAAAGCCCCATCAGGTCCCCTTCGAGCTTGGGCAGGATAAACTCATTCCAAAAACCCGGCGTCCGCTCGATCAGGTCCCGCGCGCTGGAGAAGCGCGCGATGAAATGATCATGCGAACCGGAGAAGCAGACCGCCTCCGCGAATTCCGCGTACAGCACGGGCAGCTTCTCGAGGTAATCCTCCGCCGCCATTTGCCCCAGCAAATCTGCGGTCGCCAGCGCGCAGCCGCACACCTTTTCAAGTTCGCTTTGGAACCGTATCGCGCTCAACTCCGCCGAAACCCCCGTGCAGAGGATAATGTGACGCACCGCTTCAATATCCTCGGGGGCGTACTTTTTTTCCGCCAGCAACTGCGCGGCGAATTGCGCGCTGCGGCTGACATGGGTGACGGTGTACTTCGCGCCGGTGCCTTCCGTGTCATTCCGGCGCTTGAGATAACCGGTGTCGTGAAGGAGGCACGCGACCAATGCCAGCTCGAAACTGTGGGGCGTCAGCAACGGTTGCGCGCCGGCTGCCTGGCGCGCGCGCAGCAATCGGCCCAGGCACAACGTCCCCTGAAGCGTGTGCTCGAAATCATGATAGCGCGCATCGATCGCCTGGTAATCGCCGTACTTCCCGGTAAAGCATTCAATGGCCCACTTGAACACGCGCGGCACAAACAACCGCTCGCCCCGCGGAAACATGCCCAGGTACGCCGCCTGAACCTCGACTTCGACCGCGGTCGGGTCCTTCGTGGGAACCGGAACGTACATCCGTGGCAGCATAGGGGCGATTCAGGGCAATTGCACGAGATTTTGGCAGGCTCGGCGGCTCGGTATCCCCTCAGTGAAGGCGGGACCAGCGCCGGAGCGGGCTTCAGCGACATTGTCGGCTGCTCACCGTGTGACACGGATGCGGCGCAAATTACAACAATGAATCCGCCAGCCGCGCGCTGTTCTGCAGAACTTTGTGGGTGAGCGGCCGGCGCTTCCAAACTTCTGCCGATAGATTTTCGCTGTGCGCAAAATAGTGGTCCTCCAGCTTGCGCAGGGCGCGGACCACGGCGGGGTCATAAACGACCAAGTTGATCTCCGCATTGAGCGCGAAAGACCGAATGTCGATGTTAGTCGAGCCTAGCAGGGCGATATCATCATCTACCGTTAGGTGCTTGGCGTGAAGAAAGCCGGGCTGATAACGGTGAATTTGGACGCCGTATTCCAATAAGGCCTCGTAAAAGGAGCGTTGGGCCAGTTGCGTCAGGAGCTGGTTGGCGTGCATCGAGACCACCAGGTGCACCTCTACCCCACGTAACGTCGCGGAGTGTATGGCCTGCAGGACAGGTTCGTCAGGGACGAAATAGGGAGTGGTGATGACGACGCGGTGACGCGAAGCGTAGAGCAGCGCGACGATGAATTCCTGGCCGTTCTCGCGGCCGTAGCCCGGGCCGCTCGGGATGAGCTGCGCTGGCGAGTGCCCGGTGGCGGGCAAGTCCGGAAAATGATCTTTATAGACCGGCGGTTCGCCGGTTTCGAAGAAATGGTCCGCCAGAAACACCGCTTGCAATTGGGCCACGATTGGGCCCGTCAGCCGCGCCTGCAATTCTTCATTGGGGTAACCTTTGACGAAGTCTGGATTGACGATGTTCTGTGAGCCGGTGTAACCGATGCGGTTATCAATCACGGCGATTTTGCGGTGATTGCGCAGGTCGAGGCGGGCGGCGTTGCGCGGAAAGAATCCTGAGGGAAGCATCGCCTGGACTTCGACGCCGGCGCTGCGCAACCCCGGCGCCAGTTTCGCCAAACCCTGCTTGGAGCCGACCGCGTCCATCAGCACCCGGCACTGAACCCCGCGTTTGGCCGCGAGAGTCAATGCCTCAGCGACGCGCGACCCGGTCTCGTCGGGAGCGATGATGTAAAAGAGCAAATGGATGCTCTCATGGGCGGCGTTCATATCGGCAATCAGGCGCCCGATAGACCCCGCGTAGTCGGTCAGCAGTTCGAGGGAGTTGCCGGAGCAAACTTCGAAGTCGCCGAGTTGTTGGCCGAGCTGGATCATAGGCTGGAGATGGGGCGGGAGGTCCGCGATTTCAGCGGCGGTTACCGTGCGTTGCGCCTGGACTTCGCGGATGCGGCGCGAGGCGCGTTCCTGCATCTCGATGCGGCGCTTGGGCAGATGAATCCGCCCAAAAAGCGCATATACCAGCAGACCCGGCCAGGGCAGCAGGAAGATGAGCAACAGCCACGTTCGGGAGGCGGCGGCGCTCCGCCTTTGGGGCACATAAATCAGCATCACGAGGCGGATAATCCACTCGCTAATAAAATAGGCCTGTGACCAGTGCATTTCGAGGATGATGTTCGAGCCTCATTGCCAGGCAATGACCATCTGGTTAACGCGTCAGGAAAGCCAGAAGATCAGCCATATCCTGCACCGAAAGCCCGGTTTCGAGACCGTCGGGCATCAGCGACCACGCAAGAGTGCGCGCATCCTGGATGTTTAACCTGGGCCAGATAGTCTGAGCGCCGCCTGCCTGAAGCAGAATGATCGTGGTGGGGTTGGGTAGGCGCGAAACGCCCAATGCGTTGTCGCCCTTCTTGCTCAGCAATGCCAAAGTGGCGTAGCCGCGGGTGACTTCGGCACTGGGTTCGATGACCTTGTGCAACAGCCTCTCTTTGCCCAGCGTGCGGGCGCCGGCCAAATCCGGTCCGAGATTTTGAGTGGGACTGCCGATGGCATGGCAGGCCGCGCAGCGGGTTTGAAACAACACCGCGCCAGCGTCCGGGTTGCCGGGCAATTGCAGCGCGGGTTTAAAATGCTCAAGCACTGCCGGTCTGTGAGCCTCGAAGGGGCCGAACGCGGCCAGGGCCTTCTGACGCAAGTCGTCCACTGGATACGTGCGCAGAAAGTTCTTCTCCACTGCGGAGAACTCATTGGTGCCGATGATGCCTGCCGAGAGCGCCTCGAACACAGCCGGGACGTGACTGTCCCGGCTCAACCAGGCATCGAGGGCTTGCGACCGCAGCGCCGGGTTCAGATTGTTCCATTGGTTAAGCAGACCGGTAACGGCACGGGGGTCGTCATAGCGGCCCAGGGCCAGAATGGCGGCGGCCTCGACCGCCGGCGGTGCCTGAGGAGTGCACAGCAGGGATAGCCAAGGGGCGAGATCGCTGAAGGTATAGGTGCTGAAAGTCAGCAGGCGAATGGCGGCGACGCGCGTGGCATCCGGCAGGAGGTTGCCGGCGGCGGTCGCATCCCGGGCCTGAGTAAAAAACGGCTGCAGAATCCCGCGAGGATCGAGCAGGGGCAGCGCGCTGGCAGTGTGATAAAGGCCGTCCCCCACTGCCGCCAGGAAACTGAACGTTTGCAGCGGGGCCAATTGCACCCGCGCGACGTACTCCAATGGTTGCAGCACATCGCCCAGGCGGCCCTGGACCCCGAGCATCCCCGCCAATCGCACCAGGAAATCGTGACCCGCCGGGTCGGTGAGGAAACTATTATTGCTGGCCAGGAGAACGAATAAATCGCCGCCGCTATAGGCGGCCGAACTGAGCACGGCCGTTTGCATCCAGCGATTTGCCGGGTCGCGGCGTAGCAGGTCCGCCAGCACGGCTGAACGGTCGGGCCGACGCAGGTTGCCGACCGTGAACGCCAGTTGATAGCGAACCCGCAAGATTGGGTCGGCCGTCATACTCTTGAGCTGGGCCCACAGCGCCTCCGAAGGCACACCGTTGGTGACAACCGCCTCGGCCAATTGCACTGCGTGCTCGCGCACGACCGCATCGTTGTCCTTGAGTGCGTGCAGTTCCTGGGCCTCTCGCAGAGCGCCCGCGCTATTCAGCGCGTGCAGCGCCCGGAGCCGGGCCAGAGGCGATAGCGAATGCTCGAGCATTTCCGCCAGCAATGGCCCAGCCGCGGGAGAGCGCCGCTCGTACAGCAGGCGCGCCGCCGTATCGCTGTGCCACGCATTCGGACTGGCAAGGGCGGAAACGACCTCCAGCAGCCGGGAACGCCCAAGCTCGGGGCGGGCAGACGGTTTGAAGCGCGCCGGAACGACACGGTAAATGCGCCCCCGGTTCTGTCCGTCCTGGTAATCGGCGATATACAAAGCGCCTTCCGGACCACTGATGATCTGCACCGGCTGAAATGAGGGGTCCGACGAGGCGAGGAATTCCCAGCGTTGTTCTCCCGACGGGCGCTCGGCCGCGATCCCAAATGAGTTGTCGCGCAGCAGCGCGCGATGGATCAGATGTTGCCGCGGGGAGGCAATGAACACGTTCCCCGAGTAATTGGTGGGGAACAAAGAACCGCGATACACCAGGCAACTTGCCGCATCGGTTAACAATTCCTGGCTTTCGACTATGGGCGTGCGTGGCTGCCCTGGAAGTTTTCGCGGCTCGGCGGCAGGCGCGTAAACCGCCAGGCCGGGGCGCGCGGCTTCGATCATCGACTCAGCGGGTGGGAAAAATGGATTGCGCGCGAGGTAACGCTGCTCGTACATCGCGAGCCGCAGCGGGTGCTTGGGCCCGCTGGTGAAGCGGTGTCCGGCGTAATCGAAGGTCTGGCCGGCCTCGGCGGGGCCCGCTTCGGGAAACACCGCTAACGAACGGGGATCAAAGGAAAAGTCGCAGCCGTCCAGCGATACTGGCCCGCTGGGCCAATCGGCTGCGCCAACCAACCCCCCCAGGCCCGCGGTCACACCGTAGATGCGGTCGTCGAGGCCCCAGACAAAACTATTTACCAACTGATGCACGTCGGGCGCGTTAGTGCCACCGAAGCCGCTCAACACCACCTGATGCACCTCGGTTCCGCCCTTTTGCCGGTCTTCTTTCAGATACAAGATGTCCCGGCCGGCGGCGACAAATACGCCTCCCGCGTAACACGCTACCGCCGACGCGAACGGAATATCCGGGCTGTACACCCGGCTGCTCTGGGCGGCCCCATTGTCATCGAAGCTTTCCAGCACGGATATCTGCCCGGTAACGAGTTGGCCTGGGCCAGCGGGACGCGCAGGCCGTTCGACCACGAATAGCCGCCCGTTTTCATCAAACGCCATCGCCACCGGGGCGGTGATCAACGGCTCGGCCGCAACTAACTGGATTTTGAACCCCGGTTCCAGTTGGAACCGGGATAGCGCACTGGTAACGGTAGCCGAGAGCGTCGGTGAATGGGGCTGCGCAGCGTTAGTCGTCGCCCTCTGCGCGGTCACGGGGGATTCAAGGCTTACTGTGCCTGACGCGGCATTGGTGGCGATAACGCGCGAAGCCGCTCCGCTGATGGTATTCGAGACCACGTTGGTCGGACCCGGCTGGACGGCGGTCAACTCCTGGCTTGACGCTGTGAAACCGGGCCAGGCCGCCAAAGCCAGAAGTGTGCAGCCACGCCAAAAGGGCGCAAGCCTTCGCTCACAGGTCACCATGATGCCAAGATGGAGTAATCGGGCAGCGGTGGAAAGACGGAACCGTCGAAGCTCCTCCGGCCAGGGAGGGCGTTCCTTCAGTAACGGAAATCTGTGTGCATCAGCACGCGGCTGTGATTAAATGGTTTGTCGATGAACAAGTCCGCGTCTCAGCGCACATCCGCAGCCGAAAGCCATTCCAGGCGCGCAACCGTATCCCGTCGTGATTTCATGGCAGCCGTCGGGTGCCTGGCCGCGGGGGCTTTATTGCCAAGCTGCCGCGGTCCGGTGCTGGAAGCCGACCAGGACCCGATAATCGATATCCACCAGCACCTGGGCTACCGCAGGCGGCCGGACGCGGCGTTATTGGCTCATCAGCGGGCGTTGGGTGTTACGCGAACGATCCTATTGCCTGCCGGCCGTCCCCTGCAGTGCGCTTCAACGCATGACGGCTCGGCCAACGGCCTCGAGGCGGGCTGTGCGGGGAACCTGCCCTGCTATCGTTTCGCCGAGCGCCACCACCGCACTTTCCGTTTTGGCGCCAACGAAGTTCCCGATATTCCGCAAGCCATCGACGAAATCCGCCGGTACCTGAACTTCGGCGGTATTATCATCGGCGAGCAAAAGTTCGGGGTTGACTGCGATTCCGCCGCCATGCAAAAGCTGTATCAATTGGCGGCCGATTACCAGGTGCCAATCCTCATGCACTGGCAAGAGGACTCGTACAACTTCGGCTTTGCCCGCTTTTATCAAATGCTGGAGAAATACACGCGCACCATTTTCATCGGGCACGCGCAAACCTGGTGGGCCAACCTCGACAGGAATTGCGACCCCACTGTGCTTTATCCGAAGGGCAAAATCACTCCGGGTGGCCTGACGGATAAATATCTTAGCGATTACCCGAACTTGTATGGCGACCTCTCGGCCGGTTCAGGGCTCACTGCACTGACGCGCGACCCGGATTTCACACGCGATTTCCTCAGCCGCCACCAGGACAAACTGCTATTCGGAAGCGACTGCTGTGACTGGGTGGGCACCGGCTCGGCTTGCCAGGGGGCCGAAACCATTGCCGCTATTCGGCGTTTGGCGCCCAGCCGGCCCATCGAACGCAAGTTGCTTTACCACAACGCCCGCGGACTGTTTCGGCTGTGAGCGCCAGGGCGCCCGTCTATCCTGTGCCCGTTTATGCTGTTTATCCCCTTAATCCTGTCAAGATCACTACTCCAAAGGTTGGCCTGCAATCTCTAAACTTTCGTATTGCAATCGGCTTTTTCTTTCATATCTTCTCTGTCCCTTTAAGAACGAATTTTTATGTCGGCTTATTGCATTTTAGAAACTGGAAGCAAGCAGTACCGTGTGAGCGCGGGCGAGCTGTTGCAGGTCGAGCGGTTGGCGGTTGAGGCCGGCAAGCCGGTGACCTTCGACCGCGTGCTGCTGGTCAGCAACAATGGCGACGTGTCCGTCGGGGGTCCGACTGTCGCCAATGCCACCGTCATCGCCGACGTGGTCGAGCATATCCGCGGCGACAAGACCATCGCCTTCAAGATGAAGCGCCGCAAAGGCTATCATAAAACTATTGGCCACCGACAGGAACTGACCGTGGTGAAGATCAAAGAAATCAAGACGGCTTGAATTTGCCTCTGACCACTGACTACTGAACGCTAATTACTGATTACTGATTTTTATGGCACATAAGAAAGGTCAAGGCAGCGTCCGCAACGGACGCGACAGCGTCAGCAAGCGGCTGGGCGTTAAACGATACGGCGGCCAGTTTGTCACTGCCGGGAGCATTTTGATTCGGCAGCGAGGCACAAAGTTTGTCGCCGGCCTGAACGTCGGCACCGGCCGCGATTGGACGCTGTTCGCGCTGACGGACGGGAAGGTCCAATTTGATCAGGACGGCCACCGGGTGAACATCAAGCCCGAGCCGGCCACCACGGTCGCATCCAGTTAGGAGCATCCGCAGTCCGGCTGAGGGGGCTTTCCCACTCGGTTGGACCGCGACGTTTCGGAACCGCAGCGGCGAGGCGTGCGCCTCGCCTTTTTCTTTCGCACGCATGTTCATCGACGAGATTAGAATTTTTGCTCGCGCCGGTCATGGCGGCAAGGGCTGCGTTGCATTTCAGCGCGAGAAGTATCGCCCGAAGGGCGGCCCGAGCGGCGGCAACGGCGGCCGCGGCGGCGACGTCATCCTCGAAGCCGACCATGACCTCAATAATCTAATCGCCGAATATTACCAGCCACGGCTGATCGCCGAGGAAGGCCAGGGCGGTTTGGGCAAGGGGATGGACGGCCACGCCGGCATGGACCTCGTGGTGAAGGTCCCCTGCGGCACCTTGGTCTGGAGACTGCCGGCAACTGAAGGCGCCGCGGAATCGGAGTCGCGTCAGCCTGCAAAATCAACCGCACCCATGTCGGTCAGCGCCGGCCAAAAGCCCCGCTTTCGCACCTCGGCCAGCGCACGCGCGCTGGAATTGGACTTGGCGAAGGTCCCCGAGCCCGCACCAGCGCGAACCGGCCTCGGGCTGGGCGGGGAACTGGTCACCGACCTCACCCAGCACGGGCAACGGTTCGTGTTGTGCAAGGGTGGGCGTGGCGGGCTGGGCAACCGGAATTTCGCCACGGCCGCCCGCCAGGCACCGCGCTTTGCACAGCCGGGCGAGCCCGGCGAGGAAGGCGAGTTCCTGTTGGAATTGCGGATCATTGCCGAAGTGGGTTTGGTGGGCTACCCCAATGCCGGGAAGTCCACCCTGCTGACCGCCATTTCACGCGCACGTCCTAAGGTGGCGCCTTACCCGTTTACCACGCTCCATCCGCAGATCGGTATTGTGGAGTATCAGGATTTCCACCGGCTCACGGTGTGCGATGTGCCCGGGCTAATCGAGGGCGCCCATCGGAATGTGGGGCTGGGGCACGAATTCCTGCGGCACATCGAGCGGTGCAAAGTCCTCGTCGTGCTGCTCGACATGGCCGGCACCGACGGACGCAAACCGTGGGACGATTACAAGAACCTGCTGCACGAGCTGGAGCTTTATGATGCGAAACTGCTCGAACGCCCCCGGTTGGTGGTCGCCAATAAAATGGACGAGCCGGCCGCGGAGATACTTTTGAAGGAGTTTAAGCGGCGCGTGCGCAAAACTCCGGTCCTGTCCATCGCGGCGGCCTTCGACCAGGGTACAGAAGAATTCAAACAGAAAATCCGGCAGGCAGTCGAGGCGACGCAAACAAGCTAGAGGATTTTCCTCGCGTTGCCTGCGTTTCTATTTACGCTCTGGCCATGCTCAAGGCCGGCATTATTGGTCTTCCCAATGTAGGCAAATCCACCCTGTTCAATGCGATCACGCGCTCGCACAAGGCGCTGGCCGAAAATTACCCGTTCTGCACCATCGAACCCAACCTGGGGGTAGTGACGGTGCCCGAACCGCGCCTGGGGCGCTTGGCGCAAATCGCCAAAGTAACTTCGCAAATCCCAGCCACGATCGAGTTCGTCGATATTGCCGGGCTGGTTAAAGGCGCGTCACGCGGCGAGGGTCTGGGTAACAAGTTTCTGAGCCACATCCGCGAGGTGGATGCGCTGGTGCATGTCATCCGCTGTTTCGAGGACCCGGATATCGCACACGTCACCGGCAGCATTGACCCGGTCCGGGACATCGAGATCGTGCAGACCGAATTGATCCTGGCGGACCTGGAAGCGGTGAAAAAGCGCAAGGAAAAGATCAGCCGCGACGTCAAGCGCGGTGATAAGCACGCGCTGTTGGAAGCGCGCCTGCTCGATAAATACGAAGCGCACCTCAACACGGGCAAACCCGCCAACACCCTGGGCCTGCCTCTCGCACCGGACGAGCGTGCGCTGGCCCGCAGCTTCTTCCTGCTCACGGACAAGCCGACGCTGTTTGCCGCCAACGTCAAAGAGGGCGAACTCGCCGGGGCCGCCGGGCTTCCAGCATTCGCAGCCGTGCGGGATTATGCGCGGGAGCATCACGCGTGCGACACGGTTGCGGTTTGCGCTCGACTCGAGAGCGATCTGGCGGACCTCACGCCGGATGAGGCGCAGGATTACCTGAAGGAGCTTGGCGTGAGCGAATCGGGCGTCGCGGCGTTGATTCGCGCCGCGTATCATCTGCTGGGTTTGCGCACCTTCTTCACCTTCAATGAAAAGGAAGTGCGAGCCTGGACCATTCATTCCGGGGACACTGCGGTCAAGGCGGCAGGCACCATTCACACCGATTTCGAGCGGGGGTTCATCAAGGCCGAAATCATCCACTGCGAAGACCTCTTCCAACAGGGCTCGATTGCCCATGCCCGCCAGACCGGCCATTACCGCATCGAAGGACGCGATTACGCGGTGCGCGACGGCGACGTGCTCCTGTTCAAATTCAGCATCTGAGCGTGCTTCGCTTCGTATCAACTGCTCCGCGCCCGCTGCGTCCAGGCCCCGATAACCTTTTCACACCACGCATCCACTTTAGGATTATAGCTCTGTTCCTTGGGTGCCTGGCGCAGGTAAGCGACCGATTCGGCCAGGCCGACGCGCAGTGGCTTGCGCGTCGTGAAGTCCGGCACCAGGCCCATGAGCTTCGTATTATCAAAGATACCCGGGTGAATCTTATCGCCTTTCAGCGTGCCAGTCAGCTCGGGAGCAGCCTCGCAAATGAAATCAGCAGGGATCTTCATCACCTGTGGCGCGCGGGCCCCGACCGCTGCGGCGATCTCCTCAACGATCTGGTTCCAGGTTAGTACTTCATCGCTGGTAATGTGGAAAGCCTCGCCGAGCGCCTCCTCGTGTCCTACCAACCCGGCCAACCCGACGGCGAAGTCACTCGCAGCGGTTAGCGTCCAGGGGTTCTCACCGTCGTTGGGGACAAACACCGGTTTACCTTGTTCGAGGCGCGCCGCGAAGGTGTAACCGGCGCTCGACACCGGGTTGGGCACCCACAACTTCGAGTAGGTGTGGGAGGGCCGGACAATCGTGACGGGGAAATTCTCGCTGGCAACTCGCTCTTTCAGCCAATTTTCGCACGCGATTTTCTTCTGGGAATAGTCCCACCATGGGTTGCTGAGCGGCGTGTCCTCGGTAATCGGCAAGCGCGGCGGCGGCTTGGCATAGACGCTGGCGGAGCTGATGAACACATACTGCCGCACCGCGCCATGGAACACCTCAAAGTCCGCCCGCACGTCGGACACCTCGTATCCGAGGAAGTTGAGCACCACCTCCGGCATGCGGCCATCGAGCGCGGTCCTCATCGCCGCCGGATCTTTGCGGTCCGCCCGCAGTGCGCGAAACGACGCTGGAACCGGAATCCGCCCGCGGGTCAGCACCCAGATCTCGTGGCCACGACGCGCAAGCAAGTCAGCGCAATCGGTAGAGATATTTCCAGTCCCGCCGATGAATAGCACACGCATAAAGGACTTCATGCCGGGACGGTGGCCAGCCAATAGGTTTCACCGAAACGGGTCTTGAACTTCTGCGCTAAGTCCTCCGCAGCACCGGCGTTCTCAACCAAAGCGAACGTTGTCGAACCGCTGCCCGACATGAGCGTAGCAAGTGCGCCCTGTTGACGAAAGAACTGCTGAAAGAGCTCCAGCAGCGGATATTTGCACAAAGCGGGAGCCTCCAGAGAATTGTACAGGGAACTGCCTAAGGCGGCGAGGTTACCCGCCTCGAGTTGGCGAACCAGCTCGGCGGCGCGACCTGGCCGACCCTGGAGCGCCTCAGGAAATCGCGGCAGTTGTTGGTACGCCCAGGCGGTGGAAATCCCGAACCCCGGGTGGACCAGCAGGAAGCAGGCGCCTCGCAACGCTGGGAAGAAGGCCAGCGGCTGAATGCGTTCGCCACGGCCGCTCGCAAGCGCAGGCCCGGATTGCAGGAAGAACGGCACATCGGAGCCGAGCGTTGCGGCCAAGGTTTGCAGTTCGCCCGGCCCGAGTGGGGTTCCGAACAATTCATTGAGCGCGAGCAATGCCGTTGCGGCATTGGCGCTGCCGCCGCCTAGCCCTGCGGCCAGCGGAATCCGCTTTTCCAATCGCAATCGCACCCCTTCATGGCTGTGAATTGCGGCCAGGAATGCAGCAGCGGCACGATAAGCGAGGTTGCCCGAATCCGTCGGTAAGCTCGGCTCAGTGCAGGTCAGGTGGATGCCCTCGCCGTTGCGCGAAAGGGTCAGACGATCGCTCAGCCGCAGCGGATACATCACCGTCTCCAGCTCATGGAAGCCATCCGGCCGCTTCCCGAGGATATTCAGCAGCAGGTTGACCTTGCAGGGAGAGGTCTTTTCAATGGTTTCCATCCGTGTTTCGCCCAGTGTGCCCGCCCCCGGGCCCACCGTACCCCGAACAAAGCCTAGCGTCGGAAGACTGTGGCGGCGAGTGCCGTTAGCTCTTGCTGCGCCCAAGGACGGGCGCGCACCGCTTCACACCCGCTGGCGCAAACTGGGAAGCCAGCTCGACTCAGTGCGTGTCGAAAATGCGGAAGCGGCTGCCGGGGATAAAGGGCATCATGTCACCGCCGCTATATCCCAGGTTGGTATCGGTTGCGAAGGTCGAATCCTCGACCAGCGTCGGCTGATAGGAATCCGGATACACCGGCCCGGGCGACAGATAGCCGACCAGGACTGGGTCGTAAGGCGGAATCGGGGCCGTAACGATCTCATAGACCCCTACGCCGGTGCGCACGAGTGTGCGATTCAGGCCCTTGATGAAACCGGTGGTGTAAGCGGCATCGGGGCCGTCAAATAAAGCGGTTTGTTCCATGCTCCGGCGCAATTCCCCAAGCCGAACCGGCTCCATGACATTGCTCATCCCACGGCCAAATTTTCGCTCCGTATTGGCGCAGCCGCTTGCCAGTGCCGCCACAGCCGCAACTACCACAAGAAGAAAAGTCTTACGCATACGTGTTGGTCAATTTATACGCTGTATCGTTTTGTCGCCTCTAGAATACCTCTGTGCAACGAAACCTGTAAAGTGATTTCGAGTGATTTTTGCCAGAAAAAAGCCCTCACAATAACCCCCTGGCCGCAGGGGCGCGCGGGGGGGACCGGTCCTGGCCCCCCGGAAAACCAGAAGGGCCGGAGTGTGTTTCTTCTCCAGCCCCTTGCAATCCAGGGTCGCGCTGCGGCGTTCAAAAACGAGTCTTCGGTGGAACCAGCGCGCCGGCGCTTTGGACCAGCGCGCCAGCGTTTTGGACTGCGGCAGCCCCCTGCCGCTTTTGCTCCCCCTCAAGTACCGCTCTTCAGGCCGCCTTGCGCTTGCGCGTCTCTTCTTCCTCTTCCTCTTTTTCTTCGGCGTTGACGATGTTCTCAGCGGCCTCCGTGAGCTTCTCGTCGGTGGATTTCTCCTCATCCAGGGTTTCTTCGAGCAGGTCCGCGGCTTCTTCCTCTTCGAGGAGCCGAGCCCAGGAGACCAGCGAGCCATAGGCGGCCATTTCGTAATGCTCGACTTTTTGCGCTCCGCAGATCAGCGCCGCGTCGCCCTCCTTTTCTTTAATGTCCTCCTCGCCTTCCTTGATGATGCCCTCAATGCCCTTGCATTTCCTGGTTCGAGGCTTTTCTCCGAGCAACTCGAACACCTGCTCCAGGCGGTTGACATGTTGTTCGGTTTCCTCCAGGTGCTGCTCGAATCCCTGTTTTAACTCGTCGTGCTCGGCGGCTTTGGCCATCTTCGGCAACGCCTTGATAATTTGCTTCTCGGCGTCATAAAGATCCGCCAGTTCCTTCACAAATGCTTCACGTAAGGTGCTCATTTTGTCTCCTTTGGTTGCTTTGATTGTTTACTTCGGCACCGGAGCGTAAACTGTCGGGGTGGAGCGAACAATAGGTTGAGCAGCCCACTTGCGTAGGCGGAGAGCGGGCGTTTAGTCCGCAGCAATGTCTCCGCCAGGTTTTGGACTGCGGCAGCGCTCTGCCGCTTTCTCCAATGAATGGTCGGGTGCCTACTTTCCGGGCTTGGGTGCTGGTCCCGGAGGGGACCCCCAACGCCAGCCCAACAGTTTAGTGTTGGGTGGGGCCACCATACGTCACAAGTCCCAGGGACGGCCGAGTCAGAGATCAGCCGTCTCTAACTCGGACCCCTTTTCGAGAGGCCACCTCAGCCCGCCGCCAACTCCGCAAGATCCCTGGCGAATGCGTCCACATCCTCCGCGGTCGTATCCCAACTGCACATCAGCCGCGACTCTTCCCACCCGCCCACATGCGTGTAAAACCTCCAACCCCGCTGATGCGCGCCCTCGACCACGCGCTGGGGAATTTTAGCAAACACCGCATTGCTCTCCACCGGATAGGAAATCTGGATGCCGGCGATGGGGCGGAGTGCGGCCGCCAACCGGCGCGCCATCGCATTAGCATGACCCGCGTGCCGCAGCCAGGCCCCGTCCTGCAGCATCCCCACCCACGGCGCCGATAAAAAGCGCATTTTGGACGCCAGTTGCCCGCCTTGCTTGCAGCGATAGTCGAATTCCCGCGCCAGCTCACGGTTAAAGAATACCACCGCTTCGCCCACGCCGATGCCGTTCTTGGTACCGCCAAAGCACAGCACGTCCACACCCACTTTCCAGGTGATCTCTTTCGGAGTGACGCCGAGCGTCGCCAGCGCGTTGGCAAAACGCGCGCCGTCCATTTGAATTCGCAAATGGAAATGCCGCGCCACCTCGGCCAACTCCTGCAACTCCGCGACGGAATAGACGGTGCCGACCTCAGTCGCCTGCGTCAGGCTCAGCGCGCGCGGCTTGGGGTAATGAATATCGGTCCGCTTATTGACCGCGCGCGCAATGGATTTGGGGTCCACCTTCCCCCCTTCGCCTGAGAGCAGCAGCACCTTCGTGCCGTTGGCGAAAAATTCCGGCGCGCCGCATTCCGAGCCTTCCACATGCGCGATTTCGTGGCAGAGGATGCTGTGATAGGATTGGCAAAGCGACGCCAGGGATAACGAATTGGCCGAGGTGCCGTTGAACACAAAATACACTTCGCAATCCGTCTCGAACACCTCGCGCAATAAGTTCGACGCCTTTTCGGTCCACGAATCGTCGCCGTAACTGACCTCATGCCCCTGGTTGGCCTGGACCATCGCGGCGAAGGCCTCCGGGCAAATGCCCGCGTAATTGTCACTGGCAAAATGGCGGCGAGCCTGAACTGCTGTCATCATGGATTCAGGTTATGCGGAAACCGGCTCAAAGCCACTCCTTTTCAGGTTTTTCGAGTTGTTCCTTTGCAGGCCGGGTCTTTTCTGTAAAGTTGCCGCCACATGCCGCTGGGATCGCTATTTCGCCGCAAATCGCTGGATAAATTGGTGGGCGAAACCACCGAACCGCAGCACCAGCTCCGGCGCGCGCTGGGCCCCGTTCAGCTCACCATGCTGGGCGTGGGCGCGATTGTCGGCGCCGGGATTTTTTCCACCGCCGGCACGGCAGCCGCGGGGGGCGGCGAGCATATCGGCGCCGGCCCGGCGTTGGTGATTTCATTCTTGATGGTGGCGGTGGCGTGCAGCTTTGCCGCGCTTTGCTATTCCGAGTTTGCCGCCATGGCGCCGGTCTCCGGCTCCGCCTATACCTACGCGTATGCGACTTTGGGCGAACTGGCGGCGTGGCTGATTGGTTGGGACCTGATCCTCGAATACGCCATCAGCAATGCCGCGGTCGCCGTTTCCTGGTCGGGTTACTTCCAAACGCTGCTGGCTGGGTTTCACCTCCACCTGCCGCCCTGGTTGGGCACCGATTTTCGTTCCGCCTTCCAGGCTGCCGCTCAGTTCGCCTCGGCTCAGGCCGCCCACGCCGACTTGAGCAAACTCGACCCCGGCATCCTTCATGATGCGGCGGCCTGGCAACAGGCCCCGCGCCTGTTCGGGCTGGCTTTCATCTTCAATCTTCCCGCGTTTGCCATCGTCGCCCTGGTCACCTGGATTGTGCTGATTGGCATCAAGGAAACCGCCGGCTTCAACACGGGCCTGGTTGTGATCAAGCTGGTTATCATTGTGTTCTTTCTTGGCCTGGGCTCGATGTACATCCACCCCGACAACTGGACGCCGTTCGCGCCACACGGTTTCAAAGGCATCTCCAGCGCCGCGGCGATCATCTTTTTTGCTTACATCGGCTTCGACGCGGTATCGACCGCAGCCGAGGAAACCCGCAACCCGCAGCGCGACATGCCGATTGGCATTCTGGCGAGCCTGGTCATCTGCACCGTGCTTTATGTGGCGGTCGCCGCCGTGCTGACCGGCATGGCCAAATGGAACACGCTGGACAACGCCGAACCGCTCGCGGCGGTATTCACCGCGTTGGGCATGAATTGGACGGCTACCATCATCGCGCTGGGCGCGGTGGTCGCCACCACCTCCGCCCTGGTGCCCTATCAGGCCGGACAACCGCGCATTTTCTTTTCCATGGGTCGCGACGGCTTGCTGCCACCGTGGGCGGCGAAGGTCCACCCACGCTTTCGCACGCCGCATGTGACGACGCTAATTACGGGCCTGGTGGTGGCCGTTTGCTCATCACTCGCCAACATCAATGAACTGGTCGAACTCACCAACGTTGGCACTCTCTTTGCCTTTGTGCTGGTCGCCGCGGGGATCATCATTTTGCGCTATGTCGAACCCGACCGCCCGCGCCCGTTCCGGACGCCCTTGGTACCTTGGGTGCCCCTGGCGGCGATTGCCAGTTGCGCTTATTTGATGTGCGAACTGCCAAAGATCACATGGGTGCGCTTCTTTTTGTGGATGATGGCAGGTCTAATTTTGTACTTTTTCTATGGCTACCGCCACAGCCGGCTGCAGGCGACGCCTGTCACGCAGCCAAACAGAGATTAAGCAAGCCCATCTAGACCCTTCCAACCTATGCCTGCCACTGACGCCCCCGTCGCTCCATCCGAAACCAAACTCGTTCAGGGCTTGGGGCTGCTGGACGCGACCATGCTCGTGGCCGGCTCGATGATCGGTTCGGGCGTGTTCATTGTATCGGCCGATATCGCCCGGCGAGTCGGTTGCAGCGGCTGGCTGTTGCTGGCCTGGGTCGTCACCGGCGCGCTGACTATCAGCGCCGCGCTGAGTTATGGCGAGTTGGCGGCGATGATGCCCCGCGCCGGCGGCCAATATGTTTACTTGCGCGAAGCCTACAGCCCCCTTTGGGGATTTCTGTATGGGTGGACGCTATTTCTGGTCATCCAGACCGGCACGATTGCGGCGGTGGGCGTCGCCTTTTCCCGGTACCTCGGCGTGCTGGTGCCGTGGGTCTCAGCCAGCCATTGGCTCGTGCCGCCCGTGAACCTCTCGAGCAAATACGCCCTGAGCCTCTCCACCCAGCAAGCCGTCGCCATCCTCGTCATTGCGTTGCTAACCGCCATCAACACCCGCGGCTTGCAAATCGGCAAAATTATTCAGAACGTCTTTACCTCGACGAAGGTCCTTTCCCTGCTGGCGTTAATCGTGGTGGGTGTGCTCATCGGCCGTAACGCCGCGGTGCTCAAGGAAAATTTTACCCAAGCCTGGACCCCGCACGACGTGGTGCCGGTCAAACCCGACTTCTCCTTCATGCCGACGACGCTCGCCACTGCTGGAGCGTTCGGCCTGTTCATCGCGTTTTGTGTCGCGCAAGTCGGGTCCCTCTTTTCCTCCGATGCCTGGAATAACGTCACCTTTACCGCCGGTGAGGTGAAGAATCCCCGGCGCAATCTGCCATTATCTTTAGCCCTCGGCACAGGCCTGGTGACCGCGTTGTACTTGCTGGCCAACTTTTCTTACCTCTGCCTGTTGCCGCTGGATGCGATCAAGCACGCGCCGGACGACCGCGTCGCGACCGTCGCCATCGAAACAGTTTTCCCCGGCGCGGGAACCCTCATCATGGCCATTGCAATTATGATCTCCACTTTCGGCTGTAACAATGGGCTGATCCTGTCCGGCGCGCGGGTTTATTACGCCATGGCACGCGACGGGCTGTTCTTCAAAGCCACCGGCCGGCTCAATCAACGCAGCGTGCCCGCCTTTGGCCTCGCCTTGCAGTGCCTCTGGACCTGCGTGCTGGTATTGCCGCGCACACGCTTGCCGGCCGACACCGCAGGCCAGGCGCAATACGGCAACCTCTACAGCGATTTGCTCGACTACGTCATTTTTGCGGTCCTGATCTTTTATGTTTTGACCATTCTCGGCCTATTCATCCTGCGGCGGAAACGGCCGCTGGCCGAACGTCCCTACCGGGCGTTTGGCTACCCGTTGGTGCCCGCCCTGTACCTGCTGGCCGCCAGCGCCATTTCCGTCGTGCTGCTGCTTTATCAGACCAAGACCAGCCTGCCCGGATTGGTCATCGTGCTTGCAGGAGTGCCGGTTTATTTCATGTGGCGCCCGCGCGGCTTGATTCGCCCCGCCCAACAGCTACCTTGAGGCGTGCGCGCGCCTGCTCAAATCCAGCCGACTGAAGAAGACTTGCGGGCGCTCCCCGCAGCCGGCTACCTGCACGAGTTGGTGGACCGTTGCACCATTGACGACCCGTTTAAGGAGTGGGAGTGGGACTAGCTTCATTTTGCCTCTGCGCAATGCCTCGACAGGGCGCTCGCCTTTGCCTTATCCTCGACCCATGAGCACCGTTGGCGTCCTTGATACACCTAAAGTTTTTTATTCATGAACCTTCTCCGCCGCAAAAGCGTCACTGACCTCCAGGCCGAGGCGCTGACCGACCACAGCCTCAAGCGGGCGCTCGGCGCGCTGAACCTGACCATGCTCGGCATCGGCGCGATCATCGGCACGGGTATTTTTGTGCTGACCGGCATCGCCGCGGCCACCCACGCCGGTCCGGCCGTCGTTCTTTCCTTTGTGATTGCCGGCCTGGCCTCAGCTTTCGCCGCCCTTTGCTACAGCGAGTTTGCCTCGCTGGTGCCGATGGCCGGCAGCGCCTACACTTACGGCTACGCCACGCTGGGGGAAATCTTTGCCTGGATCATCGGCTGGGACCTGATCCTGGAATACGCCGTCGGCGCGATCACCGTCGGCATCGGGTGGTCCGGTTACGTCGTTTCCTTTCTACACGACCTGCACATCGAGGTGCCGCCGCAATTCTGCGCCGCACGCGGCACCGAATTGATCCAGTTGCAGCCGGCCCTGGCCGCCGCGCTGAAAGTGCGCCCGGGTTGGAACCCTGCCGGGCTGGCCTCCCAAATTCATGCCCTGGGAACCGACCCCGCCAGCCTGCCCCACGCCGTCGCCATCTTCAACCTGCCGGCCATCATCATTGTCGCCGTTGTCACTTTATTGCTTGTGATTGGCATCAAGGAATCGGCCCGGTTCAACAACCTCATCGTCTTTATTAAAGTCGCCGTGGTGCTGTTGTTCATCGTCGGCGCGATCCGCGCGTTCAATCCCGCCAATTGGCATCCGTTCATCCCGCCCAATACCGGCCATTGGGGCGAATACGGCTGGTCCGGCATCCTCCGCGGAGCGGGGCTGGTCTTTTTTGCCTACATCGGGTTCGACGCCGTCAGCACCGCCGCGCAAGAAACCAAGAACCCGCAACGCGACATGCCCATCGGCATCATCGGCTCGCTTATCGTGTGCACCATTCTCTATATCCTTGTCTCCGGCATCGCGACGGGCGTGACGCCCTACAAACAACTGGATGTCGCTGATCCTATCGCCGCCGCCGCCGATTATGCCGGCCTGGGCTGGATGTCCCGGGTCATTAAGCTCGGTGCCATCGCCGGCCTGTCCTCCGTCATCCTGGTCATGATGCTGGGGCAGACACGCGTCCTGTGGACCATGTCCAAAGACGGGCTCTTGCCCGAGTTCGTCAGCCGCGTCCACCCCCGCTTCAAGACGCCCTATGTGATCACGATCGCTACGGGCGTGGTGGTGGCATTTTTTGCGGCGCTCCTGCCGGTCCAGGACGCCGGTAACCTCTGCAACATCGGCACGCTGTTGGCCTTTGTGATCGTCTCGTTGGGTGTGCTGGTGCTGCGCATCCGCGAACCGGACTTGCCCCGCAAATTCAAAACCCCGTGGGTTTGGGTTGTTGCGCCGTTGGGCGCGTTGTCTTCCCTCGGTCTGATGTTGACCTTGCCTTTGGAAACCTGGATACGCCTCGTCGTCTGGTTTGTTATCGGGATGGTCGTCTATTTCGCCTACAGCGTAAGCCACAGCAAACTCGCCGCGCCCAACGTGCCCCAGCCGAAGCCGACCGAAACGCCCAAAGTTTGAGGACCTAACGCGAACGCAAAGGCGCAAAGATAGGAAGGCGCAAAGAATTGGCACTGACCTTTGCGTCTCCGCGCCTTTGCGCCTTTGCGTTAATTCGGTGACCCCTGCGAAGACCTAACGCAAAGGCGCAAAGACGCGAAGGCGCAAAGAACCGGAGCGCAAACAGTGGTCACGGCACTGAACAGCACTTCAGGTGTCAACCAGTGTCAACCAGCGTCAAGGGGTGTCAATGGGTGACCTATGCAGTCGGCTATGGGTATGATTACGCCGGCCGGCTGAGCACCATGACCAACTGGTCCAGTTTCAGCGGTGGCACCGGCGCGCGGGTCACTGCCTGGAACTACGACCAATACCGTGGCTGGCTCAACAGCAAGACCTACGCGGACGGCCATGGGCCCTCG
>DASYXT010000130.1:0-18556 GCA_035934555.1 Verrucomicrobiia bacterium | reverse complement strand
GATTAGGCACTGCAGGGATCGACGCCGGGCCAGCATGAGCGGCTTTTACGATTTCATGTCCGCTCAGGGCGGAAAAAAAGCGCTCAGCCTCGTAACTGTCTCTAAACCAAAATGGCTACCAGAGTTCTGACTCGACCATATACTTCGATCGCAGCCGATTGAGCGGTCTTGACATTGAGGGGGCAGCCCTGGCAGAATCAGCCCATGCCGCGGCAGGTGCGCGTTGAGTACCCTGGAGCCATGTACCACGTCATGAGCCGTGGCAATCGGCGGCAAGACATCTATCTGGACGACGTGGATCGGCAGGATTTTCTCAAAACGTTGGCGGAAGCCTGCCAGAAAACCAGTTGGCAGGTGCATGCCTATTGCCTAATGACCAACCACTACCACCTGGTGGTGGAGACGCCCAACGCGAACCTGGTGGCGGGCATGGCTTGGCTGCAGAGCGCCTACACCATCCGGCTCAACCACCGCCATAAGCTCATTGGCCATGTTCTGAGCGGGCGCTACAAAGCGCAACTGGTTGAAGGCAGCGGCAACGGCTACCTGCGCAGCGCCTGTGACTACGTCCATCTGAACCCGGCCCGGGCGGGCTTGCTCAGGCCCGAGGAGCGTTTACTGGCGTACCCGTGGAGTAGCTTTGGCTTCTATTTGGCTGCGGCGAGCCCGATGGGGCAAATGGGCCTGGAAACCGTTGCTTCAATAACGGCCTCAGTTCTTCTCTGTGATCTGAAAATTTACTGATGCTTTGCCGGTTGGCTGATCCACGTCGTACGAATATTTGACCTCAGTGCCTTTAAATCCGGCGTTCGCATACGCCTTCTGGATCGCTTGGGCGTCCGAAAAGGTCTGCCTCTCATTGAATACGTCGCCGACTTTGGAGCGGATGAGTTTCCGGAGCTGCGCATCACTCAATCTGGAATTGCCGGTGAATTTCAGCTCTGCAATTCGCGGATTGCATTGAACGTTGTAGACGAGGTCCACCCCTTTTGGTGAGAACTCGGTTGAAACGTGAACGTTGTAGAACAGTCCGGTTGCATAAAGACTTCGAACGTCGTCATCGATATCGACCGTGTTGAAGGGCTTGCCGACCCGAGCACGGATTCGCCGGCGGACTTCCGTCTCTTTAACGGACTGCGGGCCCAGGTACCTGACTTCAATTGCGTCCACCTTTTGCTGCCAATGCCCTTGATTCGTCCCGCCGTTCAAGGCGAGATAATCGCCGCTGCGGTCCTTTTCCCTTTGGTCAATAATAACGTGCCCGTCGGCAACGATCCTGGCTTGTTCTGGATACACAGTCACGCGGTCCGCCCTTATCGATGACCGTCCGTATGTAACCAGAACCCCGTTTGTGCCGCTCACGGTCACGATGCCGTTCGTTTCTCCCGCGCTTGCACCAGTATTTGTGACCGGGAGTTGAGCCCTGAGGTTTGCTTTGATGAATCTCTCCTTAATCTGCTCTCGGAATTCCTCGTAAGTCATGCCCCGATCTTGGAGCGTTCTGGTCAAGGTGGCCCGGTTCCCAAATTCACTTCTGATTGTTTCCTGCACCAAATCATCGAGCACGTTTTCTGGCAAGTTATACCCAGCCGTTTTAAACTCGTGTCTAATCAGATCCCATTCGATGTCGCGCTGGCTCCTGTCGGGTAAACTGGTCGCCATGCCCTCCGTTGACGCTTCTCCTTCTTGAGCCCTGGTGAACGTGAGACAACCGAGCAGCAAAATACAGGCTATGGTCACCGCGCGCGCAATGTGGCTGGATCGTCGATGGTGCTTGATCATACTCACCCTGGTCTTGATTTCACTCACTCGGCTAACGACCGGAACGGCGCTGGGAAATGCCCGAGCTCCATCAGAAATGGCTTCCGCAAGCCTGAGAAGAACTTGGGCATAGCCAAGCCGTTCGCCGGTCTTAAGCCGTTCAACTACGATGGCATCGCACACTAGCTCACGGTCCGCTCGAAGCCGTTGCAGCGCGACCCATACCAGGGGGTTAAACCAGTGAAGGAATTGCACTGCGATCAAAATGTTATTCAGCACCGTGTCGTAGTTGCGGATGTGGGTCATTTCGTGCAGGAAAACCAGGCGCCATTCCTGGTCGCTCAAGAATTTAAGGCTGGTTTCGGGCAGAAGCAGATGGATCCGCCAAAGCCCGAACACGGCCGGACTGCCAAGGTGGTGGATTGAGGCGAGAGACACTGGCCGATTAATCCCCACCTCCTGCCGAACATCCTCGAGGATCTTAAGCAAACGTGCGTCCGAAACCGATCGTGCCGTGCGAATTGTCCGATTCCACTGGCAGTAGCGCCAAGCAGCCAGACCGCCCAGGACCAACAGGCCACAAAGCCAAGTGGCGCACAGTGCTGATCCCGGAGATACAGCATGATTACGGACCAAAACTACCGGTTCACGAGTCGCCCCAGCAGGGAGTGTTGCAAATGGGAACAACGGGGGCGGTTGAGGAACCGGCGTTAGCAGGTTCTCAACACTAAACGAACTCGGCGGTGCGGCTGGCAGCAACAGTCGACAAAGAACCAACAGACTCAGCGCATACCGGAGACGCGGCGTCAGCCAACGCCGTAGAAGCCTCTGTATGACCCATACGAGAAGGATGAGGACGGAAGCCTGCAGGGACGTGCGCCAAGTCCAATCGAATACCGCCCCCAGAATCGCAGTGAAGGTGCTCATATTCATTTGTCATTGAGGATGCTCCTGATCTCTTCGATCTCCTTGCGCGAGAGCTTCTGGTCCGCCAAAAAGCACGCGAGGAACGGCGCGACCTGGCCATCAAACACCCGGGCAATGAACGAACGGCTGGCAGCCACACGGCACTCCTCCTCGGATACCCGTGGACGGAACAGGTACTCCCGTGCAGGTTTCTCGGTTGCCAGCACTCCCTTCTGCACCAGCCTGCTGAGCAAAGTGTGGATGGTTTTCGGCTTCCAATCAGCGTCTCCTGCAAGCGCCTCAACCACCTGCTTCGCTGTGGCGGTGTGTAATCGCCAGACGACCTTCATGACGATCCATTCGGCTTCGGAGATTCGAGGGGTACGGTTCCTGTTTTTCTGAGCTTTGGCTTTGAAACTCATGATATCCTACAATTGTGAGACTCACAATATCCTACACTTGTAGGATTGCAAGAAGAAAAACAACGCATTGTTTTGGGGTCAGAACAACTTATTTCCCACCTGAAAAAACGCCCGTGGCATTGGGGCCGGATCTCAACATTTGACTTTTGGCATTCATTTTTGCAACCGGAAGAACCGGGCGGGGCCGGTGAGGGAATTGGTCACGTAATAGTGGTGCCCCACCACGACCGGTGCATTCGTGCATGGTGACCAGTTCGGAGGTTGCAGGTCCGGCGATGACTGCAAGCCGTAGCCCTGGTAATTCGTCCGCCAGGACAGAACGACCTGTCCGGCACCGGCTGCCGCGACCGAGAGCAGCGGGCCGGGCATGATGATGCGGAAAATATTGCCGGCACCGCGCGAGCCGGCGTTGGCCGTGGTGCCGTAAAGGTTGCCGTCGCTGGCCTGCAGGAGCCCGGCGTGGGGCGTGGCGCCTGGGTACGGACCACCGGTCTCGGTGAAGGAAACGATCGTGGTTACTACGCCTGCAGGGGTCACCCTGAACACAGTTCCCAGGCCGGTGGGCCAAAACCTCGGGTCGCCGCCGTACATCGTGGTGCCGTAGAAATTTCCGTCGTTCGCCTCTATAAGTCCGGCGTTGGGGGTCTGGCCCCAGACAAGTTGACCCTGAGCATCCCAAGTCCCGAACCGAACGAGCGTGGTTAGCACACCATTGGTGGTCAGCCTGAATAGGTAGCCGTCCTCATAATATGCGCCTGCCACTCCGTACAAGTTGCCGTCGCTCGCGAGTAGTAGCCGGCCGTAGGGATAAACGGCATCGTTCAGTGCCGGGCCCCGGCTGAAAGAGCACAGGACGGCGTAGTTACCGTTCGTCGTCAGGCGGTAGGCCACGCCATAGCCGTATGCGCCGCCTTCTGAAGTCACGCCGTAGAAATTTCCGTCGGGCGCCTGGACCAGGCCACCCGATGGGTAGTAGCCGTTCTCCGGGTGAGAGGCGCGGGCGAACTGGTAAACGCCCCCGCCGGGTCCCCCTCCCTCGTTAAACCTTGATATGGATCCATCGTAGATGGAATCAGTGCCGGCATAGGCGGCGGGATCGCCCATATCGACAACGTAAAGGCAACCATCCCTTGCTTGGAGGATGGGGCTCATTATTGTGCCGATACCACCGCCGGCGCTCGTCAGGGTGCCGTCGGGCGTCGCCTCGAATATGCGGCTTGGATACACGGTGGCACCATAGAAACTTCCGTCATTCGCTTCGACGAGTTGCGTGATGGGATGCTGATCGGTGGTGGTCCCGTTGAAGGAGGCTATAATCGTAAGTACGCCGTTAGTGGTCATCTTGTACAGGGTTCCGCAGTCCCACGCACCGCCGTAGAACGTCGTTCCATAATAGTTGTGGTCGCGTGCCTGGATAAGCCCGCCATAAGGACCGTCGCCGTTGGTTCCAAAGGGCTCAAAACTATAGAGTTCCTGAAATACTTGGCTGGCGGCAGGACTTGTGCAGCCGAATATCAGCAGGGCTATAGAGGCGGTGAAATTTTTGCGCATAGGGGTCTTGTTCCAGTAGACCCTTGCCCGCTGAGTTTGAACCATGCAACTGGGGTCTTGTCCGAAGTCGTCAGCCTGGGTCAAGCCTCTACCTTGTGCGTTTTTCATGGGTCAGATCTGGGTCACGAATGTCGCTCGTTCCACTTTACTTCTCTTCATGGCGACCTCACGCGGTAGACACGCATTGGATAGGCGGTCCACGCCGGATCGTGGAAGTACGACACGCCGTTGCTCAAGGTGCTGGTTTGTAGCGGTTGCCAGGCCGGATGGCTCAGACTCGCGCAGGCTTCCACCACCACCCAGCGGTTCGTGGCCCAGGAGATGGTGAACCCGAAGCCGTTGCTGCTAACGCCAAAGCCCGGCGCCAGAGTCAGGATCAGCGGATACGGCAATACCCACGGGGCCGTCGGAACAGAGGCGAAAGAATTGGTCCAACCGCTAGTGCCTGGCAGGTAGTACACGGTCACGGGGTCGCCGCCAAAGACCGTGTAATCGGCCGACGGCGCATTGCCTTTAAAATAGACGCTCGTCAGGTGGGTGCAGCCGGAAAACGCCTGGCTGCCCAAACTGGCAAGGCTGCTGCCAATGATAATGTTGGTGAGCCCAGGGCATTCCGAAAACGCGCCTATAGTAATAGTGGTGACGGTATTCGGAAGGACGACGCTGACCAGGCTGGTGCAGCCGAAAAACGCCTCGTCCCAGACGCTGACAAGGCCGTTGCCAAAAGTCACGTTGGTCAGCCCCGAGCATCGGAGAAAGGCGGAGGACCCAATACTGTTGACGCTATCCGGAATCGCGATGCTGCCCAGGTTCGTGCAGGAAATAAACGCGCCAAAACCGACGTTGGTGACGGCGTTGCCAATGGTGACGTTCGCCAGCCGGGAGCAACCTAAAAAGACCTGGTTGCCCGTGCTGCGGACCCCATTGCCTATCACGGCACCGGCCAGGCTGGAGCATCCCTCAAAGGCGTTGTCGCCGATACTCGTCACGCCGTCGGGAATCGTGACGCTCGTCAGGCCAGTGCAGTCGGAAAAGGCGCTGACTCCGATGCTGCGCAGGCGGGTGGGCAGCGTAATGCCAGTCAACCTGGAGCAGCCGGTAAACGCCGCCTGGCCGATATTGGTGACGCTGTTGGGGAGCGTGACGCTGGCCAGAATGGTGCAGTAATAGAACGCCCAGTTGGGAACGCTAGTCAGGCTGCTGGGCAGCGTTATGCTCGACAGGTCCCAGCAGTAGGAGAAGGCCGACTCCCCGATATTGGTGACACTGTTGGGGAGCGTGATGCCGGCCAGGCCGACGGCGTCGAGAAACGCGTAGGCGCCGATGCTGGTAATGCCGTTTGGGACGGTGAGCGAGGCTGGACTGCTGAAACGGAAGGTGGCGTTGTCGGCAATGGTTGTCACCGGCAAGCCATCGATGGTGCTGGGCAAAGCGATTGAGCCCCCGGGGCCGGAATAGCCCGTAAGCGCGATCGCGCCGTTGTTGGTAATCCAGGTCAATTGGGGTTGCCCGAGCGGAGCAGCCCTTATCAAACGGAAAAACCCCGCCCCGCCGGTTGCTGGGGTGGTCACCAGGTACAGTCCGCCGGAGACGACGGGATGGTTTGTCCAATTGACCCACTGAGTTAAATCTTCCGACGTTTGCAGCGTGTAGCCCACGTAATTGGTGCGCCAGGAGAGCACCACGTGGCCCGCGACGTTGCTAAAGCCGAGTCGCGGGCCGGCCATGATGATGCGGAACACGTTCCCACCGCCGCGCGAGCCGCCGTAGGCGCAGGTGCCGTATAGATTGCCGTCGGCGCCTTGGATAAGCCCGGCGAGCGGGTTACTCCCAGGAACCGGGCCCCGGCCTGTGAAGGTGATAATGGTCGTTATCTCTCCCTGAGGGCTCAGTCTAAACACGGTGCCCATGTCGCCATAGTCAGGCGGGGCGCCGCCGTAAGCTGTGGTGCCATAGAAGTTCCCATCATTGGCCTCGATCAAGCCGCCGTTGGGGTTTTGGCCATAGGCATCCACTCCAAACTCGACGAGGTTGCTTAAAACACCGCCCAACGTCAGCCTGAAAATTGTTCCGTCCTCGCCAGCTACGCCATAGAGATTGCCGTCGCTGGCCTGCAGGAGCTTGCCATAAGGCCAAATCGGAGGGTAAACGGGCGGGCTGTTGGTTCCAAAGGATACCAAGGTCGTCAGCACGCCGCCGGGCGTCAGCTTGTAAGCGGAGCCGTAATCGTTGGCGCCGCCATTTGAGGTCAGGCCGTAAAGGTTGCCATCGGAAGCTTGGACCAGGCCGCCCGACGGAGTGCCGGAGGGGTAGACGGAGCCCAAGGTGCTCCCGCCCAAGGAGTACCATGCGATAAGGCCGTAGTATGGGTTCCCACTGTAAAGATCTCCGTTCGTACCCTGGATAGGATCACCCAGCGTCCCTCCTGGCATGGGAGTGAGGACTCCACCCGGCGTCACCTTAAAGAGGCCGCCCTCCGAGTCGCCGTAGAAGTTCCCGTCTGTGGCTTGCAGCATGGCCCCAAAGGGGTACTCACCGTAATTCGTCGGATAACCATTGGTGGTGCCATCAAACCAGGCGATGGTTGTGAGCACGCCGTGCGGCGTGATCCTGAACACCGTCCCGTACCCACACGCCGGGCAGTTGGTCGTCGGTTGCCCACCTTCATAGGTCGTGCCGTAGAAGTTGCCATCGGATCCCTGAACGAGCGCGCCTTGGGGGCCGTAGCCGTCCGTGTCCGAGCGAAACGAGTACAGTTCTTCATATCGGTACGGTTCGGCTTGCCCTCCCACCGCCACGAGGGGTGCGACCGCCGCGCCGGCCATCAAAATCCAATAGGCTACCGAAAACCGAAGCGTGCGGTCTAAGTATCTTCCTAGTGTTAGTCGAGTCCCCTTCATTATTCGAAGTGCAAGGCGTGTCCCAAAGTGCCTGTTAGTGGACTCCTTTGCTGATGCGCAGCGAAGCGCATTGGGAGCGCATTGAGACCGCATCTCATCATTTGACTTTTTGCATTCACTTCTGCAGCCGGAAGAAAGCGGCGGAACCGATGATGGAGTTGGTTACATAGTACTGGTGCGATCCTATTACCGGCACATTTGTGCATGGAGACCAGGCCGGAGGCTCGAGACGGGGCGATGACTGCAAAGTGTACCCCTGGTAGTTTGTCGGCCAGGAAAGGACGATCTGTCCGGCGCCGAATGCTGCGACAGAGAGCGGCGGACCTGGGATGATAATGCGGAAAACATTGCCTGACCCGGCCGAGCCAAGTCCGCACGTCCCGTAAAGGTTGCCGTCGCGGCCACGAACAAGGCCGGCGTACGGGTTGCACCCTGGATACGGACCTGCCTGACCGCTGAAGGCCAGAAGACCGCTTGCCGTGCCGTCGGGCGTTATTCGGAAGACCGCACCACAGTTCCCTTGGCCCGCGGACGTAGCGACGCCGTAAATGTTGCTGTCGTTAGCCTGGGCCAATCCATCGACGGGGTCGCTGCCGCAGTCAACTGTCAGTGAGCCGAGCACGGCCGGGGCGTCGCCCGGTGTGAAGTGGAAAACACAGCCGAAAGTGTACGTCCCCCCTCCGGCCGTCCCGTAGAAGCTGCCGTCGGCGGCCAGCAGCAGCCGGCCGCCGGGCCAGACGGCGCTTCCGGGCGAGCGGCAGAATGGGGCGAGCGTCGTGAGGTCCCCGTTTGTCGTCATTTTGAAGACCGTACCGTAGGCCCCGCAAGCGCCGCCGTCGCCGGTGGTGCCATACAGGCTTCCGTCGTTTCCGAGCACCATGCCTCCTTCGGGGTACGCTCCCAATTCAGGGTGATCGTTCAGGCTAAAAGTGACCAGCGTCTGCAACTCCCAGGGCGACGTGGCGATTACCATTCTGAAAACTGTGCCCTCACTGAGCAGACCTCCTCTCTCGGTCACTCCGTAGAGGTTGCCGTCAGGTCCCTGCGCCAGGCCTCCCAAGGGGTTGGGATCGGCAGCGCCATCAAAGCGCGCAAGTGTGTACAGGGCCCCATCCGGCCCCATGACAAAGAGGGTCGGATTACCATTTATATCGCTGGTGGTGATCCCGTAGAAGTTGCCGTCGGCCCCCTGGAGGAGCGCTCCAGCCGGGTACATGCCGTTTGTCCCGTTAAAGGACGCCATTGTGGTGAGTTGTCCGTCGGAGGTCATTTTGAAGACTGTTCCCAAACCCCAGGGTCGCTGGCCGTTCTGTGTGTTTGTGCCGCCCCAAAACGTCGTTCCGTAGAAATTGCCGTCAGTGGCCTGGATGAGCGCACCTTTCGGCAGGGAGCCATCCGGGGGGCCAGTGAAGGCATGCAGCTCCTGGAACCCCTGGGCGCGCGCGAAACTTTGGGCGGCAGCAACCAGAACGAACAGCAGCAGGCGGGTTGCTGCACGCCCGCTTATCAATGAAGCGGGTTGCGGGAGCCGCCCGTCCGGGGTAAACGCGTTCATCACTCGCACTAAGCTGTTACTTCTTGAGCCTGTAGATGGCTGAGACCGTCGGAAGGGTCCAAACTTGATACTGGTCGCCTGAGATGTGGGCTGGTGGCCCTGCCAACCAATTGGGAGCCGTCATGTCCAGTGAGTACTCCAAATTGAACCCGGTCTGATTCGTTGGCCACGAGAGTAAGATATAGGGCCCGGTCCTTGTCGCCGTCAGCGTGGGGAACGTGAGCCGGAACACGGTGCCCAGATCGTTGGCGCCGCCGGCATCGGTTGTCCCGTACAGGTTACCGTCATTTGCCTGGATAAGCTCCGACACGGGTAGCCGGCCGTTGCTCCCGCTGAACCGGGCCAGGTTGGCGAGCAGGCCGTTGGTTCCAACCTTGAAAATATAACCCGCCATCGGTATGGCTCCGTAGATTCCGCCATCTCTCGCTTGGAACAGCGTGCCAACGGGGCTTTCCCCCCCAACCGAGGCTAGCTCGGTCCAGGCGCCCTCGGATGTGGCCCTGTAAATAAAGTAAGGATCGGACCCTGCGGCGCCATAGAAGTTCCCGTCCGATGCGAGCAGCAGCGCGGTCTGCGGGTTGGGCAGAACCGCAAGCGTGGTCAGCGCGCCAGTTGGCGTGATCCTGAATATCGTACCATAGTAATAGGAGTTCAGTGCGCCGCCCTCTGTCGCCCCGTACAGTGCGCCATCAGACCCTTCGATCACGCCGGCGCGGGGATAAGCGCCGTTCGTCCAGTCGAAGCTGTACAACGTGGAGATGGCGCCGCTGTTCGGGATTTTGAAGACGGTTCCGTACCCATAGAGCCCTCCAGCGGTTGCGATCCCGTAAAGGGTGCCGTCGCTTGCCTCCAGGAGTTTGCCCGCCGGGCGGGCACCATTGGTTCCATCGAGCGAAGCCACTGTGGACAGGGCGGCCGCGGGTGAGATCTTAAACACGGTCCCATACCCGAAACCGCTGTTAAGGTCGAGTCGGCCGCCGACGCTCGTCGTCCCGTAGAGATTGCCGTCACGCCCCTGAATGAGAGTTGCGTACGGCTGCGCGCCATTTGTGTTGGCAAACGAGAGAACACAAGTGAATACCCCGTCGGTCGTTATCCTGAAGACCGTGCCGAGGTCGGAGTCCCCGCCCCTGACCGTGGTGCCGTAGAGGTATCCATCGCTGGCAAGGGCAAGCCCACCCGCTACTGAGTAGCCATCCGGCCCACTGAACGAATGCAGGACTTCAATGATCTGCCCGCTCATCGGCCGCGCGGTCGTGGAGATGCAGATGAGTACCAAGGCGTATTTGATCTCTCTGGTCATTGGCAAAACTCTGGTTGCACGACGTTGCTAATGCGCAGCTCATCGATGTCCCCGTCGAAATCCCCAATATGCAAGATCCACGGCTGCACACCGCCGTACGCGGGATTGGAGAGCGCCGTGCTGATGCTCACTGGGGGGGCGTCATCGATATAAACCGTGGTGATCCCGGTAGTGTTATCATTGTATGCGTCGAAAGTAATCCTGAGTGAGTGCCAAGTGTTGGGCGTAAGATACTGAGTGGTGATCGGTGCGTCCACTGCAACGGCTTGATTGGCAAATACTCGCAGTGCGGGCGGGTTTGCCAGAGTGTCGTAATAGAGGACCCATTGCGCGTTGTAGTCCTGCCTGAGCGATATGATGGATTGCCCGTCCGACTTGAAGGCGCGAGGGAAAATTCGGGCTTCGATGGTGACGGGGTGCTGAGGCGCGGGACCGTCGCCGGGCAGTATCACGTTTGCGGGGATCGGAACAGTGACGTAGTCCCCGGCATCATGGAACCGGACAACTTTTCCGCTCGGGCTCCTCATCCAGGCTGCGTTGTCAGCCAGGGAGGTATGACCATAGATGTTGAGGTGATAATGCGTGCTACCGTAGCTGGAGTCCTGGAACAGGTACTCGTTAAGCGCGCCGTCGTACAGCGCGCCTGGAGTTCCCCAGACCTGGGCGGTGGTGGCCTCGGCGATAAAGTTGATGGTGAAGCCCGCAGTGGCGGGTACGGGTACGCCCGTGGTGCCGCACACAAACTTGGTGCAGTTGGGACCGAAGGCGAAGATGTAGCTTTCGCCCACGGTCAGACCGGTGAAGCTGACGAAATTATTTGGGCTGGTGCCGAAGTTAGGCTGCTGCGGTGCGACTGTCGAACCGTAGAATGAATTAAAATGGTAAAGCGCAATGATGCTCGAGTCGGTCGGCGGGTCGAATTCTCTACAGCCGCGGATAGGGTCATACGCCGCATAAATGTTGGCTCCGAAGACGCGCCGGCCGTCCGGCAGGAGTGCCTCCGCTTGCAAGGAGTAGTTGTCGCCAAGGAGCTTCGGCGTAAACGTTAACGAATTTCCGAACGCGGGCTGATGACCCGGCATGTCCCACAGAACTTGTGCTTGTGAGTATTCCTGCGGCGTGAGAGAAGTGTTCAAACGCGCTGCGACAGGGGTGTTGATTGGAATGTAGCCGCCCGCCGGCAGGATGGACGCCTGCGACGAAGACCACGCCTGGCTAGCTGCTGGCGAGTTCGCCGTAAGCAGCGCCGCCCCGCAGAGTGCGCGGGCCGTCTCAAATGAGACAAACTCAGTTTCAAGGTTAAAGAAATCTCCCCAGCGATCGTACAACCCGTACGATGTGTTTTGGGTCCCGGGTCCAGCAAAGGCTTTGGGATAGTACTCGTCCTGCAGGGCGTACAGGAGACCGACAACCGAGTCGGCCATGCTCCCGAGCGGTATTCCGGTTGGCGGCAGCACCGCGAGCGGATTGTTTTGGGAGTACTGGCTGACAATTTGGCGCTGCCGTTTCCAGCCGGTGCCGGTGATCCTGCTGACGTTGTTCGGGTTGCGTCCGGCTTCGTAGCTGAAGTTTTCGGTGAGGGTGGACAAGTAATCCGGGCTTGGGTTGCTGAGTTGGCTGGCAACAGCCAGATCGAAGGCCCAATCACTGGGGAAATACCACCCGATGCTGTATATCCCCTTGGCAGCCTCGGGGAGGCTGACACGGTATGCGTTATTTTGCGACCAGGTCACCTCGTTGTCGGCTGCCGCACGAACCTCCGCGATGGACATCGCGCGGTAAGCCACCCGTTCTGGGTGTTGGGTCGGGCTAAAGTCGGTAGCTTCGGTGAGTCGTTGCGAATGCACGGCAAAGGCAATGTCCCGGTTTGCACAACCGTATCCGGAGTACATGTGCCGCCAGCCATCCCGCCAGGTTGGATGGCACAAGCCGACTAGCGGATAGATTTGATCGAGCATGTATGGATCGTCGCAACCGGTTGTGTGGGTGACGGCCCAGTTGTTGAGGAACCGCTTGAATGCGGCCAATTTGTCCCGCGCCTCATATATTTGATAGCCGTCGCGCGTAAGAGGGGGGGGCAAGTCGTCCCGATTAAACATGTTGCCGTTTGCGTCAAAAACCCTGATGTACATGGGGCCCGCAGTATTGTTCACATCGCTTGTATCGGGATGATAGTCAACCCAAACGGCTAAGTTCCCGGTTGTTGGGATCGTGGCCGGGTTGTACGCCCTCAACCAGCAATGGACGACGTACTTATTCACCACGTCGTCAGGATAAGGGTACCAGTTTGTCAGCCTCTGATAGTATGTATTGTTTCCCGTTGCGGCGAACATGGCTGCCGCGGCCCACGCCAACTCGTCATCGTGGGTGAAGTCATCCCCGTAAGACGTTATTTTTTGGTATGCTTGAGCTTTATTTTGATCGTTGGCGCCGATTATGTTTGCGAGGTAATTCCAGCCTTGGAGGGCTGGTTTGAGGTATGGATTACGCGCCCCCGTCCAGTCAGTGTAGTCGTAACCGTACTTGTTGCAGAAGGTCCTCGACGATCCGATCTCGGCCAGGGCCGCGATCGCGCACGCGGTGGCAGAAGTTGTTTTTGGGAATACAACCTGGGAATCTCCATGGTCCGGCAGCACGTCGAGCTCGTACTCCCGTGTCTGCGGATATACCAGGAAGTAGAACCCACCATCCGTGTCCTGCAGTTTGAGGAGGAAATCTGCTTCCCATTTGGCTAGTTGGAGCACGTCTCCGACTCCATCACCGCTTTCCGGGATGCCGAGGTTGTCGAGATTGGCGACACCAGGAAAATTATCGGCAGCAAATATGAGAGTATGGATCAGCAGCGGGGAATTGATTGTATACTTGCTGTAGTCGCCCGCATCGTGGTGGCCCTTGGATACGTCTATGGTCGTACGGGCTGGCCGCTGAAATGCGAAGGAGGGCAGAACGCTGCTGATGGTCCGCATTCTCGGTGCGATTTGGGGTGGATTATCACCAGAAGAAGACCCATCTGGAAAGGGCATCCCATCTGGCGAGACAATCGCGCGAACGCCAAACGAGGAGGCGAAACTGTCGTTCGGGTCGTCAGCAATGGTTCGCTTCTCGTCTCCGGTGAGCACGTGTCCAGCAGTCCACACCCCTTGGCCGTTAAGGTAATTATGTAAGCTTGCGATTTTAGTGGAGGAGAAGCTGGATTCTGGGGCATCGACGCGCAGACCGCCGCTTCCCGTTGCCGGGTTAATAACGCCGTCAAAAACCCTAAAATACAAGGTGCCTGCTGGCCGGCCATCGTGATTATTTGCCACGTATCTCCCGATGCTGATGAGAAGGGTTCCGGCAGCGGGCATGTCAGTGGCGGCGGTGCTAATGGTGGGGAGTAGTTGGACATCGTAAGCCCCGCTGTACCCCAGCAACGTCGATTCAATGAAGCTTATTGACTCCGCTGTTGGGAACTGGGAAGCCACATCTGGCACCGCGGCCGGCGCGGTATGGCATGGGGCGTGTTGGAATCGGGTGAAAGGGAGTTGGTTCCCGCGCTCAGGGGCGGTGGTGCCGTCACCACCGCATCGCTGATGATAGAGACCCAGGGCATAGGTCCTGGCGAACTTCATGAAGAGGTTGCCATCGATCAGAAACGGAAGGGAAGCACCGAGCCCGTCGACACGGAGGCGGTACTGACCCGGCACACCATAACTGCTGAAGTCGGCTTCAAAGACGTTCTGGTACTGGGCTTCCGAGGTGGACCAACCGGTATCGGGCCGCGCGCTAGAACTCAACGCGCTTCGGTAAACCGACTGCCCGGTGAGGGCATCGATCAGATCAAATCCAAGATTGGCCAGGCCGAGCATCTCACCCTCGTGCCCTAAGTAATATCCCACCTGGGCCCTCCGTGAGTATGCACCGGTGAGGTAGCCCTCCTGGTTGACGTGAATCGCCGGGCCATAGCGGATTGGGTCCTTCAGTGTCGCGAACGTGAGGTATGTTGGCCAAAGCGAAGCCGTATTGTTCACTTGGACCACGGAATTGTCTGGAATGGCGGTTTGCATTGTTAGGTAAAGTGTATTCTCGTAACGAATATCGCCCTGGGGTGGGGGATATGAACTATACAGCGGGCGCCGTTTAAAACTTACCTGTGTGACACTGTTACCCATACCATTGGCGGTCACCTGGAATTTATCTGCGGTGGGAGGCGTACTCTCGAAGCTGGTCCAGGTCCCATCGGCGGCCACTAGAACGAGCTCCAGAAGGGTGGAAGAAATGACCCTCAGGTAGGCTGCTCCGTTTGTCGGTACACCGAGCGGGTTCGCTCCTCCGTCTAGCTGGAGTGGGTTCATGCCGAGTTGGTACTCCTCGAGATTGCTCAGCCCCGAACCGTCTGGATCGCCGTTGGCACCCCCCAGGGGGTTGCTGTCAAGGCCGAACATGTCCGCCCACCAGTTCGGAATCCCGTCGCTGTTTGAATCCAAGGCGACGCCACTGCTGTCCGTCGCGACGTAATGGTAGCCGATAGTGACGTTGTGCGTTCCGCCCTCCCTTTCCGGTGCGAGGTCCTGGCGGCTGGTGAAGTCGAGAAGTCCGGGCACATCGGGTGTGACGTCCCCGTTATTGATCAACGCGCAAGTATTCGGAACGTAGTAAGCTCCGAGGGGTCCGGTTATCCAGGAAAATGGCCCGGTGATTATCTGGTCATGGCGCGTCCCGCTTGGGGGGACCAGAAGCGCGGCGCAGTTTACGAAACCGTTGTAATCGTAGTCGCTCAGTGCCGGATTGGCGCTGTACTGGTCGTAATAGGGGAAAGTGCTGGCGGCGCCCGCGTCGCAATCGCCGTCAAAGGTGCAGTCGCGCACACTCACAGGAGTGGGATTGGCGGTTCGGTGAACGGATAGGTTGCCGCCATGCCAGGTGCAATTCCTGAAACGATAGGCCGTATCGGTCTGGCCCCCTTCAATCCAGACGCTGCAGCGGTCGTACAGGCAGTTGGTATGGTACTCGGAGGAGATGTACCCACCGATGCCCCCGCCGTAGAACTCGCAGTCGGTGGCCCGGACAGTCAGGTAGCCAAAGTCGTCTCTGAAATGATTGGCATCCGAGGCGAGCATGGATGCCCGCAGAAAGCGGGCACGTACTTCGGGCGCCGAAGCCAGTGTAGGTGCCCTGCCTTCGATCCCGCCGGGCCCGTAGCCACCCGTACTATCTTTTTCCTGCACGGTGTTCAGCCTTACCCAGTAATCGGGCGCAACCTGTGTGCCGTTAAACGTGAGGATGATGCCGTCAGACGCATTGATGCCAAAGCCGGCATACTGCCAGCCAGATGATGTGCGGAACCAGCCGAGGGCGGTACCCGCCGCGACCGTCACGTTGGCGTAAGCCGAACAGCCGCCAAACGCGAAATCAAGAGGGCAGTAATGATAGCCAAGATCGACCGCCGTTATGGCGGCGTCACGGCGAGCCTGCGGAGCAAGTGAGAGCGGTATTGCCGCGTTCTGGTATAGAATGGGCGGATCGGTGGTCCTTTGGCGAAGGTCTTGCAGAAGGCTGGCCTCAATTGTAGTAGTGCCAACTCCCTGGAACCCTGACGCGGGGTTGAGGTAATAGTTCCCACCGCCGATGATTTGAAAGGGGCTCGAGGATGACCAGTGATGTGCCCCGAAAGGTTGCTGGCCGTTGCTGGCGAAGCCATTGTAATCGCCGCTAACCCGGCTTGGGAGTGGCGCAAACACGGTGACGTTGGCGATCACGCAGTTGGTCACTGTTAGCAGGGCGGAGGTCATGTTGCCTTGCAACAGGAAGGAGGGGTTATAATTGTTCGGTGGGTTTATGGGGATGCCGTCAAACGTGCAATTTTGGGCGCCAAAGCTGGCCGAAGTGCCGTTAAACGCGGTGGCGAATTTCGAAAAAAGGACATTTTGCGCATAGATTTGCGCCTGGCCTGGGGTGGATACGCCCGTGCCGCAGTTCACCATCTGGCCGTCGCGCAGGTAAACGGCGACAGAGACTCCCTGGGCCTTAATGGCCGTGTTGGCGTAGGAGATGCGAAAATTATGGAGGTCAAATGTGGTCTGGCCGTTATTGGCTCCCACCAGCGAGATGGCGGGGTTGGCGTAATAGCCCGAAGGGGTGCCCCTTGAGCCATTGATAAATTCGCCGCAACTCTGGTCATCCTGAGCCGTGCACACGACCGGGCGAAAATTCGTTGTGAGCATCTGAATGGTCGCCGGGTAGGCAATTGTGATAGAGGTGTTTGGCGCGAATTTAAGCACGGCGTTGCCCTCGACAACCGTGTTACCATAGAGATACACGTTCGCCGTGATCGAATAGGTCTGATCTCCTTTGAAATGTTCGTCAGTCTGGCTGGTGTTGATTGTCGTATAATCCCAATAGAGGCCCTCTTTGGGAGTGGACTGTTTTGCGAGCTCAAGTGGGCGACGGCGAGCCGCCTGGGACTCATGGGGTGCCGGTAACCCGTTTTGCGACGCCAGGAGCCGGTCTTTGGAAATGGCCTTGTTCGATGCCAGCGGTAATTGGGATAGCTGATCGGCGATCTGCGGCACGGGAATTTCCTCGAGCAGGAAACGGCGCTGGTTAACGCGCAGCCAGCGCTTGTTCACATCGGCAGCGGGCGCGTTGGTTCCCAGCATCATCGCGCGGCCGCGAGCCAGTGTCATGACGCCGAAACCGACGTCGTCGTCCTCCGCCTCGCCGAATGGCGTTGCCAGCCTGGTGGTGGTCACGCTGGGTTCGGGCGGGGCGAAGAACTCCGTCAGCACCTGGAGGCGGGTGGTGCTGGAATCCAGGCCGTAAGCCTCCGGCGGCTGAGGTTGCTGCTGAATCACAATATCCTGGGAGAATTTCGCTTTCTCATAGGTGTAAACCAGGGTTGCCTTCAGCCCGCTAAATGCTTCGGAATACGCGACGCGGTTTGAGCCGACGATCTCGCCGGCACAATCGCGCAGCTCGGCAATGATGACAGTGTTCGTCCCGCTGGAGTAAGCGATGGCCAACGGCTGGCTAAGGAGGTGCTGGCCCTCCGGCGTGATCATCTCGATCACGCCCTGGTTAAGATTGTACGGGAAAAAAATCTTATGCTGACCCTGAAGGGCCGCTGCTCCCTCGGCAGTAGGGACGATCCGCTCCTGCGAAGCCGCCCAGGTGTTGGCGTTGGTATCCCAGTAGTTGAGCCCGGTTCCAAGCTCCCGGTAGCTGTGGAGGTGTGGGACCTGCTGGCCTGTGGCGCTGGTCTCGTACTCGACGCGCTGCCAGACGCGGTGATGGGGGCCGGCTTCGGTCACCTGGTAGGCGGAAATATTCGGCCCGGTTTGGCCGGAGCTCGACAGGGAGAGACCCAGGACGAAGGCAAGCGCCGGAACGGGGGCAAGGCCCAGATAAGAAGGGTTCATAGACACAATAAGTCGCTTGACGTTGCTCAACCATTCCCGGCGCACACGGAACTGGCGATGGTTTACAGCCTCGGCCGAACCGGGACCTCCCAAGCGAGCGCGACCCACATCTGGCGCCCCGGTTCACTCATTCGCAATGCTTCTATCAGAATTATGCAACATAAGATATGGGGTCGTTACCCCAAGAAAAAACGGGTCAAGCCTATACTTCGATCCCTTTTGCTCCCTTCAGGCTCTACCCCGATAGCCGCATCTCGCCCGCTCCCTCCACCCCGCCTGCCCCAAGCGCCCAGTTCCTGGACACCCCCCGTCCCACTTCGATACACCGCACCCATCTCACTTTCAGCATTCCCCGTGCCGAACTAACCCATTTCCTTCATTCCCTTCACGTTCCACACTCTTCATTCCGCCTTTCCACCTCTTGGCACAGGTCAAGCTTTATAGTTGACCTCAAGCGCAGGGTGGCGGTAAGTGCCCCGGCAACAGAAAAACTCTCGGTTCTGACCGCCACCCGCCACAAGTATGCCAAAGAGAAGTACCCCCTCATGAACCCAAACAAAATCGCGAACTCATTCCCGGCGGGCAGCACCCAGGCTCGCCTCTTGCCCATCTCGCCTCCGCCGCTCCCACCCGACCGCAATGCCCCCGATTCGGAGCTATGCGGAGTTATAGGGAGTTATTCGGAGTACAAATTCATCGCCCCCACTCCGCGTCTGTAACTCATTCAGCCATTTTACCCACGCCAGCCTTATGCCCCCACA
>DASYXT010000063.1:0-74827 GCA_035934555.1 Verrucomicrobiia bacterium | reverse complement strand
GATTAGGCACTGCAGGGATCGACGCCGGGCCAGCATGAGCGGCTTTTACGATTTCATGTCCGCTCAGGGCGGAAAAAAAGCGCTCAGCCTCGTAACTGTCTCTAAACCAAAATGGCTACCAGAGTTCTGACTCGACCATATTCCGCTTTCCCAGGGTATTTTTGCGTATGGACAACCCTGACCCTTTTCTTTATAAGGCTCAATCCGCATGAGCGCGTCTCCATTCGGCGGCTTCGGTGTGCCGCTTCTGATTATTGGGGGGCTTATTGCGCTCGTGCTCGTCGCATACCTGGCGCGCGGCCTCGTGCGCCACGCCTGGGCCCAGCATAAACAGCAGCAACTCCGCCAGCGCCAGCGCCGCCAATTCTGGGGATACGAGTAGGTGGTTTGAGGATGGTGGAGCCGACAGGAATCGAACCTGCGACCTTCTCATTGCGAACGAGACGCTCTACCAACTGAGCTACGACCCCGTTCCAGCCGTCAACCGGCAATAGTCATGGCATAGAACTCCCTCCGGCGCAACCCGGAACGCGAAAATTTCAGTACCCCCTCAGTGAAGGCGGGCGGGGCGCGGGCTTTATCCTTTATTCCGCAGCAACGTCCCATGGGCCGGGACGTTCGAATGTTGCTGCGAACTAAAGTCCGCGCTCCGGCGGATACAAAATTCGCTTTGTCCACCTCCCCACTTTAGGCATGCTGCCGCCCTCAAAAGGAAATCCCTCCCCTGGGCGGGCCGACCCGAGAGGCCAATGACCGTTTACGACGCACTCAAAAAGCAATTGCGCCGAGCCCCGCGCCGCTGGCTGGTGACCGGCGCCGCCGGCTTTATCGGCTCGAACCTCGTCGAGGTGTTGCTCAAACTCGACCAGCGCGTGGTCGGCCTTGATAACTTCTCCACCGGCTACCATCGCAACCTGAAGGAAGTCCAAGCCCGCCTCACGCCGGCGCAATGGCAGCGCTTTCACCTCATCACCGGCGACATTGGCGACCTGCCGACCTGCCGCCGCGCATGCGACCGAGTGGATTATGTCCTTCACCAGGCCGCGCTCGGCTCGGTGCCCGCGTCGATGACCGACCCGCTCGGTTGCCACCGCAGCAACGTCACCGGGTTCCTGAACATGCTGGTTGCAGCGCGAGATGCGCGCGCCCGCCGGCTGGTGTATGCCTCCAGCAGCGCCGTCTATGGCGACGCGCCCGGGCTGCCGAAAGTCGAGAACAACCTCGGCCGCGTCCTTTCGCCCTACGCAGCCAGTAAAGCCATGGACGAACTCTACGCCGATGTGTTTGGCCGCGCATACGGCTTCGAATCCATCGGCCTGCGCTACTTCAATGTTTTTGGGCCGCGCCAGGACCCGGCTGGAGCCTACGCGGCGGTCATTCCAAAATGGATCGATGCGTTGCTGGCCGGTGAGCGCGTCCGCATCAACGGCGATGGGCGAACGACGCGGGACTTTTGCTACATCGAAAACGTCGTCCAAGCCAATCTGCTCGCGGCGACAACGCCCCGCCCCGAAGCCGTAAACCAGGTGTATAACATAGCTTTCGGCCGGCGCACCACCCTCAACTCACTGCTCAAAATGCTCCGCGGCGCTCTTGCTACCACCGGCACGGTGCTGGGGGCGCAAGCACCTGTGTTCGGGCCGTTCCGCGCCGGCGACGTGCGCCATTCCCTCGCCGACATCGGTAAGGCCAAACGCCTGCTTGGCTATGAACCGACCCACTCGATCGAAGCCGGCCTTGCCTTGGCGATGGATTGGTACCGGGGCAATCAATCAAGAACGGGCGCGAGGGGAAAAAGGAAAAGGTCGTAAGGCTTACTTGATTGCTCTTTCGAGCAGTCACTGTTTCAGTCTCACGACCTGAATTAATATCGTCCGGAATTCCACGCGCGCAAGTCCCATTCGCGTTTTGCCTCTGGGGTTTACTCCCCAGGGAAGAGTTACGGGCTGACGACGCGATAAAAGCGCTGACGATAGGCCGCCGTCGTCGAGTCTGTCCATGAGGTCGTCGGGCCATTGGCGATAATTGTGCCGCTGATGTTGCTCCAACCGGCTTGGCCCGGCGCCTGAACGGCTTCGATATGATACGTGGTACTTGCCTGGCTGTTCCACGACAACGACACGCCGCCTGGAACGAGCCTCGCCTGCACCACCAACGGCGGCGGACCGCTCGTCACCGTGACATTCGCCAGAATACCTTCGCTCGGATCAAAATAACTGCCGCTGAAATGGTTCTCCAATGACACGGCCCGCACCATGTAGGTGTAGGTGCCGGACGTTACGGAAGCATCGGTGAAAGTGGTTTGGGTCAGCAGAGCTTCGGTCATTCGCGTGAAAGGGCCGGCCATTGAACTTGCGCGATAAACGTAATATCCCGCCAGCGCAGTGTCCGCAGACGGACCCCAGGTCAAAGCAACGCCCCCCGGCCCGGCCGAAGCCGACACGTACGAAGGCGGCAGCACCGGTTCCATCCGCAAGGTGGGATCGCCCATCAGCGCAATGTACACCGCGCGATTGTACGAGTTGATATCATTTTGGTACAGAGTGGTGTTGTTCACCGATAACCGCGTGTCGTAGCCGATCGTCTCGCCCAGCGCCATATGGTGCAGGAACCAAGGCGGTTCGCCGGACATGCAGCAGGCCAATCCCATTGTCGGTGTCGCCAGGAATGCCCGCATGATATTGTCCGTGTGGTCCCAGTTGCCCAGGTGGCTCCCAAAGACCATGGTGAATACTGCTTGTGCGTCGTCGCCCACGACGTCCGTGCTCCAGACTTCGTAGTAGATATCGTTCGTACCAAGATAACTGATCGCCGTGTCGAGGCCGCCACCGCAGCCATATGCCCATAAGTAACTGCTCGAAGCGAGCATCGGCATCCACCGTTGCGATGCTGGCGCCGTGTCGTCAATGTTAGCCTCGATGGTATTACCGGGGCCGACAAACGGCTCGAAATTGCGGTAACCGCTCGCTGCCGTCGCCAGGCCCGCTTCGTCCCCGCGCCGATTGCCCATCAGTGCAAGCCGCTGGACCGGGAGCAAGCCGAACCGCCAGTTGTGGTCTTTGTCGAGGTAATTGCGCAGCATCTCGACCTCGCTGGGCCACGGTACCGCCGCGCCATTGCCCGGCATGTTCGCCAGGTCCACCCGCCCGACCATCAGCGCCTCGTCCGAAGGTATGTAGCTGGGGCTATTCGTCGGGTCGGTTGGCCAATCGTTATATATGTCCCCGTAGTAAGCGTCCGCGGGCATCGGCCGCGGGCCATGCCCATCGTAATCTATATAACCGGATTGCAGAATCGGCACATGCCCGAGCAGGAAAACCGTGTTGACGGAAGAAGGGTTGGCCCAGTAGTCACCCTGGATGAGCGCCTGAACGCTCTCCGGCGTGTCATTCGTGGAAACACCGTGAACGATCACCTGCCATCCATCGCCGACCAGGTCGCTTTGGAGCCGCGCCAGTTCGTAGTCCAGGCCGATGGTGGATTCCTGAGCGACAATCAGCACGACGGTGCCGCGCTGCTCAATCATCGGCGCATCGATGCCGACAAAAATATACCCGTAACCGGTATAGCCCAGCGTGGCTGCCTTAATGATCTGATATTCATACGCCCCCCCGTCCACCACCGCCGTATCAATATAATTGGAAGCACTGCCATCGAGCGTCGCCAGTGGCGAACCCCAACTGGTGTCCGTTTTGGCTTTGCGATAGATCGTGTAGTTGGTGGCTCCGTACGGGTCCGGCTCCCAGTTCAAGGTGATTTGCGGTGGGGAGGATTGCACGACGGCGCTGATCTGGACCGCATAGACAAAGGTCGAATCGGCGCGCGCCCGCCAGGCCCCAGTGCAAATGCCCAGCAAACACACCCAAACCCCAAGCCAGGGCACGATGGTCCACCGGCGATTTACCGTTGTCGCGTTCTCCATAAAAACCCTTTCCGGCAACGGTCCACCTCCAGCCCACGGGACGCGTACAGCGCGACCCTGGAGCGGGACGATGCCTTTTCAATTTACTCGGAGGGGTTGTCGCATATTGACCCGGGTGCGACAACGGGGTGGAACCCTCAAAAGACGGGGTCAGGGAGGACTAAGGACCGGTTGCAGGGCCGATAGCTTTTGGGTATGCCGGCCATAGACCCATTGGAACAACGGCGTCGCCATTAGCGTGGTCACGATCGCCATTAACACCATCAAAGAAAACAGTGGCGGCAGGATCACTCCGCGTTCCAGACCAATGTTCACGATGATCAATTCCATTAACCCGCGGGAATTCATCAGCGTCCCAACAGCCAGCGCCGTCCGGTTATCCTCTCCGGTCAGACGCGCCGCAGCCCAGCAGGCGCCACCTTTGCCCAGGCACGCCACCAGAATAATCGCCGCGCCCGCCGCCAGCAGCCGCGGATTGTTCAAGACGTCCAGCCGCGTGTTGAGGCCCGAGAAGGTGAAAAACATCGGGAGCAAAAACACAACCGCGAACGGTTCAAGTTGACGGCGCAGTTCGCGCGCGAAAAATCCTCGCGGCATTGCTATGCCCAGGATAAAGCCCCCAAATACCGCGTGGATTCCAATGCTGTCGGTCAGCCATACACCGCCCAGAAACAACACCAGCGTGATCCCCAGCAGGGTTAAAGACACTTCCCCCTCGGCTTCGGCTCGCCGCCCCAACCCCACCAACAGCTTGCGCCCGACCGTCAGCATAATCACTGCGTAAAGCACCCCGCCCGCGATCGCCTTGACCGCAACTGCCGGTCCGGCGCCGAAGCTCGCCAGCACAATCGCCAGCACACACCACGCCCCGGCATCGCCGATCGCCCCGGCCGCCAGCGCCAGCGTGCCCAACGGCGTCCCGGTCAGACCACGTTCGAAAATTATCCGCGCTAACATCGGGAACGCAGTGATCGACAGCGACGCGCCCATGAACAACATCGCTTCGAATCCGGTCGCTTTTTGCGAGAACAAGCCCGGCACATTCACCAGCACCAGCGCCAACCCAGCCCCTAACAAGAATGGCGCCAACATCCCGGCAGCGGAAACCGTCGTCGCACTGCGCGCCCTCTGGCGGAACATGTCGATGTCGAACTCGACCCCCACCAGGAACATATAAAGCCCAACTCCCAATTGGGCGCCCACATATAACACCTTCAACGATTCCTTCGGAAAGAGCACCCCCTGAAACCCAGGTAGGAGCAAGCCCAGCAGCGAGGGCCCAAGAAACACCCCCGCGATCATCTCCCCAACCACCTGCGGCTGCCCAAGCCGCCGCGCCAGCGCTCCCACCACCCGGCACGCCAGCAGAATGACCATCATCTGCACGAAAAACATCGAAGATAATTGCGGACCGCTCATATTCTCTTGTGTGCGGGGTTCAAGCTTGGGCAAGCTCCGACACTATTTTGCTTTCCGCAAGACAAAAGAGGGGAAGGAGCCGGGCAGCGGGGAGCGGGATTTAACAAAAACGGCCCCAACCAGCGGTGAGTGCGAACCCGGGAGCAAGCGCCGTCCGATCACCGGGTCATCGGCAGTATTTCCTGCCGTATCTTTGTGTTCTCTGTGGTTAAAATCCCTGTGGTTAAACGCCGCTCCACGCTCTACGCCCCGCGCGAGCTCGGCTCCGGCACTCGTAGCTGCCTCTTAAGCAATCCGTTGCTGGCGAGCATTCGGTACGCATAATCCCCCGGCACGGCTTCGCGCCAAAACGAGCCCCCTGCGCGTTCAAGAATGAAGCCGCCCGCCGCGATGTCCCACAGCCTGATCCCCCGCTCGATATACGCGTCGAAACGGCCGCTCGCCACATACGTCAAGGCCAGTGCCGCGGCGCCCATCATGCGGACCTTGCGCACCTGGTGCACGAGCTTCAGAAAATACGGCAAGGTGGCTTCGAGATTCTCACGCGATTTGGCAAAACCAATCGACACAATGCACTCGTCCAACGTCCGATGGGAACTGACATGGATCGGCCGTCCGTTGAGGCGCGCCGCCTGGCCCTCGCGCGCCGTCCACAGCTCTTCGCAAAACGGGTCATACACCACCCCCAGCACCGTATCGTAGCCGTCAGGATAAGTAGATTTGCCCGGGGCTGGAGAAAGCCGCTGCAATGCAATCGACACGCAGGCATGCGGAATGCCGTAGGCAAAATTGACCGTGCCGTCAATCGGATCTACAACCCAGCGGATTTCAGCGTCAGGATCGCCGGCGACCCCCTCTTCCCCCAGCAGCGCAGCTCCGGCAACGGTTCTTCCCAGCGTTTTCTCGATCAGCTCCTGCGCGCGGACATCCAGGTCGAGTTTGATGTCGTGCTGCGTCACCGAATGAGCGCGCTTAGGCCCATGCATGTGGCGGCGCATCAGCGCGCCAACGGCTTGCGCGGCGCCAACGGCGGCTGCCTGGGCGCGGAGGAGATTAAGCTGGCCTTTCATCGGCAGAGGAATTCACTACGACCGAACTTACTCGAGCGGCGCATGCGGCAGTTCTTTAATGGTGAGCGAGTAGGAATATTGGTCGAAATAAATGTTGTGATGGTCCCATTCCAGTTCGCCGCGCTGGAAATCCACGTTATCCGAGCGCATCGAATCCTTCGGCGGCTCGAGCCGCTGGTTATGGTCGCTGTTGGCAATCATCCGGTATTGGTCCAGGCCGCCGAAGTAGAAATCCCGCATAGTGAGCCGTTGCGCGGAACTCAGGTTCGTCGCATAGCGCATCGCGTAAATCCCCATATACGGATCCACCGGCATCCAACCGTAAGGCGCGATGTAAATCTCCGACCAATCATGAATGGACTTGCCTCCCGGGAACGTATTCCAGCCGGACTGCCAGCGGGCGGGGATGCCGTTAAGCCGGCAGAGTGTCATAAAAAGCAGCGCCTCCTGGCCGCAATCGCCGTAGCCATGCGACCGGCAATAATCGCTGATATTCCGAATCGTCGAGTATTCGATCGCGTAGCTGTATTTGATATTGCCCGCAATCCAATCATAAAATTTGCGGGCCCTGAGGTACGGGTTGGGTTCGTCGCCGGCAATTTGCTGCGAGAGCGCCCGCATCTCGGGAGTAAAAACAATGTGCGGTGCCTCAGCCGTGAACGGCTTCAGCGATGCGTCGTCCGGGTTGGCCGCACGCACCTGCGCCGGATCCACATCAAACCACACGCCGTCTGCGGTGTATTCATACCGCACTTGGAATTCAGTTGCCTGGTTCGTTTTCGCGGGCTCTTCCAGAAAGACCGAGCGGATGGGGCTGTCCTTATCAGCGATGCGAGTTGGCGCAGGCGACGCCGATAGCAGTGTGAAACCGTCTTGAAACGGATACTCGCGGGGAATCGGCAGCCAGGCGCGGACCAACTGGCCGTCCGGTGCGGCATTAGCCTTGGCCGTCACAGTCATCGTGGCCTCAAAGCGCTTGGGCAGCACGTAGGGCTTATGGGCGGCGCGCGCCGCCTGCTCGATCGTTACGCACGTTTCATAATGCCGCCGTTGCTCCTCGCTGGAATCCTTGGCCGGAATTCGTCGCGCAGCCAGGTCACGATACCGGAAGAACAAGTTATCCACGCTGGACCCCATGAACCATCGCCGGCCATCAATGTTGCGGCTGTCAAACCGCCCCGCGGCGACCCAACTGTCAAATTCTGCCCGCGTCAACCCTTTCACCGCGCTCTTCAGTTCCGCGAACAATTCATCCTTGGTATAAGGGAAATCCTTTTTGATGCGTTCGAGGCGGTCCAGTTCGAATTCGAGCACCTTGCGCTGCGCCGGCGCGAGCTCGTCACGCCTGAGTTGCTGCGTCAGTTGCTGCGAGGCAGCTTTGAATTGGCCGGCGGCCTCCAACCGGTTGACCTCGGTCAGTGACAGCTGCGAAAAGCCGGTCGCCGCGGAAAGCAGCAGGAGCCCAAGCAGCAGCCGTATTCGCATAGTTTGACTGAGCTTGCCACAGCGGGAGCCCGAAGCAAGCGCTACTCAAGTTAGTTTCTGCTTCCCGGGCGTGCCGCGGCTGGGTGACCCCTAACATTGCCGGAAGTAATAGCGAGGTCAGGGTGCAAAGGCTGGGCAGAGGCCATGCCTTGGAGCAGCCCCGGTCCGGACGGCTCGGCCAAGCCGAAGAGGCTAATACTGTTTGAGGAACCCTCGGATTTCGGCTCGGCACGGGGCGGAGGGTTGAGCGCCCATACGGGTGACCGAAATGGCTGCGGCGGCGTTAGCAAACCGCACGGCCTGGAGCAGCGGTTGGGCTTCGGCCAGTGCCACAGCCAATGCGCCGTTGAAAACATCCCCGGCAGCCGTCGTGTCAACCGCCTTAACCTTAAATCCCGGCACCAGGTGCGTTTGGTCCCGGTCGGCTACGAACGCCCCGCGGGCGCCCAGGGTCACAATGACGGTGCGCACCCCTCGGCGTTGCAGCGCCGCCGCGGCCTTCGCCGCCGCGGCGGGGTCTTTGACCGCCAGGCCGGTGAGCACTTCGGCTTCGTGCTCGTTGGGAGTAAGAATCGAGACATGCTTCAGCAGTGCGTCGGGCAGGCAACGGGCCGGGGCGGGATTCAGGATCACCGGCACCCCGGATTGGGTGGCAAGCCGCGCCGCGGCATTGACCGTGGGCAGCGGAGTTTCCAATTGCAGGAGCAACACCGCCGCCGCCGCAATCGCTGTCCGGGCTTTCTGCACGTCCGCCGGAGTGAGCCGTGCATTGGCGCCACTTGCCACCGCGATGCTGTTCTCGCCGTCCTTGGCGACAAATATCAGTGCTACGCCTGAAGGCGCGGCCGCATCCCGAACGCTATATTGGACATTGATGCCGTCTTTGCGAAAGCCCGTCAGGGCCTGCTCGCCAAACATGTCACGGCCCAGGCGCGCCACGAAGGTGACTCGCCCCCCCGCCCGCGCCGCCGCCACCGCCTGGTTGGCGCCTTTGCCACCAGCCGCGGTGAGAAATTCCCCTCCCAAAATCGTCTCGCCCGGCGCTGGCATGCGGTTGAGCTTAATGATCATGTCCGTATTCGAACTCCCCACCACGACGACGGGTTGTGGTCTCATGCTTTGGAAGCGATGAGGATGGCCAGGCCGAGCAGGTAAAAGAAAAACATGGCCGCCAGCAGCTTGTTTGTACCCGGTGGAGCGCCTTTGAATTCTTTCCAGATAAACACGCCCCAGAACGCGCCGATCATCGTGGCCCCCTGCCCCAGCCCGTAAGACAAAGCCGCGCCCGCCCGTGTGCTGGCGATAATGCTGAAGGACATGCCCACGTTCCAGATCACGCCGCCCAGAATTCCGATCAAATGCAACCGCACGTTGCCTTTGCTCAAATAGTCAGTCAATGGAATGGGCTCGCCACTGACGGGCTTAAGCATGAAGAGGGTGTTCCAGACGAAATTGGAAGCCAGCACCCCCGCGCTGAACAGCACGATCGCGGTGTAAGGGCTGAGTTTTCCTGGCTCCAGTGCGTTAGTGACCGGGTCGATCCGGCCCATGGCGTGCGCCACAAAACTGTAGAACCAGCCCATCAGCAAACCGGCGGCCACCGCCAGGACGATGCCCTTGCCCGGGGTTTTCCGGCCGCCGGCAGCCAACCGGCTATAGGCTGCGGCATCCAAAATGATGGCCACCATGATAGCGGCCACACCCAGCGCCAGCATTGGCGGATTGCCTTGCCGCGTCGCCAGATAGGTCGTCACCACTCCCAGGCACAGTGCCAAACCTACTCCCACGGGAAAGGCCACCGCCAACCCGGCCACATCAATGGCCGCTACCAGCAGAATGTTTGATAAGTTAAAAATCACTCCACCCAGGAATGCAGAGCCGAGCCAATGCCCCTGGGCCTGACGCAGGTCCGCCACAAATCCGCGGCCGCCTTCGCCAGTGCTGCCGATGGTGAACGCCAGCAATAAAGAGAGCAGCAGCACACCAATGGCGTAATCCCAGTAAAAAAGCTGGAAAGCCCAGCCTTTGCTCGCGAGCTTCTGCGTGTTGGCCCACGAGCCCCAGCAGAACATCGTAATGACGCATAAGGCAACCGCCAAGGGATAGGATTGAACGGTGAGCATAGGCCGGCCTGTCAATTTGGCTTGTCGCCGATATGAAGACCTAAATGGCCGCTTCACGCCAGCAGAATTCGCACTCTCCGGCCTGGGGGCCTGGGGGAGCGGGCAATGATTCGGATAAGGGGATGGGGGGCGCACCTCTGCGGTTCCTCACGCGTGTAACCCCGCGGTATCGGTTTCCGTCTATGAACGTGGCCGGGTCTGCGTATTTCAAACAAACCATAACCGAAAATCCTTACGTACTCATGAAAAGAAACCTCCTCATTACGTCGCTGGCGCTGCTCAGCACCACGCTGCTGGCGGCCGAGCCCAAAGACGACGTCACCAGCGCGGCGAAAAAACTCGCCGACCAGCAGAATTACAGTTGGAAACAAACCACCGAAAATGCCGGCGGCCGTGGCTTTGGCGCCGGCGCCTCCGAAGGCAAGCTCGATAACGGCACCATCTGGCTGTCGATGACCATGCGCGACAACACCATCGAAGCGGTTAAGCAAGGCGATAAAGGCGCGATTAAGACCCAGGACGGCTGGGTGTCGATGGCTGACGCTGCCGACGGCGATCGCGGGCCGGCGATGTTCATGGCCCGGCGCCTGCAGAACTTCAGCGGCCCTGCCACCCAGGTGGAATACATCGTGGCCGGCACAAAAGACCTCAAACAGGATGGCGACGTTTACAGCGGCGACCTCACCGAAGACGGCGCGAAGGCGCAACTGCGTTTCGGCGGACGCGGCGGCAACAACGGACCGGAAATTAGCGACGCCAAGGGCTCCGCCAAATTCTGGGTAAAAGACGGCGTGCTGGCCAAATACTCCGTCACTGTGAAAGGAAATGTCAGTTTCAACGGCAACGACCGCGCAGTGGACCGCACGACTACCGTTGAAATCAGCAATGTCGGTTCCACCAAAGTGGCGGTGCCGGACGACGCCAAAGCGAAGATGAAATAACCGGCCGGGCGCAACGCGAATTCTCCGACATCACCGCAGGCGAACCGCGCCAGGGTGATGTCGTTTTCTTTTGGTGCGTCCCGTACGACCTTTGATGGCGTGCGGCGCGGACGCACTCCATGTGGGCTCCATATCGCGTTCTCATTGGGGTCATGCACCCCATTTCACTTTACGCCTGAAGCGTCTATTCTTTCTCACTTAAAGGAGGAGCAATGAGTGGGTCGCTCGGTAATTATCTTTTTCTACTGCGGCGGTTTCGCAACGGGCTGGCGTTGGTCGAAAACTTGCGGCGAGGCGGGTGGCTGGAACAAGGACCAGCGGCGGAGCGGTTGGTGCTCTGGGATGGGCGGGCAGTGACGCATCCGGCTCACCGGGGCGGCCTGGTGCCGATGGTGCTCGAGCTTTGGCGCGACAACGAATACGGCATCGGAACGTTTTACCAGCCGCGGCCCGGTGACGTCATCGCCGATATCGGAGCCCACATTGGCCTGTTCTCGCTGATGGTCCTGGACAAAGAACAACGGGTGCGGCTGCTCGCGCTGGAGCCGTCACCCGAGAATTTCGGTTGCCTCGAACGGAATCTCTCGGCGTTCGCACCGCAGGCCAACGCCCGTATCTGCAATTTGGCCATTGGAGCCGGGTTCGGTAAGATCCACATGGGACCGCTGCAGACGAACCGCTCGTTTGATGCGCGCACAGTCGAAGCCTCCGCGAGTGACCCAGACGCCATCCCGGCGGTCCCGCTGGCTCACCTGTTCGAGTTGGCCGGCACCGACAGGTTTGCGCTAATGAAGATGGATGTCGAGGGCGCCGAGTATGAAGTGTTTGCCGGTGTGAGCTCAGCGTTACTGCAGCGAGTCGAGCGGTTCGCCATCGAGTATCATGACAACTACCGAAGTGGCACTGCGGCGCTGCTGCACGAGCGCCTCGCCCCGACGCACCAGGTGACGGTGCTGCCCGACCGTGGCCAATTGCACGGACGCGTTTTCGGTTTGCGGCACGATTTGGCCCGAGAGTTGAGCATAGTGTAATGCTCCTTGGTTAATTGAGTCCGCAGGAGGCGGGAGCGAGGATGGCGCGCGACGTTAGTCCGCTGCAACGCTTGAACTACTCGAACGTGCTGCGACGTTACCCAGGCCGCCTCCAGGTCGAGAGTTGCTGTGGCCTAAAGCTAAAGTCCCGCGCCCCGGCGCTGACTGACTCATCAGAGCTTCAACCTTTTCACCCTTGTCTTCGCGCGCCTCGAGATGCCAAAGTGCCGCGCGTGAATTCGCTGCATGCGAATTAGTCTTTTGCGCTGCCATGCTCACCGAATCGACAATAACCAGCGCCGGTTCGTTGGCGCCCGATCTGTTGTTCGTCAACGCGAGCGTCCATACGATGGACGCGGCGAGGCCGACTGCGGAAGCGCTGGCGGTACTGGGCAATCGCATCGTGGCGCTCGGCTCCAACGCCGATTTGCGCGGCTTAGCCGGCGCCGCCCGGCGGGTGATCGATGCCCACGGCTGCACTTTGCTTCCCGGTTTCAACGATGCCCATGTCCATTTCCTTCAGGGGGGCTTCTCGCTCGCTAATGTTGATTTACGCGATGCCGCAACACCCGCGGAAATGTCACAACGCCTGGGTGAGTTTGCCCACCGCATACCCAAAGGCGCATGGATTTTAGGCGGCGACTGGGACCACGAACGCTGGCCCGGCGCGCCGTTGCCCACCCGGCAGATGATCGACCCCGCCACGCCGCAGCACCCGGTATTCGTGAACCGGCTCGACGGTCACATGGCACTCGCCAACAGTGCTGCGCTGAAGCTGGCGGGGCTAACGTCTAAAACGCCGGACCCACCCGGGGGGCTGATCGTGCGCGATTCCGCCGGCGAGCCCACGGGCGTGCTCAAGGACAGCGCGCTGGAACTGGTCGAACGGGTACTCCCGCCTAAAACCTTCGGCGAGAAACACGCCGCAGCCCTCGCAGCGACGGCCCATGCGGCGTCACTGGGTGTCACCAGTGTGACCGATATGTCGGCAGGCGAAGATGTCGGGTTGTATCAGTCCATGGCGCAGCGCGGCGAGTTGAAGACCCGCATATACGCGGCTGGCTCGATTGTGTCGTGGGAAGTTTTGGCGCGCACGGGTGTGCGGGCGGCCTTCGGCAGCGACCTGGTGCGCATCGGGGCCCTGAAAGGATTCGCGGATGGCAGTCTAGGCTCCTCGACGGCGCTGTTTTTCGAGCCCTATCATGACGCGCCAAACACGCGCGGGCTGCTCTTTGACCAGATGCTGCCCGAGGGCATTATGCTCGAACGAGTCAGCGGCGCGGACAAGTCGGGCTTACAGATCATTATCCACGCGATTGGAGACGAGGCTAACTACCGGATTCTGGAAATCTATCGGCAGGTGGCGGAAACCAATGGGGCGCGTGATCGGCGTTTTCGCGTCGAACACGCCCAGCACCTCCGCGCCGGCGAGTTGCCCCGTTTTGCGCGGCAGCACGTCATCGCCTCGATGCAGCCGTATCACCAGGCCGATGACGGGCGCTGGTGCGAGAAGCGGATTGGTGTCGAGCGTTCGAAGGGCACTTACGCGTTTCGTTCGCTGCTCGATAGCGGCGCGGTCCTGGCCTTCGGCTCGGATTGGCCCGTCGCGCCGTTGAACGTTTGCGCGGGGCTGAAAGCCGCAGTTACGCGCGAGACCCTGGATGGCCAGCACCCGAATGGCTGGATGCCGGAACAGAAAATCACACTCGAGGAAGCGGTGCTCGCCTATACCGCCGGAGCGGCGTATGCTGAATTCGCCGATACAGTGAAAGGCACGCTCACCGCCGGAAAGCTGGCGGACCTGGTCCTGCTCGACCGGGACATTTACCGCCTGCCGCCCGACCAACTGGACCAAGTGAAAGTCCAGCTCACCGTGATGGACGGCCGAGTTGTGTACGAGATTAAGTAAGGCTCGGCTCGAGATCATGATTCTCGATGGGCAGGGCTGATAACTTCACTTTCGAATTGCGCTCAGAAAAGAAATCACAGCTCCATTGATCCTGGAACAGCAGGACGGTCCGACCGGCCGCATCGGTCGCCTGGCGCGCACCGGTCGGTAGTTGCGAGTCTTCCACGGCGGCCCCTTCCTCCGTATTGAGCCAGCGAATGACTTTCCAAGCCGCCGGTTCGAGGCGCGAGTCGGCGCCGTACTCCGTTTGCATCCGATATTGAACTACTTCGAATTGCAGCGGGCCCACCGCGCCGAGCAGCGGCACGCGTTGCGCCGAGTCTTTCACCCAAAAGGATTGCACGACGCCTTCCTGGAGCAATTGTTCGAGGCCTTCGCGGAAGCGCTTGAACTGCGCCGTGCTGGAGCTTTGCAACCAGGCGAAGCACTCTGGAGTAAAGCGGGGTATCTCGCGGTAAACGAGCGCGGGATCGTGAGCGAGCGTGTCGCCGATCCGAAAATCGGTGTGCCCCACCAGACCCACCACGTCCCCGGCGTAAGCCTCGTCCAAAGTCTCGCGCTCGCGCCCAAATAACTTGTGCGAACTGGACAGCCGGACCTTCTTGCCAGTGCGTGTATGGACCACGCTCATGTCGCGCTCGAAGCGTCCCGAGCAGATGCGCACGAAAGCCAGCCGGTCCCGATGTTTGGGGTCCATGTTGGCTTGAATTTTAAAAATGAACCCTGAAAAGGCCGGCTCGTCCGGAGCAATCGACCGGCCCTGGACGGTCCGTGCGCGAGGCGGCGGCGCCAGTTCCAGAAACGCGTCCAATAGAAGCTGCACGCCGAAATTGTTCACGGCGCTCCCAAAGAACACGGGCGTTAATTGCCCGGCCAGCACCGCCGTGTGCTCGAATCCGGCCCCGGCCCCATCCAGCATCGCCAACTCATCAACGGTGCGCGCGTAGGACTCCGGGTCCATTTGCTCTCTCACCAGCGGGTCGGACAGGCCATGGACGGACACCGGGGCGCGGTACTCACCCCCGGGCACACGCTCGAAAAAGTGAACCAGCTTGGCCTGCCGATCGAATACACCGCGGAAATCCGGCCCGTTGCCGAGGGGCCAGTTCATCGGGCAGGCAGCCAGCCCGAGAACGCGCTCGAGTTCATCCAGCAACGCCAGTGGATCGCGGGCTGGACGATCCAGTTTGTTCATGAAGGTGAAGATGGGAATGCCGCGCTGGCGGCAAACCTCGAACAGCTTGCGGGTTTGGGTTTCGATGCCTTTGCCGGCGTCGATGATCATGATGGCCGCGTCCACCGCGGTGAGCACGCGATAGGTGTCCTCGGAGAAATCTTTGTGCCCCGGAGTGTCGAGCAGGTTCACACAGTAACCGGCGTATTCGAACTGCAGGACGGTAGAGCTGACGGAGATGCCGCGCTGGCGTTCCAGTTCCATCCAATCGGACGTCGTGGCGCGCTGGTTCTTGCGCGCGGTCACGGACCCGGCAAGCTGCACCGCGCCACCGTACAGCAGGAATTTCTCTGTCAAGGTGGTTTTGCCGGCGTCCGGGTGCGAAATAATCGCAAAGGTTCGCCGGCGTGAAATCTGTTCTTGCATAAAAATTGAGCGCTATTGTTAAAATGGTTGCTTCAGACCAATCCAGCAGAGAGGCGGCCGTTTCGCCGCTGGGAACAGGGCTGGCCGGAGCCAGACCTCCGAGGAACGCACGGGCTACGGTGGAGTGGGCAGGGAGCCGCAACGCGCCCATTGCGCTGAGGCGAGGCGCGGGCCAAAAATCGGATTGGCGCTGGCAAACTGCATTGGCCAGGAATATAGCGCGTTCCGGGGCTGAGTAAAGCCCCTGGTTAACAGTGCTATGTGATGGCCGGGGACAGGGCGCATCGAGGTTGCGCTAAGCCCTCCCGCTCGTACGGAATGGTTGCGCTTGCCAGTTTGGCGAAGCATTTATACCCGATTGATGGTATCTGAGCGTGCGTTTACCCGGGAGAGGGTGCGAGCGATGGCGGTGGCCCAGCGAGGTTAGAACGTGGTTCACAGCGCCAAATCATGAAGGGGCAGACACAGCCTCGTCCCCTTGTGGCTGGGCAATTATCGACGAATCGCGAGGACGAAGCCGTTCACGCCCCGATGTGGCCAGGTTCATGAGTTAATAACGGTTCGTTTTTTGTTGCGAGTGGCGTTGACACGCTGCCGTCAGGTCCGTACTCTGTTGAGCGACATAAACTAAAAACGGGAAAACATGTCGATGCTGCGAATCAGTTTAATTGTGGCCATCCTCGCCGGGTTGGCGGTGGGCGTCCTGAACTTCGTCAAGGTGAAGGAAAAGGTCGTCAACCTGGCCCACGACCGCGATAACGAAAAGAGCATGAAGGAAACGGCGCAGCACGAGTTGGCTGACACGCGCTCGACCTTAAAGAAGACCCAAAGCACGCTCGCGCAAACCCAGACCGAGTTGGCCTCGACCAAGGACCAGTTGAACACGGCCACCAAGCAGGTCGAGGTGGTCACGACCGAGCGCGACTCCGCCCGCAAGGAGCGCGATTCCGCCCGCAAGGAGCGCGACGATGCGCGCGACCAATTGGCCGCCTACGAAGGCACCGGCTTGAAGCCGGACCAGATTCTGGCCATGAACCGCCAGTACAAGAGCCTGCAGGCTGAAAACGGCATGCTGGCCAAGATCGCATTGGAACGGTTGCAAAAGATTCGCGCCTTAACCAATGAGCTGGCGTTTTACCGCGACCCCGATTACTCGGTTCCATTGCCGGCGGATTTGCGCGGGAAAATCCTGGTGACCGACCCGAAGTGGAATTTTGTGGTGCTGAATATTGGCCAGGACCAGGGCGTGCTGGAGCGCGGGGAGCTGCTGGTGAACCGCGACGGGCGGCTGGTGGCCAAAGTGATCGTCCGCAGCGTTCAGAAGGACCGGAGCATCGCCAACGTGATGGCAGGCTGGCAACTGGGTGAAGTGATGGAGGGCGACCAGGTGATCCCCGCACATCCTGAGATAAAGGAAGCGACTGATACGACGGCGAGCCTGGACCGGCACTCACAAGTCACAGCTTCTCGTCAATGAAAGAACGTGTAGCACATATTATTTGTCTGCTGCTGGTGTTGGCGGGACTTGCCATCAGCCTGAGCGGTTGTGCCACGAGCAGGGAGGACTCGGAGAATGCCTCTGTGCGCCCGTGGAACTCACCCGAGGGCTGGGAAAGCGGCTTGCCCAGCAACATGACTGAGGGGCGTTGAGAGATCTCTGCCACCTCTAGGGCGCCAAGCTTGGGCGCCAGCTTTTGGACTGCGCCAGCCCCCCTGGCGCTTTCGAATGCCTCAGCGCCTATCCACTGCGGCAGAGCCCCCTGGCGCTTTCAAATGTCTCGGCTTGTCCACAGCGGCAGAGGGCTGCCGCAGTCCACGACGCTGCGCGAGGTAGTAGCGCTCCGGCGTTACAATGACTTTGCCAGTCATCGGACGCCAAGCTTGGGCGCCAGCTTTTGGACTGCGCCAGCCCCCTGGCGCTTTCGAATGCCTCAGCGCCTATCCACTGCGGCAAAGGGCTGCCACAGTTCACGACGCTGCGCGACATTGGGACAGCGATTTCCCAATGGCTCGCCAGCTCCTCTCGTCCCACTACTTCCCGATACAAAACTGGCTGAAGATGCTGTCCAACAGGTCTTCAGTGGTGGTTTTGCCGACGATCTCGCCAACGGCGTTCACCCCGATACGCAACTCCATCGCGATCACCTCCAAATTAGCATTTCCCCGCAAACCCTCCGCCGTGCGCGATAAGCCGACGCGAGCCCGCTCCAGTGCGTCCTGGTGGCGCGAGTTGATCATCACTTCGAGCATGTCCGCGCGAATTTCGCCCGACCAGACCAGCGCGCGAATCGCGTCCTTCAGCGCCTCGATCCCCGTACCAGTTAAACAGCAAACCTCCACGACGCGTTCTTTGAGCGTGTCCGGGAGCTCAAGCCGACGGGGCAGGTCTGTTTTGTTCCGCACCAGCACGCGCTTCTTGCCGCTCAATTCAGCCAGGAATTTCTCGTCGGTCTCCGCCAGTTTTTCCGAGTCGTCCAACACGTGTAAGACGAACTCAGCCTGCCCCAGCGACCGGCGGCTGCGGCGCATGCCCTCGGCTTCCAATTCATCGCCGCCCTCCCGCAGCCCGGCGGTATCGATGAAGACCACCGGCAAGCCGCGAATGTTGGCGGTCTCCTCAATGGTGTCGCGCGTCGTGCCCGGGATGGGCGAGACGATGGCACGGTCGCGTCCCAGCAGTTGATTGAGCAGGCTGGATTTGCCGGCGTTGGGCCGGCCAATAATCGCGGCCCGGACGCCGCGGCGCAACAGTTGCCCCTCACTGGCGGTGTGCAGCAGTTCCTCGATCGTGGCGAGCGCGCGGTCGAGCCGCTCGACAAGCTGCCCGCGCGTGTCCGGCGCGATGTCTTCGTCGGGAAAATCGATGTGCGCCTCGATATGCGCCAGGGTCTGCATTAAGACATCGCGCAAGCCGTTGATGCGTTGCGAAAGCTTGCCGGCAAGTTGTTCATTGGCGGCCTGCAGGGCCAACTCGGTTCGCGAATGAATCAAGTCGGCCACGGCCTCTGCTTGCGCCAGGTCCAGACGCCCGTTGAGAAAAGCGCGCCGGGTAAACTCGCCTGGTTGCGCCAACCGCGCGCCGGCAGCCAGAACCGTATCGAGCACCGCCTTGGCCGGCAGCAACCCGCCATGGCAAGTGAACTCGACGGTGTCCTCGCGGGTAAAAGTGCGTGGACCGCGCATCACTGCCGCTAAAACCTCGTCGATGGTTTGCCCGTCGCGGACCACATGGCCATACTGAATGGTATGGGAGGCCGCGCTGGATGGTTTGGTGGGAGTCTTTCCGGATGGCACGAAGCACTGGTCGGCAATGGCCAGCGCGCCTGGGCCGGACAGCCGAATCACCCCCAGCCCGCCTTCGCCTAGCGGCGTCGCAATCGCCGCAATCGTGTCTTCAAGCATGGGCTTAGCAGGTGCCGCGGGCGTTTTGCGCGTCGCGCCCTTCGAGCAACAGCCGCGCCTTCTCGTAACTCTTCTTGTGCAGGTAATGGAGCAGGTTGGGATCGGCGTTGTGGGGCAATTGGCGGATCAAATCTTCCAGCCGGCAGAACAGCAGTTGCAGGTCCGGCTTGGGATTGCTGGTGGGCATGGATTTGGCCGCGCGGTCCAGCTCGAGCAAAGCGGTTAAGATTTTGTTTTCCAACTCAGTCATCGATTCCAGCATAGGCGAGAAAGTCCGCGACGCAACCCGGCGCAATCGAGGTCCGGGTCAAGACGGTGTCCAATGCCGGGCCTGGCCAAGCGCCCTGGCGTAGCGGGTGAGTCCGAGAGAGAGCGCCTCGCGCATGGGCATGGGTTCCGCTCCCGAAAGCTCGCGGTACAGGTTGAGCCGGGCGACTCGTATCATGATGATATAAAGACCCAAATAAAGTATTTGGGGGCCGAGGGCAACAATCAGCCAGTAGCTTGAACCGAGCCCGCGCGAGGTCAGTCCGAAGCCCCAGTTCCACAGCAGCCCGAACCCGATATTGATAAGGAAAGGCATACCGCGCGCCAGGCCGACGGACCAGAGGATGGCGCGCGCCTGTCCCTCGGTGCGGGAGCCAAACCACATTCCCAGCCAACAGAGCGCCGCGGTTCCAAGCAGTAGATTCAAAATCCCCAAGATGATGAAGAACAGAGAGTAAAACTGCGTCAAATCGCCTCGATTATATCCTCCGAACACCGATCCCATCCCCTGCAGAACTATGGGCAGGCCCATCAGAGCCACTGGTCCGACCAGCAGCCGCTTCAAGGTCGCCCATTGCGCTGAGATCATTTCCCGCGCGCCAACGGGCGTCGTGAGCAAGAGTTCCAGTTCGCCGCTGCGGCGCGCCTGTAGAAAGAAGCGGCTCGCCGCCCAGGCAAACAGTGCACCGGTGATGCCGGCAGTTATCAATGAGATCGGCAAGGACAACAGACCAAAGGAACGCATCGGGACAAATCGGGCAAAGGGCCATACCCAGGCGTGGCTCACCAGGCCGATCACGCCACCGAGCCACAGCATGGGCCCCAGGCCGCGCTGCCGGTTTAACAGCCATTGCAACGGGTGGGAGTCAGGTCGCGAGATGGGCGGGGGCAGAGGTTTGAGCGGGGCGTTCGGGTCATCGAAAATGGAACGAGCAGGATTATCCTCTTCTGCCTGCGCCAGGGAGTCCACCGGGAGAGAGTCCGGCGAGGGGCGGGTGACCGGCGTGCGAGTGACCTGCTCGGTTTCCAGCAGGCGACACTGCAAGTTATGGCTCGCTGCAATCAACAGCAGGCTAGCGAGGCTTAAGTTGACTCCCATCGAGACCCAGAATTGGCCGGGCGCCTTTTGAAACGCCAAATCCCCCGCAGCGGTTAAGGCGCCGAGCGGGCCCGCCAATTGCCAGCCAAGCCCGCGCCAAACCACACCGACCATCGCGGGGCCCAGAACCAGGGCAAGCAGCAGGAACATCGCCCCCCGGTTCGTGCGAAACCGCTCGCGCCAGCGCGAGGACGCCCAAATTCCCACGCTGAGGGCCAGCAACAACGTCACGAGCAGCACGAGCGTTTTGCGGAACGCCTCGCCACCAGTCACTCCCCCGGCCAGCACCGGCACCACCAGCACTGGCACAAAAGCCATTAAGGCAAATAAAGCCGCAAGACCGTTGGCGGCAAACTTTCCCAGCAGCACGTCCACTCGTCTGACCCGCGTCAGCAATAACAACCCCAGTGTGCCCTCCCGCGCCTCGCTGCTGATGACATCGGCCGTCAGCAGGCAAGCCACACAACTGAGCACGAAGACCGAAGCAACCATACCATTGAACACGCTTCGGCCAACGTTGGCCGGGGTCGCCCATGGCCCCGTCCATAGCAGCGGCGGCAAACCCGTCAGCAACGCGGCGAAGCCTACACCCGCGCGCGCCCAATAATTGCTCCGGCCGCGGGCGCGCAGGCGCAACTCGCGCTCGATGATGGGTAGAAAGGTCATCGACCCTGGCATTGGACGAGAGTCAAGGCCCGGATGCAAGGTTACTTAATTGAGAAATGAGCATCATAAAATTGCCATTTTCTATTGAAGAACACCCGAGGACCTCAATGACCAATTAGCATTTTTCAATTCTCAATATTCTCAATTTTCAATTAGCGGTCCTGCGCGCCAGCCGCCGCCTGAGGTCTTGGACCATTAACCATGGCCCATCAACTCACCTCCACCGGGTTGAATTTTTGGAGTCAAGTGCCCATATTGCAAAGCCTCAAAAGCTGTGCTCTATTGGCTCGTCGCCGCCGGTTACAGGGAAACCAGAGATTAGACAATGAAGATCGAAACGGACGGCCAAACCTTGCGGGTCTCTGCGGTGCACCAATTGGGCGCTGCCAATGCCCACGCCTTTCGCGAAGGGGTGCGCGACGCGCTCGACGACACCCAGAAGGACATCGACATCGACCTTTCTGCAACCACGTTCCTGGACAGTTGCGGTCTGGGCGCGCTTGTCGCGCTGCATAAGACGGCTAGCAGCCGCAAAGGAACCGTTCGCCTGCTCAATCCGCCGCCACCGGTACAGCAGTTACTGGAATTGGCCCGAATGGATCGACTACTCGAGATCGTTAAATCCTGAGCCGCATGCCCGGGCCCGCCCCTCCCACCCCTGCCCTGCTGCGCCAGATGCTCGCCTGTGATTTGGCGCAAGTCCACCCGGTTGCCCGGGCCGCGCGCAAATTCCTGCAAGAACAAGCCTGCCACGCGGAAGAAATCGTCGATATCGAGTTGGCCCTGGTAGAGGCTTGCAACAATGCCATCAAATATGCCCGGCCGGACCGGCGGCACAAACAGGTGCTGGTGGAGGCGCGTTGCGACCGTGACATGGTCGAACTGCGGATTAGCGATCACACGCCGGGGTTTGATTGGCCTGAGCAACTGCGGTTGCCGCAACAGGAAGCCGAGAGCGGCCGCGGGTTGTTCTTAATCCGGGCCGTGATGGATGAAATACATTACGAACGCGGCGGCGAGGGCAACACGCTGGTGCTGCGCAAGAAACGAGCGCCGTAATTGGTCTGGGTACTTCACCCGATTCTTTGCCCAGCCCACTCGTCCTATGGTTAGCCAGCATGACTAACACGAGGGATGTTCGATGAGAGCTCACCTGGCGCTGTACGTTTTCATAGATGCCTGCGGCTGGGAGATCATCAAGGACGACCCGTTTGCGCGGGAATTTGCGCCGCACCGGCAGCGGCTCACGTCGGTGTTTGGATACAGTTCGGCGTGCGTGCCATCGATCGTCTCGGGCCGCTGGCCCGCCGAACATCGGAACTGGTGCTATTTCGTTTATGACCCCGAGCATTCGCCGTTTCGTTCGCTGCGCTGGCTGCGGTGGCTGCCGTCGGGACTGACCGGGCGGCGCATGGTGCGGCGCAGGCTCTCGGCCTGGGTAAAACGCCGGCTTAGGTTCCGCGGCTATTTCGATTTGTACAACATGCCGTTTGAGCATCTGTGGCAGTACGATTTCACGGAAAAGAAAAGCCCCCTCCAACCGGGCGGCATGAATTGCGGCGAAAACATCTTCGATTACCTGGAACGTGAGCAAGTGGCGTATCATGTCAGCGCGCCCGAGCGCGGTGAGGAAGCCAACCTGGCGACGCTCCTGCGCGATTTGCAGGCTGAGCGCGTCGAGTTCGCCTTTCTGTATTGGCCAGCTCTGGATGCGCTGCTGCACCGTGAAGGAAACCAGTCGCCAAATATCTCGCCGAAGCTGCGGCTGTATGAACGATGGATCGGTCAAATGCTCGAGACGGCGCGCAAGCATTATGGCGAGATCCGGCTTTACGTGTTCAGCGATCATGGGATGGCCAATTGCGACGAAATCCTTGATTTGCGCGCGCGGATCGACGCTCTGCCGTTGAAATTCGGCCGGGATTACGCGGTGGTGTATGACTCGACGATGGCGCGCTTTTGGTTTTTCAACGAAACGGCCCGCCGATGCGTTACCACCTGCCTGGCTGACGTGCCCCAAGGCCGCATTTTGGCGGAGGCTGAACTCCAAGCGCTCGGCACGTCGTTTCCTGATTCCTATTTCGGCGAATTGATGTTTCTCCTCAATGAAGGCGTGCTGATTGTGCCCAGTCACATGGGCGCGCGGCCGATCCGCGCGATGCATGGCTATCATCCGCGCGAGAAGCACAGCTTTGCCGCGCTCTGCACCAACCAGGCGCAGATTCCGGAGCAGGTGACAGCCATCCCGCATTTGTTCGAGCTTATGGCGCGCGACGGGCACTGGGCCAAGGCGGGTAACCGCAACGCGGCGCGCGCGCCGGTTGCCTGAGCCGGTGGGGAAACCCCGTATTGGCACCGAGCGCCCGGGGACAGAGGCTGTGATGATGGACGCGCCCTTAGTCAGCATAATCCTGCGCTCGTTCAATGAAGGTTGGGCGTTGCGGGAAACCTTGCCCGCGCTGCAGACCCAAACGCATCGCAACTGGGAGCTGATCGTGATCGATTCCGGCTCGACGGACGGCTCGATTGAGTTGCTCCGCGCCGCCCAACCGCGGCACCTGATCCAAATCCAACCCCACGAATACAATCCGAGCCGGGTGATGAACCACGGGATGCGGCTGGCTCGAGCAGAGTTCGGAATCTTTCTCAATGCCGATGCAACCCCACAGGGGTCCGATTGGCTGAGACCGCTGGTGGCGGAGTTGCAGGAACCACACACCGCGGCGGTCTTTGGCCGGCAAATTCCGCGGCCTGGTTGCGCGGCTGTTTTTGCTCACGATTACGAACGGTGCTTTGGCGCAAACCGGCCATCGGCGCAGTGGGAACACTTCTTTAGCATGGTCAGCAGCGGACTGCGCAAGGATATCTGGAGCCGGCGCGGTTTTCTCGAAACGCTGCAGTATTCGGAAGACGACGAGTACACCCGCTGGTGCCGCGCGCAGGGATACCGGGTGGTGTATTGCCCCGAATCGGTGGTGATGCATTCCCATAATTACTCGCCGGAGCAGGCGTTCCGGCGCAGCTTCGGCGAGGCCCGCGCACTGGCTGCCGTTTGGAGGCATTCACCGCGCGGCATCAATTGGCCACGAACAGTTCTGCTGGGCTGGTTCAACGACCTGCGCCGAGACCTGGCGTATTGCGCTCGTGACCGCCGCCTTTCCGAGTTGCCCCATGCGGCCCGCATTCGGTGGGAGCAACGCCGGGGCCGCCTGGCAGGATTTAAATCGGGTTGGGCCTTTTACCGTTGCTGAATGACTATCGAAAAGCGCTTTACCATCGACGGGAGCCCGCAACTGGAACAGCACATCACTGGGTTGTGCAAAGAGGCCTCCGCGACGACGCGCACGGTGTTCCCCGCCGACCGCTTCGAAGCGCTGGTGCTGGGCGGCGGTTATGGCCGCGGCCAAGGCGGCGTGCGGGTCACTCCGCGAGGCGACCGTCCCTACAACGATTTAGAGTTTTACGTGTTCCTGCGCGGACCGCGTGTGCTCAATCAGCGCAAATACCAACCGCTCGCAAGCGTAGTGGGTGAATCGCTGTCGCCCAGCGCCGGCCTGCACGTCGAGTTCAAGGTCGATGCGCTCGCCAGCTTCCGACGCCGCCCCATCTCGATGTTCAGCTATGACCTGGTAGCCGGCCACCGCATCGTCCACGGCAGCCCCAATCTCTTTGCCGGCTGCGACCATCACCTGCGCGCTTCGGAATTGCCCCCGGCGGAGGCCACGCGTCTATTATTCAATCGGTGCACCGGACTATTGATGGTGCGCGAATTATTGGGCAAGACCCGGCTCAGTATGAACGATGAGGACTTTATCTGCCGGAATATCGCCAAGGCGCGGCTGGCGTTGGGAGACGCACTGCTGGCTTTCCACGGAGAGTATCATTGGAACTGTTTGGAGCGGCGGGAACGGCTGAGCCGTTGGACTCCGCCCGAATCGCTGCCGTGGCTCGAGCAGGTTAGGCAAGACCATGCCGCCGGTGTCGCGTTCAAACTGCGGCCCAATCCTCTCAGCAAATCGCCCGCGGAGTTTTCGGCCGAGCATCGCCGCATATCGGCTCTGGCGGCGAAGGTCTGGCTTTGGCTCGAAGGCCGCCGACTGCAACGTGAGTTCGGCAGCGCCCGGGATTACGCCCTGGCTCCCTGCCGCAAATGGCCGGGGAGCAGCGCCTGGCGCAACTGGCTGCTGAGCCTGAAGACATTTGGGCCTGCGGCGCTGCTGGACCGGCAGAGCCGGTGGTATCCTCGTGACCGTCTGTTCACTTGCCTGCCACTGCTGCTATGGGACGAAGAATCTGCTCATACACAGCAGTGCCTTCAGTTATTGCAGGAACGACTCCACACCCGCGCCGTTGATTGGGACGGGCTGGTCGGGGCCTACAAACGGGTTTGGGCCAGCTATGGTTGAAACGCTTAAAAGCCAAAAGCGGGAGCATCTGCGCGCGGAAGAACCGGGCGATGAAGTGTTCCGCGCTGAGTTCACGCCACGCGCCGCTCCGAATTGGCCGGCGCCACCGCCGGCTTGGCGGCTCGACATGCAAGCCGGGATCGCTGCGGCGCCTCGGGTTCATGTTTGGGCGGTAGCACTAGACGCGCCCGAGCACACCCGGGCTTTGCTGAGCCGTTCGCTAAGCCCGGATGAGCGGGAGCGCGCCGGACGTTATCGTTTCGCTACACATCGGAATCGGTTCACTGTGTCCCGAGGCACATTGCGGAATATCCTGGGTTGTTACCTGGGCGAATCACCCGAGCAAATTTCTTTTGCCTATGGCGAGCACGGCAAACCGGGTCTGGAGCTGCGCCAGGCCCGGAGCGGCATCCGCTTTAATCTAGCGGATTGCGACGACTTGGCGTTGATAGCTGTCTGCCAGGGCGCTGAAGCGGGCGTAGATGTCGAGCGCGTGCGGACGATTCCCGAGGTGGGCGAATTGGTCAGCCGTTTTTTTTCTCGTCGAGAAAGCGCTGCGTTCGCCGCGCTGCCGGAATGGCAAAAACCGGACGCATTCTTTCGGCTATGGACGCGCAAAGAGGCCTGGCTGAAAGCAACCGGCCAAGGAATTGCCCAACACCTGGCTCGGGTCGAGGTTTCATTTCTGCCGGGCGAACCGGCGCAGTTGCTTGGCGTCCCGCGTGAAATCAGCGCGGGAAGGCAATGGTCGGTCAGCCATTTGGAGCCGCGCGCGGGGTGGGTCGGTGCGCTCGCCCTGGCTGGCTCGCTCACCCATCCCTGCTGTTGGACATGGAATCAAACCACGGAGGAGAATTTATCATGACACGCTCGCCGGTGGCCATCCTGGGAGTTGCGTTCGACAATCTCACGATGGCCGAAGCCCTCACGCGCATCGAATCGATGATCGCCTCACGCCGGCCACATTATGTCGTGACGGCCAATGTGGATTTCATCGTGCAAGCGCGCACCGATGTCGAGTTGCGCCGGATTTTCCTCGAGGCTCACCTGGTTTTGTGCGACGGCACGCCGGTGCTGTGGGCGTCGCGGCTGCTGGGTAATCCCCTGCCAGAGCGCGTAGCGGGCGCCGACCTGGTGCCGCTGCTCATCAAAGCGGCGGCGAAAAAGAAATATCGGTTGTTTTTTCTCGGGGCGACTCCGGCATCCGCTCAAGCCGCCACCGCCCGATTGCAAGCGCAATTTCCTGAAGTGGTCATCGCCGGCAGTTACTCGCCGCCTTTTCGGAAACTGCTTGAAATGGACCACCAGGAGATTAAGCGCCGCATTGTGGAGAGCCGGCCCGATGTGTTGTTGGTGGCGTTCGGCTGCCCGAAACAGGAGAAATGGATGGCGATGCATTATCGGGAATTGGGCGTACCGGTGGCGGTGGGCGTCGGCGCGACGATTGATTTCCTGGCCGGCCAGGTGCGGCGAGCGCCGCGCTGGATGCAACGCACGGGACTGGAATGGGTTTTCCGGCTGGCCCAGGAGCCGGGCCGCCTATTCCAACGCTACGCGAAAGATTTGCGCACCTTTGGCACTGACCTCTGCCGACAATGGTGGTTGCTGGGCCGCACTCGCCATCGGCGACCCGACCGAAGTGGCGAACTGCAAAACCCGGAGCGTTTGAGCCCGGGGCGAGCCGAGCCGACTGCGCAGTTTGTACTGGATCTCTCGACGTGGCAGGCGATCGACAGCGCCGGCATCGCACGGTTGATGCGACTGCAGCAGGAGATCACTGCTGCCGGCGGCGACCTGTGCCTGGTCAATCCCACTCCCCTCGTTCGGCGCGTGCTGCGTTTTATGCGGCTGGAAGATTTTTTTATGGTGGCGCCCGATCTGACTGCCGGTCGAGCGTTGTTGGAAGAACGGGCCACCGCCGGGGAGGCGCAGGTCCTGGCGCGGGCCAACGGTGAAGCGCCTAACCTGGCGTGGCGCGGCGAGATTACGGCTGCAACCGGTGATCGCGTGTGGGAGCAAACCAAAGCGCTGCTGACGGGAACGGCCCCCGAACGCGGTTGGCATATCGATTTGTCCGAGGTGCGATTCATCGACAGCACGGGGCTGGGCGTGATGGTGCGCAGCAAGCGCCTGGCGCACGAACGCAAGCGGGAGCTGCGGTTTACCAATCTGCAACCGGCGGTGCGCAACGTCGTGCAACTCGCCGCCCTCGAGGCAGCGTTGTTGGACCAAGCGGCGCACGGTAACCGACCTCGAGCTTATCGCGGGCGGTTGCAGTGACCGCGCCCGCGCGGCAGACTGCCCCGATGCGTATTGGTTTGTCCACCTCGGTCATTCAGCGCGGCAAAACCGGCATCGCGCAATATTTGCTGGCCTTGGTGCGAGCCATGCTCAAAAACACTGGCGGGAACCAGTTCGTTCTGTTCGTGCTGGAGGAAGACCTGCCGCTGCTCGAGTTCGCCAAGGACAAGGCGCAAATCATTCCTGTGCCGGAACGTTTCCGGCCGCCGGTCCGCAACATCCTGTGGCACCAGGTCGCTTTGCCACGGTGGGTCGGCCGCTATCAACTGGACCTGCTGCATACGCCCAGTTACCGCCGAATGCTCTGGCCCAGACCTTGTCCGCGCGTGGCCACCATCCATGACCTGGCTCCATTCCGGCTTACCGGCAAATATGATCGCAAGCGCATGTTTTACGGACGGACCGTCGCGCGCCGCCTTGCTCGCCGGCAGGACGCGATCATCGCGGTCAGTGAAGCCACCGCGCAGGACATCGTCCGGTTTTTTGGCCTGCCGCCCGAGCGAATCAGCGTCGTGCGCAACGGCCTGGAGCATGAGCGGTTTTTCCCCGGCTCCCGCGAGAAAGCGCGGGAGGCGGTGGCGCGGCAGTACGGCCTAACTCGCCCGTTTTGTTTGTATGTGGCACGCCTCGAACATCCCGGCAAGAATCATGTGCGCCTCATCTCGGCGTTCGAGGAATTCAAAGCGGCCACACACTCCGACTGGCACCTGGCATTGGGCGGCAGCGATTGGCATGGCGCTGAAGCGATCCATAACGCCATCCGCCAGTCGCCCTTCGCCGCCGACATCCGGTGCCTGGGGTTCGTGCCCGACGACCAATTGCCCGATTTGTACCGCGCCGCGGAAGTGTTCGCCTATCCCTCGCTGTTCGAAGGCTTCGGGATGCCGCCGGTCGAAGCCATGGCTTGCGGGTGTCCGGTCCTGGCATCCAGCCGTGGATCTTTGGGCGAGGTGCTGGGTGATGCCGCCGCCAAGATCGAGCCCGAAGACTTTCATACCATCGCCAGAGAATTATACATTCTGGCCACAGACGCCGCCGCGCGAAACCGGTTGCGGGCGGCCGGGCTTGCCCAGGCGCAGAAATTTGACTGGAACCGTACCGCAGCAGAGACTCTTGCCGTGTACGAGCGAGCGCGGCGACATGCTTTTGCATCTTGAGAGTTACGGCCAAGGTGAGCCGGTGCTGATTCTGCACGGCCTATTCGGCTCGTGTGACAACTGGCAAACTGTGAGCCGCCATTTGTCCGACAGTTACCGGGTTGTCGCCGCGGACCTGCGAAACCATGGGCGATCACCGCACAGCGACGTGATGGACCTTCAGGTCATGACCAAGGACATCCTCGAGGTATTACAAGCGGAAGGTCTTTCGCAAACCCATCTAATCGGGCACTCGCTCGGCGGCAAGACCGCGATGCAGTTCGCCTTGGAACATCCCGACCGGCTCCTGAAACTGATCGTGGTGGATATTGCGCCGCACGCGTACGAACCGCGGCATAATGACCTTTTTTCCGCTTTGCGGCGCCTGGACCTGGCGATGTTTTCTGACCGGCGGCCCCTCGAACAAGCGCTGGAACCCGCCATCCCCGATTTGGCGACCCGTCGTCTTCTGCTTAAAAACCTCGCGCGGGATCCTGCGGGAAAGTTTTTTTGGCGCATCGGATTGAACGAACTGTGGGAGAATTATCCCAACCTAAATGTCGCCGTCACGGGCTCAAGCCCGTTCACCGGTTCGGCGCTCTTTATCCGCGGTGAGCATTCGGATTATTTGAGTGAAGAGGATTTCCCTGGCATTCGGGTTTTGTTTCCCCACGCCGAGTTTACAACGATTCCCGGCGCGGGACATTTGCCGCACACAGAAAATGCCGCCGATTTTTTACGTGTGGTGCGCAGTTTTCTCGAAAACTCGGAGCGGGGACTTTAGTCTGACTTTAGTCCGCAGCACGATGAAATGGCTGAGCACGCCTGCAACTCGGGGCACATCTTGCAGCAGGACATTGCTGCGGACTTGCGCTAAAGTCCGCGCTCCGAAGGTTTTTTTGCTGCGGCCCGGCCGAACCAGGCATCCGCAATTGTCCCGAGTGAGGGTCCGTGCTTGCCCGAATGAAGTGTCAACGATTCTCTCTTGATGTGCTGCATGGGGGCGCGTAAGTTCCACAAGAGCCATAATGGTCATGCGAAGAATCTGTAGGAGCCGAAAACCAGCGGGCTGCGCTCGCGGTGTGACGAATGGGAATCGGCGCGAAAGTTTTCACCGCTTGACTCAAAGCAACTCGGTTCACAATATGGGCATATCTGTTTTGGTCGGTCCGAGAAGATTTTGAATTTGAAGTACTATGGCCAGAGGCAAGGTGAGTAACTCCGCGAACAGACACTCCACCGAATCGTCGCTGCCTGGCACCGCGCCGGATTCTATTGCGGGCAATGGCGCGGCTAAAGCAGCGGCGCTGAACGGGACGGCGAGCGCCGCCCACTCCCCGCCAGAGCGCAACGGCCACACGGTTATCCCGGGGCACAACGGCAACGGAGCCTCCCTGCCCAGGCCGCAAGCTGCTGAACTGGCTGAAAAGATTAAGGAACTCGTTCGACTGGCGCAGGAACAGGGTTATCTCACTTACGGCGACATCAACGATGCGTTGCCGGACGGAATGGTGACGCCGGACGACCTGGACGAGATTTACGTTAAGCTGCGCAACCTGGAAGTTGAAATTGTTGACCAGGCGGAGGTTGATCGGGTCAAGCAGCCCGAACCGGAGGAAGAGGACGAGAAGACGCGACTGGATATTCTCGATGATCCGGTGCGGATGTATTTGAAGCAGATGGGCCAGGTTCCCCTGCTGAACCGCGAGCAAGAGGTGGAGATTTCCAAGCGCATCGAGAATGCCGAAAACGAAATCAAGCGCATCATCTATAGTTTTGGGTTTGCCGGCAAAGAGCACATCGCTCTGGCCGAGAAGCTCGTCTCCGAGCCACCCAAAGAACGGTTTGACCGCGTCGTGTTGGACAAAAAAATCGAAGGGCGCGAAAAGCACCTGCGAGCGCTCCACAAATTGATTCGCCTCGTGCGCGAGTTGGACCAGCACGTCGATGACCATTTCAACCAGTGGCGGCAAAGTTCTCCCGAACATGCCGACAAGGCTTATAATCACTTCAAGAAAGGCGACCGGAAGTTGCAGGCCAGTTTCGCCCGATTTTATTATAAGCAAAAAGTCATCGAAGAAATGGCGCTGGTGGCGGAGAACATTTACGACAAAGTTCAAGCCAGCCTGCATCTGCTGCAGGACAATGAACCGCAACGCAAGCCGGGCCATAACGTGGCGATGTTGGAAGCCGAGCAACGCAAACTCGAAGCCCTGGAAGAATTTGTGCGCATGCCCGCCCGGGAGTACCAGCTCGCTTACCAGCAACTGAAGGCTTTCACCAGTAAAGCGCTGCAGGCCAAAACCGAAATGGTCGAAGCCAACCTGCGCCTGGTGATTTCCATCGCCAAGAAATACACGAACCGTGGCCTGTCTTTTCTGGACCTCATCCAGGAAGGCAATATGGGTTTAATGAAGGCCGTCGAAAAATTCGAATACCGCCGTGGGTATAAGTTTTCCACTTATGCGACCTGGTGGATTCGGCAGGCCATCACCCGGTCAATCGCCGACCAGGCCCGCACAATCCGCATCCCGGTGCACATGATCGAGACGATCAACAAGTTGATGCGCACACAAAAGCGGCTCCTGCAGGACTTCGGCCGTGAGCCGACATCGGACGAGATCGCCGACGAGATGCAGCTTCCGGTCGAGCGCGTGCGCGCTGTGCTGAAAATGGCGCAGCAGCCGATCTCGCTGCAATCTCCGGTCGGTGACAGCGAAGACACCAGCTTTGGAGATTTTATCGAAGATAAGTCCACCGAAAGCCCCTCGGAAGTGACCAGTTTCAGTCTGCTCAAAGACAAGCTCAACGACGTGCTCACGAGCCTGTCGGAGCGGGAACGCAAGGTGCTGGAACTGCGGTTCGGGCTGGGCGATGGCTACTCCCGAACTCTCGAGGAGGTGGGCCGGCAATTCCGCGTCACGCGCGAGCGCATTCGCCAGATCGAGGCCAAGGCGCTCCGCAAAATGCGTCATCCCACCCGAATCCGGCAACTGCACGGGTTCCTGGAAGTTCAACCGGTCGAGTGAACTCGCTCCGGCGACTGCTGATAGCGGGCTTCTTGTACATACTCACCGCCGGAAGCCTTGCCGCCGCGCAGCCCCCCAACATTCTTTTTATCCTGACGGACGACCTGGGTTGGGGCGACTTGGGCGTTTTTTTTCAAAACAACCGCAAAGCCGCACATCTGTCCAGCCAACCATTCGAACTGACGCCTCACCTCGATAAGCTCGCCAATCAAGGAGTCCAGTTGCGGGACCATTACTGCGCCGCGCCGGTGTGCGCGCCGTCCCGTGCGTCGATTCTGCTTGGCGTCAGCCAGGGCCACGCCAACGTGCGCGACAACCAATTCGATAAAGCCCTGGAGCACAACCATACCCTGGCGACGGTGCTGGCTCGCGCCGGGTATGCCACCGTAGCGGTCGGCAAATGGGGGCTGCAAGGCAATGGCGGCCCAAATCCCAGCCCTGATTCCTGGCCGGCTTTCCCAACTAAACGAGGGTTCGACTCTTTCTTTGGCTACGTGCGCCACGTCGATGGCCACGAGCATTATCCCAAAGAGGCCCTTTACAGCTCTGACCACAAACCCAAGGAAGTCTGGGACGGAGCCCGGAACCGGACTCCCGAGCTCGACAAATGCTACACGGCCGATTTGTGGACCGCCTGGGCCAAACAATGGCTGGTGCAGCATCAGCGCACCAACTCCGCCCAGCCCTTTTTCATGTATCTCGCCTACGACACTCCGCACGCGGTGCAGGAACTGCCGACCCAGCCTTACCCAGGTGGGGGCGGTTTGCATGGCGGCATCCAATGGCTCGGTGTTCCAGGTCACATGATTACCACCGCTTCGGGCGCTGTCGATTCGTGGATGCACCCGGATTACGCCAACGCTACTTACGATGATGACCAGGACTCGGCGACGCCCAACGTGCCCTGGCCCGATGTCTATAAGCGCTATGCGACGGCGGTGCGCCGGCTCGACGACGCCGTCGGCGACCTGCTGCAACTCTTGCGCGATCTCCATATTGACCGGCAGACGTTAATCGTTTTCACGTCCGACAATGGCCCCGAGTATCGAATCGTACATTCCTCACGAACCATTGCGCGCCGATTTTTTCGACAGCTTCGGGCCTTTTGACGGGATCAAGCGCGACTGCTGGGAGGGCGGTGAGCGCGTGCCCACACTCGCACGGTGGCCTGGGCACATCCCCCAGGGCAGAGTAGTCACGCAGCCCAGCATTTCCTACGATTGGCTGCGGACCTTTGCCGAGGTTGCCGGAGTTCCGGCTCCGGCTCGCGCCGATGGGATCTCGCTGCTATCTGACCTGACCGGGCGCGGTCAAGCCGCTGGCGGCAATTACGTTTACGTCGAGTATTTCGAGCAGGGGCGGACGCCAGATTATTCAGTATTTGCTGCCAGCCATCGCAACCGCAAGCGCGGCCAGATGCAACTGGTGCGAACTGGTTCCTACGCCGGCGTTCGGTACAACATTCAGGCCGCGGCCGATCCGTTCGAAATCTACGATGTCTCCGTCGATCCGAAGGAAACCAACAATCTCGCGCCGAGCAATCCCACGCTCGAACAACAAATGCAGGCGCTCGTGCTCCAGGCGCGCCGTGCCAATTCCAGCGCTCCCCGCCCTTATGACCTGGAGTTAGTCCCAGCGGAGGTGGCTTCTGCTACCAGCGAAGGTCTGGAATGGCAAGCCTTCGAAGGACCCTTCCCTTGGGTGCCGGACTTCGAGTTGCTGTCCTCAGTCGCACAGGGCGTTGCGGCCGTGCCCGACCTGGCGAAACTCACGCATAAGGACAACATCGACTTGTTTTTTAAAGGCTACATTGAGGCTCCGCGCGATGGCGATTATACCTTCTATCTGCGCGCTGATACCGGCGCTGTGCTGCGCATCCATGATGCCAGAGTCATTGATGCGGATTTCGGCTACCCTGCCGGCGAGGAGCGGAGCGGCAGCATCCGCTTGCAAGCCGGCCTCCACCCATTCCGGCTTTACTACGCTCATGGGCTTAAGGGCATACCCGATTTAAGCGTCGCCTGGAGCGGGCCGCAGATCCCAAAGGGTCCTATTCCATCAACACTCTTCCGGCACAAGTCCGGCGGGCGGTAAATCTGCGTTCCGGAGGCGTTGTTCTAAAATCCGGCCGACCGCGCGGCTTAAGCTTGCGCCTCATCCGGCGCCTCACCCGGCTCGGGTTCCTCGGCCGGTTTGTCCTCTTTTTCCTCTGCGGATTCGGCCGGCGCGGTCATTTGGTAGCCTGCGGCGAACAGGCCCGTAAAGAGCCCGCCGCTGAAAAGTGTGTTACGAAAGAAGGACCAGGTGGGCGGGTAGTTTGGTGTGCCGTTGGTTAGCGCCTGAATCCATCCGGCAAGAGTCTTTGCATACTCCGGGTTGTAGAGCCACGACGCGGTATTGGTGATGAAGTAAAAAAGCACGGCGCCAAGCAAGCCGCCGCACAGCAGGGTGAGCCATGACTGCTTGGGGGAAAAGAGCCCGCCCAAGCCGACCAACCCGGCGAACGACAGCAGCTTCACCAGCATGTACCAACTCGCGACCGACTGGTGGTAGTAGAAGAGGTTCAATAGCACGTCAGTGACGACCATCGTGCCCAACGGCAGAAGCCATTTCAAACGGCCGGGAAAGAACACGCCGGCGCAGAAAGCCAAAGCGTAAAACGCGCTGAAATTCGGTGGAAACAGCTTTGGCCATCGCGACAACGCCGCAATCAGCATCAAAACGTAAGGCCCAAACCTGCTCCACTTTCCGTTCACGATTGCAAAGATAATAGTCCCGGCGGGAATGACAAGCCGCCGAGAGGCGGCTTTCAGCGCTGGCTGGCCTCGACGGCGGCAAAAATTGCTTCGAGGCTGTTGAGCGCGTCGTCTTTCTTGGGGTTGAGGACCTGGCGCAAGTAAGTTACCGCGTCAGGAATGCTTTTCACCGAGCGAGGCAGGGTAGCGCCGCTGGCGTTGGCGTGCCCTCCGCCTTGAAGTTTCTCCGCCACCTTCAGCGCTTCGCCATGCCGGCTGCGCAGGCTGGCGATAATGACCCCGTTGGGCCGGCGGAACAATGTCACCAGCACCAGAAACCGGGTCGCCTCCTGCTCCAAAAGCTGGTGCACAATCATGTTATTGTTCCCCACCACCGTATCCACAAAACCCACCGTCGGGCTCAGCTCGGTGATGTTGTTCCTGCTCCAGGCGAACCCAAGGGGGTTCTCGACGCGCCGTTTTACCGCCATCACCTCCAGCAACGCATGGTCCAGCAGCTTCTCAATTTGGCCCTCCAACAGCGTGTGCAAGTTCCAGAATTGATAGCTTTTGACCAGGTTGGCGTAATCGCTCGCCAGAACGAAATCCGGGTCCTCCTCCAGAAAAAGGTCGGCCACATTATTGAGGTGCACCAACCGGTCCAGTTCCGGTGAATTGAGTCCTTCTTCGCGGCACAATTCATAGCAGAGCAAGCCGGCGGATTTCGTGGTGTCATGGATAAGCAGCGCGCTCTTAGGCACCGCATCGGTGACATGGTGGTCGATGATCGCCCAGTTCGGCCGGTCCAGCCGGGACTCGAACGTCAGGTCCGTAATCCAGCCCGAACGCTCGCGCAGCTCCCGCTGTCGCCAATAATTATAATTGCAGGCCTCCAGCCGCACGTCGGTGTTGAACAGCTTCCGCGCCAGCCGCTGCAACAGGACGCCGGCAACCAGACCGTCCAAGTCGCTCTCGTGGGTAAGAATGACCTCCGGCCTCGGCAACGATTTCGTCATGCTGCCCACAGTAACGGAAGCTCCGATGGGTGGCCAGCGGGGATTTTTGTACAACGACGGCAGCTTGGCGGGCTGGGTGCCAAACCCCATAGCCAACCTGGCAATTCCGCCGAAATTTATTTCAAGGAAGTAAGACCAAAACCGAGCACTGAAAGGAACATAGTTTTTATGAAAATGGCACCATTTCTGACGGTAGCCGCGGCGGCGGGGTTAATCGCCGGCTGTGCGTCACACTCTGGGTATAGTTCGGCCAACCAACCCGCGATGGGTGCGGCCGGCTCCTCCGTCTCGACCTACGACACCGGCCGAGGCGGGTCGGAGAACCTGCAACCCGATTCGGATCACTCCGTGGCCCTGCGCATCAAACAAGAACTCAATAACGGTCCACTGGCTGGCCCCGCCACTGACGTGAACGTGTTCGTGCAGGACGGTGTAGCCACCCTGACCGGAAGCGTGCCCGACGAGCAGGCACGACAGAGCATCGACTCAGTGGTGAGCAACACGCATGGCGTGGTCAGCGTTCAAGACCGAATGGCAACGCCGGGTATGCCTGCGGGCCAGGTGTACGTGCCGGCTACCCAATACCCTCCGAATAACCAACGCTATTATTCAGCGCCCACGGGTCGCTATATGAATACCGCTACCGGTGACATCTTCAGTTTGCATGTCCAGGGCCTGAACGAAACCGACCGCACCCTGGCCCAGCGGATTTTGCAAGGTTTGCGCACGGATACCCAGCTTTCCTCGATACTGCCGAGCGTCAACATCAACGTGGCTAACGGCCAGGTGGTTTTGCAAGGCACTGTGCAAAGTCAGCAGCAGAAGCAGGCGATTGTGTCCACCGTGCGGGAGGCGGCAGGCGGCAGCAATGTCCAGGACGAGTTGAACGTCGCCGGTCCGTGAGTTCGAGTACTAAGCGCGGGGTTTTCTGATTTTATCCAGCCGGCCGGCGAGTGCCGGCCGGCTGGAGGAGAAGGAGATAAAGTTATGAAGTCAAAATACGCAATAATCGGAATCGCGACGGGGGTGGCCCTGTTGTTAACCGGCCCTGGACTCTATGCCCAATCCCAAAACGGGATTGGCCAAGTGAACAAAGTAAATGAGGTTTACGGGAATCAAGTAGTCAGCTCGGATAACCAAAAGATCGGGAACCTCAACAACCTCATGGTCGATTTGGAGTCAGGGCGGATTCTCTACGGGATTGTTGCCACACCGCAAGGACGGGTGGCTGTCGCACCCCAAGTTTTCACCCAGACGGTGCCGTCTAATAAGGAGATTCATGTCAATGTGACAGCCGCCAAGATCGAAGGCGCGCCCAAGTACACAGCCGCGATTGACAAACCGGGTCAGTGGCAACAGGCCTCATTTGTTGATAGTGTGTATTCTTACTTCGGCCAAAGCCCGTGGTGGCAGGGGAGCACACCGGCCAACCAGGGGACTTTTCATAATGTGCACAAAGCCAGCGTCTTGCTAGGCATGCCAGTCATCAATGTGCAGAATGCGCCACTGGGCAAGGTAAACAACCTGGCCGTCGATTTGCCGGCCGGGCGCCTGGTCTATGTGCTCCTGCAACCCGATTCGAGCCTGAACCTGGGCAACAATCTTTATGTGTTGCCTCCGCAGGCCTTCACCTGGAACACAAGTCATGACCGGCTTGAATCTGGAATCACGGCGCAGCAACTGGCGGCGGGACCGCACTTCCCCTCGAACCAGTGGCCCAATCTATCGGACACCACCCTTGCCTCGCAGGCCTATCAGCACTACGGCAAGCAGCCCTATTTTCAGGCCACGCCAACCGGAAGATAAAAGGTTAGCACCTTTGGAATCAGGACCCGACCTCGGGCAAGGCCCGAACGGGTCCTTTCTTTATGCGCGTCTTGAATGATGGCTGAATCAGCAGCTAACTGAAACTGCTCTCGCCCAGCCGCCCCCGGTCCGCCATACTGGAGGGCGTCGTGGCCGAAACTGGGGCATCCCCTGAATCTCTTGCCGCGCCGTCGTTGACGGCGAACGCCGATCCTTACGAGGTTCTGCGCAATCGCGATCTGTTGCTATACCTGATTGGCCGTTTTGTGTCTTCGCTTGGCCAACAGATGCTAATCGTCGCCGTCGGGTGGGAGCTGTATGAACGGACGCGTTCCACGTTATGCCTCGGATTGGTTGGGCTGACCGAGATGGTCCCGATGGTGCTGCTGACGCTGCCGGCCGGTCATGCGGCGGACAATTTCAACCGGAAACGCATTATCATGCTAATGACGTTTCTGTTCGCCTGCGCCAGCGCCGGCCTGACGCTCATCTCCGCCTGGCAGGCGCCAGTGATCTGGATCTACGTCTGCCTCTTTATGGCCGGCGTCGCCCGCACCTTCCTCTGGCCGGCCAGTTCCGCCTTTTTGCCGCATCTGGTGCCGCGCGAGAAATTCTCCCGCGCGGTAGCCTGGAGCAGCGGGAGTTTCCAGCTTTCGTCGGTGGTCGGGCCGGCTGTGGGTGGCGGCTTGATTCGCCTCGTGGGGCATGCGGCCCCGGTTTATGCGGTTAACACGGTGGCATTGCTGATTTGCCTGCTGCTCATCTCCCTGATTCGCCGCAGCCATATTGTGGCCCTCAAAGAACGAATGACTCTGCGGAACCTGGTCGTCGGCTTCCAATTTGTTTTCGCCAGCCCGATCATTCTCGGCACGATCACCCTCGACCTGTTTGCCGTACTTCTTGGCGGAGCTACCGCGTTGCTGCCGGTTTACGCCAAAGACATCCTGCACGCCGGAGCCGGCGGCTTGGGGCTGCTGCAGGCGGCTTTGCCCTTCGGCTCGCTGCTGTGCGCGCTGATCCTGGCGCATCGCCGGCCGCTGCAAAAGGCGGGCCGGGCCATGCTTACCGCCGTTGCGTTTTTTGGCCTGGCAACCATCGGTTTCGGGCTCTCGCATTGGTTCTGGGTTTCGTTCTTCATGCTGTTTGTGTGCGGCGCAGTGGATAACATCAGTGTGGTGGTGCGCCACACGTTGGTACAACTGCTGACCCCGGACGAGAAACGCGGGCGCGTTTCGGCCGTCAATAGCCTGTTCATCGGCACATCCAACGAGCTGGGCGGTTTCGAATCCGGTCTGACGGCTTACCTGTTCACCCCGGTGATTTCGGTCGTGGCGGGCGGAGTGGGAACAATTCTGGTGGTGGCGGCGGTGGCGCTGATCTGGCCTCAAATAAGACAATACGGCCGACTGGATTCCAGCGTCGATTAGCAGCGTTCCCAATCCATCTTTCATTCGGTTCACCCTCCTCCGCTCCACGCCCCCAATAAGGTCCCAAACTCCGCCCTCGCCAACCTCATCTCTTTTGGTTAATCCACAGGGATGAAGAAGCTATCACGACGCAACGCCCTAACGCGCACGGGACTGTTGGTGGGGGCGGCGGTTTTTGGGCAGAAACTCGGCGCGGCACGCGCCTCCGCGGCGCCACCCGCCCCGGCAAGTGTCCCTGCGTTTCGTTTCTGTCTGAACACAGCGACCATTCGTGGCCAGAAACTTGGAATTGTCAAAGAAATCGAAATCGCGGCGCAAGCGGGCTACGATGCGATTGAGCCGTGGGTCGAGTCGATTGCGGCGTATGTTCGGACGGGCGGAACGCTGCCGGATTTGAAAAAGCGAATCGACGATTCTGGACTAACGGTCGAGGACGCGATCGCCTTTCCGGAGTGGCTCGTGGACGATGAGGCCCGGCGCGCCAAAGGATTGGAGCAAGCCAAACGCGCGATGGAGATGGTGGCGCAAATCGGCGGCAAGCGAATCGCTGCTCCGCCTGCCGGGGCGACGGATTTGCCCAAGCTCGAGTTGCTCCAGGCGGCGGAACGATACCGGGCCTTGCTCGAGGCCGGGGAGCGGGCCGGCGTGGTGCCTCAACTGGAACTGTGGGGATTTTGCAAGAATCTGAACCGGTTGGGCGAGTGTGTCTGCGTTGCAATGGAAACGGGGCATCGGAACGCGTGCGTTTTGGCCGACGTGTTTCACCTTTACAAGGGTGGCTCTGCGATTGAGGGACTGCGCCTGCTCGGGCCGAATGCCGTCCAGGTCTTGCACATGAACGATTTTCCGAGCGAGCCGCCGCGGGAAAAGATTGATGACAGCTATCGTATTTATCCCGGCGATGGCACCGCGCCACTGGTTGAGATCCTTCGTTTGCTGCACGGAACCGGCGGTCAGAAGATTCTGTCGTTGGAATTGTTCAACCGCAAGTATTGGTCGCAAGACCCGTTAGCGGTCGCCACCGCCGGGCTCGCCAGGATGAAGGCCGTTGCAAAGGAAGCCGGGGAGCGTGGAGCGTGAAGCGTCGAGCGGTCCATCAATCCAACACCCCTCCCCATTTTTGAAATCTAAGCAATCTGTGGCTCCCGGCTTACCAGACTAGCGCATGGATTCAACGCGGTCTGGATTAACCTGCTTTGCCGCAGGGGAACCGGCGGGTGTAAAAACGGTGGTACCTATGGCATTGTTCCCTTCACGGCATTAACCAAGTCAGAGGCTGCTGCCGAGCTCCAATCGGTCCCACTCTCCGGTGCAGGCTTAATCATCATCCGCTTCGGTAATAGCCCACTGGGGGTAAGGCCGCGCGAAGCCCATTTGGGCGTGCCAGAGGATTTTATTGAGGACGCTTTCGCGGCATTGGTCGGGCTTATCCAGAGGCAATCGTGATGAGACCAGCGCGTCATGATACTGGCGCCGGTCGCGGATTTGCGAGAGGGTTGGGTTCATCTGATCCAAAGGCACATTGTTGGTCTGGCACTCGAACGGGGTGAAGTCCGGCCGGCTGGTAAAGCAGGCATTCATGGGCGTGGCGCTGGCGTCCAACTGGTTCATGGGCGGGAGGCCGAGGATGAGTTCCATCGTGCGCAGGAGGCTGGTGGTGTTGTAGTTGATGCTGACGACCGCATGGCGGCGGGTGTAGGCACTGATCACATAAGCGGTGGTGCGATAACCGCTGACATGGTCCCAGCCGGATTGCGGGTCATCTTCGATGGCAAAAATGCAGGTGTCCTTCCAGTAAGGGCTGTGGCTGATGGCCGCGACGATTTGGCCGAAAGCCAGGTCGTTATCGGCGACCTGCGCGGCGGGTGTGGGCCGGCCGGGATCGGTTCCCGAGGTGTGATCGTTCGGCAGGTCCATCACCATGAAATTGGGCAGGTCACCCCGGGCAACGAATCCGTTAAACTCACTAAGGAATTGGGCGGAACGATAGACGTCCGGCACTTCCAGGTCCCAACCTACGATGTTGGTCATATTGTAAGGACGCAGCGAGTCGATGCCGACGAAATTGCTGTAAGTGATCAGGCCGGTGTGATTGACAAAATCATGATAACAATCCAGATAGGTCACCTTGCCCTTGCGCCCGTTGTTCCAATATTTGACCGCCACCGTCCCCTCGCCGTAATTGCGAAAAGTTTTTCCGTGAGCTAGCACATTGTCCCAGATAAAGCCGCTGGAAGCATAGGCGACAGCATCGAAGTCGTTCAACTCCTGCATGTCGGGGTAGCTGCGGGGGAAATCGGCGAAGGATTTCTCCATGTAATCGGTGGCAAAAGCGGTGTCGGACCATTGATGACCGTCGGCGCTAAGGATGCCGCAACAATAGGTGTTATCCAAAAGGACAAAATCGCGAACCATTCTGTGCTGGTTGGGCGTGGTCTCCTCGGGATAGGAGCAAAGCCGCGGGTCGCCGTTGCCCTCCTTGATGTCGCCAAACACCTGATCGTAAGTGCGGTTCTCCTTAATCAGGTAAACGACATGCTTGAAGACGGAGGGCTCGCCGATACGTTCAGGCACAGGCGCCGGCGCCTGACCGGCGCGCGCAGGAAGGAAGACGTTCTGCGCCACCGCGCGTCGATAATTGCGCAACACCACGGCTGTTTGCTCTTTGAGCGTCGTTTGGGTGGGAACCGGAATGAACGAGAGCGTGCCCAAGTGTTGATGCGAGTTGTAGCCTTCGCGGCTCGGGTCATAGGCGCGATCGGGCAGCGTGCCTTTGATGTTGGCGACGTAAACGCAATGGCGAGGCGCGTCATAAACGATTGCGCCGGGATACCAGCCGGTGGGAATCAATCCGACAATTTTAGACCCCGAGGTCTTTGCGTTGCCCGCACGGACGGGTTTGGCTTTGGCCGGACGGAAGGCGACGACCGCGACGGCGTTCTGCGAACCGTTGCAGACATAAAGGGTTCTGCCCGTCGAATCGAAGTCCAAGGCATTGGGTGCGGCGCCGAACAGGTCCTGTTCCTGCCAACGGACGGGGATGGTTTCAACCACGCGGTCGGTGGCAGTAGCAATGACAGTGACGGTGTCGCTGTTGGCATTGGCGACGGCGAGGTAGCGTTGATCGGGCGAGAGGCGCAGCGCGCTTGCGTGAAGGCCGGTCATGATTTCAGCAATCGTTACACCTTTATCAAGGTCCACGACGGAAACCGAACCCTCATTGGCGATATTGCGCACGGGGTCCACCCGTACTTGGGTGCCCAGGCCGGCGGGACCGGTGAGGCTCTGCGCGTCGGGCCGGCGCCCAGCCCAGTTGCTGACATAGGCCTTGTGCCCGGCCAGCACCACATCATAGGGAACGGCGCCGACCTCGAAGGTGCGAATGATTTTGCCGCTGGCCAGGTCGAACTCGAACAGGCGGTTGGATAAATTGCCAACCACGTACAGGTGTTTGCCGTCGCGCGAGACCGCCAGGCCGGCGGGGATTTCCTCGTGGCGGCGAGGTGCGTTGGCATTCGGCAGGGAGAGTGAGCCCAGGCCGTGCAAACGGTGATTGGGACTTACGGCAAAAACTTTGATGCTGCCGCGGACATTGGACAAATAGACGCGCGTGCCATCGGGGGAAAACGCCAGGCCGGTGAAGCTGGCCTGGGAGGCTTTGTCCTTCCGTATCATATGCGAAGAGGTGTCGGGGGGCGAGCCGCTCAAGGGGCCATCATCGGGCAACGGTTCACTTTGCAGGATGGCGCCGGTTTCTGGATCCAGCGCCAGCAGGTCATGGGTCTTTCCGGAGGTCAACAAAAGTTTGCCATCGGGACTCAACGCCAGCACCTGAGGGCGCAGGCCATGCAGCTCGATCTGCCGGCCGGCGGGGGTGATCACCTGGTTTACCGGCAGCACCACGCGATCGGGGCCGGTGCGGCCCACCGTTTCGGACCACTCCATCGAAGCGGTGTCTTGGGCAACAACAGCCGAGGCCGTAACCGTTAACAACGAAAGCAGGCACAGGTTCTTCATGCACGGTATCTGTAAAGCCGCGCTCGACGTGAACCGTTGACGAGCAGGCGTTGAAAACGATGGTTGACAAGAGCTCATGCTAGACAGATTAGCGCCGGCGAACCGCCGCGCAAGCGGCATTCCTCGGGCGCGCGGGACTTTAGTCCGCAGCAACGCCCTAGAGGCGACAAAACATTCGGCAAGCGACTTTCCGTTCGGATGTTGATGCGGACTAAAGTCCCGCGCGCCATCGAGGTTTGCGCCTGCACTAATTCCTTCGCAGCGCCGGCGCCAGGAGCAAGCCTGGGCCATAGGTTGATCGCGGCTCCGCGCCAGTCCCCTCAACTTGCAACTCCGGGCGGCGAATGTGTTCCTGTGACTCCGCTTCGTGTGCCATCGCGGCTTCGGCCAGCTCGTCACGATACAAGGTGATTGAGACCCGGTCGTTCTTGCGGATGCACTCTTTAATAGCGGCGACCTCTTTGCGGCATTGCAGCAGCGTTTTCCACGAGTAAATGTGTTTGGGCTTATGAAAATCACTGTTGGCCAGGAACGGCAGGCGCTTCAGGCTGACCGGCGCGAAGAGGTTATTGCGATTGGCGATTTCCCACGCATCGACCACCGGAATAAACCGCTCCTGATTTTCCCACAGGTACAGCGTATCTTTCGCCCACTCCGATTTCATGATGTGCGGATGCGACGCCACGGCCAGGCCGCCCTGCGCATGGATTTCTTCGATGGTTTGCAGCAGGTCCAACCGCGGGCTAATAGGGAGCTCCAGGTCGATCCCCAGCAGGTGCGCCGAAGAGCGGCTGGTGGGGCCGTCTTTGTTGAACTCGAGGCCAGTCAAGACGAGCATGCCATAGCGGCGCAAGGCGCGGCGTGCTTCGCGTTCGATCACCTCGAAGTACTCTTCAACCTGATTGTTGCTAAGCGTGAACGGCGTCAGGCGCGACAATTTGCCGATGAGCCGCCGCGGATCCGTCCAGTGGTCGGTAATGCAAATGCAGTCGAACCCGCGCGACCCGTAAAAATCCACGACCTCCGGCACCGTGAGCTTGCCGTCGGAATAGTTCGTGTGAATATGAAAATCGCAAAGCAGGGGCTGCTTGGGGTGACGGGAGAAAAGAGGGGCGGAGCGTTCGGGCGCGGGCTTTGAGGCCGCCGCTTCAGCTTTGGGAAACCGCTCCGGGCGTGTGCGAGCGTCGTTGGCGTGGGCGCATTGTTCGAGGACAAAGCGGGCGATGCACAAGGACGCGTCCGGTCGGCTGGTTTCTTCCAGGCGCCGGCGCCACTGCTGCCATAGCCGGCCATGATGCTCGCAGGCGCGTTTGGCCCAGCGGGCGACTTCCTTGTGGCCGTCGGCCACCGCCCCGACGCCCAATTGTTCAATAAGCCTGGCGTTGCCTTCTTCCTGCCCGGGGATGACCTGGTTGACGAGCATCGGACAGCGCGCTGCCAGCGCTTCCTGAACCGATGCACCGCCCGCTTTGCCGATAACCAGGTGGCTGCGCATCATCAGTTCGGGCATTTGATTGGTCCACCCAAAGACGCGTAAGCGCTCGCCATATCGCAGCGCGCGTTTGGCGAGCTTCTCTTTCAATTCGGAATGCCGGCCGACCGTGACGGTAAGTTCGATATCGGAGATTTCCATCAACCGATCAATGGCTTTGCCGGTCTTTTTCTTGCCGGTATTGATCACATACAACACGCGGAAGGGTGTGCCGGCCCGGGGCTCCCGGGGCGGGTCCTGGCACGGCGCGGCAAACCGTGGGCTAACCGGGAATCCAAGCGGATGAATAATTTCACCGGCGATTCCGGCGCGCCGCAACACGGCCGCCGATGGCTCATCAGCCACCACAAAGGCATCGCTCGGTGAGCGGTACCAAACCGAATTGATCGACCCCGCATCGGTAATAATGGTGATGAACCGAAACGGCTTTTCACAATGATCGGCGAACATGCTTTCAATCACCTGTGAGTAAGTGGGATAAGTGCTGACCACGCAGTCCGGCTGGAGGGTGGTGAGCAACTCGCCCAGCGCCGTGCGCAGCCGCCCCAGGCCGCGGCCGTCCACCAGCCACGGCGTTTTGTCCACCATTTTGAAGACGCCGGCCCACAGTTTGGGCGTGTAGCGCACCGCGCCAAGGTACGCCTTGCGCGCCAGTGTGTTGAGCCGCTTGTAGCTGCGCTCGTAGAGGTCTGCGACGGTGACCTGCGCCCCCGGTTCGACCTGCTCCAACGCATCCCGCAAATTCCGCGCCGCCGCGTTGTGCCCATCCCCGAATCCCGCTGTCAGGATCAGTATGTTCTTCATGCGTAAGCCGTAACTGCGGCGCGTTACAGTTTCATGTCGTTTAGGTGAAAACTGGGCCAACGATTCAGAACCGCTCAGAAGCGAACAGAAGGAACCAGACATTAAATTTACTGGTCAAAACGGCTCATTCATGGCTAGGATTTAATGAGAGCGAGCCGGAGTGGTTGCGCTCATCGGGATCAACGGCACCGTGGCCATGAAAAGATTATCGAAACCTTTGCTCGCCTCGATAGTGATCCTCGCACTCGGATTAGCTGTTTACCAGGCTCGGCAAACCTCGCTGCTGCGCGCGCAGCTCCAAAATCTCGAACAAAAAACTCCCCACCGAGCCGATGCCGTTCAAGGGTCAACCCCGGGGGTTCTCAGCGCCAAAGTCCAGACGCTGCTGGCCGAGCACGAGGAACTGACTCGCGCGCTGGCCAAGGCACACGCAGAGAATGCCCGGCTGCTGAGTGAGCGGGAACAGGCCGCCCGAAGCCTGAGCCTGTACAAACAACTTGCCACTCAGCCCAATGCTCCGGATGCCGACATCACCAATCAATATCCCAGCCCAAGGTATGTCTGGGCTGGATTCGGCAAGATGGGGCGGCTGATGGCCCTTTCCAAGCAGCCTGAGGGCAGCGTTTCGGCAGACGAGAAAGCCGCGCTGGAAGCAGCGAAGACCAAAGCACTGGAGGAGTTGCCGGCGCTGATCCGGGCGGCGAAGCAACTCGATGTGGCCAATCCCGGCGCGGACTCGGCCCCCAATGACATGCCTGATAATCTGGCGTGTCTGCTTTACGGCGCGTTAAACCTGGACGCAGATCAGTTCGGCCAGGTTTATGGGCTGGTGCAAAGCTATCAGGACCAGGCTAAGCTGAAGGGGCTATTTCAATCGAACGGCTCGACGGGAGACCCGGCGGCGATGGCGCAGATGATCGAGCAATTTAAGACCGATATGCAGGGGATGCTGACTCCTGACCAGACGGCGATTTTCGGGGAAGTAATGAAACAGGTTAAGCTCGACGGGCGAAACTTGAGTTTCAACTTCAACTTTTGATTTTAATCCACCTGCAGGGCTTGTTGGAGGCATTCGGGCAAATGGTTGAGAATAGCTGTGTCGCTAACCAAAAGGGTGACGCCGGCTTGCTCGGCGGCAGCTTTCAGCTCGGCTGAATCATCAGCCGCGAAGGCAATCACCGGCAGGTGGGTGGTGTCCGGTTCGCGCTTGAGAGTGGCCAGGGCGGCGCACACGTCGTTGCGGGTGCTTTGCAGGTCGGCCAGGACCAGCATCGGCTTGCATTGGCGGGCGGTCTCGACCAGACGGCCAGCCTCAGCCAGGTGTTGCACGCGGTAATTAAGGTCCTGGAGGCGGTTGACAAGCTGGCTGCCCGGCAGTAATTTTTCATACAGAACGAGCGCAAGCGGCTGTGTCATGCGTTGAGCTTGGAATAGCTGCTGGTAAATTGCAAAAAATTTCACGTGCTCCGGCCCTCCTCGTCATTCGAGAAAATGGCGCAGGATAGGGCTTGACTGTTTTTGACGGGAAACTTAAATTTGAAGTAGAGCGGTAAAGATTGCTGGTTTTACCAGCGCGCCAAAGTCGGAAGAGTAACTCTGCCGACTTTTTTGTTCCCCAGAAGGAACCGACCGCCAGGAAGTGCCGTATGAACGCCGATTTTTTAGCTGTATTAGAGTTTTGGGAGCGTGAGAAGGGTATCAACCGTGATATCCTCCTCGGCGCCGTCCAGGAGGCGTTACTTTCGGCGGCCAAGAAGGCTGTGGGTCCGGCTCGTGAGTTAAGAGTGGCCATCGAGCAGAAAACCGGTGACATCCGCGCCTACGCAAAGCTCATTGTGTCGGAGAAGGTGATTTCCAAGCACGACCAAATCTCGGTCTTTGACGCACGGCGCATTAAACCGGATGCGCAGGTCGGTGAAGAGCTGGAAATAGAAGTGACGCCTGAAGGATTCGGACGTATTGCCGCACAGTATGCCAAGCAGGCCTTGATGATGCAAATCCGGCGGGCGGAAAAGGCGCTGGTGTTCACCGAATTCAAGGATCGAGTGGGTGACATTATCAGCGGCACCGTGCGGCGGTTCGACCGCTCGGATGTGCTGGTCGATCTGGGCCGCTACGAGGCCCTGTTGCCCAATCGCGAGCGCGTTCCTACCGAGGAATACCAGGTCGGTGAACGCATCCGGTGTTACGTCAAAGCCGTCGAACAAGGACCGCATGGGCCCGAGATTATTTTGTCACGGTCGGACCCGAGGTTTGTATTGAAGCTGTTCCAGCTCGAGGTGTCTGAAATCAATGATGGCACCATCGAGATAAAGGGGATTGCGCGGGAGCCAGGCTTCCGCACCAAGCTGGCGGTTTGGACGCGGGACGATAAGGTCGATCCGGTGGGCGCCTGCGTGGGTTTGCGCGGGCAGCGGGTGAAGAACATCGTGCGCGAGCTCAATAATGAGAAGGTCGATATCATCCGGTGGGACCCCAACATCCGCAATTTCATCACGAATGCTTTAGCGCCGGCCAAGCTGAAGGCGTTCGCGATCGACGAGGCCAACAAACGCGTCAAGATAACCGTCAGCGAAGACCAGCTTTCGTTGGCCATCGGCAAGCGCGGCCAAAACGCGCGGCTGACGTCGAAACTGACCGGGTGGCAGGTGGATATCGAAGCCGAAGTAGTCGTGACAAAGGGTTTCGAGGAGAAGGTGGCCGAAGCGGTCGAGCAACTGGCGGCCATTCCGGGAATTTCACGGGAGCAGGCCGATGTGCTGGTCCACCACGGTTTGACACGACTGGAAGATTTATTGCAGGCGGACGTCAGCGACCTGGCAGGGATTCCCGAACTGGGAGATCAGGCGGGGGCGATTATGGACGCCGCGCGGGCCGAAGCGGCCCGGCGCACATTAAAAGTCGGTGAAGCTCAGGTACCCGGATGAAGTGGCTGGCTAAAGAACTTTTCAGGTGTTAAGATCAATGCCTATGAAGGCTGTCTGCCAACACCGGCCCGAAGCGTTAGAGATTTATGCCCGTTCGTATTTACGATATTTCGAAGAAACTTGGTCTGGAGAACAAAGAGGTTCTGTCCAAAGCCAAGGAACTGGGCATTGCCGCCGCGCGGGTCGCCTCGAGCTCACTCGATAAGATTACCGCTGAATACCTCGAAGATAAGCTCAAAGAGGCCCACCCTGAGCTCGCCACCCCTGTAGCGCCTCCGCCTGCGCCGGTTCTCTCAACCTCATCCCCTGAGGTTGCTCCCGCACCGATCGAGATGGTTACCAGCCAAATTCCGCCGGAGCCGATCGGGGTGCAGATGCAGGAGGTAGGCAGCGCGACGGCAACCGCCGTGCTGGAACCGGAAACGTCGCCGATTGAGCTCATTTCCACGCACAAGGTGGAGGCATTGGCGCCGTCCCCGGTCGAGGAACGGCCCGAACCAGTCGCGCCACCCGAGCCAATCGCCAAGACGCTACCACCGGCCCCGGTGGCTCCTCCGGAACCCGTTGCACCGCCAGCTCCGCCCCCTCCGCCGCCTGGCCCGAAGGTCGGAGATAAAATCGGCTTTATTCATCTGCCCCCAAAACCCGGTGCCAAACCGCCGGAAAAACCCGCGCCAGCCAAAGGTCCGGCACGCCAACCCGAGCCGCGGCGTGGGGAGTTCAACAAACGTGGTGACCTGCGCAGTGTCAGAGGTATGCCCGCTCCGGGTGGGCTGAGGATGCCCGGCCAAAAGGGTCCGGTGGGTAAAGCCGAACCGAGCAAAGCGGCGTTAGCGCAGGATGCGCCAGTGATAACGATTAAGCCACCGATTGTGGTACGGGAATTGGCCGAGCAACTGAAGCAAAAGCCGTTTAAGATCATTGCGGACCTGATGCAGTTGGGCGTGTTCGCTACCGTCAACCAGGCCATCGACGAAACGGTCGCACAGAAGGTTTGTTACAATTACGGTTATCGGTTCGAGGTCGAGAAGCGCGAGCGCGGCAGCGGCCTGGTGCATGCCACCGTCAGGAAACTGGAGCTGGATGTCGAAGACAAACCGGAAGAGCTGACTTCCCGCGCGCCGGTGGTCACGATCATGGGGCATGTGGACCACGGCAAAACCACACTGCTGGACGGTATCCGCAAATCGAATGTAGCGGCCGGTGAGGCCGGCGGCATCACCCAACACATTGGCGCTTACACCATTTCCTTTCCTCACCCGGAACGTAAGGGCGAATTGGCGCAGGTGACTTTTCTGGATACGCCCGGCCATGCCGCGTTTAGCTCGATGCGGGCCCGGGGGGCTAATGTTACGGATATCGTCGTGCTGGTGGTAGCGGCCAATGACGGGGTGATGCCCCAAACGCTCGAGGCGCTCAGCCATGCGCGCGCGGCGAAGGTCCCCATTCTCGTCGCGGTGAACAAGATGGATCATCCCAATGCCAACTCGCTCAAAGTCCGCCAACAACTCCAGGACAAAGGCCTGGTGCCCGACGATTGGGGTGGCGACACGATCTTCGTCGAGGTTTCCGGACTGACCAAGCAGGGCGTGGATAAACTCATCGAGATGCTGCTGCTGCAGGCGGATTTGCTCGAACTCAAGGCCAATCCCAACCGGCGCGCCAAGGGTAACGTGATCGAGTCCGGTCTCGAACCTGGCGGTCCAACGGCGACCGTATTGGTCCGCAAGGGCACGTTGCACGTCGGCGATATCATTATTTGCGGGCAGTTTTACGGTCGCGTGCGCGCGTTGATTAATGAGGAAGGCAAGCGGCTCAAGGAAGCCGGGCCGTCCGTAGCGGTGAAGGTGCTCGGGTTAAACGGGGTGCCCGAAGCGGGGCTGGAGTTCAGCGTGGTGGAGGATGAGAAAGCGGCGCGCGATCTGGCCGAACAGCGCGCCATGGAGGCCAAGGCACTGGGCCAGGAACAGCCGCGAGCGAAGGTCACGCTCGAAAACCTTTTTGCGCACCTCGAGTCCACCACTTCCAAGACTCTGAAAATCGTCGTCAAGGCTGACACCCAGGGCTCGGTGGAGGCGATTGTCGATGCGTTGAAGAAGATCGAGTCCGACAAGGTCGCGCTGGAGGTCATCCATAGTGCGGTGGGCACCATCACGGAATCAGATGTCGCCCTGGCGTCAGCCTCACACGCCGTCATCCTGGGTTTCCACACCCGGATTGACAGCGGCGTCGCAGATAAGGCCAAGCACGAAGGCGTCCAAATCCGGCTTTACGCGATTATTTATGAATTGATCGATCAGGTGAAAGAGGCGATGGCCGGTCTGCTCGATCCGGTTTTGCGCGACGTGATCGTCGGCGCGGCAGAAGTGCGCAAGGTTTTTGAGCTGTCGAAGGGTAACCCGGTGGCCGGTTGCATGGTGACCAGCGGCCGCATTGTCAAAGGCAAGGTGCGCGTGCGCCGGCGCAAAGAGGTTATCTACGAGGGTTTAACGCAATCGCTGCGGCGGTTCCAGGACGAAGTGAACGAGGTGCGCGCGGGTATGGAATGCGGCATTCGGATCGAGGGTTTTGGCGAGTTCCAACTTGGTGACAACATCGAATGCTACACGCTCGAACGCATCGCCCAGAAACTGTGAAGAGTGGATTAATGCGTTATTGGATTATTAAGGGATTAATGGGCGCTTGGCCGGCCATGGACCCAATACTCCACCAATCCAGAAATCTATTAATCCTTTTAATCCGGTTTGTTTAATGCCCTCACTCAGACTCCAGCGCGTGCGCGAACTGTTGAAGCGCGAGATCGGCGAGGTGATCCGCCGGGAGTTCCCCGTCAACGAAGCAGGATTGGTGACAGTCAATGATGTGGATGTGTCCGGGGACCTGCACTCGGCGATTGTCTTTATTAGCATTCTTGGGACGGCCGACCAGCAAAAGCGCGGGTTGGGCCTGCTGTCGCAGCACCGCAAGCGGATTCAGGGCCTGGTCGGCCGCGCCGTTGTGCTCAAATACACACCCAAATTGAAGTTTTTGATGGATGACTCGGTGGTCCGCGGCAACCGCGTGCTGCAAATCATTCAGGAGTTGGAGAAATCCAACCCCGATAAAGACGAGTGAAGGGCCATCTCAAGATCATCGACCGCATTCTCGAAGCGATACGCGACGCGCACACGTTCTGCGTCGTCGGTCATATCCGGCCTGATGGCGATTGCGTCGGTTCGCAATTGGGGCTGACGCTCGCGCTGAAAAACGAGGGCAAGAAGGTCCACTGCTGGAATGAGGATACGATTCCACAAAAGTATGAGTTTCTGGATCCGGATCATCTGTTTCAAAAGCCCAAACCGGGTCAGCGGTTTGACTGCGTGATCGCGACCGATGCGGCGAGTTTCGAGCGGCTAGGCTCGGTAGGCACATGTGTCGGCCAGCGCAAGTTGCTGATGAATATCGACCATCACGAAAGCAACACTCGTTATGGCGATTTGAACTGGGTTTCGCCGCACGAACCTTCCACAGGTGAGCTGATTTTCCGCCTGCTCAAAGCCGCTCGCTGGCCGATCACAAAACGAATCGCCGATTGCTTGTTTGCGGCCGTGTCCACCGATACCGGCTCGTTTCAGTATTCGACCACCCGGCCCGGCACGTTCCATACGGCGGCCGAACTCGTCCGGCGCGGCGCCGACCTGGCTAAAATTTCCGATGAGGTATATGAGTCCTATCCGCTTTGCCGGGCCCGGCTGCTCAGGCACGTTTATAGCCACTTTCGCCTGGCGCATCAAAACCAAATCGCGTGGTTCTGGCTGAGAAAAGCCGACTTTGCCCGAGCCGGAGCTGATAGCTCGGATTCTGAGGGCCTGATTGATCACATCCGCGCGATTGCTCCGGTGGTTGTGGCCTGCGTCTTCGAGGAAATCGAGCCGAACCTCACGCGCATCAGCCTGCGGTCCAAGAGCGACAAAGTGAACGTGAACGACATTGCCGCACAGTTCGGCGGCGGGGGGCATCCGGCAGCGGCTGGAGCGCGGATTGCCGGACCGCGTTTGGCGACGCAACGCCAGGTCATCGCGGCGATCAAACGCGCGCTGAACTCGAAGCACTGATGGGTTTGGCTGAGAGATTCTGCTGCGTCCTGCTTCTCACCGTATTTGCATTGGCTTCAGGCTGTAACCGTAAGCCGGTTGCTGCTGCGTCACAATCACAGGCAGGCAGCACCAATCGTCAGGTGTTTGAAGGACAAGGCGTGGTACTGGAGGTTAAGCCCAAAGCCGCGAGCATCGAGATCAGGCACCAGGCCATCCCCGGTTACATGCCGGCGATGACGATGCCCTTCGACGTCAAAGACACCAATCTGCTCACCTCGTTGGAACCGGGCGACCAGGTCGTGTTCCGGCTCGTAGTTACCGATACAGAGGGTTGGATTGACCAGATTCACAAGACCAATGCCCCGGCCTCCAGCCGCGGCCGACCGCAACCAGCCACTTGGCGAGTCGCGCGTGACGTGCAACCGCTGGAAGTCGGAGATCCGTTGCCGGTGTACCACCTCACAAATCAGTTGAATCAGCCGCTCGATACCAGCCAGTTCAAGGGGCAGGCCCTGGCCATCACCTTCCTGTTCACGCGTTGTCCCTATCCTACCTTCTGCCCGCGGATGGCCAGGAGTTTTGAGGAGACACAACAACAACTGCTGGCACGAAACAACCCGACGAATTGGCATCTGCTGACGGTAACGATTGACCCTGATTTTGATACCCCGGCGGTGCTGCGCAGCTACGCTGAGGCTCATCAATATGACCCTGCCCATTGGAGTTTCGCTACCGGCTCGCTCCTCGATATCACGGCCCTGGGGGAACAGTTTGGCCTGACATTCTGGCACGATCAAACCGGCATTCTGAGCCACAATCTCCGGACGGCCGTGATCGATGCGTCGGGTAAGGTTTGCAAGATTTTCACGGGCAATGACTGGACCAGCCAGCAGTTGGCGGAGGAACTGCGCAAGGCGGCTGCGCCTTAATTCAACGCCTTAGCCCAAATCCACCGGATCAATATCCACGCTCAGCGCGACATCTTCGGGCAGAGCCAGCGATTGGGTCAGCTCAGCCAACCGTTGGCTCAACACGGTCATGCGCGGGGCGCGCAGCATGATTTGGTACCGGTAAAACGTCTCTGCTCGCAGGAGGGGCGCCGCAGCCGGCCCGGCAATAATCAGGTCGGGAAATCCGATGACGGTTTTTTCCAGTTCGCGTTTCAGGTGGTTGGCGGAAAATTTTACTTTTTCTTCGTTGCGGCTTTTCAGGGTCAAAAGGGCGACCCGAGAGAGTGGTGGGTACTTGAGTTGGCGGCGGAATTCGATTTCCTGCTCATAAAAGCCGGCGTAATCGTGGCGGCGGGCGTACTGGATAGCCGGATGAAACGGGGTGAAGGCTTGCACCAGGACCTCGCCTTCGATGTCGCCACGGCCAGCCCGGCCGGCGACCTGGGTCAGCAACTGGAAAGTGCGTTCGCCGGCGCGGAAATCGGGTTGGTGCAACGCCAGGTCGGCGTAAATAATGCCGACCAGGGTCACGTTGGGGAAATGGAGGCCCTTGGCGATCATTTGCGTGCCGAGCAGAATCTCAATCTTGCCGGTGCGAAAATCACCCAGAATACGGCGGTAATCTTCCTTGCGCTTAAGCGCATCGGAATCCATGCGCACGGTGCGGGCGTGGGGAAAGGCTTTTTGCAACGTTTCCTCGACGCGTTGGGTGCCCAGGCCGGCGTAACGGATACCCGGGTTGCGGCAGGCCTCATTGGGACAGACCGCGGGCACCGGTTCGGTATGCCCGCAGAGGTGGCAGCAAAGCTTCTGCTCCTGGCGATGGTAGGTCAGTGAAAGGCTGCAGTTCGGGCACCCGGCCACATAACCGCACAAAGGGCATTGCAGAGAGCTCGAATATCCTCGCCGGTTTAAGAACAGGATTACCTGCTCCTTGCGTTCGAGGCGTTGCGCAATGGCTTCGTGCAATTGAGGCGACAGCACCGGAACGCCTTTGCCGGCGCGGAATGCCTGGCGCATATCAATGATCCGCACCACGGGCATTTTCTTGTCGTCCGCACGCTCAGGCAAATCCAGCAGGCGGTACTTGCCGAGCGAACAATTATGGAAGCTCTCCATGGAAGGGGTCGCCGAGCCGAGCACAACGACGGCGCCTTCGCGGTGGCCGCGCACCACCGCGACGTCCCGAGCATGATACCGGGGAGCTTCCTCTTGCTTATAAGTGTGCTCATGCTCCTCATCGACAATGATCAATCCCAACGGTTCGATGGGGGCAAACACGGCCGAGCGGGCGCCGATCACGATGCGCGCCCGGCCCTGGCGAATCTTATGCCACTCGTCGTGCCGCTCGCCCGCAGAGAGATGGCTATGCAACACCGCGACCAGGGTTTGCAGGCGGCCGGCGCTGAAGCGGGCTTTGAACCGCTCGACGGTTTGCGGCGTCAGGGAAATTTCGGGCACAAGGACGATGGCGCCTTTGGCTTGCTCGAGGGCATGCGCGATGGCCTGAAGGTAAACCTCCGTCTTGCCGCTGCCGGTGACCCCATGCAGCAGGAAGGTGTGGGCTTTGGGTTGAGCACGGCCTTTGCCCTGGGATGTCGGGGTTGCGACTGGCCCTTTTTGCTCCGCGTCCGGAGCCGATGTGCCATCCATCGCTGCGAGTATTTCCTTCAAAGCGCCGGCTTGGGCCGTGTTGAGCGCTAGCGGCTGGGTTGGCAAAATGCATTCACGGGCGTACGGATCGCGTTCGGAGATTTTGGTCGAAACCGACAGCAGGCCGCGGTCTTCGAGGCGACGAATCGTTCCAGCCGTTGTCTGCGCCAATTCGAGCAACTCGGCCAAAGGTAATTCCCGCCGTTCTTCGACGATATTCCAAACTTCCTGCTGCCGCTTGGGGAGTCGCGGCAAGTCCCCCGGATAGGGCAAAGCGCGCACATGCAAGCGCTCCCGCCAACCGGCCGCCTCATGGCGCACGGCTTCAGGCAGCACACACTTCAACGCCACTTCGAGCGGGCAACAATAATACTGGGCCAACCACCGGGCGAGTTGGAGCACCTTCGGCGTGACCAAAGTCTGCGCGCCGATTAGCTTCAGAATCGATTTGAGCCGCGGTTGGACCGATTCTTCAGCCACCGCCGTGACACAGCCATAGACCTTGCGCTTACCTAAGGGCACTTGCACGCGGCTGCCGACCTCGACCTGCCCCGACAACTCGGGAGGAATCAGGTAATCGAATTCGCGCCGCAGGGCGAGCTCAAGGGTGACGCGGGCAATCATGCTTCGCCGGGGCAATGTCGAGATTCGACTCCGATGTGTCCAGCGGAAAGACGATCCGGAGCTGGACGTCGCGCGCGGTGTGGGCTAGAAAATGACTGTGACTCGGGTCATACTCAGCGTTGCGGCCGTGGCGGTGATTTTCGCCGTGGGCCTACGTTGGTGGTGGCAGACCAGGTTGGAGCAGGCCGCCGAGAAGCCCATCCTCGTGGCGGCCCGGCGGTACGGTATCGATCCGGCGCTGGTCAAAGCGGTTGTCTGGAAAGAGAGCCGGTTCCATCCCGACGCTCGAGGGTCGGTTGGAGAGTTGGGCCTGATGCAGCTTCGGCAGGATGCCGCGCGCGAGTGGGCTGCGGCTGAGCATGTCGCCGGATTTGCTCACGAGCATTGCCTTGATCCGGGAACAAATACCCTCGCCGGCACCTGGTATTTGCGAAAGGTCCTGCAACGGTACGCGCAGGCGGATGATCCGCTCACGTTCGCGTTGGCCGATTACAATGCCGGCCGCGGCAATGTTCTCAAATGGCTCAATGGCGCGGCGCCGACTAACAGCACAGCATTCCTCCAGTTAATCGGTTTTCCCATGACAAAAGAATACGTAACGGCTGTGCTCGGGCGCTATGCCGAGTACCGAGCGGAGCGCGGACTTTAGTTAGACTTTAGTCCGCAGCAACATCCGTATGAGAATTCTGCGCCGATTGGCTGGCGTGCTCAGCGATTCCACATTGCTGCGGACTAAAGTCCGCGCTCCGCTACTCGCTTGAGAGTTCGCGTAACGTTTGTTCCAGCTTTTGCCGCAGCAATTCACGCTGGTCGTCACTGGTCTCTCGCGCGACGTGGATGGGCGCACCCAGTCGCATTTCGCAGCGGGCGAACGGCAAGGGGATTTGGAAGCGGTCCCAGCTTCGCACCCGGATCTTCCAATTCAAGTGATAGGAAAACGGCACGATGGGCAAGCCGGTGACCTGTGCCAATGACATCACTCCTTCCTGTACGACGCAACAGGGGCCGCGCGGTCCGTCGGGTGTGATGGCCAGGTCGTAGCCGCGCTCGGCCCAGGTAGTCAGTTCGAGGAGGGCTTGCGGGCCACGGCGGCTCGAGGAGCCTCGTACTGGGTGGATGCCAAAGCATTGGAGGATCGCGGCCAAAAACGCGCCGTCCTTGCTGGCGCTCACCATGGCGGCCAGCCCGGCGGTGGGGTTCCGCCGCTGAACGTAATCGGCGTAGGCGGTGGCGCTGAGCACCAGCCGATTGTGCCAGGAGCAGTAAATGCGCGGCCCGGGCCGTTGTCGGTCGCGCGGGTCCGCTTGATCGTGCCAGCGCACCCGCAGCGTCGCGGCCACCACGCGAATCAAAGCGTAGATGAGCCAAGCCGCGCCGCGTTGGTACCAGCGCGGCCGATGCGGAACCACAATACCGCCGGCGCCACCCTGCCGCGGAGCGGACGCATTGTCGTTGTTTGAATCCCCTGCCCCGCTTGCACCAAACGCCCCGGGGGAGCCGCCGGTTGGCTGAGGCGGGATTCTCTGAGGCTGCTGTGGAGGTGTCATGGTTGGCTGCACAAACGGGTTTGGTTAGGCCTTCCTCAGGCAGGCTCGCACCAGGTCTTCGACTAAAGCCTGTGGACCAAGATTGGACTGGGTTTTGCGAACGGCTTCGTGCGCTTCGTTTTGCTTGAAACCGAGCGCGATCAATGCCAGCACAGCATCATTGAGCTTCTGGTCCTCGGGTGTTAACGCCCGCTGTGCGCTCGCGGCTTCCCAAGCGCCGGCCACCCCGATCTTATCCTTCAGCTCCAGCACAAGGCGTTCAGCGGTTTTCTTCCCAACCCCGGAAATTTGCGACAGTGTTTTGGTATCCCCGTTAACCACAGCGCCGCGGAAGGCCGTGACACTAATTCCACTGAGGACGTTCAGCGCCAGCTTGGGACCTATGCCGCTGACGTTGTTAATCAGGAGGCGAAACAGGTCCCGTTCGGCGGCGCTCATAAAGCCATATAAAGTATGAGCGTCTTCCCGAACAGCAAGGTGAGTCAGAAGTTTCACCTCCTGGCCGGGTAGCGGCAGTTTGTCGTATGAGGACAACGGAATGAGCGCTTCGTAACCAATACCCTGCACCTCGACGGTCACTTGCGTGGGCAATGCGTCGGACAATTTACCTCGCAGGAAGCTGATCATATTCTCCTTGGCTGAGACAGCCCATAGCGGCAGCGCTCGCGCGCATGAGTCAGCGCCAGCGCCAACGCATCGGCAGCATCGGGTTCCGGCAGTTCGGCCAGGTGCAACAGGCGTTGCACCATTTTGGCCACGGCCGGCTTTTGCGCCGCGCCGTAACCGACAATCGCTTGTTTCACTTTTCGGGGCGCCAGCTCATAAATCTCCACCGCGGCTTCGGCCACGGCTGCCAGCGCCGCCCCCCGTGCTTCCCCCATCACCAGCGCCGTCTGCAGGTTTTGCGCGTAAAAAAGACCTTCCACCACGCATACCCCCGGCGGGTGCTCTTTGAGCACAGCCCGAATCTCGCGCGCGATTTGCGCCAGGCACCGCGACCGTTCCCAGGTGCCACCGCAGCGAATGGTTCCGTAAGCCAGCGCTTGCGGGCCGGATTTGACCATGCGAATCACGCCATACCCAGTCCCGCGCAGCGACGGATCCAAACCAAAGATGATTTCCGCCTCCCGGTTTATAACGGGGCGATGGTCCGGCCACACCGGAGCCGCTGCCCGCTTCGGGCGGGTCAACTTCTCCTGCAATTGCTGGAACTGTTGGGGCGTGATGCCCATGGGCGGAAATTAACGGGGAAGCTTACACGGCTAAAGACTAAAGTGGAGGACGCCATATTGTGAGGGTGAATAGAATGCCCTCGGCAGACAAAGCGGCAGAGGGCTGCCGCAGTCCACGACGCTGGCGCGATGTCTCGCAGGCTACTTAATCCGCGAGGTTTTGGACTGCGGCAGTCCTCTGCCGCTTTGTCTTGCGCCTCGAGGGCTACTTGCGCCGTGAAAAGGCCAGGAAAGAGTCCAGCTCGGCCGGGTGGCTTTGCCAAAAACGCACCAGTTTCGAAAATACACGCAGCGTATCAGGACGCAGGTGATGTTCGATCACCTCGACCTCCTGTTCGATGGTTTCGGCGCTTAAGCCGAGCAGTTGCAGCAGCTCGGTCAGGGTTTGATGGCGCACCTTGATGTGCCGCGCCACCGCCCGGCCTTCGACGGTGAGGGTTAACCCGCGGTACTTCTCGTAGTTCACAAACCCGCGTCGCGCCAGGCGCCGCACCATATTGGATACCGCCGAGCGGCTCAGCCGCAACGACGAAGCAATGTCCGACACGCGAGCGTAGCCTTTCTGCTCGACCAGCTCCTGAATTCGCTCCAGGTGATCTTCGGTCGATTCCGACCGGTTCGCCGCCGGGGCCTTTTTTTTGTGCTTCGCCATCGCCACGGCAGTGGATAGCAGAGGGCCGCACCCAACGCCAGAATTTCCCATGAGGGGGGAAAAGTAAAAAGTGTTCATCCTAAAACTTTTTATTTGCGCTACACCTTCAAAGCGGAGTATGTATGGAGAATACGAATAAGGACAATAAGCTGATGTGCTATGAATAGCCCCCACTCCCGCAGCGAGGTAACCGCGGGCCGGGCGCACACGCCGCCGCCCCCCGGCGGGGTTGGCCCCCCCGAGGTGTCTCTGGAGGGCGTACATGGAACCGTCGCGGTGCCCCAGAATGGAGCAGGCTTCTGGCAGAACTGGCGGGCATTTGTGGGACCGGCCATCCTGGTGAGTGTCGGGTACATGGATCCCGGCAATTGGGGGACGGACCTGGCGGGCGGCGCGCAGTTCAAATATGGACTGCTCTGGGTGGTGGGCCTGGCCAGCTTGATGGCAATCTTCATGCAAGTGATCGCCGCCCGGCTGGGAGTCGTCACCGGCAAAGACCTCGCGCAATGCTGCCGCGACTGGTATCCGAAATGGACGCGTTGGCCCAACTGGCTGTTCTGCGAAATCGCCATCGGGGCGTGCGACCTGGCGGAGGTATTGGGCAGCGCCGTCGCCCTGAACCTGATGTTTCACCTGCCGCTGCTTTGGGCGGTGATTCTGACCGGATTGGACGTGCTGTTGCTGCTGGGGTTGCAAGGGTTCGGAATGCGCACCATTGAAGCGGTGGTGCTGGTGTTGGTGGCGACCATCGGCGTCTGTTATTTCATCGAGATTTTTGTCCTGCCCCAGACCCAACCGGCGTTTCGGGAGATGGGCTGGGCGATGTTACGCCCGGGCCTCAGTCAGCCGGGGATGATTTACGTCGCCATCGGCATGATTGGAGCCACGGTCATGCCGCATAATCTATATTTGCACTCCGCCCTGGTGCAAAGCCGCAAGCTCCAGAAAGACTCTGCCTCGATTCGCAGCGCGATTCGGTTTAATGCGATCGATTCGGTGACTGCCCTGAGCATCGCCTTCCTGGTTAATGCCGCCATCCTCGTCCTGGCTGCGCTGGTTTTTTACGGCAAGACCAGCGTCAGCGCCGCCGGAGGACAGGTCGTGCATTTCAGCCCGGACAGTGATTGGATTCGCATCGCGTACCTGACGCTGGCGCCTTTGTTGGGCACAGCGGCGGCCAGCACACTCTTCGTGATTGCCTTGCTGGCCAGTGGCCAAAGCAGCACCATTACCGGCACGCTGGCCGGCCAGGTCGTGATGGAAGGGTTCATGCACTGGCGTCTGAAACCGTGGTTGCGTCGGCTCGTGACGCGAAGCCTGGCGATTATCCCGGCGGTGTCGATCATTGGTGTGCGCGGCGACAGCAGTGTCAACGACCTTTTGACCCTCAGCCAAGTCGTGCTGGCGTTGCAGCTTCCCTTCGCTATGTTTCCGCTCCTGCATTTCACCAGCTCAAGGCGCAAGATGGGAAATTGGCGGAACGGCTGGTGTTTGCTGATTGCGGGCTGGGGCAGCGCGCTGCTAATCACCGTGATGGACATTTGCGGGCTACCCGACTCGCTGCGGTCGGCCTGGCATGTCATTTGTGGAAACTGAGCGGGCGCCGGAAACAACGTCCGCGACTCGCTGGAAGCTAGGGCATGTACAAAACCATTTTGCTGACTCTCGATGGGACGCCTACAGACCGCGCGATCATCGAACACGTGAAGCCACTGGCGAAGTTGGCGAACAGCCGGGTGGTGCTGTTGCACGTGGCCGATGGCTGGGCGGCCCGCACCTACGGCGCCGACGCCGTCAGCCCGGAGATTACGCAGGATACCGCGTACCTGCAGCAAGTTCGCGACGAACTGCAGGCTGCGGGCATCCCGGCGGAAGCCCATTTGGCCTACGGCGAGGCCGTCACTGAAATCGTGCGGTGGGTGGAAGAGAAAGGGTGCGACCTGGTCGCGATGAGCACGCACGGGCACCGGTTCCTGGCGGACCTGTTTCTCGGCACGACCGCCAGCCGCGTGCAGCACAGCATTCGGGTTCCGGTTTTGCTGTTGCGCGCCCGGTAGGCACCACCGGATCTGGGAGCATTTATGCGGCCGGGGTGGAGTGATGGACGAAATGAAGCGTGGGTGTTTGCCGATGTGGACCGCACTGCGACTGCGAGCCTGAGCCTGAAAGGCCGCGCCTGGCAGCGGCCGGGTGACACCCTGGGACTGGCAGCCGTGCTCAAGGCATTAGCGGTGCATCAGGCCTGCCTGGCTACGGGCGGCACCGGTATCCTTGCCGGCGATGGCGCATTGACCTATGGTTGGGAACAAGCCGTTGAGACTTATTACGAATGGCAGGTTTGCAAAACGATTCATGCGACGCTTGATTATCAATTCGTCTGCGACCCGGCCTACGATCGCGCGCGCGGGCCGGTCTCTTTGTTTGCCGCCCATTGGGAATTCTGAGGCCCCCTGGCGCAGCCCTGCGTTTAGCCTGATTGAATTGCTGGTCGTCATTGGGATTATCGTGGTGCTGGCGGGCATGCTACTCCCGGCGCTGAGCCAATCCAAAAGCAAAGCGCAGGCGCTGACCTGCGGCAACAATCTCAAACAGCTCACCGTCGCTTGGGTGCTTTATTCCGATGATAACGCGGACCGGCTGGTCAACAACCACGGCGTGCCTGAGACCCTCACGCGACGCCAGAACTGGGTCAACAACGTGGAAGACTGGCTCGCGAGTGATGACAACACCAACCTGGCATTGCTGACTGATGCCAAACTTGGGCCCTATACGAGCCGCGCGACCGGCATCTTCAAGTGCCCAGCAGACCGGGAGCCTGCGCCCAACGGCCCTCGTATCCGCAGCATGTCGATGAACGCCATGATCGGGGACCCGGGTGAATTAACCAACCGATTTAACCCGCGCTACATTCAGTTCTTCAAGCGGTCGCAAATTACCAGTCCAGCCACGCTTTTCGTCTTTCTCGACGAGCATGCCGACACCATCAACGACGGTTTTTTTGTGAATCGGCTCGATGAAGACGCCTGGGGGAATCTGCCGGCATCGTATCATAACCGTGGCGCGAACTTTTCGTTCGCCGACGGTCATATGGAGTATCACCAGTGGGCCGTGCCCTCGACCGTGCGGCCGGTGCTGCACACACGCATCAGCGTGTTTCCTGCGGCACCCGCCACCGATTTCGAATGGCTAAAAGCCCGAACGAGCGGATTGAAAAATTAAGGGGCCAAGGGCCCCCTGCTTATTTTAGCCGCCCCAGCGTCTCCTTCACTTTAGCGAAGTCCGGCAAATCCTTTGGCGAAGCGGTCTGCTCGCTGTATTGGACCACGCCGTGCTTATCGACGACAATGGCGGCGCGCGCGGCGGTGTCGCCGATCCCGGCGAGCATGGGGAACACCACGTCGTACTTGCGGATGACCTCTTTATTCAAATCGCTGGCCAGTTTAATTTTGATGTTCTCTTTTTGGGCCCAGGCTTCCTGCGCAAAGGGCGTATCGATGCTGATGCCGACGACATCCGCGTTGAGCCCGGCATAGCCGTTGAGGCCGGCCGAGATGTCGCACATTTCCTGCGTACAGACGCCGGTGAAGGCCGCGGGGAAGAACAGCAAAAGCGTGTTTTGCTTGCCGAAGTTGTTGCTTAGCTTGATATCCACCAGCCCGGAGCTTTGCTTGGATTTGAGCGTGAAATCAGGTGCTTTGGAGCCGACAGCAATAGCCATAGTCTTAGTTGTGTTGATTAAATGAAACGATGAATAGGTAATTTGGTTTGGGCGGCGTGTCAATGGGGCGCTATTGTTCTTTGAGCCTCAAGGAAGGGCGGACATGCGTGGCAGCAGCAATAGGTTGAATTCAGGTCTTCTGGTAAATGCGAGCCGCACGGCGTTTCGGAAGTTGCTGCGGACCAAGTCCGCGCTGCGCGGTTACTGCTCTTTGGCGGGAGAACTGGCCGGGTGCGCTCCCAATTGCCGCGTGCCATCCCAAACATAAAGCAAGCCCGAGCCGACGGTGCAGATCGCGGCCGCCAGCGCCCAGGCCGGCAACCAGGATTCCCTCCACTGCAACAAAACCCAAAGCACCACCACCATCTGCAGCACCGTCGCGATTTTACCCAGTATCCTCGGCTGCACGCTGACTTTTCCCACTACCATCATGATCACCACCAGGCCGGCCAGTAACACGATGTCCCGTCCGATAATCGAACCGGTCAGCCAGAGCGGGACGGTTTGCAGCCGGGGCAAATGATCGAAACTGAGCACGACGATGCCCGAAACGAGCAACAGCTTGTCCGCCAGCGGATCCAGGATCGCTCCCAGTTCACTGCGTTGGTTGTAGTGCCGGGCAATGTAACCGTCCACGCCGTCCAGGACGGCGGCGATGCCAAAGGAGCCAATCGCCAGCCATTGATGCAGCGGGGTGCCGGTCTTCACGTAATAAAGCACCTCGACCACGAAAAAGGGAATCAACAAAATCCGGAAGATAGTGATCTTGTTGGCCGTCGTCATGCCGCGCGCCTCAGTGTGCCGGGAAGGCTGGGATAGTCAACCCGGTGCCGGGCGCGTTTCGGTCTGAAACAGAACGCTTTGAAATCGCAGTCTAATCCACTAAAGTAGCGGAAAATGTTACTGGTCATCGACAACTACGATTCGTTCACCTACAACCTGGTGCAGTACCTGGGCGAAATGCAGGTGCCGATGGAAGTGTGGCGGAATGACCAGATCGTTCTGGACCAGATTCGCACGCTCAAGCCGGAGCGTATTTTGATCTCGCCGGGCCCGTGCTCGCCTCGGGAATCGGGTCTGTCCAACGAGATTATCCGCACGTTCAGCTCACAGGTACCGACGCTGGGGGTTTGTTTGGGGCACCAGTGCATCGGGCATGTCTTTGGCGCGTCGGTGGTCGTGAATTACCGGATGATGCACGGCAAGACCTCGCTGATTAAGCACAACGGCAAAGACCTGTTTGCGGGGATGCCGAATCCTTTCGCCGCTACCCGCTATCACTCCTTAGTGATACAACGGGACAGCATTCCGGATTGCCTGGAGATCACCGCCGAAACTGACGAAGGCGAGATCATGGGCGTGAAGCACAAGCAGTTTCCAATTTGGGGCGTCCAGTTCCATCCGGAGAGCATCCTGACCGAAAGCGGCCGCCAGATTCTGCAAAATTTTCTTAAGCTGCCGGCTTATTGAGGGGACCGTGGGATAGGTTATCTAGAGCGACTCCTCACCCCGGCCCTCTCCCCTTCGGAAGGGGAGAGGGAGAATCCTCGGCAGGCTTGGGTGTAGAGTATGCCACGAACGGTTCTATAAAGCGCAAAACGCGTCACTGCCTGGCTGCCTTCTGCGCCTGGGCCAAAATCGATTGCACGCTGACAGGCTTGCCTCCCTCATGCTTGCTGGCCTCTGCCGCCTCCATAAATGCGAAAATCTCAAGAGTCTCCTTGGGCTTAACCGGCGCGACGCCGGATTGGAAGAACTTCATGATCTGCTCGACCAGGGGCGCATAGCCGTCAAAGGAGCCGACCGGCGCCTCGCCTTTGGCGCCTCGAGCCAGGCCGTGAAACTTCTTATCTTCGCGGAACACCCCTCTGCGCTCACCGGGCCAAATCCCAACGACCTCGATTTTACCCTCCGGGGTAGTCTGCTGCTGCACGGTTTGGCAACCGGTGCCCATCACGGTGTACAGCGCCTCGATGCCGTGTACGCCGTACCAAAATAACTGAGGATGGTGCGACTCCACTTCGCAGGGTCCATAGGTTTCGGCGTAAGTCACTTTGCCAATCGAGCCATGGCTTACGGCTTGCGTATCGGCGGCGAAACGCAATGCCGACGAGCTGAACACCGGCACGTTCGCCGCCTTTGCCAGGTGGAAGATTCTGATCACGTCCACGAGTGAGCCGGCCATGGGTTTATCGATGAACACCCGCTTATGCGCGGCCAGCACGGGCATGACCTGCTCGAGGTGGGGACGGCCATCGACGCTCTCCAGCAGCACGTCATCCACATGACTGCACAGTTCGTCAATCGAATCATAGAACTGTACGGCATGTTTCGCGCGCAAGGTGTTGGCGTACTCCGTCACCCGGTTCCAGCTCTCGGGGATGTCGCGGCTGCCGCCCTGGAGCGCCGCCACCACGCGGCCGCCGGCAACATGACCCTTGGCCGCCACATCGTTCAGAATTTCTGTGAACGCTGCCGCGTGCGACGTGTCGGTGCCAATAATGCCGAGCCGCAGGTCAGCGGCCCTGGCAAGCGACACAGGGATGCTGGCGGATAGGAACATCAGAACCCACCTGAAGAATTGGACTTTCATTTTTTTAATTGGGCCAGTAGCTGCTTTTCAGGAACATCGAGTGCGGGGAAAACTTCGATGTCCTCGGCGGCGGCAATTGTTCTGGCGGTAGAGTCGAAGGACAAGAAGCGCGTTCCGCCGGCCAACTTAGCGGAGGCGACGATCGCCGTATCAAAGGTGCCGATAGTTGTCTTCCATCCGTACTTGGAAAAGAAACGGTAACATTCCTGCCGCAAGAGGTCCCAATTCATGGGATCAACGTACACCCGGCCGTCAAAATCAGCCTCCAGCCTTTGCCATTCGCACGGGGCTTGTTCCCTGGTCAGGCGTGAAAAGACGTTGCGGGCCTCCAGCAAGACCACCTGGGAGATTACCAGTTGGCCACCATGCCGGCGCAAGAAGCGCTCGACAATTTGCCGCCGTCTATTCGCCTCCTCATCGTCAGCCAGCGGCTCGATATAGGCCGATACCAGCCAGTTGGTATCCGCAAAGTTCAACGTTCGTGGCGCTCCGCTTTGCCTGTGCAGCGAAATCGCCGGCCCGACGAGGGCCGGTCAAAGTGTTCGTGCCAGTCCGCTCGGCGTGGGCCGAGGGCCTGCTCGATGAGGTGATTGACCCAAGCGTTGACGTTGGGTTTGGCGTTGGCCTCGATCTCCGCCTTGGGCCGGCGCAAGCGGATAGTGATGGTATTCGATGTCACACAAACCATGTACCACACATCTCGGGAGCTCGCAAGACCTTTCGATGCCCAAACTCCTGCGGTGCGCCTGTACGCTCGGAAGAGGCATCCGCGCTCCGCGCTTCAGTCCCCCAGGCAAGTGCCGACCCGGCGCGCACTCTCGATCCAGGGGTGATCCAAGGGGATGGTCTTGAGCTTTCCGGCGACTTGTTCGAGCGGCACCGGTTCGGCTGCATCGCCGCGCGCGGCCACCATCACCCCGAACACCCCGCGGTGGATCAAGTCGGCGCATGCCGTCCCGAGGCGTGTGGCGAGCAGCCGGTCACCGGCGGAGGGTGTGCCGCCCCGTTGCACGTAGCCGAGGATGGTGACACGCGATTCGAGGTGTGTGAGTTCTTCCAGGTGCCGTGCCAGGCGCAAGGTATTGCCGGAATGCTTGGTCTCCAAAGAGTCAAGTTCAAGGCGGGCTGCCTGGCGGTGGACTTTGTCGCGGGCGTTGACCCGCCGCTCCTCGGCCGCCTGGAAGGCGTGCGCATCCTGTTTGCTCATGGCGCCCTCGGCCACGGCGACAATGCTGAAGTTTGTGCCATGTTTACTGCGCTGGCGGATCGCGCGGGCGATGGCCCCGACGTCGTAAGGGATTTCGGGGATGAGAATGACGTCGGCGCCGCCCGCGATGCCGGCGCCCAGAGCCAGCCACCCCGCGCGATGTCCCATGATTTCCGCCACGACGATCCGATGGTGGCTGTGGGCGGTGCTGTGCAGGCGGTCAATGGCGTCCGTGGCGATACCCAGGGCGGTGTCAAAGCCGAAGGTGGCATCAGTCAGGACCACATCGTTGTCGATAGTCTTGGGCAGGGTGATGACAGGCAAACCGGCTTGGGCAAGGCGCAGGGCGTTTTTCTGCGTGCCCCCGCCGCCCAGGCAAACAACCGCGACCAGGTCGTGCTTTTCGCAATTGCGCAGAATGGTCCGGGTCATATCCCGTTTGCGGCCGTCAATTTCCATTCGGTGCGGTTTGTCACGGCTGGTGCCAAGGATGGTGCCGCCGACCGTGAGGATTCCGGCGAGGGTGTGCTTATCAAGGGCGAGGCGGCGGTCCTCAGCCAGGCCGCGGAATCCGTCCCGGAAGCCGATGATCTCCATCCCGTAGTGGCCGAGGGCGGCTTTGCCCACAGCGCGAATCGCCGCGTTCAAACCCGGGCTGTCGCCGCCCGCCGTCAGGATGCCGATAGTCGGTCGCTTTGCCATGTGAACCCGGCGGAAGTGTCGAGCGATTTGCCAGGCAGCGCAAGGCGGATAAGACTGAATGCGCGCTTGACACGGGGCATTAGATTTACATACTCGCGGCAGCAGTACGCATTATTAAAGTGTGCGCGGCCATGCAGGCCCCTTTTCTCAGGCAGGCGGTCCGGTTTGTTGTGGGGTGGAGTGTCGCCGTGTTCTTCGTGGTTCTGCTAACGCTGATCTTCAGTTTCCTAGGGACAATCATCTGTGCGGCGCTAGCCGGGATGATGATCGGCGCGGCCCGGTTGCCACGCTGGCAAGCGCTGCTGATCTCCCTCATCTTTCCCGCCGTTATCTTCACGGTGCTGCACGCGTCGGGCGCGGCATTAACCGCGCGGCAGATTGAGGGACTTTCAGTGCTGTGCCTGGCGGCCTTTTGGCTGATTTATGCGGTGATGTGGGCCCTGTTGGGCTTTGAAAACGCCCCAGCCGGCGCAAGCGCACAGGCCCGGGCCAGAAACTCAGTTGAGGCTAAGGCTCCCTGCCCGAGCGGGTCGGCGCATCCGATTTGTGCGCGTGACCGCCTGAACCTCGAAGCGTTGCAGGGACGCTGGTGCTGGGAAAACCCGGCAGGCGCCCATGGGTCGCAAAAGATTCTCCAGGTGGAAAATCAGACGCTACGCTTGCTGACGGGGGGACCAGACACGCGGTGTGCTTGCGGGCTGATGCGGTTGACGCCCGTGGAGACGGACGACACCTTGGTTTGCATTTGAGGGCCGAAGGCCGGGGGAACCGCAGAGGCGGCGGGGACAGACTGGTCAATAAATGCGAAGGAAACAGCAATCCATGGAAAGAATTTATGGGACACCCACCAGACACTGGATTGACTTATGGTCTTTCGAAAGCCATTCGCCTGGGTGGCGGCTCTGGGATTACTTCTCATTTGCGTTGGCAACGCGATGGGTGCTGCCGCGATTAAGGACAGCGCCTGCCTGGATTGCCACTCCGATAAGACCCTCTTCAAGACCAACAGCGCCGGAAAGGGAATATCGTTATTTGTCGATGAAGCGAAGTTGCGCGCTTCGATCCACAAAACCAACTCGTGCGTGAGTTGCCACAGCGACCTGACGGTTAAGCATCCCGATGACAATGTGGCGGCCAAGGCGCCGGATTGCGCCGCGTGCCACGAGACCGAGTCGGTCAGTTACGGCGCGAGTGTGCACGGGCTGGCAGTGGCGCGCGGGGAAGCCACCGCGGCAACCTGCAGCGATTGCCACGATGGCCACACCATTCTGCCGCCCGCTTCGCCGGAATCCCCGCTGCACTACTCACGCCTGGCCCAAACGTGTGGCAGGTGCCACGAGCAGGCCGCCAAAGATGTCGAAGAAAGCGTGCATGGCCAGGCGATTGCCGCCGGGCATCGCGATGCGCCAACCTGCACCGATTGCCATTCGGAGCACAAAATTGTCGCACTCAAAAGCAGTTCGCCGCTAAAAATTTCGGCGGATATTTGCAGTAATTGTCACGCTTCCGAGCGGCTCAATACCAAGTACAACCTGCCGGCGGACCGGGTGAAGACGTTTTTTGAAAGCTATCACGGCCTGGCGGCGCAATACGGCTCCACCCTGGCGGCGAACTGCGCCAGTTGTCATGGCGTTCATAAAATACTGCCCTCGTCGGACCCGCGCTCGACGATTAACAAGGCCAACCTGGTGGTGACGTGCGGCAAATGTCATCCGGGCGCGACGGCCAATTTCGCCCAGAGCAAAGTGCATGTGGATGTGTCGGCGGCGAGCAGCGGGGACGGTGTGGGCGACAAGATTAACTGGTGGGTGCGGCGGGTGTACCTGGGGCTGATCGTGGTGACGATCGGCTTCATGCTCGCTCACAACCTCCTGGTGTTTGGCAGGAAAGTGGCCGCGCGGTATCGGCTGGCCGACCTATCGGTGGTGCGGATGAGCCGGTCGCAGCGGTACCAGCACCTGATATTGGCGGTCAGTTTTATTGTGCTGGCGGTTACCGGTTTTGCACTGAAGTTCCCCGATTCCTGGATAGGCAAAGCGCTCGGCTCCAACGAGCCGTTCCGGCGCTGGACCCATCGCGTGGCCGGTGTGGTGCTGCTGGTCGTCGGAGCCTATCACCTGGTCTATATCCTGCGCACGCAACAGGGGCGGCAATTGGTAAAGGATTTGTTCCCGAGTTTGAAGGATTTGCGGGACCTGGTGCAAAACGCACGTTACTTGCTCGGCGTGGCCCCCGAGAAGGCGAAAATCGGCCGGTTCGGCTATGCGGAGAAAATGGAGTATTGGGCGGTGATCTGGGGCACGATCATTATGGGCGTCACGGGGCTGATGATTTGGTTCAAAATGGATGTGACGCGGTTCCTGCCGCGTTGGGCGGTGGATGTGGGTCTGACAATTCACTATTACGAGGCGATTCTCGCCTGCCTGGCAATTGTGGTCTGGCACTTTTACCACGTGATTTTCGATCCGGACGTGTATCCGCTGAACTGGGCCTGCTGGGGCGGCAAGGTGTCGCGGCATTGGCAGGCGGAGGAACATCCGCTCGAACAGAATGCTGGCGAACGTGGCCGGGAAGCTGCCCAACCTAAGACCCAACAGGAAGAGGAAGCTCCTGAGCCGTTGCCCAAATAGGGAGGCCGCGGTATCAGGTCACCAGGTTGTCAGAGCAGCTCAGCGCGATGGTCACCTGGCATCCGCGTTTAAGTATGAAGTTGAGAGGGGGTCAGGGATTCCGGAGAGGCGGTATTGGAACCGGGCGGAGCCAGCGGATGATCGAATCGCGCGTCGATGGGCAAAGAAATATTGTAACCCGGCTGATCGAACGCGAAAACGATTTCCACCTCGCGCAGGTTTAACCCGGCGAGGCGCACAAACCGAACGACCCGCTCGGGCTCGTGAAAGTCGAAAGCGTTATTGGCCGAGGGTGTCCAATCGGACAGCCCCTGAAAATAACATGCCGTACGTCTATCCCGTAAGAGCGTTTTCATAATCCTCGATTCAGAGAGTTTTTACCAAATCGGCCAGCGAAGCAAAGTAGGTGCTCACCTACCCCCCCCCGGTGGATTTTCGATTTGTGCCAAAGCAGAACCGAGTCAGCCGCAGCCGGAATTTCCAAGTCGGATTATGCCGGATTAACTCGGATCAACTCGGATCAACCCGGATTGAAGTCGGATCAGATTGGGTGGGGGGAGTGATCCGAGGTCTCATCCGCGTTCGGAAGATTAATTCTGCCTTGACCCGCTGCGAAGACCTAACGCGAACGCAAAGACGCCAAGACGCGAAGGCGCAAAGAATTGGAACTGACTTTTGCGTCTCCGCGCCTTTGCGTCTTTGCGTTAATCCGGTGACCCACTGCGAAGACCTAACGCGAACGCAAAGACGCAAAGACGCAAAGACGCGAAGGCGCAAAGAACGGGTGACGGCAGCCGCCCACACCAAAAGTGCATGGGCAGAGTTTGTGGCTTAATTGGACGCAATTTAGCGCAAGTAGGCTTAATTTGGTGCAAATTGAGGCGAGGGAAGGGAAGTGAAATTATCCGTAAGAATGTGAAATTCGGTGAAATTGGGCGAACCTGGAGGCAGGACGTGCAGGGGGGGTGGCTTGGGGGTGTACAGCCGTCCCATCGTCCCAAGGCCGGTAAATACGGGCGATTTTGATTTTGCATCCGTCCCACTATCCGTCCCGGTAGCGTCCCAGCGTCCCGGGGCGCAGGAGAACGCCGCCGCGGTGAGAAGGGAGGCGTGGGATTGGCCCGGAAATCGCTGCATTCACATAGCTGATATAGCGATAGCCGGTGCATGAACGATTAGAAAGGAAGATTCAATGAAGACTGAGCGGGCGTTGGAGGACGACAAGGCGATGGAGGCGCCGGGCGAAGCGGAGCCGCCGGGGGGTGCGAATGGTCTGGACGAGTACTTGCGGGACGTGCTGGCGCTGCCGCCGGTGAAGCCCTGGCCGGAGCCGGTGGATGGGGCGCGGTTGCTGGACGCGTTGGTGGAGGCGATGACACGCGTGGTGGTGCTGCCGAAGTGGGCGCCGGAAACCCTGGCGCTGTTTGTGCCCCACACGTTTGCGTATCTGTATCGGGACATCACTACCTACATAGGGCTGGAATCGCCCGAACACCGGTGCGGCAAGTCCACGTTGATCAGTGTGTTGAGCGAGTTGACCAACCGAGCGGTGGTGGCGTCGAATGTGACGGCGCCGTCGTTTTTCCGGGTGATTGCGCGGATACAACCGACGCTGCTGATTGACGAAGCCGACACGTTTCTCGCCGGGAACGACGAGCTGAGAGGAATCATCAATGCGAGCTATTCGCGGAAGACTTCGTTTGTGTTGCGGGCGGTCAATTCGCCCGGGCCGGTAAGGGGCAGCGGCGGGGCGGGGAACGGGAACGGCGCCACGAGGCCGGAGGAGGGGCCGTTGGCGGCGGGGAGCACGAGCGGCTATAATCCCGATATTGCTCGATTCTCCTGTTGGTGCCCGAAGGTGATCGCGCGGATAGGTCCGCTGCCGCTAACGCTGGCTGACCGCTGCATTGTATTTCGGATGCACCGCAAGAAGCCGGATGAGCCTTGCGAGCGGCTAAGGAAGTTCGACCCTGGGGATTTGAAATCCAAATGCCTGCGGTTTGTGCTGGACCACGCGAAGGCGATTGCGGCGGCGGAGCCGGCGCTGCCGGGGGAACTCAACGACCGTGCGGCGGACATTTGGGAACCGCTGCTGGTGATAGCGGACCTGGCCGGGGGGCGGTGGCCGGAGCGGGCGCGGGAAGCGGCGGTGGGGATGGCAACGGCGCCGGAGTCGAATCCGATTGCGCGGCTGCTGTTCGACATTGTGATGCAATTTGCGCATGCGGACATCGAGCGAATGTTCAGTGCGGAGTTGGTGCGGCGTCTGACGGAGTTTCCGGGGCGGCCGTGGGGGAGTTTATTGCGGGGCAAACCGATTGACGAGCGGTGGCTGGCGCGGCAGTTGCAACCGTATGGCATCCGGCCGCGCAACCTGCGCGTCGATGGGGAGCAGGCGAAAGGCTACGAACGGGAGGAGTTGACGGAGCTTTGTCTGCGCTACGTGGCGAAATCCGAACTGCGCGCGTTGCTGGACGAATTGCGGCCGGTTCCCGAGACAGGGCCGGCAGCGCCCGCGGCAGGCGGCGGAGGGCAGGCGGCGGCGGCATTGCCGGCACCTGATGGGAGTAAGCAGCCTGGCATACCCGATTAACCCGAGCAGATGCCCCGGTGCGAGCCACGCAAGAGCTGTTCGTAGCGGAAACCAGGTTTCCGGAGGATCATTCGGCGGCATGGCCGTCCCGTGGCGTCGTGTCGCGCGCTTCGTTCTGTGCCGATGACGATTCCTGTGCGGCTGCGTTCAGAAATGTCATTTGTTGAGATGCGGCCGAAAATACTCCCCAGGCTTTGGTGCTTTGCTTTAGGCCGTGCGCAACTTTCTGCCCGGCAATTAGGCTTTGCTGTAGCCAGGGCCGCGCGTTTGGTCTCAAGGTGTTGAGGCTCACGTGGCCCAACCAATTGGCGATCGTGCTCAGATCGACTCCGAAGATGTGATCCATTTTCCCATTTCCGTTAAGATGTGACGATGCGAGACGCTGCTGATCTCAAGGAGCGGGTTTACTTGGCACCATACTATGGCGCTGGAGTATTACCTGCTGGGTTTCGAACTCCTTCCACCCGGCGATTGGCACGTTCGTGAAATCGCGGCTGAGCAGGAGTACCGGTCTTGTTGCGAACGGCGTAACAGCGCCGCTGCCGAGGAGGTAAGCATGTTTCTCCCAAAGTACGGCGAGGTTTGGGTTGGCATTCTCGTGTAACCCAGGGACATAAACGAAGCTTGTAAAGTTTGAAATTGACCTGTGCAGCCTGAGGGCGTTTGTCACTTGGGCGATATTTCCGGTCAACCCTGCAAGCTCAGATCCATCGCTGCCGTCGTACTTCGGGTAAAGCTTGGCTAGGGCTGAGTAAGGATCTGGTCCGTCTGGAAGGGTGCCGCCATGATCGCTGGCGTAGTCATGGAGAGCCCTGTCGACCAAACGCATGTAAGCCTCGCGGTGACCGTAGGGCCGCCACCAGACGCGACAGACGGCGAAAGTACAGATGAGCAGCCCTATGGCGGGAACTGCGGCGAGGACCAATTTCACAGTTAGTGTACCGGCGGTCCTCAGTTCACCGTGCAACTGCATGTACCCTAATGTACCCTCCAGCATTGTCATAATCAAGGAGAACATAGTCCCGTGCGCGAGAAGACCCTACCTCGAGAAGAACTCGGTAGAATTCCAGCGTGGTGACGCTCTTTGTGCGTTCATCGCGGTAGGTTGCGACCTCTATCACTTCGTTCCTGTTGGTGATGACCGGGACCCAGCTCTGGAACTGCATGACATGGTTTTCAGAGTTTGTCCAGGATTTGGACTGAATGTCCTCAGCCGAATGTGCGACCAAGATAGGATTGACCGCGTCCCGATACTGATCCGAAGTGTTGGACGGTTGTTGGTTGCGGTGAGGATCACAGCAACCGGCGCACATTAAAGCCGTCAGGAGAATTGCTTTTATCATATGAAGCCTACTTGAGAGTTTTCTCTCTCGACCTCTTGATGGTCAGATGACCGAACTTGTCTTTTCCATCTGTTCCATGACATCTATAGGTTATCTTAAGGTCATATTGGATACTGTAGGTGCCAGCGTAGGTTGCAGGGATACCACTTCCGTCTGACGTCGTCTGGCCGACCTGAGTCTCTTCGCCTGTAAACTGGTGGGTGCCTGGCGATTGGTCGGGCCCGGATGCGGCAATCTGACCGTTTTCGCTAATGTAGTATTTGCACTGCGTTGGATCGCTATCCTTGGTCACCTGCCACGCGGCTGTAATGTCCACCCCAAACCGCCTGGTCGACTGCGTTTGGCCTTGTGGTGTAAAGTTGTAAAAGCCTGGATAGTGTTTCGGATCGAACGATAAGTGGACCCTAACACACTTGCAGTCGCAAAGCCCAAGTGGATCCACGAAGTTCAGTAGATCGTCAGGTGTAGGCGCATAGAGGTTAAAGCCCCCGATTTCCTCTGCCGGATCTCTGCTCAGCCACCGTCCTGTCGAAGCAAGGAGGTATCTATACCCGTAACAAAGCAGATCGGTCTCGTCATCCTGATACTTGGTCGAGAACCGGAAGGGGTTTGCCCTGGCTATGGGGCCTGTGGCGCGGATGACCTCCCCGAAGGGGCCTAAGTTGGTAGTCCGCGACTTTGCAGGAAGTGGCCTGTTTACGGGCCAATACGCCCTTTTTGCTGAACAGGCGGTTTTTCGGAAAGTGCCCCGGGAGCGGCCTGGCCGGCGACAGGCGGAGAGCCCTGGCCGTCGTTCCTGGCGGCCGAGGCAATAGCTAAAAGAAGAAGCTGGCGCGGTCGCTTTCAATTGAGTTAATGCCAAAACCTCAGCCTCATGACTTCTGCGTCGCGAGATCGATGCCGACGACCACCAACGCGACTCCAAGAACGGCCAGGCCACAAAACAAAACCACGGCCTGTCTCCGCGCGAGCGATAGGCTTCCGATTGAGATCCCTCCAAAATCTTTGTGTTGAAGCTCAGCGGACTGGCCCCTGGACACCAACTCTGGGATGGTTTTGGGTAGGCGAGACGAAACTGTTCTCCAGACCAGACGGCCTGCCGGGATACACAGCAGAATTCCCAAAACTATAAAGATCATCACTGGTGTCCGGATATTAGTAATTGAAAATCAATTGGTTGCGGATGTCCTCATCTGAATCTTGTGGACCGCTTTCCTTAAGCACTTGATCCAGAGGCTCTTTTGAAAAAGCGTTCACGCTCAAAACTTGCAAAATGC
>DASYXT010000092.1:0-2252 GCA_035934555.1 Verrucomicrobiia bacterium | reverse complement strand
GCTTGGAATCTGAATCATTCTGACAAACGCGTAGCGTGAGTTAAAGACGAGGGTCGGCATCTGTAGTGGGTCATTTTGAAATCGCACGGCTTTCGCAGGGAAGCCAAGGTATCCACGCAAGGGCTTGGCTGTCATTCTTGGCTGAATTGAGCCCGAAAAAATCAGTTTGACGGCGGTGAGAGGCGCATCGTCCTGAAGAACTCCTTTGGTATCGTTGGGTTGTATCGACTCGACGATAAGCCAGGCGGAGGGACAGGACGATGCAGAGCAACGGTAGCGCTTTAGGCGGGGCGGCGACCAGCCTGGAGGTGCGTTACACGGGCAAACCAGTCAGCGGCTGGGGTGGACTGGTAGCGGTAATGAGATACCTGGAGCAGCGCGGAGTGCGCCAGGTATTAGCGCAGGCGTTGCCCGACGGACGCACCTCACCCAACCAGATTCCGGTGCTCGACATCGCGTTGGCTTTGTTTGCGACGGTGCTGACCGGCGGGCGGCGCTTCGCGCACCTCGAGCGGTTGCGCAGCGACGCGGTGGTGCAGGCGATCCTGGGCGTGGCGCGCATGCCGTCGGCCATGACCCTGACCCGCTACTTCGGCGGTCTGGTGCGCAGCCAGCTCGAACATCTGTCGGAGGTACTCGGGCAATTTATGTCATGCCGGTTGCGCGCCCCGGCGCTGGGTGCGGTGCTGGATTTGGATTCCACCGTCTTCGAGCGCTACGGACACCAGCAGGGCAGTCTCAAGGGCTACAACCCACGCAAACATGGGCGTCCCTCCCATCATCCATTGCTGGCGATGTTGGCCGAAGCCAAAGTCGTGCTGCACGCCTGGTTGCGCAGCGGCAATACCGCCAGCGCCCGTGGCGTCATCGCTTTTTTGGCCGAGACCCTGGCCAAGCTGCCGCCTGATTTCCGGCTCTATGCACTGCGCGCGGACTCGGGCTTTTTCGTCACTGACTTCCTCGCCGAGTTGGAGCGCCGCGCGCTGCCCTACGTGATTGCGGTGCGGATGAATCCGCACCTGCGCCGCACGGTGGCGGGGATCAAGCAGTGGACGCCCTTGGCGCGCGGTCTGGAAGCCGCCGAGACCAGCTATCAGGCGTATGGCTGGCCGGCCCCGCGCCGGCTGGTGGTGGTGCGCGAAATGCTGCGCGAACGACCCGAGGCGCGCGGTCGCAAACTGCTCGAGGTTCCTGGCTACACCTTTCATGTCTTGGTCACCACCCTGAGCCATGACCCGGTGCAGACCTGGCGCTTTTACAACAGCCGCGCCGAATGCGAAAACCGCATCAAGGAGCTCAAGGACGACTTTGGTGCTGACGGCTTCTGCCTGCACTCCTTCGATGGCACCGAAGCCACCTTCCGCTTGATCTGTTTCCTGTTCAACCTCATCGCCGACTTCAAACGCGAGGTTACGCAGCATGAAGCGCCGCGGCTGATGACGTTGCGCACCAGGCTGTTCGTCATCGGCGCCATCCGCGGCGCCGACGGCCGCCGGCAGATTCTGCGCCTGGGTCTGCGCGGGCGCTGGCGCCAACGCTTTGCTGCCCTGCTGGCACGCATCGCGGCCCTCGCAGTTGCAACTGTGGCGCAGTTCGCCACCGACCCAAAAAACCCTGTGCCCAGGCCCTGGAAACCGCGCCAATCCCGCTTCCAACCTAACCTAGTTCCAGCGCTCAAATGAGGTTTTTGGGCTAAAAACAACGCCCCGCCGGGGAAGAGGCGGGGCGTTGTTCATTTCGAGATTGTCTGAGTTGCTACGCCGTTATGGGGTCATGCCGAGCAGCGGGCCAACCAGCGCTCCGAGTCCTCCCATCGGGTTATTGCCGTTGTTTCCGTAGTAGCCGTTGTTGTACCCCGAACCGTAGTAGTTCCCATAGGCGGGGGCCGGCGGAACGTAACCGCCATTGAGAGCGGCTATCCGCTGATCCGTCGGGTTCAGGACCTTCTGCCGATAGCGATTCGCGGCCCGGCTGTCATGCCGATTCAGCAGGTTGACGTAGGTCCTGTATTCATTCTGGCGGTCCACCATTAGCTGCCCGAGGCTCTTACCGTAATACGGGGCCCTGTAACTTCCGCCATAATAACTTGGGCCCACGGGCCTACAGTCGTCGCCGTCTTCATCGCAGGAAAAGTCATCCTCGTCCGGCTCTTGATTCCATGCCGGCCGGTAATAGCTGTAATCGTCCCGGTCCGGCTCGTGATGCCATACAGGCGGCTGGTAGTAATTCCTTCCGGTCCAGCCAGGCCGGTA
>DASYXT010000076.1:0-3378 GCA_035934555.1 Verrucomicrobiia bacterium | reverse complement strand
ATAAACCCGATCGCAATCATCCCGATAGATGGGTTTGCGTTCATTGCCGCGAGCGGTGCCATGGTATCGGCCGCCCGCCCGTTCGATGGGCAAAGGGCGTGCCACCGCGCAATTGCACAACCACAGCGGTCGGAAGTCAACCCCATAGTTGTCAATTGTTGATTCCGGTGCGCATCTCAGATTTTTCTGAAGCCATTCTGAGGCCGTAGTTGTGGGCGGTCCTCTGGAGTCGGCTTGCTGCAAATCTGGGATGTCATGGAGGCGAGTTCCGGGTTAAGCAGACTGGTTGGCTCGGAGGCTAAAATAATTTCATTTTGTGCGGGACTCCGGCTGCGGCCTTTGGCAACCTGGGGTTGGTGAATGAATCTAGCATCATTCAAGGGCGGCAGATTGCCGCAACTGATCTGGACCAAATCCGCCAGTTGTTGGTCGCCCATCCAGACTGGAGTCGCCGCCGTTTGAGCCAGCATTTGGCCACGCTATGGGACTGGCGCAACCCGGTTGGCCAACTCAAAGACATGGCCGCGCGGACGCTGTTGCTCAAGTTGGAGCAGCGGGGCTGGCTTACGTTACCGCCGCGCCGACAGGTACCCTCCAATCGCATGCGTCACAAGCGAATGTCGGCACTCCAGGCACCGGTTGCCAAGTCGCCGGTGTGGGCAGACTTGAACACGCTGCTGCCGTTGGAGATTGGCGAGGTCAGCCGGTTGGCCGGCGCACGCGCCCTGTTTGAAGACTTGCTTCACCGGCATCATTATTTGAGTTACCGCAGTCCGGTGGGGGAAAACCTCCAATATCTGGTCAGCGAGCGCCAAGGACGGCCTGTGGCTTGCGTGCTCTTCGGGGCGGCGGCCTGGCAGTGTGCCGACCGGGACGAGTATATCGGCTGGAGCGCCGCTCAGCGTGGCCAAGGCCTTCATCTGATCGCCAACAATACTCGTTTCCTGATCCCGGCCTGGGTGCGAGTGCCCTGTCTGGCCAGCCACCTTTTGAGCTGCGTCGCCCGGCGTTTGAGCGACGATTGGCAAACTAAATACGGCCATCCCATCCATCTGTTGGAAACCTTTGTCGAGCGTGAGCGCTTTGCCGGCAGTTGTTACCGGGCCGCCAACTGGCAGCGCGTTGGCCAAACTAAGGGCCGCAGCCGTCAGAACCGGCCCGATGGCCGACGCTACCGGCTGCCCATCAAAGATGTTTATCTTTATGCCTTGCACCCGCGCTTCCGCCAAAAACTGCAAGGCGACTCCGCTCCACCCTCATCCATGTCCATCAACCCATGACGCTTGTTCAAAAGCCCACCCGCCAAGTTCGCCGAGCGCTGGCCCGCCGAAGCCAAACCCCGCACGATCAACGCCTGACCCGGGAGATTGTCGCCCAAGGCGCCGCCCAAACCGAGGCGGCTGCGCTCGCCGCCGCCGTTACCCAAGGCGGTCTCACCGAGGCCGAACTCCAGGCTTGGCGCACCGATTACCAAGCGCGCCTGCAGACCATCGCGCAGCACCCGGAGCAAACTCTGGGGCACATCGAAGAAGCCGTCGCGGCGGCGGCCAAAGAGCCGTTGCGCTTGCTCACCCAACGGGCCGCTCAGGCCAAAGCCAACGCCACGCCTTGCCAATGCCTGGAGTGTCACCAGGAACTGAGCGACCAGAAGTACCTTTCGCGTGGCATCGACTCGCGCTTCGGCCGCCTGCTCATCTGGCGTCACTACGGTTGGTGTGCCCAGTGCGAAACGTGGTGCTTTCCCGCCGACCACGCGTTGGGGTTGGCCAAGAAAGCAGCCGCTTCTCCTTACGTGCAGGAGATCGCGGGCCTGTTGGTCACCAAGATGCCGCCCGAGCAGGCCGTCGCCGTAGCCCAGCGCCTGGGTTTGGACCTCTCCCGCTGCCTGCTCCACCGGGAGGCCCACCGCCAGGGCATCAAAGCCCAAGCCCGACGCTCGGAGAGCCTGGCGCAGCTGGACACCTGGGAGGATCTTCAGCAGTTGGCCCGCGACACCGAAGGGCCGCCAGCGGCGCCCTTCACCCTGGTCATTGAGATCGACGCCTGGAACATCCGCGAGCGCGACCATTGGGGCCAGACCAAAGCTCTGCGCAAAGAGGGCAAAAAAGTCGAACGCTGGCATTGGGTCTATATGGCTACGGTTTTTCGCTTGGACCATCGGGGCCAGACTGCCGGCCAGCGATCGGTCATTAGTCAGCGCGGGTATGTGGCCACCCGCCTGGGGTTGGAAGCGCTGATGGCCCAGCTTTACCGAGAGGCCATCCAACGCGGCTTGGGCCAAGCCCGGCAAGTGTTGGTGATCGCCGATGGCGCGGTGTGGATTTGGAATCTGGCCAAAGACCGTTTTCCGCAGGCCCGCCAACAGTTGGACCTCTGGCATGCCGAAGAGCATCTCTGGGCGGTGGCTCACGACCTGCACGGTCGGGGCACGCCCGAGGCGCGCACCTGGGTGGAGCCCCTGCTCCAACAGGTCCGCGACGACCAAACGACCGCCGTGATTGCCACCCTGGCCGAACTCAAACCCCGCCTGCAGGAGGCCGAACAGAAGAAACTCCAAACCCAAATCGAATACTTCGAGCACAACGCCCACCGGATGAAATACAGGGAAATCATCGCCGCTCGAGAGGCTGTAGAAGCGGGCACCGCCACGCCCGAACAAATCCAACTCGCCAACCATCCGTTGGGTTCCGGCGCCATTGAGTCCACCTGCCGCCAGTACCAGTGCCGCTTCAAACGCACCGGCCAGTTCTGGACCACTGCGGGCGATGAAGCCCTCATGTGCCTGGAGACCTTCTGGCGCAACGGACGCTGGCATGAACTCTATCCCCACGCCAAAACCAACCTCGCTCTCAATTAATGCCTCCTCAAAACAACTTCCGCTGACCGTCCAACACATAACCAACTGAGAAATGATTAACCTCCGCTACCGCCTCCGAAAAATCTGAGATGCGCACTAGCCAGTTCCACCCCCCTCTGCATCCTGGTCATCCGTTCTATTCTCGGCTTCACTCCCCCCGAGTGGGCATATGTCGCCGAACAACGCAAGGGTGTCCCTGTGCCCCAGAATTTCGCACGCTCCCTCGAGCGGAGGGCCAGAATGGAACCACTGAAGCCAATCAAGCGCGCTGAGCTCAAAGGAGCGCGCCTCAAAGCAATGGTCGAGGTCGCATGCGACCTGATGGAAGAAGGCTCTCCTCCTGCAAACGCGGTCACCATCCACCGCCTCCAAAAAGCCGATACCACTGGCGGGCTCAGTACGATTAAATCCTTGTCCGCCATGGGCGCTCCATACGCCATGCTGCTCTACGAGCGCTTCCTTGGGCGCCCCTTCGCAGGTCACCGCGATTCCGTCAGCGGACTGGTCGGAGACAGTCTTGA
>DASYXT010000040.1:0-164334 GCA_035934555.1 Verrucomicrobiia bacterium | reverse complement strand
ATTTGTAGTTCGGCAGCGTTCAGAGTGGGCGACGGTGACTGTTTGTGTTTCATCCCCACTGTAAATAATGGAGTGTATAAATTTGTACAATCTCATTTTTGAGAATTTTTCGATTTGCTTACCCACATTTAATCGTGCCCCGGGACTTAGGAGCACTTCCCCGGGGCATTCCTTTTGCGTCTCATTGCGGGGTTGGCAGGGGAAGCGCGACACAGTGATGAGTTTCCTCAAAGGCCAGGACGACCTCGGCTTGAGCAAGGCGATGCGCGCGCGCATGGTCCATAGCCTCCGCGCTGTGTTTGAAGTTGACGGCCTGGTCAGGCTCGGTGGTCCAGGCTTCGCCGTCTCGAAAATACAGCCCGGTGCTGACATCGCGTAACAGTACTTTCATGATCATTTCTGGCCCTGCGGAGGGCGGATTGCCGAGCCAGGAGTTTCCACGGCCCGCGGCGGACATATTGGTCTGCACAACGGACGGAATACAGCGAAGGCTGGAGGGAACAGCAGGCGGAGCCGACTCGCCAAAGTTCCCGGCCAACGAGACGAAGCAATAGCAAGGACGCGGTGGGAGGTCTATCAGGAGTTATTAATTAATATCCACAGGTTTTCCACAACCTGTTCACAGCGTCAGGAAATTTGCGCGCGCACGCGCAGGATGGCGCGTGGACGCTCCGCCTCGGGTTCGAAACTGGGTGACACGGCGCATTTTTGCGGCAGAAAAAGGCGGCGTGGCCCGCGAGAGACGTAGCGGGGCGGACCAAAGGAGAACGGGAGCGCGACACTATCGCTCCCAGGGGCTGGCGTCTCAGCTTTGATTTGTTTGTCCCGCTTCTTCCTGAGTGATGCTTGCATTGACCCTTGGACGGACATTGGTGTAATAAATTCATGACTCCTCAGCACTCGGTTGATGGGGTGTTTTCCCCGTGACGGAGGGCAAACGCGCGACGGCTCGCGAGATGAACGGGCTGCGGTGGAGCAAGAAGCGCAACGGAAGCTCGGCCGCTCGGGTGATCCCGATGCGAGCAGTGGTTACCAACGGTCCCCATTGTGCCAGGTAGGCTGCGCGTTGCCGATTGCGCGCTATGACGAGTGCTGTGCTGCGGGCGCACAGGTCCGCGCCGTCCAGCTTCCGGTCGATGGCCATGGCTTCGCAAAGCTTGGCCGGTCCGTTGGTGAGGTGTTCGATTCGGCTGACGGTACGGTGGTGGCGCAAGAATTCGAGTCCCGTGCCTGGCTCCAGGGCGCGAATGAGAACGGCCTCGGCGATGCCACCGGGGCGGCAGACCGCGTTAACGCAGTAATGCGCGCCGTAAATGAAATAGACGTAGGCGTGGCCGGGTGGTCCGAACATGACGCGGTTGCGCGGGGTAAGGCCCGAAGCGGCGTGACAGGCGGGATCACCGCGTAAGTAGGCCTCCGTCTCCACGATGAGGCCGCCGCACCAACCGGAAGGCGTTCGCCTCAACAACCAGTGCCCGAGCAGCCCGGGCGCAACCTCGCGCGCCGAGGGCTCATAAAAACTTCGAGGCAAAAGTGGAAGCTCATCCATCCACGCAAGTGTGGCACAAGGTCGGGTGGAGGTTCAACTTCGCGAATGTTACGCCGGGGCAGGGGAGAGGCAGGAGAACGGAGCGCCTCACTTGGCGCATTCCTTCGGCCGCTAGCAACCTTTTGAGGGGTGGCGGTGGGTTCGTTCTTTTGTCTTGCGCGCCCCTTGAATCGAGGCGCGCAAATTCAGCGTCAACCGTTCAGATTGACTGGCGAGGCGTTGCTGAAGCAGGCCCAGGACGGCGGCTTCGTGTGGGCGTAGTTCGCGGAGGGAGCTGCTCAATTGCTTTTCCGCCCGCCGCCGCAGGGTTTGCAGCAAGGTGCCGTCCAGATAGGAATCCAGGACCTCGGGATGGATGTAGCATTTGCGGCAGACCGAGGGCGTATTGCCAAGCCGTCGTGCGACGGTTTCAACCGCTTTAACGATGTTCTTTTTTGCTTGCGGGGGAGAATCGAACCGTTCGATTTCCCGCAAGGCCAGTGCGGCCAGAACCGTGCCGGCCCAGGTCCGGAAGTCCTTGGCGGTGAAATCCTGGCCACTGATTTCCCGCAAATACTCATTCACATCCTCCGAGGTGATGTGCTGTCGTTCGCCCTGCTCGTTGAGATATTGAAACAACTCCTGGCCGGGCAATTCCTGGCAGTTCCTGACGATGCGCGCCAGGCGGCGGTCGCACAAGTCCACGTCGTGCCTTTTGCCCGATTTGCCGCGAAAGTGAAAGCGGAGCCTGGCGCCGTTGACGCGCACGTGGCGGTCGCGCATGGTGGTCAACCCGAACGAATCGTTCTCACGCGCATACTCCTCGTTACCCACCCGGATGAGGCTCAGCTCCAGGAGGCGCACGACCGTTGCCAGAACCTTGTTGCGTTTCAAACCAGGCGAGCGGAGGTCCGCCTCGACCCGGCGGCGCAGCCGCGGCAGTGCCCGGCCGAAGGCGAGCAGACGCGCGTATTTGGTTTCATCCCGAATTTCCCGCCAGCGCGTGTGATAGCGGCTTTGTTTGCGGTGGCGGTCGTCGCGGCCCGTGGCCTGCAGATGACCGAAAGGATCGGGACAAATCCAGACCTCCGTCCAGGCCGGGGGAATCGCCAGGGAGTGAATCCGTTTGAGCACTTCGGGGTCGGTGACCACATTGCCGGTGGGGTAGCGGTACCGGAACCCTGTGCCGGAGCGTTCGCGACGGATGCCCGGCATCTCATCGGTGACGTAGCGCAGCCCGACGACCTGCGCGGATACTTCCGGTTTTACCACCTCTTGCAGCGGCAGGTTTGCCAGAACAGTCATACTTTCTCCTGCGGGGTGGGTTTCTGAGCCGAGAGTTGGTCCGCGGTTGAATTGCTTACTGCTGCGGCCCGAACCGGTAAGAGCGAGGGGATTTGGGTTAATACGGTTCGAAGGCTGGTGGCCACTTCGATCGCAGACAGGGCGGGTTGGCGGGCCTTGACCTCCATCACGTTTGCTTCGGTCAGGATGGCGGCGATGACCTTTGTCTCGGGCGATTGCGTCTCGACCCGGCGGCAAAAATAGCGCGCATGAACGTAACCAAAGGGTGGGACTGCCAATACGCAGACGACCTTGAGTTGCTCGCGGCTTATCTGTTCCAGCGCCTCACCCACCAAAGCGAGGGAAGAGGAGACCTGCGCGGCAATGCCTTGCGCAGCCAACAATTGGGCCAGCATTATTGAGGCGAGTTCGTCGGCTTCATCTCGCGCCGGAACGCACAAGACTTTCGCCTCGGTCGAGGTCTGTTCCGGGACGGAGTGCCCGCTGCGCGAGGCAAGGTCCTGAATCAATGCTCGTGTGTTGCGAAAGATGAACTCCTCGTGCCCGGCGTCCAATTTGCCACGGTGCCGGTCCTCTTCGGCCAAACTCAACGCTGGAATCAGCACGGTATCGTAGAGCTCGGCCAGCGGCTTGTCTTTGAGGAATTGTTCAGCTATCTCGGTCGCCTCGTCGATATCCTCCGCGAGCAAGCGCTGGTAGAAGCGGGTTTGCGGGGGCAAGACCGGTTCGGCGGTCAACAACACCTGGAGGAAATCCAGCCGCGGAACGTGCCCTCCGAGCACGACCACGCAAACCGTGAGCGGCGTCGCCAGCAACAACCCCAACGGTCCCCACAGCCAGGTCCAGAACACCGCTGCAACCAGAATCGCCAAAGGCGACAACCCGGTCGAACTGCCATACAACAGCGGTTCGACAAAGTTATACATGACGAGATCGAGCCCGAAGTACATGCCGAACACCAGCGGGACTTTGATCCAGCCGGCTTCGACGGCAAACGCAACAGCCGCGGGCATCGCTGCCGCAATCCAAATTCCCAGGTAAGGAATGTACCGCAACAGGGCGGCCATGAGTCCCCAAAGCAGGGGGTTGGGCACGCGCATGAGGTACAAACCCGTTCCAACCAATACGCCGTAGGTTACATTGACAATCAACTGGGCCAGCAGATAACGGCTGACCCTGCGCCCGGTATCAGCCAGCAGGCTGGTTGTCAGGTGCAGCCGCCCGGCTCCTCCCAGCCGGATCAGCCGGTCGCGCAGGTCCTCGTGCTCGAAGAGCATGAAAATGACAAAGACGATAACGATGCAGGCCGTCAGGAGGATGCTGAGAAGCGAGCCGAGAATCGAACCTACGGCGGCGAGGGGCGAAAAGGGTGAGGGGCGAATCTCCACCGGAACGGGCCGCGGCCGGCCGGGAGAGTTGGCGGGCGCGGGCTGTGACGGGGTGAATTCGTCGCTGAGATTGCGAATCCAAACCGTCGCGCGGTTGAGCCAGCCGCCACCCGAGGCGCGGAGCGTCTCGAATTTGTGATTAACGTTCTGCTGGTATTGAGGCAGCTTGTGGCCGAGATCACTCAACTGTGAGGTCATTAACATGCCAATAATGACTAGGAGACCGAAGGCCAGCAAAACCACGCTGAAAACCGCCGGAGCGCGGCCCAATCCCCAATGCCGCAAGTGCAGTACAGCCGGGGCAAGGAGAAATGACAATAGAATGGCGAGCGAAAGGGGAATGAAGACGGTCCGGCCGAGGTAAAGCACCGCGACGACGAGCAAGACGATGGCAAAGAGAGCGCCGCCTGAAGGGGCGACGCCACGATGAGTTGCCGCTGGTCGATGCAAGATTGCTTTCGGCGCGCGCGCAGGAGCCGAACCAAACGAGGGCCGTGTGAGCAGCCACGCCGACCGGCTCGCAGCGAAATCGCTATCTTACCAGGATAGAGCAGAAGCGGCTGGCTTTCAGGTGGCTGAATTGCCCAGGGGATGTCAAGGTAGGCGGTTACCCTCCCAGGAAAAACGATGCGATGGTCCTTAAAAGGGCGTAAATTTAATCAAGGATAGGAAAGGTAGGTAGAAGACAATATGAACGGAACAACACAGACACTTCATGGAGAAATGAGTACGAGCCGGAAATGGGTGGCCGGAGGTTCAATGATGGAGGCGATTGGCGCTATTGCCACCATTGCGTTGGCAATCGTGGGGCTAACCGGAATTTGGCCGGCGATCCTGGCGTCCGTGGCGACTATCGTCACGGGAGCAGCCTTTTTGATTGAAGGCGGCAGCTTTGGGGCCAGCACGGTCGCTTCGAGCTCCAACCTGGGCGGTGTTTCCACCGTTAACACCGAGAGCAACGCGGGTGTGAGCAGCGCGTTCCTGGGCGGGGTGGCCGGAATCGTCCTGGGGATACTGGCACTGCTGAATGTCGTTGCGCCGACGCTCCTGGCGGTCTCGCTGATCGTTTTTGGCGCCACATTCTTCCTGACCATGCTGGCCACCGGAGATGGATTCTCGAGTGGCGCACAAATCATGGGCGGGCTGGCGGCGCTGGTCCTGGGTATCCTGGCGGTTTGCGGGGTAGCACAGATGAGCTTAATCCTTGTTGGATTGCTCTGCGTCGGAGGCGCCGGGTTGTTTGCCGGTTCAGCCCTTGGTATGAGAGCCATGAGCAAACAACAGCAGTACTAAGCCAGTTTCACATAGAATAACCGCAGCGAAGCGCAGACTTCAAAAAGTCTGCCGCTTCGTTGTCGTGTACCGGTAGGATTCAGATCGGCTGCTTCTTCAGTTCCTTTAGCCGTTGGAATTCGCTCCCGAGTTCTGCCTGGCCTGGTTCGCCCGGTTGGGCCTGCCCAGCGCGCTGCATAAGAGCTTTGACCTGGCGGTCAATCATGTCGTTTCTCAACCGCAAAGCGATATCGGCCAGTTGCTGCGCTGTATTGCGCAACGGTTTCTTCTCTGAAACCGCTTCAGTCACCAGATTCTCAAGCTCGGCTGAGCCGCATTGTGCGAGAAAAGCCGGCAACGTGGTCCAGGTCCCGTCTCGCTGTGCAGCCAGGCGGCGCGACACGGTTGCCCTTACACCGTCGTGTGCGATCCAACCCGGGTCGAGGTGCTCCGCCGCCCACGCGACCAAATCCTCGTGTAATAATAGAAGCTTCAGCAGCCAGAACTCGATTGGAGAGGGTGGTGCCAGCGTCGGCCCCGGCAATTCCGCCGGTACGGGGTCCACCTCGATGTGCGCTTTGGATTTGGCAAATTCTCTCCGAACGGATTCCGGGGAAACGCCCAGGCGCAACGCAGTTTTTTGTGCGTACTTGTCGATTAAAACCAGGTTTCCGGTCTTTTGAACCGCTTCGGCCATCGCCCGCAGCACGGCCAAGCGGCCCTTGTCGGTCGAGATTTCGTTACCTGCGCAAAGGCGATTCAGGTAGTAATCAAAGAAGCCTTCGGCGCGCTCGACCAGCTCGCGAAACGCATCCCCGCCCCATTGCTTGATAAAGCTGTCCGGATCGTGGGGCGCAGGAACGACGGCTACACGCACCGCCAGCCCGGCCGCCAGCAGATGGTCCAAGGCGCGCACGGCGGCATTCTGGCCGGCGTCATCCGAATCAAAGCAAAGCACCACCTCGGAGGCATAGCGTTTGAGAATACGCGCATGCTCGGAGGTAAAGGCAGTGCCTTGCGGCGCAACGATATTTTGCACCCCGGCCATGTAACAGGCGATCAGATCGAGCTGCCCCTCGCAAACCACGGCGTACTCCGATTCCAACAAGGCCCGTTTCGACTTATCCAACCCGTAAAATATTTTGCTTTTAGTAAAGATCGGAGTTTCCGGCGAATTGACGTACTTGGCGGCCTTGGCATCGGCGGTCAGAAGGCGCCCGCTGAACCCGACCACCCGGCCCTGCTCGTCACAAATCGGGAACATCAGCCGGCCGCGGAACCGGTCGTAATAGCGGTCGGTGCCTTCCTTCTTCAGAATCAGACCGGCCTTTTCAATCAGCGGCAGATCATAGCTCTTGCTGCGCGACCAATTGACGGTGTCATCCCAGGCTTCGGGTGCGTAGCCGAGCCGAAACAGCTTGATGGCTTCCTCGCTGACGCCGCGGCGTGCGAGGTACTCGCGAGCGGCCTGGCCACCGGCTTCGTTGGTCAGCGCGGTTTGCCAGCGTTGCGTGATTTGCTCGTGGACCTGCAGCAACTGCTCCTTCAAATGGCGTGATTGCTGCTCGCCCGCACCGCGCTCGAACTCGAGCGGAATCCGGGCGCGCTCAGCCAGCCGGCGCACCGCCTCGACAAAATCAATCGCCTCAAATTCCATCACGAATTTGAAGACGTCCCCGCCTTTGTGGCAGCCGAAGCAGTGAAAGATCTGCAGGTGTGGGTTAACGTTAAAACTGGGAGTCTTTTCTCTGTGAAAGGGACAGAGGGCGGTGAAGTTAGCGCCAGCCCGTTTGAGCGGGAGGTACCCGCCAATGACATCGACAATGTCGCTAGCGGCGCGGATTTGCTCGCGCACGGCTTCGGAAATCAGCACGCAAGCAGCTTAATCAGCACCCACGCACTGGAAAGCCGGAAGTGAGCCGGCGCTCACCCGCCAAACGAGGGAAGCTAGCAAAGGGTAGGCCGGGAAAGCGCCAGAGGGCTGGCGCAGTCCACAAGCTGGCGCCTGCATCCATGGGCCTCCGGGTCGCGAAGCGTCTTGGACTGCGCCAGCCCTCTGGCGCTTTTTCCCCGCCTTATAGCCTGCCTCCCATTTCAAGCGGAATTTCACCATCTGGAGCACGCCGATCACACATCCTCATCAAGAGGCTTCCGACCGGCATACCCCGCCTCCAAGTCATGCCAGAACTCGACGTCGTCCTCGGTCTGTTCCCAGCAGAGGAACACCTCTTGGCCATCGCGCATAGCGGGGAAATCCAGCAGGCCGCGGTCTAGATCCTTAATCTGGATGTCGCGTTGGAAAAAGCGCAGCAATACATCTTGAATTGACAGCAGGGTGCGCACCCAGCCGTTAACCTCGGGTCCGCCTAGATCGCAGCCGGGCTTGCGCAGTGTTTCCAACCGGCGCTCGTATTGTTGGAGCGTTTCGCGCTGGTCCACCAATTGGCGCAGCCATTGCCGGAGCTGCGGCAGCAGTTTTCTGGCTTCCTGCCGGGTGTAGTGTTTGTTGAAACGATGAGCCATAAAGGCGAGGCGGAGGGGGGCATCCCTTCATGGTGACGCCCTCAATGGTGTTCGGCGGTGTCGAGTTTCTTGCGCACCTCGTCATTGGTTTCAAGACTCAAGGACTTGCGCCAGGCGTTGCGAGCCTTTTCCGACTGACCGAGCGCGTTATAGATATCGCCCAGGTGGTCCATCAAAGTGGGGTCGGGTTCGGGGGTCAGTTCAACGGCTTTGAGCACGTAGGTAAGAGCTTGCCGGGGATGTTTGAGCTTGAACAACACCCAGCCCAGGCTGTCGAGATAAGCCGGGTTCTTGGGTTCCTGCTTGACGGCTTTCTCGATCAAGTCGCGCGCCTGCTCGAGCTTCGTCCCGTGTTCGGCCCACATGTAACCGAGATAATTCAGGGCGCTGGCGAAGTTCGGCGTCAGTTTGAGGCATTTTTCAAAGTATTCCTCGGCCTGGCCGAGGTTGCCGCTGCGTTCGTAGGCCGCGCCCAGCTCGAAATAAAACTCGTCAGTAAGCCGGCTGGGGTCGGTGGTTCGAGCGATCAGCTCCGCGGCGGTGAAATGGTTCAAGGCTTCGCGCCAGGCCTTTTGGCGAGTATAAGCCAGCCCGGTCCAGAGTTCCATTTGGAAAGTGGGCGGGAATTTGCGGCGGGCCTGGTCGAGGGTGGCCAAGGCATCGCTGGTGGAGTTAGCGCCCAACTGGGCCAGGGCCAGGTCGTAATAGGCCTCCTCGTAATCGGGCCGGAGCACAATGGCTTTGGAAAAATAACCCGCGGCCTGTGCCGGTTTGTTTTGCTCATAGCAGAGGCGGCCGAGGTAAAAGTAGGCCTGGGGATTATCGGGGTCGTCGTGGATGAATGCCTCGAGCTGCTCGATGGCGTGGGGATTGTCATTGGCGCGGAGATAAATAGTCGCCAACTTTGCATGCAGGCGCTCGCGTAGAAACGGCGCATCCGGCAGTTCTTGCAGCAATTCCAAATACAGCGGCACAGCGGCATCCGGTGCGCCGGCGCTATTCAAACCATCCGCCAAGCGCAGGCGCACTTCGGGAGACGTCGGGTGAAGTTGGCCTGCGCGCTTTAGCACCGCCAATTGGCGCGGCGCCACTTTGTCCTTTTGTGAAGGGGCCTGGAGTACGTACTGCCCGTAGAGTTCGGCGACCCCGACTAAGAATTCCGCGCCGACCTGGTGTTGGCGGGCGGCTTCATCGAGGACCTTCAGCGCGTCGCCGCTCTTCTTATCCTGCAAATAGGTGAGGAACAGGTTTTGATAACCGGCGAGTGATTTGGGTCCGCGGGCGATCGCCTGGTGATCGGCGAGCGCCGCCTGGTCGTATTTGCCCAATTGATAGTACACCAGGCCCAGTTGAGCCAGAATGAGGCTGGAGGCATCGGGCCGGGCTGCGGCGGCACGGAGCACTTCGAGGGCCTTTTCGGGTTGTTTATTCCGCAGACAACGGTCCGAAACTTTGAGCAGCAACTCCTGGTTCTCCGGGTCCTGTTGCGCGGCGAGGCAATACTCCTGCAGCGCCGCCTCGGACTCCTCGTTCAGGTCGTAAATGAAGCCCGCCGAGTAATGGGCATGGGCACGGGCCAGCCGTTCGGCATTTGAATCCAGGCCTGGTTCGACCGTTGGAGCAGGCAACGCGGCGGCCGAACTGGCGCGGTGACGCGTAGAACTGCACCCGGCCATCAGGCCCAAACCCAAGGCCAGGGCCGTGCCGCAAATCCAACCAACGCGTTGCATGAAATCAACAACCTCCCCCTTGCCACGGGACGTTCAGGCGCACCGCGCAAGCTCGCACTCCGGTGCCGTGTGGCCGGACGCTTACTTCTGCCAGGTGCGCTTCTTATGGCGATGAGCGCGCAGCTTCTTTCGCCGTTTATGTTTATTAATCTTTGCTTTTCGACGTTTCTTTAATGAACCCATAATTTCGTTTGCGCTGAGCGCAGCCTGAAGCAATTACCTTGCGTTAAAAGGGCCGCTCAGTAAACAACTTTGTTCAAAGGGTACTCAATGATGCCCTCGGCGCCGGCGGCTTTGAGCGCGGGGATCAGTTCCCGCACGATGTGCTCGTCAATAATCGTTTCCACGGCCACCCAGCCTTCCTGGCTCAAGTGGGAGATGGTTGGATTGCGCAATGCCGGCAAAGCCCGCAACAGGCTGGCGAGGTCCTTGCGTGCAATATTCATCTTCAGGCCCACTTTGGCCTCGGCCTCGAGGGCGCCGCGCAGCAGCAGCGCCAGCGTCTGGATCTTCTTGCGTTTCCACGCATCCGTCCACGAGTTGTGATTGGCAATCAACCGTGGCGTCGAACTCAGCAACGTGTCCACAATCCGCAGTTTGTTGGCACGCAACGACGAGCCGGTCTCGGTGATATCGACAATCGCATCCACCAGTTCGTGCGCCTTCATTTCCGTCGCGCCCCAGGAAAACTCGACTTCGGCCTGGACCTTGTGGAGGCGCAGGTACTTGCGGGTGATATTGACTAACTCGGTGGCGATCCGTTTGCCGCGGAGGTCTTTGACGGATTTAATGGGAGAATCCTCCGGCACCGCCAGCACCCAGCGGGCGGTTTGCCGTGTGGCCTTGTTGAATTGGAATTCGCCGACTTCGCGCACTTTCGAGCCGTTTTCCTGAACCCAGTCATAGCCAGTGATGCCGCAATCCAGGTACCCGTGCTCAACGTACCGGCTGATTTCCTGCGCACGAATGAGGCGGATTTCCAGCTCTGGATCGTCCACGTACGGGATATAGGAGCGGCTGCTGACTGAAATGTTAAAGCCCGCCTTGGCCATCTTCTCGAGTGTGGCCTCTTGCAGGCTGCCTTTGGGCAAACCAAACCGTAACACGTGTTTCTTGCTCATGCTGTTGCTTAGGGTCCCGGCCGCACCCGCCGGGGATGGCTGATCTGCCATGCTGCGGCTGGAGGGTCAATGACCAATAACCAGTCCTCAATGCCCAATGCTCAATTAATTGTAAATTGAGTATTGAGTAATGGTCATTGGTTATTTGCAACTTTCAGATGGCTGATGCGGAAAACGGCTCCCTGTGGATTGTTCGGAAGGCACTCAATTTCCCAGCCATGGGCCAGCACAATCTGTTGCACCACCGCCAGCCCAAGTCCTGTGCCGGTTTTTTGCGTGGTGAAGTACGGTTTAAAAATTTCCTGCCGCCGTTCCACCGGAACACCCGGTCCATTGTCACGGACCTCAAGGCAGGCCTCGCCCGCCGCTCGCCGCTCGGCCACAACCTGAATTTGGCCGTCGCCATTGACGGCCTGGACCGCATTGAGCAGGAGATTGAATAGGGTCTGGCGCAGGAGTTGTTCGTCGGCCTCAATACTCAGTTGCTCGCCCTGAACCTGGAGTTGGATTTTTTTCTCCTCGAGATCGTAAGTCAACGCGCGAACGACCTCGTTAACGATGGGCGCCAAGGCAAGCACCGCGCGGCGCACTTCGCGTGGACGCGAGTAGTTGATGAATTCATTCAACTGCGCCGCCACCTTGTCGGCTTCATCGACAATGTCTCGCGATTTGAGCCGGACCTCAGGCGAGGTGTCGGGCTGTTTGGAAATCATTTGGGCCAGCCCGCGAATGATGTTGAGCGGATTGCGCGTCTCGTGGGCCAGGCCGGCAGCGGCCAAATTCATGTCCTTGAGATGTGAGTTCAACTCGCTGGCGCGCACCAAACGGATTTGCAGTTCCGAGGACTTGGCCACATTCCGCCAGGCCAGACCCGAACCCAGCGCCGAAACGGTCGCCAAGCCGATGATCATCAGGCGCAACCAGAAGTCCCGGTTCGCCGCCGCTTGCACAGGGTCAGTGGACATGGCAATGACCAGTCCGTGCAGGGCGCGCTGCTGGAGCATCGCTTGAAATTCCGCTTCGCTCATCCCCCTCAGCCAAGGAAACCGGCGTGGGCGCCAGCCACGATCGCCAAAGTGCCTCTGCATAGGTGGCTCGGGGTGGTTGGTTTGAACACCGTCCGGCGCCGCGTCGGGCGGGGGTGGTGGAGGGCCGTCACTCGGCTGGTGTTCATCCGGAGGTGGCGGTTGCGGCATGGCCTGGTGCAGGGCGTTGGTGAGGTCGCGGGGAGATGGCAAAACATAAGTGAGATTGGTGGTGCCTTCGCTGGCGAGGCTGGCGCCTAGATCGACCGGGTTGACAAACGTGACGCTGTGCTGGCCCCATCGCTCGCCTTGTTGCAGGATGTCGCCCTGGTTGTAGTCAATCGGCCGGCCGGCGGCGGCCAATTGAGCCCCGGAGGGGTTAAGCACCGCAAGGGAGATAAGTTCGCTCGATTTAACCAATTCGTTGGTGCGGCCATTAACCAACTCGTTCAGGAGCGTATCCAGCCGTTCCTGGTGGACGACGCCCCAGCCCCACGAGCGCATGCCGCGTATGCACGCGCTAACGGTGTTGGCGATATCCTTGGAACGGTTGGCCAGGTCAGCTTTGGCGGCGTTACGCACCCGGAAATGCTCTTCGGCCTGCCACACCACCACCAGCGCCCATACTCCCGCCAGCAGGGCATACACGAGCAGGTTGCGTCGAGCCGGAATCACAATTTAACCGATTAGGTCAACTTACACTCACTTGCGCCGCATCGGCAAGGGTGAACTTGGGACGCCGTTGGTCAGCGCCGGGGGCGAGGCTGCCGGCAACCCGTCGAGGAATTTATTAATTTCCTGCTCCCGGAAGTCTTTGGGCAGCTCGGCTTTGGCGCGTTCCCGGGCTGAGAGGGCGGCCAACTCAGTCGGATTCATCACGATGTGCGGGGTCAGGAAGATCAGGAGCTCCGTTTGGGCATTGCTGCGCTGCCGACGTTTAAAAAGGTTCCCCAGCACCGGGATGTCGCCCAGGATCGGAATTTTGGTGTCGGTATAGGATTTATCGGATTCCATCAAACCGCCGATGATGACGGTCTGACCGTCAGCGGTGACGGCGACCGTATCGGCCGAGCGGTTATCGATGACCGGCGCGTTGACCCCGGAGGCAATCGGCACGGTCAAGGTCGGATCGAGCGCGGAGATGGAAGGCGACACCATCATTTGCACCAGGCCATCGGCGGTGATGAATGGCGTCACCTGCAAGGTAACTCCGATCTGGGAGTAATTGATCGAGTTAATAGGCACGCCGGTGAGGCTGTTATAGGTCACGCCGGTGATCAGGGGCACGTACTGGCCTACGTTGATGGTGGCCGGCTGGTTGTTGCGTGCCAGGATCGATGGGCGCGACAGGATTTTGGCGTTGCCGGCCTGGGCAATCGCCCGGAGCGTCACCTGGTAATCCTGGCCGAGGATTTGATAAAGGCCGGCGCCCTGCTGGGTGAGGGGCGCGACGGCTGAGAAGCTGGAGATGGGCTGGCCGAACTGGTTGACATTGGTGCCCACAATGGAACTGAGGCCGGAAATGCCGTAGCCATTGACTGCGCTGGCGCTGGTGATGGTGCCATTCATGTTCTGCCTGCCCCAACCGCCTTCGATGCCGATATCCGAAGCGTTATTGTACGTGACCTCGACAAAAACCACTTTGATGAGCACCTGTGGTTTGGGCCGGTCCAGGTTGGTGAGCACCTGGGCGATGTACTTGGCCGTTTGCTCGTCGGCGATATACACGATACGGTGGGTTTCGGGGTCAATCGAGAAGTACGCATCGCCGATCATCCCGTTGTTGGGATACTGTCGTGCGCTGGCGCTGCTCCCGCCGGCACTCGTGCCGGTGCGCGCGGCACCGCCTCCGCCTCCACCTCCGCCTCGCTGTTGAGCCTGCAGGCCGAGCGTGAAGCTGAGGCAAAAAACCAGGACCGCGCCGAGGTACCGGAGTCGCAATGTATGCTGGATGTTCATAGTTGGTTCAATGAGGGTGACCGGCATTACGGGAGACGTCCGCCGCCGCCGCCAGCGCTGGAGCCCAGGGCCGAGCGGCTCAGGGTCGTGCCGATGGTGGGCTGCTGGTTGCCGGTGGTCTCGCGGATGGTCAGCGGGTTGTTCTGGCCGAGCAGCGAGTTGCGGTTGTTGTTGTTATTGTTCATCCGCACGGTGCTGCGGTTGAACAAGTCCTGCAGGTTTTGCTGAATATCCTGTGGGTCGGCATTTTGCAGTTCGTAATAGCCGACGACTTCCTTCTTGCCTTTATTGGCATCGAGTTCGGCAATCATATCGGCAATCTGCGGCATCAACGTGCGCGAGGCACTGACGATGAGCGACTCGGTCCGCGGGTCCGCCACGGCGGTCACCTTACCTAGCTTGCGTGTGCGGTCACTCGTATTGCTGGCATTGTTGGCAGTGTTGCCGCCAAACCGCCGGAAAAAGAACGGCACGTTCTGATTGTTATTGTTTGAACTGGTTTCGTCCGGGAACAATTGCGAAAGCTGGTCCGCCAATTCGGTGGGGTCGGCATTGGCGAGGCGGAAGACGCGCACCTCGGTTTCATCGGACACCTGGCGATCAATCTCCTTGACCATGTCTTCGATGGTCGGCATCAGGTCGGGCGGGGCGCTAATCACGACGGAGTTGGAGCGGTCATCGGCGACGGCAACCACGTGCGCCCCGGCGGTGCTCCGGGTATTAGAACTAGCGGCCATTTGCGCCGCCATCGCCGCCCGGAAAAATCCACCCGGCCCGCCTCCGCCGCCGCCTGGGAATCCGCCGCGGCCGCCCGGCTGGGTATTATTATTCTGGTTCGAGCTGGGCGCGAAGATTTGGGTGATGAGGGTGGCGGTGTCCTTGGCGTCGGCATAGAGCAGCGGCCGGACTTTGATGGTGGAAACGGAGGCGATCGAGGTATCGAGGGCTTGGACGATCTTGAGCATGCGTTTGATATCGCTCTTGGTAGCTACCAGAATAAGCGTGTTGGCGCTCTCATTGGCGGTCAGTGTCGCGTTGCTCGGCAGCAGCAACTCCAGATTCGGCACCAATTGGCTCGCCGTCGCATAGCGCACTGGGATGATGCGGGTCTCAATTTCATCCGAGTTATCCACAGCATCCGGTTCGCTGCCGACCACCACCGGTAATTCCGAGGAGGTCTTGGCAGTGTCCATCGCCAGGATGGTTAAGATGCGCCCGTTGCGCACGACGGCGTAGCCGTTCTTCTTAAGCACGGAACTGAGCAGTTCCACTGCCTCATCTTTGGTTACCGGTTGCTTGCTCCAGACCTCGACCGTGCCGTGCACATCGGTCGTTTTGTTGATGATGAATCCGGCGGCGTCGCTCAAATAGTCCAGCACCTGGTTGAGCGGCGCGCCGCGAAAATTTATGCGCAAGCCATTGTCGCCATAATCGGAGGTGATTTTGGATTCGGGGGCATTGGTTGCCGTGGCCGGGTTGGTGGATTGGGCTGCCGCCGTTGGCTCATTGGTTGCGGCTACCGCCGCGGCAGTTGCGTTGGTGCCATTGGCGGGAATTTGGGCCAGGCCAGTGCCGGCCAGACCGGAGAGCAGAGTGATAATAATGAATGGTTTCATCGGAGTTTTATTCCTTTGCGCGTCGTTGCATGAGCCGTTTGAGAATGTCGTTATCCGTGCCGGTGGAAGCGGAGTCGGTGGGAGATGAAGTTGGGGCGTCCGCCGCGTTCGCCGTGTACACGCCAGAGCTGGCAACCTGCACCCAGCGGCCATCTTCCTGCCGCCGGAGCTGACTGCCGACTGCCAAGTGAACCTGATTAGTATCCAGAGCCAGGGTGACCGTATCGGGCGAGATGGAAAGGACCTTGTAACCGGCAATGGTGTCATCCCGCTTTAACACCTTTTGAAAATCTTCCCGAGTGCCGTTGAAGAAGGCGAAATCGCCCTTTTCATAGCTCATGGTTCCCACGAGCGTGAACGAATCCAGCACTTTCGGCGCGGGCCCCGAACTTCGATGCGGCACGCGGTTGGGATCAAAAATATTCCGGTCCACAATGAGGCGGAAGGCGGCGAAATCGAGCGACGGCGGGCCGGCAACCGCGTTGGTGCCGGAGGTTGCGGGAGCGGGAGCGCTTCGTGCCCGATTGCGATTGCGTTGTTGCCATTGCAGCCGGCGTTCGCGCGCACTAGGACCCGGTGCGCTCGCTCCCGCTGTGCCGGTTTGGTTGGTTTCGCCTGCGGCTCCGGCCTGCTCGACTTCATTAGTATCGGTGGCGGCGGTGTCGGCCTGTGCCGAGTCGTTGCCGTTGAGCATCTCCTCGGGTTGGCTGAGTTCGTTGGTGAGTACCAGCAAATTCGTATCCTGGCCCTGGGTGGTTATGCCGGAAAGCCACAGTGCCAGGCTGGCGGCCAGCACCGGCAGACACCAAGGCGGGAGCGCGGACATTCCTGTCCGCAGCAACTTCCAAACACCAGCGCGGCTCGGATTAATTGGGAGCTTTGGGACAAACACACCGCTGCGGACAAGAATGTCCGCGCTCCACTGAGACGACCTGGTTACAAAGCGCTTCATTTTGGTGGCGGGTTGAGCATCAGGCCGCTGAATTGCAGGCCCAAGGAAAGCTGCTGACCCTCTTTGTCGCGCGAGCTTAGCTCGACGGCCTCAATCCTGATCGCCAGCGGCTCGCGCTCGACCTCGTATAAGAACCGGCTGAGGCGCGACAGGTCGCCTCCGGCATCGACGCGACACTCGTAGGTCGCGTAATCGTCGCTGTCCTGCTTCCACTGGGGGGTGACGGCGTTGATGGTAGTGCCGGTGTCCTGCGCCCACCGATCAATGGCGCGAAACACCTGTTGCTCGGCAGCCGAAGGATTATTCGTCAAGGCGTGCTGCTGGATATCACGCCAATGACCACGCAGCCCCGGCCCGCGGACCATCAGCAGTTTGCCGCGCGCCAATTGGTTGCGCAGTTCCTTGATGTGCCCCGCCCGTGCATCCCAGGCATTCAGCAGGGGTGTCAACAGCAACCGGTCGCCGGCAAAAAGCGCGACGACGGCAATGGCGGCGATGATGAGCAGTTTCTGGCGGTTCTTAGTTGGCACTGGGGGCTCCTTCCTTCCAGGCAAAGGTGAAACTGAATTGCAGCGCCGGAGTTTGCCCGCGCGTCGGCCCTAAGTTCGCCTCGCGAACTTGCGGATCGGTCCGCAGCCGTTGCACCGTCTGTAACAGCGCCTGGTAACTTCGCGCCGTCCCGGTGCAGACGACCGTCTTGAGGTCGCGAATCTCCACGGTTTTGGCCGTCACGCTGCCGTCCTCCGGGAATGCCTGGGTCAGGCAACGCAACAAGCTCAGCCCGCGCACCGTTTCGTCTTCCCACCCGCGATACTGGTTTATGTTCTGGCTGACTTTTTCCAACTGCGTCACGGTGGGGACGATCCGGGCGTATTGGGCCCGCAAATTCCATAACACACACTGCTGGTAGAAAAACAAACCGCCCACCAGCAGGGCGGCGGCGCCCGCCGCGACCAGCGCGGTGCGCAATCGTCCGGAAGCATACCGCTGCGTCATTTGCTGCCACGGACTGACGCGCGGCGGTAGAAACTCGAAGATGGTTGGCTCGCCGGCCAGGCGCGCGGCGGCGAGGCTCAGCGCCGGGCTGACCGGGGCGTCGGAGGCCAAGCTGGCGCTGAACTGGTGCGGCGCGTAACGGGTAACCAGCTCCGCCTTCAGGCCGAGCGATTCCAAGCGTAAGTCCATTTCATCGGCCAACTGCTGGGCCAGGTCGCGCGGCCCGTAAATGCGGATGGCGCGAATGGATTGCCGCAGCTCGGGCGGCATTTGGCCCAGCGTTATACGGACTTCCCGGGCGACTATGTTCGCCTGCAACACGCGCTGGCCGCCTTCCAATTCGAGGGCGCCTTCCAGCGCGCGCAAGGCAGCGACGCCGCCGCCGGCGGTCACTTGCAAGGCCACCTGGCTCTCGCCAATTGCCAGCGCCAGCACATTGGCTCCGGCGCCCGTACCCGGAGGCTGCAGCGCCGTAACCCCCAGCCCAAAGCTAACAGGCCGCAACTTCGCCGCGCGCAACGCCCGGTCCAGCAACGTCAAATGGTTGTTGGGAATGCCCACCAAGAGCACCTGCGGCCGGCCCGGCGGCACTTCGCAGCGCGAATTCCCCAAGTGCAACGTACTGACATCCGAGGGGAAGGAGCGTTCGGCTTCGATTTGCAGAAAACTGGCGATGTCCGCTTCCGGCAAATCGGGAATGGTGATGTGGGTGGTTAAGGCCCATTTGAGCGGCAACGCGACCACACAATCCTTCTCGCGCGCGCCGGCCGCGTCCAGTTGGTTGCGTATTTCCCGCCCGACCAATTCCGGATCATTGGTCAAGAGGTCCAGGGACAAGGTGAGTGTAAAGGACTGCTGCAGGTTGAGGCTGCCGTTGCTGCGCCGCAGCACGACTCCTTCCAACCGGCTGCCGTCCAATGCCAGACCCAAGACCGAGGTCAGGCGTCGGCGTTTTCCAGGTGTAAATACGGTCAGATCAATCATGGGGTAGTCCTGGCCATTAGCCACTTGTCACGCATGGGTTTGCCTAGCGCCCAGCCTAAATGCGTCAGGTCCTGGCGATACACGATTTGCGGTGTCCCCTTGCTGGTGTCGAAAACAAAACGGACGCGACGGTAGCCGCGCCCGTGCGGACCCAAGGCCACGATGTCGGCGCTGTACTGATAAGTCTGGGTCGTAATGCAGTCGTTGGTCAGCAGCAGCGACATGTCCATCGCGTAGGTCTGGCCGAGCGCGTCCTGCACCCAGGCGATCGAAGCCAGATTGGCGGGATTATCCTGCCGGTAGGTCACCAACTGCTGCGCGGCGGCGGTGTCGCCGTTGAGCAGGCAGGTTAAGACTGGGAGTGCCGCCGTATTGACATTCACGCGCCCTTCCGTAAACGCGGCGCTGGTAGTGCTCAGATTGGTCGCAATCTCGGCAAACTCGGTCGAAGTCATCCCACTACGCTGATAAAGCGCCAGCGGGCTCGGAAAACTCACCGTCGCTGCGACAACCGCGTTGCTGCTCCCGGTGCTGCGTCCGCCGCCGGCTGTGCGTCCGCCGCTGGCACCACCGGTACCGGGTAGCCCGGCGCTGGTCACACCTAAGCGAAGCAGGATTTGGGCTGCGCGCGCGGAGCCGAGATTGGTCGTGAGCAAGCCGGTCAGCGCGTTGGCATTGACCGGGTTGATGAGGACCTTGGTGGAACCATCGGCGTTTGTGTTGGGCTCGCGCGAATACACGGTCAGGTATTCCAGGATGCCGGGATCAGCCATCTGGTTCTGGTTGTCGTCGTTTTCATTCGGGTCGAGCACCCCGTTGCGATTGACATCTTCGCCGACCAGGATGTCCATGTTGGCGCCATAGACCAGGCGCAGCTCATCGACCGTTTCGAACGGGTCGCTTTTGCACTGATAGGGTGGCTGCTGCATCTGGTAAAACATGACCGTCGGCCCGGTGGCATTGGTCGAGCGCCAATCCAGAATCGCCTGGGTCATATCGAGCGTCATGCGCGGCAGCCATAACAGTGCGTTGCTTGGGGCATAATTCACGTTGAGTTTCGAGGCCTCATCCACCAGGCCAAAACACACTGTGCCGGGCCCGGTTACATTATTGGTATCCCGCCCGATCAGCCAGAAATGGGCGTCCCCGACCGGTACAGCCGAACATTGATTCTCCAACAATATGGGTAAACACCCGTTCGAGCCGTTCTGGATTTGGGTATCGAGGATGTAATTGACGTAGCGCGCCGCCCCGTCAATCGCCTGGTCGGCCGCTTGCGCGGCGACGCGGTTTTCCGCCGCGCGAAACTCAAAGTTCATCGAATCGGCGAAGTACAGCGCCAGGCTGACCAGCCCGAAGGCGATCCATAACACGATGATGAGCACCGAGCCCGTTTCGTTTCGCGTCGTGCCTCGTTCTGGACGTTGCGATTTCATTGCGCCGCCGTCATGTTGGTCCGTGTCGTGGTCATCAGCGGCACAGTAATCTCGATGGGTTGTTGTTGCGGGGCAGCCTGGTCGCCTTGGGCCGCCATGTGGATTTGAACCCGCACCGCAACCGGCAGGTTGGTGTCCCCGGAGCTGGTATCCCAGAAGGTGCGCCATTGTACACCATCGTAACAATCAAACTCCATCGTCCCCACGTGATGCATAAGGACCTGGGCATCGGGCGTCACGAGGGTGGTCGAGAGCAGGTTCCGGTTGACGTAACGCACCAGGTCCATGCCGCTTTCTGTGGCGTCGGTCGGCGCGCTTAATTCATAAAAGACCTCTTGCAGGTCGCCGCCGGTAGTGTCATCGCCAATCACACCGGTAGCCGTGAAGAAATCCAGGCCCGAGCCGCCGGCAGCCTGGGCCGTAATGCCCATGTTGGCGCCCAGACCCTGCACATCGCATTTGAAATCACCGGCCAGAAACCCACCCGGCCCAACCGCTCCCTTCAAGTCCCGCTCGACGTTTGCCAAAGCCTTTTCAATCGGAACTTCATTCGCCACCGCGCTCGAAGTGCGATCGCGCAACCGCACCGCCGTCGCAAACACCGCATTAATCGCGACCAGCACAATCGCGCAAATCGCCAACCCCAACAGCACCTCGACGAGCGTGAACCCGGAGGCAAACCGCCCCGCGGGCCCGACGAAGGTCGCAGGCCGGTGTGGCGCGGCGTTCTGAATGGCGGTTGGCAGGTTCAAGGGGTTATGCGTTCGAGGTTACTGGGTGCTGCCGGTTGGGACTCCCGTTGCGAGGGAGCTATCGACCAATGTGCTCAACCGAATCGAGTAATCCCGCCCCCGCACGGTATAATTGACGGTGACCGAGAGCTGGCGCATGACGGCTTGGCTGGGGTCCTGGGTCCATGGATCGCTGGTCAGGCTCCAGCGGAAGGTCCGCTGGCCTTCGCTAACGTTGCCCTGCAGCGTTTGCATCCAATTTGTGGTCACCAGATTCTGATTCAGCATGTCTTCTCCGACGCGCGCGGCTTGGCCTTTGGCTGCGGCAACAGCCCCGGCCAGGCTGGCAATGTGCAAGCCCTCGATCGCCACCGGCACGACAATTGCCATGAACAACAACGCCGCCAACACCTCCGCCAGCGTAAACCCAGCGCGCTCGTGTACCCTCAGTAAAGGCGTGACGGACGCCGGAGCGCGGACCTTAGTCCGCAGCAACATTCGAGAACCTCGCCCGATCGGACTTTGCTGCGGACCAAAGTCCGCGCTCCGCCCGCTTTCAGTCAGGGGGTACGCGCGCTCCCTATTGGTCCGTGGTGCGGATTTCATAACTTTGCTTATCGGCGGCCTGGACCAACCACAGGAAGGAACCATCGCGGGCGATAAGTTCCACCTTTTTCGGGCTGGTGGCCGCAAAGGTGCCGTCGGGCAGAAATCGAATAGTTGGGAGACTGGGATGAACCAGCTTCGAGGGCGGAACGCTGGCGACGCTGGCCATCTGGCCGGGAGCGAGCGCCGGAGCGGCGGGCGCCGGCGCCTGCTGCGGTATTTCCAGGCGTAGCCCAGCATCCAGCTTGAATTCCGCGGCGTGTGAGTCGGTCGTTTCATAGCTGGGTTCGGCTTCCAGCCCAATCGTGCCGGCATCGGGGTCCAACCACAGGTCCATCGGCACACCTTCGGAAACCGCGCGGCTCTGCCCGCCATGGGTCATCGCCAGCAACCGCCGCGCTTCCGAGTCGAGCGAGCGGCCGCGGAAAAAGTTGGAGAGCGCCGGTGCGGTGACCGACACCGCCATAACGAGAATCGCCATTACCAGGATCAATTCGATGAGGGTGAAGCCAACCTTTCGCGGAGCGCGGACTTTAGTCCGCAGCAAGGGGCGAGTGCCGAGCACGCCTGCAAAGCGGGACAGGACCGGCATACGGATATTGCTGCGGACTAAAGTCCGCGCGCCGTTTGTGTCTTCTGTTCGGCTGAGATTCACGGTTCAGCGCTGCTGGATTTGCCAATTGCCAATTGGAGTATCTTTTCCGGGTGCTCCCGGCGAGCTGATATCGTAGGAACTGGGATTGTGTTTACCTGGGCACTCGTAGAGGTAATCGTTGTTCCACGGGTCTTTGGGGATGCTCTCGAGGTACGGCCCGTGCCAGCCGGTCGCGTCGCGTGGTTGCTGCAGCAAATCCATCAAGCCATTGCGGCCTTTGGGGTAGTAGCCGGTGTCCACCTCGAAGGCATCGAGGGCGGTTTTGAAGTTGGCAATTTGGGTCTTGGCGGCCGTTTCGCGCGCCTGCTCGCTGCGGCCCATTACTTTCGGATAAACAATGGCGGCCAGGGTCGCCAGAATCACCAGCACCAGCAGCATTTCCACCAGCGTGAAGCCGCGCCGCTGCGCGCGCGTTTGCTTGAGGTTCATTGTTTTCATAGTTCTTTTGGTCACTTGATGTAGTCCTGCATGGTGAAGATTGGCAGCACCATGCTGATGAAAATGGTCCCAATAAAGGCGGCGATGAAAAACAACAGCAACGGCTCGGCAAACGCCACCGCGGTCTTTAAGTGCCGGTCCAGGTCTCCCTCGGTGACATTGGCGATGCGCACCAGTTCCTGATCGAGCTTGCCGCTTTCTTCGCCGACCGCGATCATCTCGACCACCGAACTGGGGAACAACCCTTTGCACTCGGCCAGGCTGGCGCCGAGTTGGCCGCCTTGCTGCACTCGTTCAATCGACTGCGCGACCGCATCGACCAGAACTTGGTTTCCGATCGATTTCCGCGCCACGTTCAGTGCTTGCACCAGCGGCACTCCGGCGCCCAACAAGGTCCCCAACATCCGGCAAAAGCGAGCCATCGCGAACTGTGCCACCAGCGGCCCGATGAGCGGCGCGCGCAGCATCAGGCCTTCCCAAACGCGGCGCCCTTTCTCTGACCCAAACCAATTGCGCGCGAAGAAAAACAGCATCACGACGCCACATAGCACGAAGATTCCGTAGTGGCGCAGGACGTGGCTGGCGCCCAAGACAAGCTGAGTCGGCAACGGCAGCGCCGCCCCCAGCCCGTTAAAGATCGTCTGGAATTTCGGAATGAAAAAGGTCAGCAGGAACACCAGGACCGCCAGCGCCAGAAAGAGCAGCACGCAGGGATAAAGCATCGCCGCGGTGACTTTCGAGCGCAGGTCCTTTTCACGGGATTGGAAATCGGCAATTTGCGCCAGCACTAAATCCAGGAAACCGCCGGTCTCGCCGGCCTGCACCATGGCCGTATAGACGCGCGGAAAGGTGTCTGGCGATTTGCCCATGGCGTCGGCCAGCGACATGCCATCGACCACCAGGTCGTGGATTTCTTTCCACTTGGTTTGCGCGGCCGTGTTGGAGGTTTCCTTGTGCAGAATCACCAGCGCGCGGCTTAAGGGCACCCCGGCAGCCAGCAAACTCGACAGTAACCGTGTGAAATTCTCCAAAGCCCGCGCCGAAACCTTGTGCGCCCGCTTGAAAACGGAAAGCGAAGCCCAGCCGGCGGGCAGCGCCAGAGTATTGCCATTGGTGGCCTGAGCCTTCTCAGCCAGGCTGACCGGGCGCAGGCCCAACCCGGACATTTGCGCAAAGGCCTCTTGCCGGCCCGCTGCTTCCAGTTGGCCTTCGGTCAGCGTGCCGTCCCCTTGCAGTCCTTTGTATTGGAACAGCGGCATAACGCTAAGCGGCCTTGGCGGTCGCGGCGCGCTTGGTGCGTTCCACTTCCTTAGCCGTTGTCACGCTGAGGACTTCCTCGACGGTTGTGACCCCCCTCTGGACAAGACGCCAGCCGTCTTCCGCCAGCGTTTTCATTCCGCCGCGGTGCGCGGCTTCGCGGATGACGTCACTCGAGGCCCGCTTCAGAATTAACTCGCGGATTTCATTATCCGAATCCATCCACTCGAAAATAGCCTGCCGGCCGAGAAAGCCTGTTTGACGGCAGGCGCGGCAGCCCACTGAGCGATAAATCGGAGTCTCCACCGGGATACCCACCTGTTCTTTAAACGCCTGGGCCGCGGGAGACTGATCCTCTTCCTGGCACTCTTTGCACAAAACACGTACGAGCCGCTGCGCCAATACGGCTTCGAGTGAGGAGGCAACCAAGTACGGCTCGACTCCCATATCGACCAACCGGGTGAGCGCACCCGGCGCATCATTCGTATGCAGGGTCGAGAACACCAAGTGGCCCGTGAGGGAGGCCTGCACCGCGATTTGGGCCGTTTCCTGATCGCGAATTTCACCGATTAACACAACGTCCGGGTCGTGCCGCAGGATCGAACGCAAGCCGCGCGCGAAGGTCAGCCCCGCTTTTTCGGAGACCTGGATTTGATTGACGCCCTTAAGCTGGTATTCGACCGGGTCCTCGATAGTGATGATTTTTCGCTCGGCATCGTTGATCTCGTTTAAAGCGGTGTACAGGGTCGAGGTCTTGCCGCTGCCGGTCGGGCCGGTGACCAGGATAATGCCGTGGGGCATTTGGAGCACGCGCCGGAAGCAGTCCAGCTCGCGCTGTGCCATCCCCAACTGTTCCATGCCGCGCAGTGTGGCGTTCTGGCGCAGCAGACGCATCACCACCGCTTCGCCATGCAACATCGGGATCACCGACACGCGAATGTCCACCTCCGCGTCATCAATACGGATTTTGATTCGTCCGTCCTGTGGCAGCCGCTTTTCAGCGATATTCAGATGACTCAGGATTTTTACGCGCGAGACAATGGCCGGCTGAAACCGTTTCAGTTGCTGAGGCACGGGCACATCCTGCAGCACGCCGTCAATGCGGTAGCGGATGCGCATCTCGTCTTCGAACGGTTCGAGATGGATGTCGGAGGCGCGCAACTCGATGGCATCGCGCAGCACCTGGTTAACGAAGCGAATGATCGAAGCGTCCTCCGCCGCTGTGTCCAGGTCGGTATCTTCTTCCGGATGGTCATCGACGACCTGCAGCGCGCCGCCTTCGTCCAGCGTGCCGATCGTGTCGGCGCCGACGCCCAGCCACTTCTTCATCTCGCGCTGAATGGCTTCGCTGGTCGCCAGCACCGGTTTGAGATTCAGGCCGGTGAGCGTTTTGAGCGCATCGAGGCCCTGGGTGGCGAACAGACGGCTGGTTGCCACCTCGACTGTGCCGTTAAGGCGGCGCAACGGCAGCAACTCCTCCCGCAACAGAATCCGCGCAGGGAACAACGAGAGCAGTTGCTTGTCAGGGGCGATGTCCTCCAGGCTGGTGAAGGCCAGGTCGTATTCGCGTGCGAGCCAGCCCAGCACCTGCTCCTGGGTGTGCAGCGCGCCATTGCCGGCGCGCTCCTGCTCGCGCGCCAGGTGTTGCGCGTCGTGGACGGAGAGTTGCTTGTCCCCGACCATCTTGTCGAGCAACACCTGCAACGGCGCTTCCTGGAGGACTGGTTGGCTCATGGAACAACCTTTAAAGCATGCCGCGCAACGTCAGAATCGCTTCCTGACGCACCGTCAGCACCTTACGTAATTCGTCCTGGGCTTTTTCCAGATTCGCCTGGCTGGTCTTCCGAGCGTCGATGAACTTGGCTAGCGCCGCTTTGGTTTCGGCCGTCGAAGCCTTGCTGTCCACTGCGCGCTGGAGCGCCTCGGCTTGGGGGCTGGGCGTGCCAAACATGCCGCCGCGGCGCGGAGCCTGATCGCCGCCGCCATTATTGTTGCCGCCGCGGCCGCGGCCAAAGAACCCACGCATGCGTTCGGCCATCACGGCCTGCTGGGCATCCATGACTTTTTTAACGAGCGGTTGCAACGCGTTCCACTCCGTGTCATCGGTGATTTCCAGTTCGCTCTTGATCCCGTCCATCATCATTTGCTGGCGTTGCGCCGGGTCCATATTGCGCCAGCCGCGGCCGCCCCCGGGACCGCCGGGTCCGCCTGGGCCACCGTTATCATTCTGCGCCAATAAACTGCTCGCACTGAACCCGAGCACCGCTGCCACCGTCCAGGCCAACCAGGAATGTTTCGTCATAATTTTTATGTTTGACTGCGTTCGGTTTGATGGTGCGGCATCGCCCGCTGGCGATGACGCCTGCGTGTGAATCCAGCCCAATGCAACCTCCGTGCCAAAACCAAAAAGGCGCAATTTAGCGGGTAATCTACTGCGGCCCGTGCGCAAAAGTTACTCAGATCGCTATGAGCCTCTGCGCATACTTTGCGCAGGCAGCTTGCGAGGCATCCTCCGCTGGATTCCGGCGATATGCGCACAGACTTCCTGGCGCAGCGTGGACTTTTAGTCCGCAGCCAAAAGCTCACACTGAAGGTGGCCTGATGAACGTCGCACGCGCCCACCCTCCGCTCATAGGTTTTTATGGATTGCCTTTGGCAAAGGCTTTGTTAGCCTCTTCGGCAATGACACATCAACCGTTTGCCGCAGGCTGGCCGCCGCAGTTCATGGCAGCGGTAGTTCGCCTAATTGTTGTCGTCGTTTTTTCGCTTTACTCGGAACACGTTCCGGCGTAGGTTTTGAACAAAAGCCCCGGTTGCTACTGGCTTGATTAATAGAACCCAATCCTGGAAATGAATAAGAACACTCCATCCACCACCTCCAAGACACTTGGCCGGCGCGCTGCGCGGTCGGGTTTTACGCTCATCGAGTTGTTAGTCGTCATTGCGATTATCGCGATTCTGGCGGCGATGCTGCTGCCGGCCTTGGCGCGCGCTCGGCAAAAAGCCCAGGGCATCAAGTGCATGAACAATTCGAAACAACTTGCGATTTCGTTCCACATGTACACGCTTGATAATACCGACTTTTACCCGCCTAACCCCGACGATGGGAATACGGTCCCGGGCCACAATTGGGTGGCCGGCAACGTCTCGTTGCCCGGTGGCTCGGCTGCGTTCAACCCGGACATTCTCATGAACCCCCAGCTTTGTTTGATTGCTTCTTATATTTCGGCGAACGTCTCCATCTTCCACTGCCCGGCTGACGATGCGGCGGGGATCTACCAGGGAAGCCAACCTCAACTGATCGGCAAGACCGTGCCGCACGCGCGGAGCATGTCTCTGAACCAGGCCGTCGGCACCATCTGCTCGGGCTATGTCGGCACCTGCGGCGGACACACCCAGTCCAGACCCATGTTCCCTTCCAACGCCTGCTGGACGCCTGGCACTCGCAATTGCGCCCAGCAAACCTACGCCGGTTTCGGCAGGTCCACTGACTTCCGGAGCATCGGGCCGTCGATGGTGTTCCTGACCACCGACGAGGCCAAGTTCAGCATCAACGACGGCGGCCTGGCTGCCAGTGCCAATCCGGCGGATCTTGTATTCATTGATTTTCCTGCCAATTATCACGGCGGTTCCGCCGGCATGTCGTTCTGTGACGGACACTCTGAACTGCATAAATGGCTGGGTTCTGCCATCACCAAGGGTCCGAGCCAGCAAAGAGCTGCGAACGCCTCCGATACGATCGATCTGACCTGGCTAGCCCAACACACCTCGGCCTCGCCCAGGTAGCCCGGTTTACTAAACTCATGCGTAAACTCCTAACAACAGTCGCGCCGTTAGCCGCCGTTTTGTTAGTGGCTGGCTGCAACAAAGCGCCTAAGACGCCTCCGCCACCCCAGGTCAATGGCGTCACGGTTGACCTGCCCCAACTGCAGGCCGCGATGGCCACCAACCAAAACGCTACGGTCCAGGAGGAGTTTAACAACTTCTCCTTCGGCTTCCGTTATGGTGACTACGTCAAATCGCTGATGGCGTTGGATAAGTTGTCCAATGATCCTGCAGTTAGCCCGCAGGAAAAAGCGGTGATCACGCAGGTGATGGAGCAAATCAAGCAGGTCGCCAACAGCGCCCCGGCTAAGCCGGCGCAATAGAAACGCCGAAGGGGTGCGGGATTGAATCCGCAGCAAAGTGCAATGCTGCGGAAGGCTGCTTGTTTGGTCTAGCCGTGCCTGCCGATTATCACCTGCATACGCCGTTGTGCCGTCATGCTACCGGCACACCGACTGAATTGGCTGCGCAAGCGGTCCGAGCCGGCCTCACCGAAATAGGGTTTTCTGATCATAACCCGATGCCGCAGGACGATTTCGATGATTGGCGGATGCGCCGCGCCGAGTTGGATAGCTACTTCGAGCAAGTGGAGCAGGCGCGCCGGACCTACCCCGACCTGGTGATCAAAATGGCCCTGGAGGTCGATTACTTGCCAGGCTATGAGCAATGGGTGCGAGAGCTGGCGGCGACATATCCTTGGGATTATTTCATCGGTTCGGTCCACTACATTTCATCAGACTGGGCGATTGATAATCCCAAGCAACTCTCCGAATGGAAGAAGCACGACCCGATGGAGGTCTGGACGGTTTATTTCCAGCGACTCACCGCCGCCGCAGAATCCGGCTTGTTCGACATCATTGGCCATGCCGACCTTTGCAAAAAATTTTGTGTTTATCCGGCAGAAGACTGGATGCCGCTCGCCGGGCGGTTCCTGGAAGCAGCAAAACAGCACGGTGTGGCGATCGAGCTCAACACCGCCGGTTTGCGTAAAGATTGCAAGGAAATCTATCCTTCGCAAAGGATCGTGCATCTGGCGGCCCAACTCGGCGTTCCGATCACCTTTGGTTCGGATGCGCACGCGCCGCAGGAAGTCGGGCTGAACCTGGCCGAAGCTGTGCAACTGGCGCGCGCCGCCGGCTACACCCATTCCTGCCGGTTTACCCGGCGAAAGCGGGAACTGGTCGCACTTTGAGCATTGCCTGTGCATAACGCTCCTTTCGATTTTTAGGCGGGCCGCTCATTCCGTGAGGTTTTGGGCAGCTCGAATGTACGGTAGCGCTGCTGTGTCGCGAAGCGTCGTGGACTGCGGCAGCCGTCTGCCGCTGTGGTGGGGGATGAGGCGTTCGAAAGCGCCAGAGGGCTGCCGCTTGTGGTGGGGGATGAGGCATTTGAAAGCGCCAGGGGGCTGGCGCAGCCCAAAAGCTGGCGTCCGAACGCGCCGTCCGATGCTGTTGAAGGCAACACGAATGCAAGGTAGTGACGCTGTGTCGCGAAGCGTCGTGGACTGCGGCAGCCCTCTGCCGCTGTGGTGGGGGATGAGGCATTCGAAAGCGCCAGGGGGCTGGCGCAGTCCAAAAGCTGGCGCCCCAACCCGCAGTCCGAGGGGAAAGGGCTTCTAACGCGACCGGTTAGATCGCTTGACCTCCGCCACGAACAGTGGTCTAAATGGTCCCACAAACCGGATTATGGCCGATATCAAATTCGCCTGCCCTCATTGTCAGCAGCACATCACTTGCGACGCTCTTTGGGGTGGCCATCAACTCCAATGCCCCAGTTGCCAAAAGGAGCTTACTGTCCCGGCTGCGCCGGCTGCACCCGCGCCCGCCCCTGCATCGCTCGTGCCGCCTCCACCTCCCGCTGCGGTTCCTCGAGTTTCTCTCAGCCAGGTGGGTGGTCAATCTGTTGCGCAAAAGCCCGCCGTTCCGCAGCGGGCGATTCCCATTCGCAACCTTGCGGCGCCACCGCCGAAACGGGCTAACCCGGTAGTTAAATTCGCCACGACCGGCGCTGTCGTTGTCGCGTTGGGGGCCGGTTGCTATTTCGGCTGGATTTGGCTCAGAGACAAGCAGGAAAAAGCTAACGCTCAAGCCAAGGCCGAGGAAGCGCGCAACTCGGGCGAAAGCCAGGTCGGCCATATCGCCAATCTGAATGCCGTCCTTGACGCAACTGAGCCCGGCCATTTCCCGGGTCAGTCCAGCGGCCGGGCCTTCGGCCCGCGCTCGCGCCCGAGCGGCGTTGGTCAGGAAATTCCAATCTCCCCGGGCTCCGCTCAACCTGCGGCGGCCGATGCCGCCCAACTGCCAATTGTGCCTCCCACCTGGACGCTGGATCTGATGGGGGCGAAAATTCCGGAAAGCCGGGTGAACGGCTCAATCTCAGGAACGAACTTCGTCGCCGATACCGTGCTGGTTGGGCCCATCCAAACAGCGGAAGTGTTGCGCTTTAGCCAGGGCCAGGCTCCGGCGCCCGACCGCGAGCTACTGGTGTACCTGCACTTGCGCCCAGGAGAAAAACTCGGTGGACAGTCCTTCAATATTTCGAGCGATATGCGGGGTGCCGGCGTGCCGTCGATCGCTAAACTGTGGAAAACCAATCCGCGTTACGCGCCCAGTACGAAATTCTTCAGTTCGGGTTACACGATGAAACTTGAGCTCGGCGAGGCCACCAACGGCACACTCCCGGGCAAAATATTTGTCGCCTTGCCGGACGCCGAACAGACGGTCGCGGCGGGTGTGTTTTCGGCCACCACTGTTGCGCCGCCGCCCACGGCGCAAGCCGCGCCCATGGTAACGCCAGTCCCCGCCGGCGGCAATGCCGCCGGTGATGCTGCCTACCGCCAGCGCTACGGCCTGGGCAGGTAGCGCTGCGACATGGCGTCTAAATCCAGTTTCCTCGATAAGGTCCTGGGCCGGATCAGCCGCCTCGACCCCGAAGGACTCCAAACGGTTGTTCAGCGCCTGGCGCATGAGCGCACCTTTCTCGAAACACTGTTCAATACGATTGAAGACGGTGTGCTGGTGGTGGATGAGAACGGCCGGATTTTGTATTTCAATCAGGCCGTCACGCGCTTGCTCGGGCTGCAACCCAATGTGGAAGGGCAGCCGGTCACGGAGTTCATCCCGGGGCTGGAATGGGATAAACTCGCCCGGCTCGATACGGCCGGCGGCCCGGGCGTTGCTCGACACGAGTTTGAAGTCCATTTTCCGCGTCCACGTTTTCTGCGGCTGTATGCGGCGCCCCTTGATGGCCAAGCCACCGGCAGCACCGGGGTCGCGCTCATCCTGCATGACGCGACCGAAGCGCGGCAGCAGACCTTCGAGGCCATCGAAAGCGAACGGGGCCAGGCGCTGACGATGCTGGCCGCCAGCGTGGCGCATGAAATCGGCAACCCGCTCAACGCGCTCCACATTCACTTGCAATTGCTTGAACGCGAAGTGCGCAAGTTGAAGGCCGGCGCCGGTTCGAGCGCTGGCGGGAAGTCCCGGCCGCGGCCGCGGTCACAAAACTTCAGTGCGGATAACGAACTGGCTGACAGCATCGAGAAGCTCGAACAGTACCTGGGCGTGGCCAAAGGCGAGATCAACCGTCTCGATTATATTGTCACCCAATTCCTGCAAGCCATCCGGCCGACGCCACCCCAAATCAAACTTGCTTCCCTCAACGAAGTCGTGCTCAGGACTTTCGAACTGCTCGAGCCCGAGTTGGAGAATCGCGGACTTCACGTGCGCACCCGCCTGGCGCGCCAACTGCCGCTCAGCCCTCTGGACGCCGGTCAGATTCAGCAAGTGCTGGTTAATTTGATCAAGAACGCCATGCAGGCCATGACCAAGGGCGGCACGTTAACCTTGCAAACCGGGGAGAGCAGCGAAGGGGTGTGGGTTAGCGTCGCCGATACCGGTGGCGGCATTCCCCAGGACCAGCTCAACCGAATTTTCGAACCATTTTACACCACAAAAAAGAAAGGCTCCGGCCTTGGACTGATGATCGTTCAGCGCATTGTCCGCGCCCATGCTGGACGCATCGAATTGGAGAGCCAGGTTGGTCGTGGAACCACCTTCCGGATTTGGCTGCCGTTGCACGAGCGCAAGCCCAGGTTGCTCGAAGCGCCGATGCATGATTAGGCCAGTCCCTACCTATCCCTTTGCAACAGGTACCGCGCCAGACCCTCGAGGGCGGGCGCCCGTCCTTTAAAGACCTTCAACGCCGCGAATGCGCGCTCGGTAAGCTCGGCCGCAATCTTGCGTGATTTCTCCAGCCCGACGATCGACGGGTACGTCGCCTTTTGCGCTTTCATATCTTTGCCGGCAGTCTTGCCGAGCTTGTCGCTGCTCTGCGTCACGTCGAGGATGTCATCAATCACTTGGAACGCCAAACCAACGTGATAACCAAAGTCCGTAAGCGCGTTTAACTGCGCCGCGGGGCAGTTGGCGCTCATGCCCCCAAGCCGGACCGAGCAACCGAGCAGCGCCGAGGTCTTACGCTCATGAATGTAGCGCAGGTGTTGGGCTGTAATCCGCTTGCCTTCGGCTTCCAGGTCCGCGACCTGTCCGGCGATCAGTTGCAGCGAACCCGAAGCGCGAGCCAGTTCGAGCACCAACGCCTGGTGCGAGTAGCGCGCGCTGGCGCGCGCTTGCGCGATGATCTCGAACGCCTGCGTCAGTAATGCATCTCCGGCCAGTACGGCGATCCCTTCGCCAAACACCTTGTGATTGGTCAGCTTGCCGCGCCGGAAATCATCATCATCCATCGCCGGCAGATCATCGTGGATGAGGGAATAGGTATGGATGCACTCGACGGCGCACGCCAGCGGTAGCGCATCCGCGTCTCGCCCACCGCACGCCGCCGCGGCCGCCAGGCACAACGCCGGCCGAACGCGCTTGCCGCCGGCAAATAGCGAATAACGCATCGCCTCGTGAATCGTCGCCGGACGGGTGCGCGGCCCGGGCAGGAACCGGTCCAAGGCGTCATTGACGGCCTTGGTGCAGCCCCCCAGGTATTCGTTAAGGTTGAAAGGTGAAATAACACTCGTGCCGGCAACCATGCGCCGTCCTTGTAAGGCAAACCGACGCAATGCGGCAAGCTTAATTGCGGGACCTTGGCGCTGATGTGCGCTGATGAGATTTGGAGTGACAGCCGGACAGGACTGGGCTAAGAAAGACCGCGTCCCCTTTAAATCGGTATGGCCGAACAGTGCAGTAGAGCAGGAGCGCACGCGCGAGGGCGGCACCGGCATCGGTTTGGCGATTGTGCGCAAAGTGGCCGAACGGATGGGAGGCCAGGTTGGGGCCGAGTCGGAGCCGGGCAACGGCAGCCGTTTCTGGGTGGAACTCCGGCTCGCGAATATAGCCCGGGTAGGTGATTACCCCATAAACGCGACTAACCCGGCAAAGTAGAATTGTTTGGGGATGACGGGCCGGACCTGCTACGACTTTGAGTCCGGTTTGTAAGGCGCGCGATTTATGCCTGCTTACGTTCCGATTCTGGCTGCTGAAGATGAGGAGACCGATGCTGTGCTGCTGAAGATGGCTCTCCGGCACGCCGGTGTGCCCAACCCCTTCGTCCTGACCCATGACGGGCAGGCCGCAGTCGATTACTTGGGCGGCGCCGAGCCGTATGGGGATCGTTCGGCGCACCCCTTGCCGGGGCTCTTGCTGTTGGATTTGAAAATGCCGCGGATGAGCGGATTTGATGTCCTGGAATGGCTCTCCCGCCGGCCTGAATTGGAGTACTTGCCGGTGGTCGTGCTTTCCTCCTCCTCGGACGCTCGGGATTTGGAAAAGGCGAAAGAAATGGGCGCGCGCGAGTATCTTGTAAAGCCGCATGACTTCCACCGGCTCGTACAAATGGTTCAAGGCGTCGCGGCGCGCTGGCTGGCCCAGAAGCCAGATGATCAGAAGTCAGATGATCAGAAGCCAGATGATCAGAAGTCAGATGATCAGAAGTCAGATGATCAGAAGTCAGAGCTCAGAAAGCAGAAGAGCACTTCTGACTTCCGACCTCTGGCCTCTGACCTCTGACCTCTGAGTCTTCAGGCCGCTTCCGGATGCACCCAGGGCTCGCGATAGGGCCGGCGCAACAACTTGTTGGCTTCGTCGTCGCCTAGCACACAGCCCTTGGCGGCGTCCCAACTCAAGCTGCGCCCCAGTTTCATCGACATATTCGCCAAAATGCAACTCGCGGTCGAGACGTAGCCCTCCTCGATGTCCGCCACCGGCCGGCCGCGTTTGGCAATTGCTCCTAACAGGTCCAGCATATGCCGCCGCACCGCTGGTGCGACATGCCGCTCCAGGTCTTTCTCTGTCCGGTCTTCCGGATATTTGTCGTATTCGTAAGTGACATCCTGGTGGACCGGGGTGCCGTGCTCGGGCACAAAGTCATAACCCCAAACACTAGCCTTGAGCGTGCCCTTGTCGCCGTAAAAGGTCGCGCCCCACGGATATTTCGGGTCCGGCGATGGGCCCCAGCGCCGGTGCTGCCATACCACGTCGAGGTCGCCGAAACTGAAAACGGCGGTTTGGGTATCGGAGATATTGGCTTTGCGCCCCTGAGCAATCCGAATTCCGCCGGACGAGCTGACGCTTTTCGGTGCGCCCAATTCGAGCATCCAGCGGGTCATGTCGAGCATGTGGATGCACATGTCGCCGATGATGCCGTTGCCATACTCCATAAACGAGCGCCAACCGCGCGGATGTTTCATCGGGTTAAACGGCAACATCGGCGCCGGTCCCGTCCACATCTCGTAGTCCAAATACGGCGGCGGCGGGCAGTCGGCCGGGTCCGGGCCATTGCCCATTCCATAGTAACAATAGATTTCGACTAGGCCGATTTTGCCGAGTTTCTGCTCGCGGATGAAGCGGTCGCGCGCTTCAATGAGATGCGGGGTGCTGCGGCGTTGAGTGCCGACCTGAACGACGCGCTGGTGTTTGCGCGCGGCGGCCACCATCGCCTGGCCTTCGGCGATATCGACGCTTACGGGTTTCTGGACGTAAATATCGAGGCCTGCTTCGCAGGCGGCAATCATCGGCAGCGCGTGCCAATGGTCGGGCGTGGCGATAAGCACCAGGTCGAGGTCCTTTTCGGCGAGCATCTGCCGGTAATCGGAGTAGGTGCGGGGCTTCTTTTTCGAGAGCTGGCGGGAGGCGACGATGTCGGCGGCTTCAGCGAGCATGTGCTGGTCCACGTCGCAGAGGGAAACGACTTCAACCGGAGCGATTTGGATGAGGCGCAGCAGATCGATCTTGCCATACCAGCCGCAGCCAATCAGCCCCACCCGCTTGTGTGGGTCGGCTAAATCGGCGGCATAGGTGCCCAAGGTGGAGAGGGCCAGGCCAGCGGCGCCAGCCTTGAGGAAATTCCGGCGGTTCATGCGTCTGTTGTAAAGAGAACGGGTGATGATGGCAAGCGGGGATGGGGCTGCGGGGCAATATTCGGTTATCTAAACCCTCTGCGTGAGTTCACTTCCCATCCGCAGCAGGCGGCGGACCCCGGCGTCGGAGCTGGCCTCGGCGTAAATGCGCAAGATGGGTTCGGTGCCGGAGCCGCGGAGCATGAGCCAGGAGGAATCCCGCGCGATGAATTTGACGCCGTCGTAGGATTTCACTTCGGCCAGGGGAGATTTGAATAATTTTGCGGGCGGATTGGTTTTGAGGAAATCCATCAAGGCGCCGCGTTTTTCGAGTGGATAATGGGTGTCGATGCGGCCATAGCGGTGCGGGCCGAACTCTTTTTCAAGCCTCGCAATGAGTTGGTGAACGCTGCGGCGTTCGGTGGCGAGCATTTCGAGCAGGAACAGCCCGGCGGCGATGCCGTCGCGCTCGGGAATGTGGCCGGGGAAGCCGATGCCGCCGCTCTCCTCGGCCCCCAACAGCACATTGCCCTTGATCATCTCGGCGGCGATGTACTTGAACCCGACACCCGTCTCGACCAGCTCCAGCCCGTAGCCATGGCACATCTTGTCCACCATCGAGGTGGTCGTCAGGGCTTTGACGACTCGCCCGCGGCCGTGCCGATTCACGACAAAATGCCGCAATAACAGGCAAATCAGTTGATGCGTCGAGAGATAGCCGCCGCGGCCGTCCATGCCGCCGACGCGGTCCGCATCGCCGTCGGTCACCAGGCAAATATCGTGCGGGTGCTTCTTGAGAAAAGCGGCGCTGTGCGTGTAGTTCTTTTGGATTGGCTCGGGGTTAATCCCGCCGAAAAGCGGATCATGTTCTCCATCCAAGGTGGTCACGCGGCAGGAAGTGCCGGCGAGCAATTCTTCGAAACAGCCGGCCCCGACGCCAAAGAGCGCCTCGTGCGCAAATCGCAGTTTCGAGCGGGCAATCAGCTTGAAATCGACCAATTGCTTGAGCGCGGCGTAATGGGCCGGACGCAAATCCTGAATGGCAAGCCGGCCGCCCGCTTGGGCCTGGTCTATAGGCGTGGCCTTCACCGCACTGCGGTCCAAGCAGGCCTCGATGGCCTGGCACGTGGCCGACTCGGCGGATGCACCGTAATGGGACTTGAGCTTGAACCCATTGAAGATCGGAGGATTGTGGCTGGCGGTGATCATGACACCGCCGATGGCCCGCTGCTGTTTGACCGCAAAGGAAACGGAGGGGGTCGGTGTTGGCGCAGGTGTCAGCACTACCTGAAAACCGTTGCCGACGAAGACCTCGGCGGTGCGCCGGCCGAATTCGTTCGAGAGAAATCTCCGATCATAACCGACGATGACCCGTTTTTGCGTGCCGGCCACCGGGTGGGCGGCCCAATAATCGGCGGCGGCTTGGGCAACCCGCTCGACATTGGCGAAGGTGAAATCCTCAGCAATGACTGCCCGCCACCCGTCCGTGCCAAATTTAATCTGCGCCATGAAAATGTGAGTTATTGAAGAAGTCTGTGAGATTGGCTACACAAAGCCCCCCCTCACCCCGGCCCTCTCCCCTTCCAAAGGGACTTCGGAGGAAACGCGGAGCGTTCCAGTAAATACAGGAGAATTTGTATTCCCCTGAAAACTGGTTGCCAAATCAGTTGCCACATCAAACGAATCCGCGCCAATGAGTACGAATATCCTCCAACCAAGTCAAACCGAACCCCTCCCCGACCTCCCCGAGACACAGCACCAGAAGGAGCAGAAATATTAGCACGATTGGTTTCATGCAAGCCCCCCGAAATGGCAGGGGCAATAGGAACTAATGAACTATGTAGAAGCCGTCTCAATTCCGCGACGTGCTCGAAGCAGACCGAGGACCCCGAATCCGAGCAAACCGAGTAGGGCAGCGGAGGGTTCGGGCACGGTGTAAAGCCCTTCTCGGAACCACAAATCACTACCGCCCGCAGGACTGCCGCGGTAATAAGCATAGCCGCCAGCGTAATCGTATGAACCGTTAGCGAAATTCCAGGGAACCCAAGACGGGGTTTCTACAATTTCGAAGAAATATGTTGTTCCAGGTGTCAAGGGAATGGTCGATGAGAACGAGAAGTCCTCAACTCCAGTGAACCCATTGGGCATAGCTACCGAGTCGCTGGTTCCGAGAGTTGTCCCTGTAAATGAATTCGCCCTGAGGTTCAGGTACACGCTTGTCCCTAAACCATCGTTGGGGTTGCCGTCGTTAAAATTAAGGCGAATGAAATTTATGCCAGAGAGTGTCGGCGTAAAAGATTGGCCGCATGGTGCAGCGGACGGCAGCGAGCCCCCGCTACCGTACGGCCACGCCGTTTCGTCTGTAGAGGATTGTTGATCATACAGGAAGGTCCCCTGCGCGACGGCGAGTGTGCTCCACATCAATGTGGCCGAAGCTGCGACGACGAGTAATTTCATACAACTATTGTGGGATTGGAGGAATGTCTATTGGTGCAAAAGTGACCCCTTCAAAATGGCCGAATAAGGTGCTTGGGAGACCGATCCGCCAGAAATGAGGCCCATTGTTGACCGTGTCCCAATGCAGAATGTAGAGGTTTCCAACGCCTGGGAAGACTTCGCCTGATTCCTCGATAAGTATATCCCCCTGGTGACCCGCGAAATAGGTCCTGGAAAGTTTAAGGATCATGCTCTCGGCAGGAGCGCCGTCAGCATAGAGTACGCAGTAAAGGTCTTGATTTGTCGGAATGAGCCGGAATTGATCGGCGTTAATGCCCAGAGGAAGCGACACCCAAGACCCGTTTGTCTGAACAGCGTAGATGAGATGATTATCTTCGTCCGCCGTTAGTAATGATCCTGCGAACGGACCGTATGCGGGATCGTTCGTAACGGTCAATAAGCCCTCAAGGTGCTCAGTATTAATCCGGGTCAGCTGTACAGGGTTGGTTTGAGAAAAAATGTTCCAGACACCACGCGTGCTCCCGGGTTGAGGCGGACCATCCGCCGTGACAGCCAGCAGGTGGTTGCTCCAAGTCCCCGTTTGGTCTATGTAGAAGCTTCCCTGCACCTGATCCGTCTCGTTTGTTAACGTGCACCAAGTCAGGTTGGAAGCGGTTCCGTCAGCGGAAAGCCATCCGATTCCACCCGGGGTGCCATCGCAAAAGAACGTGTCTCCATTCGTGAAGCCACCCAGAGAAGACTTGGCTGTAAAGGGCTTGAGTTCACCAGCCACCCCGTGAAGCCCTGACCATGCGGTCAGGACGTTATTCGTACCCAGCAGGTCGAAGTTATTCGGTTCCCCGTCGGGGAAGTTGACACCGATCAACAAGGAATGCGTGGGAGCGTGATAATCAATCCCGGCAGGCACCGGAACATTGGTTGCCACAACGCTAAATGGGCCGTAGCTATTGGTTCCGTAGTTGTCGCGGATGTAAACGGTTGCCGTGGAATTAGAGGGATCAACGAGATAGCCGTTAGTCAGAATAAGTGTGAAAACCGCAGGCTCCTCGAAGTCCGCATTCGTGTCGTACAAAGGGTGAACAGTGACCGTTGCCTCTTGCTGTCCTGTGTCAATGGTGAAGCTCCCGACGCGGTGAGTTACGTCGAACGTTCCTGTGCCACGAGATACGTAGTTGCTATAGTCGAGACCCGGCAGCGCCGTTCCGCTCATCGAATACCAGACCGTCACCGGATTCGTGTTGTAATCGTAAAGGTAAACAGTGAAGCTGCCATCGATACCGCCATTGCCAAAAGAATCGGGCTCGGTTGCGTCTTGTGGTCCTGAGATTGAGGCAATATTGTCCCCTCCCGCCGCCCAGAAGTAACTCATCGGTTTATCATCCGCAATCGGGGAGAAGTAGAGGTCGTTTGTTGAGCCCGTGTTTGTCTGTATTTCTCCAAATCCCCAGGGGCGAAGGTTCACGACAGGGTTGCTGAGCAACTGCCAATATCCCCTATATTTGTTTGTGACCCCATGGATAGCTACTCCGAAGTAATTCGTTTGAAGATTTGTAATCGTCAGATAAATGTCGCTCGAAGTGTACTTAGGGCTAACGAAACCTCCGCCGCCGTAATTAGTGCCACCGTCATTACCACTACCTGGCATTGGCGGGCCACTGGCGTCCATGGGCGACGCGTTCATAGTTTGCGCAGCGTAATCCACCCGTGTGTCGTCGATGAGCACGAAGTTGGTCCCCAAAGTCGCCGAACGGTAATAAAGCACGTTTTCCGCCCCGGCCAACCAGTTGTAAGGGCTTGGTGGATATTCCCCCCACATTTTCACCGAGAGCCAGGTGGCCTGGCTTGGCAGCGCGTTCGCGGGCAACAATTGGAGATCATCCGGCATTGGCGTCGAGGCTTTCATTCCAATCGCAATGAGCAAAGCGCAGCCGATAACAGAGGTAAACAGTCGTGTCTCCAATTGGAGACGTTTGTACAACCTGGTCCTTTGCGTCGGTCTCATATCCCATATCCTTTTCGATTTCGGCGGGCGGGGTATTCCGCTCCCTGTTGAGGCCGACATTGCACGGGGGTCTGGCATTGGTCAAGATGCCTAATAATCTTATCACAAGGTACAATCAGCAGTAATAATGCCAAGAAGGATTGCTTAGAAAAGCCCTAAGAAGTGTTTCGAGAGCGCGTGGTCTTCACGCAACTGGCGTGAAAATCACGCATTCTGCCCCCGCCCAGACCATCGGAGCAGGCGGTTTATGAACCCATCTAGCAAGGCTCCATGAGGCCAAGCTAAAAACTTCCATTCAGGCGGAGCTGGCATTTGTAAGTCATACGAGAAGCTGATACAGATTCTCTATTGCAGAAGCAGCAATTCACGGCTTTTCGAAATCGCTCTGGCGCAGCCTTGCTGTGAAATGCCCTTAGGCGGCCCTAGAACGGCCTTGGCCATTGCCTTTAACGGATTTGCCTTTGGCAGGTGGAGCAGCGGGGATAGGCTCCGGCAGCCCGAAATAGGCCTGCGCATTGGCGTAACAAACGTTGCGGACCAGCGGCCCGAGCAGTAAATCGTCGTCGGGTAATTCGCCGTTTTCCACGTCGCGCCCGAGCAGGTTGCATAGCACGCGCCGAAAATATTCGTGCCGAGGATACGACATGAACGAGCGGGAGTCGGTAATCATGCCGACGAAGCGGGACAACAGACCGAGATTCGACAACGCGTTCAACTGCCATTCCATGCCCTCTTTCTGGTCAAGGAACCACCAGCCGGAGCCCCACTGCACTTTGCCCGGCACGCTGCCATCCTGGAAATTGCCGATCATCGTAGCGAAGACGTAATTGTCGGCCGGATTGACGTTGTAGAGGATCGTCCTGGGCAGGGCGTTCTCGCAGTCCAACCGGTCGAGGTAAGCCGCCAGTGTGGTGGCCTGGGGAGAATCGCCGATGGAATCGAAGCCTGTATCGGGACCCAGTTGGGTCAGCAAGCGTGTGTTGGTGTTGCGCAATGCGCCCAAATGCAATTGTTTGACCCATCCCTTTTCAGCATCCAAACGGCCGAAAAAGAGCATCATAAAGGAGGCCAACTGGCCATGCTCTTCAGGGGTAACCGGTTTTCCGCGCAATGCTTTGGCGAAGATGGAGGCCGCCGTTTTGTCGCTGGGGAAATCGGCAAAACATTGGGTTAGCCCGTGATCCGAAAGGCGGCAACCAACGGAGTGGAAAAACTCGTGGCGCCGGCGCAAGGCGTCGAGAAACGAGTCCAGGCTGCGAACGTTGCGGTCGGCGGCTTCTTCGAGACGCTTGAGCCAGGCAGCGAACGGCTGCGGTTGGTGGATGGCCAGCGCGCGGTCTGGCCGGAAAGCCGGCAGCACGCGCATGCCATTGGCGGTGCTGGCGATCGCGCGATGATAACGGAGGTCATCGGCCGGATCATCGGTCGTGCAAAGCGTCGCCACCTTGAACTTCTTCAGAATCCCTTGCGAGGTGAGTCCGCCCGCCGCCAGTTGAGCATTGGCGCGTTTCCAAACGCGCACGGCGCTGTCTTCATCCAGCAGTTCGTCGATGCCGAAGTAACGCTTCAACTCCAAGTGGGTCCAATGGTAAAGGGGGTTACGCAGCGTATGAGGCACAGTGGCGGCCCAGGCGCGAAACTTCTCGAAGGGTTCGGCGTCTCCAGTGCAGAAGCGTTCGGGGACGCCGTTGGCGCGCATCGCCCGCCATTTGTAATGGTCGCCTTCGAGCCACACCTCCCAAAGGTTTTTGAATTGCCTGTTCTCGGCGATGTCCTTGGGCGGCAAGTGACAGTGGTAATCAAATATGGGTTGTGACTCGGCGAAATGATGGTACAGACGGCGCGCGGTGCGCGTTTGGAGCAGAAACTCGTCATTGATGAAGTTCATAACTCGATTTGGTTTGCGCCGCGCCGGCTATGGCCTCCGGCTTACGCGGCGGACACAAATAGCGGTTTAATATGCCGTTCGTAAAGGTTCGCCGTCACATTCTGTTCCACAGCAGTTTTATAGGTGCTCAGCGCATCAAGGTACCTCTGGCCTGCTTGGGCGGCAACCTTGTAGCCCACATGCAGCAATTGCCGCAAGTGGGGATTGAACTCGGGATTACGCGGCTCGTGCCGTAACGCGGCCACGAATTGCTCGGAACTCCAGCGGTTGACGGTCTCCGCGCTGGGCAACCGCGCCCGGTCGATGTCAATGACAGTCGCATAGGGGGCGCATAGCTCGTCCACGTGTTCGAGCGCTTGGGCGTAGATTTCTTTGGCGAGGGCCAAACCGCCGCCACCGGCTTGTGCCAGGCCAATCAGTTCCTCGAGCCAGGTTGTTCCAGCCGTTTTCAAATGCAAACCCGCGTCGAACCGCGCCAACGCACGGCGCATGATCGGGTAGAGGGAGAACTTATCACTGCCTGAATGAACGCTCAATTTGAGCGTGGGCGGCAGGCGATAGCGAGTGCGCGCGTAAGCGAGGACGGCCAGGTCGTCGTTGAACTCCTGCTCGAATCGGCTCAAATTGCCAACATAATCGATGCCCTTATTGAAGCGGCCGCTGAACTTCGGCGCGATGGTTTGGACGGGCACGCCTTCGTCGGCCAACGCGGCCAAAATCAGCAGCAGCTCAGTCGGACCTTGCGGTTGCTCCGTTTCATCCATTGATACTTCCGTGACGAAATTTGCTTCCCCCTTCATTTCTGCAACATGGCGGAAGACCACGCCCGCCTGTTGCACGGCTTTCAGATACCTCGCGGCACTGCGTTGGACCTGGTCCTGGTCAGACGCAATTTTTCCGATCCCCGTGATTTCGAGCTCTTGCTGCAGTTCCGGGTGCCGCAGCAGGAAAGTGCGAATGGCCGCCGGGTCGGCGGGTTGTCCAATCCAATCTGCGACATCAATAGTAAAAAAGTCAGAGTTGGGCAAAAATCGGTCCACGGTATCGATGCGGATGTGGTCGGCATCGACAAAATAGGGCAGGGGCCAATGCAAAGCTTGCACGGCCGCGTCGGCGGCGGCGCGAGTGGACTGCGGTTCTGAGCCGATGATCAAATGCTCGCGATTGGATTTATTCCAAACCGGGATGACCTGGACGCCGGCAGCGCGAGCGGCCTGGCAGGCCCGCAGTTGGGCCGCCGCTTGCCGCCCAAACCGGTCGCCTACCCCAAGAGAAAACCTGCCAAGTTCCAATGGTTGCATATCATTCCGACTGAGAAGAGATCAGAGCCTCCTGGCGTCGGCTACTACGGTTAGCTCTGAAATGCTGGCCTGTTGCTGAAACAGTTATGGCACAGAAGCTTTGAGTCTTTCAAGTACTTGCTGCAGGAGCGCGGCCGGCAGGGCGTAAGTTGTCACCCGGCTTGCCCGGGCGATATTGATGCCGAGGGCCTTGCCGTCAAGGTTCACGAGTGGCCCACCGCATAGCCATGGCTGCAACACAGTATCGTGCTCGATGGCCTGGTCGAATCCTTCTGCCCGCTGGCTGACTTGTGCGCCGAGCTGGTTAATCGATTGTCCCCGCCACCCCATCAGCAGCACATCCGCCTGGACTTGCGCGGCATCACGCTTTAGCCGCAGATGAAGCGTTTGGCCGGCCCGAAACTCCAGCATCATATCGCGTACCTCGTCCCGATTGGTAACCGCCCGGTCATTGACCGACAGGATCAGATCGCCTGCTTTTAACCCGGCCCTTTCGGCTCCAAAACCCGGCAGCACCTCCTGGATGACTGGCAGCGACGTGCCGAAATCAAACTGAATGCCGATGTACGCGTGCCTGGGACGAATGCGGCGCGGTAGCGCGCTAATAATGCCGACCGCGTGAGGGGTAGAGGCGATGCCGGGCGTTATGGCCCATTCACCGATCGTTACGGGGTCGCGCGCCCATTGGACCGGCTTGAGCCCCGGCGCCTGCACCCGCACCAGCGCGACATCCTCTTCATCATCGACCTTCAGCAACTCCGCCGGAACTTCCTGGTCTGAAGCGACCCAGCAGGTCAGTTTGCCTTTCTTCAATTCACTGGCTTTGGTCAGAACGAGCCCTTTGTCATCGACGACGGTTCCGAGCGCGACCGTCTCGCCATTTACATTAAGCTTAACGATGGAATCACGGGTCGCAGCCGAGACCGGCGCAAATGCGCGCAGGAATTGTTCTCCGCCCAGGTACTCACTGCGTGGCAGCGAGGTATCCCTCGACAGGTCGGCCGCAGCGAGCAGGAGCGGCAAAAACAGCAGCACAGTCAGCGCAATGGCAAAACCCGTGCAACGGGTGAGTTTGAGCTGAAGGTGGAAGCGCGGAAGGGCAGGCATAGCTCAATTACCGTGCGGGGCGGCGCCTAGCGTCACATTAAAGTCCAGCACCTGGTTTCCTCGTTTGACTTGCAAGTGCAGCACGTCGCCTGGATGCGCCTCCGCTATCCATTGGTGAAAGAACGCGGCCCGGCTGAGCGAGCGTCCTTCGACCTGTAAGATCACATCGCCTTGCTTGAGGCCGGCCTTGGCCGCCGGCCCATTGGGTTGGATCGCATTGAGCTGGCACCCGTACGGGTCGTCCTGCGCCGTTGCTCCAAAATCAGCCCAAGCCACCTGCGGGCTCGGATTGATGACTTCATGACGCACCAACTCGGCCCAGGTATCGTAAAACGCTGTAATCGGGACATGATAATTTTCCGTAAGGGACCTGCGGATGGCAGTGTGAATACCCACGACTCGGCCTTGCATATCGAAGAGCGGGCCGCCCGAGTCGCCGGGTGCAATGGTGCAGTCGGTCTGGAGAACGTCTGGCGCGACGCGAATCACGCGGCCCAGCCGGACCACCAGCGAGCGGCGCAAGTCAAACCCGCCCGGATGCCCCAAGGCCAGCACCCAATCCCCCGGGGTGGCGAGGGCGAGGTCACCCAGCGATGCGTGCGGCCACTTGCCGTGGTCGGTAATTTGCATTAAGCCCGTGTCGCTGTCTTCGTCTGAGCCCAGGGTGGTGCCGCTGACGGTTTTGCCGTCGGGAAAAGTGAAACGGACATCGCGGTTGGGGTCGCCGCAGACATGGCCGGCAGTTAACACCAGTCCATCCTCGCTAATAACCACGCCGCTGCCGCTGCCCGTGCCGACCTCGACGGCGACGACGGCCGGGGCAACTTGCGCCACCAGGCTCTCGACGTGCTGTTGCATCGCTTTGAGCTCGGCTACGGAGGTCGGCACGGGCTTGAAAAAGGCCGGTGCCAGCTTGCTGCGCTCGGGGGGCGCCGGCGCAGGAAGGAGAGGTTGCCCCCGTGTCAGGCCGGTTAGCACGAGAAACGACCGGTGCTCGGAACGGCCTGCGGTATTACCGTACAGGACAGTGCGAAGGCGAGGCACCGCCATTGCGACCAGGGCCGCTGCTATCAGCGCCCAGCCGCCCCTGGATCGAATCCATTGGCTCAGCCGCTTCACAGAAAGAAGCCCGCCCTGGGCAGTTTCAAAGGCAAAGGCATTGGTTGGACTTTACCCCGGGTTGGGCAACTTGCAAGGGCGGGCCAACGCGGCTGGCGCGCCAAGAGGGCGGAGGAACGCAGAGTGGGCATCGCAAGGAGCGGTTTTGCGCGGGTGGTTTTCGAGGAGGTCAAGGATGGCCGCGATGGGGAGGGTCCTCACTCTGAGGCTCGGCACGTACGGGATTTTCATGGCCAGGAGCTTTGTTTGGAGTTTTGGGGTTGGATGCAAAGGCGCAGGCGCTTGCAACCGACCAGCAGAGCCTTATTTATTGAGAAGTGGCATGAGCGTTTTAATTGATAGTGGGCGTTCAGCCGTCTTTCGTGACGGCCAGATTATTATTACGATGGAAAGCGGGAAGGAGATTCGCAGGCACTCAAAGACGGAGTTCCTGAGCCGGTGGATTGTTCTGGCCTCAGTGATTTTGTGCCCAGCCACGATCCAGCTGACCTTTTATGGGGCTGCTCTCACGGGTGCTGGTCACGGTACCTACACCGTCCTTTGGCTTGGGATGATCACGTCTGGAATCGTGTGGTTGCTCCTGCTCACGTCCGCCATTTGTGGACTGGTCCGCCTTCTGTGCCACGAGCGCGGGGCTTGGTGGGGGCTCATCGGTTTCTCTTTGTTCGTGGCTTACCCGGTCCTGTGGCATTGGTATCTTCATCGCGGTGAAATACATTAAACTTATCGAGTCGCCGGGAGGATTGCCATCCCGGCTCCCACACCACCTGACGCGAGGGTCCGCATCAGGCGGTTCGGGTCAGATTAACGGCACGCTGTTTTTGTTTTTCGGTGGCGCGGAAGCAAAGGCACAGGTGGATTCAGGAATGGAGGCCCGCGCCACCGAAAAACAAAAAGGAAGAATGGAGGGCGGCTCGTACTACCAACAGGTCAACCCCTACGGGGTTTTTTTGAAAGCGGGCTTGCGGCGGAGGGATTGTCGGGGCTGGGGCCGTCCCGCCTGCCGGAGAACCTGTTCATCGGCCCGCATTGCGGTTGGGCGACGCTGGTGAAGGTTCGGGCTGCTGGTCCCTTGCAAGCGTAGCTCCCGCAGTCATGCAAAAGGTCGAAACCCCTCGGCTGCGGCTGGTGATTTCACTCCAACCTCTGCCCAGCCTCTGCCTAACGCTCGAGCGTACGATTCCGTTTCAAGGCGGAGACATCAGACTTCTTCCACCAGATGATGACGCCCGAGACGCAGAGCGCGGTGGTGAGAATACCCGAGAGGAAGATCAGGATTTTCATCGGCAGTCCAAGGAAGGTTCCCATGTGCAACGCGACCAGCCATCTCGTAATGATGGTGCCGGGTGGGGACTTCGACAGTAACCAATGATCGCGCAGCTCGCCGCTGTTTGCATCGATGAAAACTCCCGCATCCTGAATCTCCGCGCCGGGCGGGGCCTTGGAGCTTATCACGTCGTATTGATAAACGCCATAGGAGGGGAGCACCCGCATGAAGTACTCCTCCCGGACCGTATAGCCTTCCTTGAGCCCCGTTTCGCGGATCAGTACCCGTCCCCTTTCCAACGCCGCGCGCCAATCAAGCGCCGGAGGTCCGGGCGGTTTTTTCGGAATCGTGAGATGCTCACCCACACTGTTGCGCACGGTGAGACGGAGGAAATTCATGGTTCTCATGTAGGGTGCCGGCAGGTTCAAGGCCACCCCGGACCAGGCGAAGATGAAAAGCAGCAGCCAGGTCCAAAGTCCGAGGGCGCGGTGAATGTCGTAGCTCATGCGATAAGTCCCACCGCCCCACTTGATTTTCCAGGCCGGCATCCATCGCCGCCACCATGAGCGGCCTGGAGGTTTGGGCGTATCCTTCGTCTGTTCGCTCGCCTTGGAGCGCCGCCGCCGCAAGGGAAACGTCAGGTAGATGCCGATGATACTGGTGATCGTCCACACGAGCGAGATGAAGCCAAATAACCGAACGCCCCGGTTCCCGAACGTCATGCCATAGTGAAGATTGAACAGAAAGGGAATCAGCGAGTGGCTTGAATTCCGGCTTCCGACTTTTTCTCCCGTGTATGGGTCCAGGTAAAGTTGGTCAAATCCCAAATCGTAAGGCTTGCCGGTCGAGGGGTCCGTTTTGGCTCTTACGCCGAGACAAAATGATTGGCCGGGGGTTACCTTGAGATTGAAGTATTCAAATGGGGCGTGCGGCTCCATCGCCGCGGCCCGCTCCCGGAGCGCAACCGCGTCCAACAGGGGTGCGTTCCGGACCGGCACGGTCATCAACGCCGGATTCAGCATGCGGTCCAGTTCCCTGGGAAATGCGAGGAGGGTCCCCGTCACGGCTATCACGATGATGAATGCCGCGATCGCGAGCCCGGTCCAACGATGGAGCCACAAGATACTTTTGCGGAACATGAGGTGCCTTTCGGGAATGGGTGTACCGTTTGATGTTAACGAAACATGCGGGAAAGTCACGGGTGGATTTGCAACTCCTGGCAGCGCGTGGCAGCGCGGGACGGAAAGCGAAGCCAACGCGCCTGAAGATGGCGTTATTTGATTGCGTCAAGCCGCGACCGGGCGCACGTTACGGTCGATGGCCAATCCGGGCGAGAAGGGACCGCCTGCGACAGTCTCCAGGTCGGCGGTGGGGTTGCTGGGCGCCGTCGGACAGTCGGACTGTCGGCGGCGAGTGCGGAGCGGGATAGTGGGCGTCTCGCGGCGCCGATTCCTGCGGGATATGGCTGCGCTGGCCGGCTCGGCGGCGCTGCTAACGCCGTCGGGCTACTTACGTGCCGGTCAACCCACCAGCCGGCCTCAGCACCCGCTCCCGGTTATTCTTGATACGGATATCGGTGATGATATCGACGATACCTGGGCGCTTGGGTTCCTTTTAAAATGCCCGGAACTGGATTTGAAACTGGCGGTTGGCGACTACGGCAAGTCGCAATACCGCGGGCGGCTGCTGGCCAAGTTCCTACAGGCGGTGGGTCGCGCGGATATCCCCATCGGCCTGGGGCTTGATGTGGAGCCGCACGGTGAAGGCCCGCAATCTGACTGGGTCAAAGATTACGAGCTGAGTTCTTATCCCGGCAAGGTCCACAAAGACGGCGTCGAGGCGCTCATCGACACGATAATGAATTCGTCGCAGCCGATTACGGTAATCGGTATTGCGCCGATGCCGAACCTGGCCGCCGCGCTGGTTCGTGAGCCGCGCATCGCGAGGCGCGCGCGGTTCGTCGGCATGGCCGGCAGCATCCGCCGCGGGTACGACGACAGCCCGACGCCTTGCGCGGAGTGGAACGTGAAAGCCGCGCCGAAGGCCTGCCAGCAAGTGTGCGGCGCGGGCTGGCCGATCACCATAACGCCCCTGGACACCTGTGGCCGCGTGAAGCTCGAGGGAAGGCGTTACGCCAAAGTGCGCGACTCGAAAGAGAAGGTCGCCGCGACCATCATTGAGAATTACCGCATCTGGATTCGAGGCACACAGGCGGCTGCGCCTGGCCATTCTCTCCCCGCGGCCTCTCCGGCTGAGGAGCACTCGAGTGTGCTTTTCGATACGGTCGCGGTGTATCTGGCATTCGGCCAAGCGCTCTGTCGCATGGAGTCACTGCCGATAGAAGTCACTGACGATGGCTACACCCGAGTAAGCGAGCGCGGCACGAGGATGCTTGTCGCTACGGAATGGAAAGATTTCGAGGGGTACAAGGACCTGCTGGTTGAGCGGCTCACGTCGAGCGTGGGGTAACCACGTTGAAGCTGCTATTGCTGAAGCGGCAATTGACCGAAATTGCCAATTGCCCGGCTCAAGGCGTATTGCGCTTTATCGTTCTCGGCAACGGCGGTGACGTAATCGGAACGCGCCTGCGTCAGCGCTTGTTGCGCCTGGATATCCTCCAGCACGACACCGACGCCATACTGTTTACGCTCCCGGGTAAGGCGAAGCGTTTCGCTTGCGGTATTGAGGTTGCGTTGGGCCAGATCAATCTGGGCTGCGGTCGAGTTGACACGAACCAGCCCGCTAACAACCTGGGCGGTGATAATGTCCTTGAGCTTGAGATCGGCGAATTGCGCGGCGGCGAGCCGGGCTTTCGTCGCATTCAGCCGTCCGGAATCAAACAGTCCGCCGGGGCCAATGCGCCAGCTTAACCCGACCGTGTAATCTCCTTCAGCGCCCAAGTTGTTCGGGCCGCCATCCGGCCCGCCGCCTAAGCCGCCGGCGAACACTTGCGCGCCTACCGCAGGGATCAAAGGGCCGAAAAGAGCGCCGTTCTTTGCGGCGCGGTTCGCCGCCAGGAAGGCCTGGCTTTGTTTCAGTTCAGGGCGAGTATCCAAGGCTTGCGCGACGAGCGCATTCATCGAGGTATTCGTGGGAAACAGTTTGAGAGCGGTTACTCCCGTGTCCAGCGGCACCAGTTCCACGCGTGAATCCAAGTGCAGCACTTGCGCAAGGTTTACGGCGGCGACGCGCTGCCGCTCGAGGGCTTGTTGCAGCACAATTCCGTACTGTTCGGTCTGGGTCTGGACCCGGAGTTCGTCGCCTCTGAAGGCGATACCCGTGCTGACCGCCCGGTGTAATTGTTCCTGATAATCTTGCGAGATTTGGATCGCTTGCTTCGAGACTTCCACCAGTGCCTTGGCCTTCACCAGATCGAAATAGCCCTGTGCGGCGGCGAGGACGGTGTCCTGCCGCTGCGTTTCGAGGGCTTGATCCGAGGCCAGGAGCAATTGCTTCGCCGCCAGCGACGTATAAATCGCGTCGCCCAGGGCCATTTGAGCGGTGAGAGCGACGCCCGGGGAATACGATTGAAAGTGGGCGTCGGAAATCACCCCCGAGGGCACAGCCTGGGCTACGCCATCGCGGCGGTGATAGGCCACACCAGGCGCGACCCAAGGGAAGAACTGCTCCAGCGCGCTTTGGCGATTGGCTTCGGCTTCTCTAAGACTTTGACGCGCGAGTTGGATGTCCAGATTGCGCGCTCCGGCCAACCGCAGGGTAGTTGGCAAATCGATTGGACTGAGCGCGTCATTGGTCTGCGATGCGCCCGTAAGCGGGGCGGCAGACAATGTCTGCGGGGCAATCGTGTTGGTGGCTTCCTGCGCGTGGCCGGCCACGGCGCCAGTCAACAACACATAAAAAGTGCCGAGCGAAAACCGAAAACCGCACATTGAGATCCTCATCTCGCCCCCATGTTTACCGGCTGGCCATCATTGAGCGCCTGTTTGCCAATCAGGATCACCGGTTGGTCCGCGCGAATTCCGCCTGTTATCTCGGCATGAGTGCCGTCGTTGAAACCAACCTGCACCGGGGTCTTTTTGGCTTTGCTATCCGTGACGATGAAAACCGACGTGCCGGCTTTCTCTACAAGCAAGGCCCCCACCGGTATGAGCAATGCGTTCTGCTTGCGCTCAAGTTCCAATTGCACGCTAGCATAGGCCCCGGGCCGCAGTTCGCCCGCGGGGTTGGGCAATTCGATCTCAGTAAGCATGGTCTTGGTGGCCGAGTCCAAAGCATGGGCGAAGCGCGTCACCGAGCCTGGAAATGTGCGGCCGGGCAATTCTTCCACTGTAACAATGGCGGGTGTGCCGTTTCGAATGAAGGGTACTTCCGGCTCGGGCACGAAGGCCTGGACGCGCACGCGGCTATAATCCATCAACGTGACAACCGCTGCGTTTTGAGGGGTGCTGCCGGTGGTGGCTGCAGGGATGAATGCGCCTGGGTCAACGAATCGCGCGGTAATCATCCCTGAGAATGGCGCCACCAGGCGCGCATACTGCAGCAACGTTTCGGTCCGCTGGAGTTTCGCTTGCGCGACCTCATACTGGCCCCGCAGATCATCCACCGTCTGGGGGATTACCAGGTCAGGTGCTTTCTGACGCGCCTCAGCCATTCGTTCATAATTGGTCCGCGCCACGTCCGTTTCGGCGGTGTATTGGGCCCGGTCAGCAAGCAACTCGGGTATTTCAATTTCACCGAGCAACTGGCCCTCTTTGACGGAATCTCCTTTATCTACGGAGAGGGTTTTCAAATAGCCTGCGACCTTTGCGTAGAGTGTCGCTTCCTGCAATGGAAGGATGCGGAAGGTCGGCAGCGTGATGTTGCGGGCAATCTCGCCGCGGGTCGGAAGAACGGTTTGGACGGTAACCGGTCGAGATGCTTTTTGCGGCTGGTCTGTGTTCGCGGGGCCACATCCGCAGAATAGGACCAAAGCGAGCGCGCAGCCGAGGACCGCGCTCCAGAAGCTTCGAAATGCAGACAGACACTTTGGAGAACAACTCAGGCTCATGAGAACAGATAAAAAGCGCCAGAGGGCTGGCGCAGTCCAAAAGCTGGCGCCCGCAGGTGGGGGCTCCGGCAATCGCGAAGCGTCGTGGACTGCGCCAGCCCTCTGGCGCTTTCTCGTGTCTTTATGATTCTGTCCTTTCATGATTCTGTTTTCAGGGTTCAGGCCGGTTCTGGAGCGGAATTGGCGGGATCGGTTGGGTCCAGAGAGGCCGAACGGCGATGGGCACGAGCCTGCACCAGCGCGAACATCGCTGGTAACACCAGCAGCGTCGCCACTGTGGCCAGTGCCAGCCCCCCGACGACCGCCCGTCCCAGGGGAGCGGTTTGCTGCCCACCCTCGCCCAAACCCAACGCCATCGGCACCATTCCCGCCATCATTGCCGTGCTGGTCATCAGAATCGGCCGCAGCCGCGTGCGCGCTCCTTCCACGGCCGCTTCCCGGGCGTCGGCCCCAGCCAAGCGGCTGCGTTCGCCGAAATTGACCAGCAGGATGGCATTGGCCACAGCGACGCCGATGGCCATGATCGCTCCCATAAAGGACTGGATGTTCAGCGTCGTTCCTGTCAGCCACAGCATCAGCAAAACACCGGCCATCACAGCGGGGGTCGTACAGACAACCAGGAACGAAAGCCTGAGCGATTGGAAATTAGCTGCCAACAGCAGAAAAATCACGACCACCGCCAACAAAAGGCCCGTGCGCAAGCCCTCGAGCATCTGCCCCAGCGGTACGACTTGCCCACGAACAGCCACGGTGATCCCGGCCGGGGGCTGGCCCAACCTTTTAAGCGCGTCATCGACCTGCCTGCCGACGCTGCCCAAGTCGGCGCCGGCAATGTTGGCCGTCACCGTCACCATGCGCTGCATATTGTAGCGTTCGTATTGGCCGATGGCGGTGCTGCTGGTGAGCTTAGCGACATCGCGCAACAACAGGCCGTGGCCGTCGCGATTGAGCACCGGCACGTTCCTGGCCTGTTCGAGGGAGTTCATCCGTTGCTGGGGCACCTGCACTTGCACCTGGTAAGCCACGCCAATATTCGTGTCGGCCCAATAATTGGGCACCACAAACCGGCTCGACGAGGTCGCTGTGACCAACGCTTTCGAAACGTCTGACATCCTGACCCCCATCACTCCCGCCTTTTCGCGGTCCACGTTCACCGCAACCGTCGGGTAGTCCAGCGCCTGGCCAAATTGCAGGTCGCGCAGAGACGGGATGTGTGCAAGGGCGCTCTTAATGCGTTCGGCGAAGGCGCGGTCGTCGGCCAGGTTGCGACCGGCAACCGCTATTTCGATGGGCGTCGGTGAACCCAGGCTCATGACGCGGCTGACAATGTCGCTCGGCTCGAAGGAAAAGCTGACGCCGGGCAGTTTTTCGGCAAACACCTTGCGCAACCGTTCCTTTAGCTGTTCAACGTGGATGGGTGTGCCGGGCTTCAGTTGCACTTGCAGCACCCCTTCCTGGGGGCCACCGTTCCACAGATATATGAAATTGATCGGGTAAGCCGAACTGTGCACGCCGAGAAAGCCCAGCGTGAGTTCGACATTTTTGGGCCCGACCTCCTGCTTGATCAGGTCCAGCGTGTGTAGCGCGATGGCTTCGGTGCCGTCCAGTTGCGTGCCGGCGGGCGCGCGTAATCGCAGTTGAATCTGGCCCACGTCCACCTTGGGGAAAATCTCCGTGCCGATGGTGCGCCCAACGACCACGATAATCAGAGCGGATGCGGCTAAATAGACGCCCACGACTGCCCAGCGCGCGCCGACCAGCTTCTGCGCCAGGGCGCCATATTTCTGTTGAAATCGCGCGAACCGGCTTTCGGCTGCGGCGTGGCTAGTCGCTGCGGTTTCATGCCGGCGTAGAATCCAAATCGACAGGATGGGCACCAGCGTGCTCGACAGTAAATAAGAGGTCACCATCGCGAAGGCGACCGCCAGGGACAATGGCAGGAACATCGCTTTGGCCGCGCCCGCCATGAATAGCGTCGGGCAGAGAATCGCCAGGATGCAGAACATCGCCAGCAGGCGCGGGACGGTCGTTTCGGTCGTCGCGTCCAGCGCGGCTCGTCCGATGGAACGGCCCCGCATCAAATGGGTATGAATGTTCTCGATTGAAACGGTCGCTTCATCCACCAGGATGCCGACCGCCAAAGCCAGGCCGCCCAGGGTCATGATGTTGATCGTTTGCCTGGTCAGCCACAACGCCAACACCGACCCCATCAGTGAAAGGGGAATGTTAATGACGACAATCAAGGCGCTGCGCCAGTCGCGTAAGAACAACAGCACCATCAGTCCCGTCAGCACCGCGCCCAGCGCGCCCTCCAGCACCAACCCGCCAATCGCACGCGTCACGTACGGCGATTGGTCAAATTCGTAGCTGACTTTGACATCGGCCGGCAGCACGCTTTGAAATTTCGCCAGGTTGGCCTTGACCAGGTTGACCACCGATAACGTCGAGGCTGTCGAGCGCTTGGTTACGGGGATATATACCGTGCGCCGGCCATTCACTAGCGCGTAGCTGGTGACGATGTCCGAACCATCGATCACCTGCCCGACGTCGCGCACGAAAACCGTCGGGAACGTGCCCGTGCGGATGGGAATGTTCTCGAGGTCCTTGGTGCGATAGGCGATCGAATTGAGCGGCACCATCGGATACATCCCTTGAATTGGCATGTTCCCCGAAGGACTGATCAGGTTGGCGTCGGTAATCGCGGTCACCACCTCGTCGGGCGACATGTTGTAGGCGCGCAGGCGTTCTGGTTTGAGGTTGATGACGATGCTGCGGGCGCTGCCGCCAAACGGAGGCGGCGCCGAAACACCGGGCAAGGTCGCAAACAGCGGCCTAACCCGGTTCAACGCCACGTCCTGCATCTCGCCGACAGTTCGGGTGGTGCTCGAAAAGACCAGGTCGCCCACCGGCACGCTCCCGGAGTCAAACCGCATGACAAACGGCGGCACCGTGCCCGGCGGCATGAACGCGCGGGCGCGATTGACGTAGGCCACGGTCTCGGACATCGCCTGCGACATGTCCGTGCCCGGGTGGAATTGCAGCTTGAGAATCGCCGCGCCCTGGATGGATTTGGACTCGACGTGCTCGATGCCGGTGATGTAGAGGAAGTGATACTCGTAGAAATAGGTGAGAAAACTCTCCATCTGGGCAGGGTCCATGCCGCCGTAGGGTTGGGCGACGTAAAGGGTGGGAATGCCCAGCGTGGGGAAAATATCGCGCGGCATCTCGCGCACCGCCAATAGCGAGCCGAGCATTACGGCAATGACGGCCACGACCACCGTAAAGGGCCGGCGCAAGGCCGTTTGGACCAGATTCATAGACCGGGACTCAAAGCATCATTGCGAAGACTTGGGGGGTAACACCAGGATTTGGCCCCGCATGACCGAGGGATGCATCCCGCAGACGAAATTGAACAAGCCTTCTTCGTGGAACGTGAACACATAGGAGGTGTCTTTGAGAGGCGGCAGTAACACACTCATTAACACGTGCGAATGCGGGTCGATCAGCATGAAATCGTGATTATCGTCCGGTTGGAGGTTTAAGAAACTGATGCGGGTGGGCTCGTCCCGATGCACCGCGAAAAAGTTCGGCGAGAACGCATATACCTCCCCGAATTTCTCGATCGTTTCTTTTGGGCCAGTCTCATTGACGGCCACCCGATGCGTTTGCACGACGATATCCGCAGTGATGGGTCCGTTGGTCGAGACGCTCACCACCCGCGACCCTTCCGCGTTGGGTAGGTAATACGATTCCGGGTTCAGCGGCTCGTGCAGATTGCCCAGCATGTCTGGTTTGGACGTCGAGCAACCGCTCAGAACAGCAATCCCGAGCGCTGTCGTGAGAAGAATGGTTTTCATTTGCTTCTGCATGTTGGGCTACCGACGTGGGCTTAGCAGGGCAGGGGACGTTTGGGCTTCACGTTTATGCGGTCGCGACTGGGTGATTTCCTCTGAGCCTGCGCTTCGAGCACCACCTCCCGATGCAACTCTCTTACCTGCTCCCGAATCACCTGCAGCGCCCTGCGGCCCTGCCGGGCCAGGCGATAATCTTTGCGCGCGCGGCGTCCCCCATCCGGGTCCACCTTACACTTCAACCACCCTAACCGTGCCATCCGGTTCAGTAATGGATAGAGAGTTCCGGGACTGATTTCGTACCCGTGCCGGCGCAGTTCCGTCAAAATCCATTGGCCGTGAATCGGCTCTTCCTCCGCGTGGTGGAGGATGTGCACCTTCCAAAAAGCCAGGAGGACCTCGCGGCAGAGCGCTTTCATTTAATCAGGTTAACGTGTGTCGATATCGATAATCGTTATTCCGATGAAAATTGTCAAGCCGGCGGTAATTCGCTGGGTAATCACCGGGTCAATCCCAATTCATAAATATTCTCACAGCCGGGACGGGGACGTTCCCGCCCCTTCCTGAACTGGCGGTGTGCGCCTTCCGCTTCCTCCGCTTCCAATCTCGACGCACGATACTTGAGTCGTTACACTGGTGAGCAAACAAAAGCCATGAATGATTACGCATGGGCAGGTCAGGCGAGTGCATTGTTCGCGATTGTTGCCGGCATCCTGATCTGCTTTTTTGGTTATCGCATTCTCAAGTTGACCTTGGGTTTGGTTGGATTAATCGGCGGCGGATTTGCCGGCTGGGAGCTCGGCATGGCAATCTTCCACGGCAATGCGGGCCTTGGCCTCGTGTGCGCTCTCATCGTGGGGGTGATTGGGCTGGTCCTGTGCCTCTGGCTTTATCTCTTTGGGGTTTTCTGGATTGGAGCCGCGGCGGGAACCGTTCTCGCGGCGGCCTTCGTCAATGGAACCGGTCACCAACTCCAACCGCTGGTTTTTATCGTTGTCCCAGTCATCTGTGGACTCATTGCGCTTGTGGCTCAGAAGTTGATGATTGTGGTCTGGACCGCCTTCAGCGGCTCGTACCTGCTCACGGCGGGGGTTTGGCCCTTCATTGGCAGCCATCAAAGGGGGCCGCAAATCTGGCTCCATCCGTCCCAACATCCAGCCGCAAGCACTTTGGGCTACGGCGCTTTAATCGTCTGGATTGTCGTGGCTCTGGTTGGAATCGGCTTTCAATTCCGCGGCAAGCACCGGGTTGTCGCCGCGGAACAGAACAAGGCCTAAGCCTGCATCTGCGGCACAAGCTTTCGCAGCACGTCAGCGGCCGAATAGGAATCGCAGCCGGGTTCCACGAATTCAGCGAGACAGGCCAGGTCGTCACCCGCGGTCACCAGCGGCAGTTCCGGCAGGCCCGAGGAGCGGACCTGCTCCACGCCGATAGTCGCCGTGAGGGCATTGCAGACGCACTTGCGGCCGAGGGTTTCTTCGATGACGCCGCCTTTGCGAAGGAAGTTTGGGAGGGGCTCAGCGGGACAGCGAAAGCCGATGCTGCCATCGGCCCGGCGGTAGAGATGCCTCAGATAGCCGAGATCGCAAACCCGGCGGCGAGCTCGATACTCGTCGAGGTCCGAGAGGGTATGTTCCATTTGCGCTACTTTGAAGGGAAAACCCGTCGGGGAAGCGACCGGGTCGGTAAAGACGCGCGCCTCACCCAGCCGGCTGAGGGTGATCGCTTGTCGCTTAATATCCGGGAGTATTCCGGACTCTTCGCAGAAGGCGAACGGCGTGCCGACCTGAATGCCGGTGGCCCCGAGTTGCAATGCCTCGGCTAGCTTGGCCGAATGGCCGTAGCCGCCGGCCAGCCAGAAGGGCAAACCGAGCGCGCGGATTTTGTCTATCTCGGGGACGTCGCGCGGGCCATAGACTGGCTCGCCTTGGGGACTCAGTTGCATGGGGCCGCGCGGCGGGGCGTTGTGCCCGCCGGCCGCAGGGCCTTCGACCACAAAAGCATCGACGCGTCCGTTGGACTTTTTCGCGAGCGCGATGGCCAAGGTAGCGGAGGCGACGATGCCCATGAACTGGGGGCGCTTGAGCTGCGGGGCCCGACCACCGCAGAACTGTTGCGGGTCAAAGGCGACGGTTTGTTTTTCGCCGGGCAGCGCTCCTTCGACGTCAATGGGCAGCGAAGCGGCCTGGCCCTGGGCAAGCAGGTCCAGCGCGCCGGGAATCAGGCGCGGGATGCCGGCGCCCATCAGGATGTAATCGACCCCCGCGAGCATCCCGCCGTAAAGAGACGGCAACGTCGGGAGTTGGATTTTTTCGAGATAGTTAATGCCGACCAAACCCTGATGGCCGTCTTTGGCCAGAAATACTTCAACAAAATTCGCGACCACGGTCAGTTCGACCAATTCGCGGCGAGGGCTCAGCGTCGGCATCGACGTGAGCTTGAAAGGAGCGTCGGCCGACTTGCCGCCCGGGATGAAGTAATCCGCAAGCACGCGTGCGGCCATCGGCGGGAATGGGAAATGAGCCAGTGCATGACGCAGTTCGCCGCCGGAGTCGCCTAACTGAAGACGCCGGGCGAGGACGACTGCCAACGCGGTGCCCGAGACCACCCCAAGCTGACCGAGTCGTGAAACCGCGCGCGCTAACCGCCAACCCGACACGGCAACCCCCATGCCGCCTTGGATGATGACAGGATGTGCCATGACGTGGTTCAGGCCAACCGCCAGATGATGCGCACTTTGTGCAGGTTATAGGGGGACATTTCCATTTGCCTGGCCCACGGTTGCGGGGCCAGCGTTTCCGCATTTACCGGAGAAGCTAGACACCATAGAAGGGGAAGTCAACCAATTGCACGCAGGGTATTTGTGATCCGAAACCTCATTCAGGCAAACACCCTATCTTACTACAACAGAAATGCTGCCCGCGCGGTGTGGTGAATGTTAAATTGACGCAACGTCTAATCGAATCTTGCCGTTATCATTTCTGCGCTGGCACAATTTGTGCGTCTCCATGCCCAGCCTGATTAAAATCGGGAACCCAACGCTGGGGAAATGTGTATGCATAATCGTGGAAGTAACGTCTGGAGAGCAATCAATCTCACCTTTCTGCTCATAGTTATGAGCTGCGTGGCGCCTCTCAAAGTTGCGGCGGCCTTCGAGCAAACGTTCCCCCTGCTCAAGATCGGGACACAGACGTACCATAATGTGACAGTCACAACCAAATCCAAGAATTACGTCTTCTTCCTTCATTCCACCGGCATGCTGAATGTAAAGGTTGCAGACTTGCCATCCGATGTGCGGGAGCAGTTGGGCTACGTCGAGCCCAAGCCCCAAGTCAGTTCCAGCCAGGCCGCTTTGACCGGCGCGCAAACTTGGGCCAAAAAGACTTTGGCGGGCGTCCAAACGCCTCAACTCCGCTCGCTGGAAAACCGGTTGGGGGCCTCGATGCTGGACCGCGTTGCGGGAATCCAAACGCAGTTGCCGCCGCTAACCACGGCTACTCTGGCGCTATGTGCGGGGTTGGTGCTGGGGATTTATCTGTTCGGCTGTTATTGCAGCAAACTGATTTGCGAAAAAGCCGGCGCCGAGCCGGGCTGGGCCATCTGGTTTCCCATACTGCAGATGTTTCCGATGTTGCGCGCGGCGCAAATGTCGGCCTGGTGGTTTCTAGCGTTTTTGATCCCGCTGCTGAACCTGGTCGCCGGTGTCCTGTGGTGCATCAAGATTGCTGAGGCGCGGAATAAAAACGCGCTTTTCGCGATCTTGCTGCTGCTGCCGGTCACCAACCTATTGGCGTTTCTGTACCTGGCCTTCTCGGACGGGGCCCCCACGATTAAAAAGGAGAAACGGGAGGAACGGGTGCAGATCATGACCCTGGAGACGGCCTAAGCAATCGCGGCTCATTTCTGAATTCGGTTTCCGGCAGCGTCGATAAGGGTTGGCGTGATGAAGATGAGCAGCGCCTTCGGCGGGTTTCTTGAGCCCCCAGTCCCTGGCGATGGACCGGCATCGCCCACGACTCCACGCAACAGCAGGGTTTGGCCATCCCAGACCACTGCGTTAAAGGAGAATTCGCACACTTGGAACCGTGGCACAAGCTGAGGAGAGGTGCTGACCACGACGGCGTCTCCTTTCGTCTGCCGCGTATCCCATCCAGGCGGTGAGAAAGTGTCAGGGGTCGAATATCCGAGAAACTCTTTCACCAAGGCTTTGCCGGAGATGCGAATCGTAGGTTGATCGGCGCTTGTGTCAGGAACAATATCCAACTGCACACTGAGGGGCGGCTGGTTGGTAATGGCAAAGAGTTCCTGCGGCACGCCGAAACTGAGCGATGGTGGGTTCGTCGCCCCTGCTGATTGCAAATCCGGTTCAATCGATACTTCCGTCTGACGCCCGCTCAGAGTGGTCACAGAAGACTGGGCGATAAGCTGAACGTCTGGATGCGATTGCAGAGCCTGCCGAATGACACTCACTTTCGGCGCGGACAAGATGGCCTTGGGCTGCCGGCTAAGATTAACGGGGTTCAGCGGAGTTTCCAGTTCAAGCTCGGGCATGAGTTCCGCCGGCACGGTGAAAAATTTAGCCGTAATAACGATTTGCGGAGGGATGGCCGTTTGAGCAGGCGGCGAGTTGCTTTGAACCAGCCGGCTAACGATTGGAATGTCACCCAGCACCGGGACCTTTTCCACCGAGGAGGAAAGAGGAACCGCAACATTGGTTTTGGTTTGGATCGGACGCACTTGGGATAATCCTGCGTTAGTGCTCTGGCTGGTAATCCCGAGGACCGCGAGCGCGCTTTCGATAGTATTAAGGTCCTGGAGGGAGGCACGGACAAAGAGCCGGCCCTCGCGATCGTTGAAGAAGACTGTCTTTGGCGGACCAAGCTCCAGCCCCAGCGTTTTAAAGAACTGGCGAACCTGCTGGGGTGTGATCGCATTTGTTTGGACCGGCACACCAAACCCGGCTTCGAATTCTCTTTCGCCTACGCTCTCCAGCGCCTGTTGAAAGGTCTCGGGATCAACTTTAATGACCCTTGTATAGAGCGCCAGGCGGGAACCCTCGGACGATGGAGCTGCTGAATTCGGGGCATTGATGATAACCGTTCCTGGTGCAGACCTTGCTGCCGGGTGATCCTTTTCTGCCTCATTTCGTCCGGCCTGGACGACATTGAGATAGTAGCGAGCGGTTTGAGATTCCGGGTTGAGCTTGAGCGCTGCTTTCAAACTTGCTTCGGCCTCATCCAGCTTGCCCATCTCAAAGAGCAGTTTCCCGTCCTGCACCCTTTCCCGCGCCTCCGTCAGCCGACCGAGGACTGCTGTAGCAGGGGTCTCGCCGTTGGTTAGCCCGTTCAATCCGGGTGTGTTGGCAGGCCTCAACGCAGCCAAATCGCTGGGCAATGGCTGCGGCGCGCCTCGAGCCGACTGCCGGCGCAGAACGACCAGTTCCGACTTGCCGGTAAATGGGCCTGTGGGCGTGGCCCACACCAGTGCGCTATCCTCCGGCAGCACAACTTCAGTTTGTTGCAGGGAATTGGTATTGCCGTTCGAGGAAATCCTCAGGTCGCATCGCAGATTGTTTCCATCCGTCCACGGTACCACCTCGAAAAACAGTGGCGCCCAGTCAGAACCGTTTGCCGCGACTCCGACCTCCGCGCCGGTTACGATCATCTGCCCGGCCACATCCCTGGCCTGGTAATTGACGCCGGTGTTGCTGGCCCCGCCGACCAGCCAGCGAAATACCCCGCCGCTGAATTTGGCAAAGCTTAACGGCACGCCTGCCGCCGCGGGTTGCGTGTGAGCCAACCGCAGTTTTTGGTTTAGCTCGCCCACCTCATTGGAACTGACCAGCAGAGGCGCCTGGTTGTCCGGCAGCGACGGCATTTTCACGCGAAGGCTTGCGGTGTCCACAACGAAGAACTCCGCTTCGAGCCTGACCTGGGCGTATCCCTGGAAGCGCGGATCGGGCCAGACATTGCTATTCGCAGCAGCCTCACCGGCAAGCTGCTGAAAAGCCCCCGGGGCCTGGCCCATCGGCACGGCCATCGCGGCAAACAGACCTACCCCGAGAAACGAAACCAGCGTCAGGCCGGCTTTTTGCGGTGTCTGAAATTCCACCAGGCGCTCGATGCGGCGGCGCAGCGCGGTCTTGGATTCCAGAATGCCCACGAGCCCCAAACTCAGCAGGGGCCGTTGCAGTGCGAGGCGGGCGACCTCCAGCAAGGTCGGCGCGTACTCGGGGCTGTCCTGCTGGAGAGCGAGCATCACCGCGTCGTCCACCGCTTCCTCGCGCAAGCGGCGGATGCGCGCATTGGCCAGCCACAGCAGCGGATGCCACCAGTAGGCGATTTGCAACAGCGACTGCACGCAGTTGACCCACACATCACGGCGGCGCAGATGAATCAGTTCGTGCAGCAACACGGCGCGAAGTCTTGCTGCGGAGAGTCGCCCAGAAAGCGCTCGCGGCAGCAGGATTATCGGCCGGAAAAAGCCGGATACCGCAGGGGACATCGGTGCGGAAGTCAGCCTCAGGCAAACTGGGGAGCTCAGACCGACGTTGATGCGAGCTTCCTCGAGCAAATGATTCAACCAATCAGGTGCGGGAGTTGAGCCGCGCGCCATTCGCGCGACCTGTCGCCAACGCAAGAGCATGCAGGCCAGAAAAACAGCGCTCACCAATGCGGAGCCGCCTATTGCCCAGGTTGCAAGGGGCAGGGGAGGGGCCGCTTCTGGTGCCAAAGCGGCGGTTCCATCGGCGGCAGGGCCGGGCTGCGCCGCAGTATTGTACCGAACGGTATAAGTTGTCGTGCGTGTTGATGCGACAGAAGCAGTAGGGCGGAGCCACCAAGCAACGCCGGTGGGCAGCGCCAGTGATGGCGGCAGGACGAGCTTTACCAGCACTGCCAGCCACAGGGCGTAGCGGATCGCCGGGCGCAACTTGCGTCTCAAACCGAATTCCAGCAGCAATAAGACTCCAATCAGCAGGCTCGATTCCCACAGCATCGGCCAGAAGACCTTCCCCAGCAGCCAGGGCGCCCAGGTTCGGCTCACTTCAATAACTGAGTTCATCTACTTCTTGGTTCCTTTCTTCTTGGCTTTGACCAGCGCTTCCAGTTCGGCGAGCTCCTTGGCGCTCAACTCGCCGCTGTCGAGCAGGCATTGGACCATCGGGGTCAGCGCGCCGTTGAATGCGTGCTTCAGCGCATAGAGCAGCTCGCTGCGCTGCGCTTGCTCGCGCGTCACCGCGGAGCGATAGAACGTCAATTTGCTGTCCTTTTGCGCCAGCAGCAGGCTCTTCCCCACCATCCGGTCCATCAGGGTCCGCACGGTGGAATAGGTCCAACCGGTTTGGACATGCACGCGCTGCTGCACTGCCGGCGCCGTGCACGGCTCCTTCTCCCATACCGCCTTGATGATGGTCCACTCGGCTTCGGTCAGTTCGACGGGCTTGTTGGGCATAAGATTTCGTGTCGGCGGCACTATCTCTACAAGTGTAGAGGTTGTCAAGCGGGAAAAACATCGAAAAGTAATCAAGTCGGTGACGGCGGGCGGAGCGCGGACATTCCTGTCCGCAGCAGCGTACTCCTGTAAAATCGGCAGCAAATCCGAACCGTGCGGGTGTTCGGAAGGTGCTGCGGACAGGAATGTCCGCGCTCCCAGCATGCGGCCCAGGCCGGAGCGGTTTAGTTCCGTGTGATGCCGGACCTGTCAATCATGGGTTTCGGTTTCCCAAGCCGTCTCCTGCGGTGATTGCCCGAGCCCCGAGGGCAGACGCGCGGCTTTTTGGGAATTTTCCCAAGTGATAAATCAGGAACCCGTGGAGGAACCGGTTGATATCAGTGCTGTGTGGCGGGGTGATTTGCAAGCCGGCCAGCGCGGTCCACTCCGTTTCAGCGAGTGCTTTGGCGGCCAGCATTGCGCCGGGGTTGAGCCGGGTTTGATCCCAATCGGGCTGGAGGCCCAATTGGTTGAGCAGCTTTAGTTCGAACGCAAAGACAAAACGGGGCAGGGGCGGTTGACACGGCAATTGGTCCAGCAACGCGCACAGGAGTTCATAGGCGCCGGAAAGCGGGGTATCCATCTCGGTAGTTTGCTCGAGGAGTGCCGCGGCATAGGAAGCCTGGCGCAGGTAAGCGAGTTCCTGTCGCAGCGCGCTGTGGGTCTCGCGCAGGCCGACCTCGCGCAGCGTGTGCAACTCGGAGCGGCGGCTGCGGACAAAGCTGAAGTCAGCGTGGTAAAACAAATCGAGCTTGCCGCGGAATGGGGATTTGGGGCGGCGCGCGCCTTTAGCGACGGTGGCGAGCCGTCCGCAATTTGGGGTAAGCCAATGGACGATGAGGCTGGTCTCGGTCAGCGGCCGCGTGCGCAGGACCAGGCCGGTCGCGGTTTCAACCATGAATGATCGGAGTGAGAGCCGGAACGGCAACCTCGCCGCCGGCCGGCAGCGGCGGAGGAGTGTATTCCGGCAGAATCGCCCCGAGACTGATGATGTACTTGATGCCATCGGCGACGGACATCTCGAGCTTCTTGACCTTGTCCTCCGGCACCAGCAACAAGAACCCGGCGGTCGGGTTGGGAGTCGTGGGAACAAAGACACAGACGATTTTTTCGCCCAGTTTGGCTTTTACTTCGGCGTGTTGCTCGCTGGTGATGAAGCCCATGGAGAAGACGCCGGGCCGCGGGAACTCCACCAGCACAACCGTGCGGAACGTATTCTTATTGGACGAAGAAAAGGCTTCATTGACCTGCTTGATCGCGCCATAGATTTTGTTGAGCAACGGAACCCGAAGCATGGCGGCATCGACCCATTCGATGATGCGCTTGCCGAAATAGTTTCTGGCGAGCAACCCCACGACGCCGATAAGGAAAATAGCCAGCAACAGCGCAAAGAGACTCCAATACCAGTACATCGGCCCGGTGCCCTGGTCGTGGTGGGTTAAATGCCGCGGCAGAAACAGCAACAGGGTGTCGGTGACATTGGCGACGGTGCCAAACAGCCAGCCGACCACAGCGATCGAGATCACTGCGGGTAGGACAATAGCCAACCCGGCCCAAAAGTTGGCCTGCCACTGTGCCCAAAGCCGGTTTTTCACCTGCCCACTTTAGGCGCAATTGGCGCTTTGCTCAAGGCAAACCGGGCAATTCATGGAGTATGCTACGAATTATTTTGCAAACCGTTCTATGGTGAAGAGGCTCAAATCAAACTTCGGCGCCTGTCCATCGAACAACGACGCCACTAACTCGCCAATGACTGGTGAAAACTTGAAGCCGTGCCCCGAACAGGGGCTCGCAATGAGCACCTGTGGATGCTCGGGGTGATGGTCCAGGACGAAATGCATGTCCGGGGTGTTGGTGTACATGCAGACTGCGGCGGAGCGGAGAGAGCCGGCGGCGCTCGGCAAGCGAGGCGCCAGTAAATCGCGAACCCGTTCGATATCTGTGGATTCCACCTCGCGCTGGAGCTGCTGCGGGTTGGTGGTTTGGCCTTCGTGATGAATGGCGGCTTTAACCCCATCGCCGAGATTGGGGAATCCGTAAAAGAATCGGGCGGGGGCATGTTCCCAAATGAAGATCGGAAAACATGCCGGTTGGAAATAATCGGCATGCGCGATGGGTTCGAACCAGCAGAGCACCTGACGTTCGACCCGCAGCGGCAGCGGCAGGCCACGTAATAGAGAACGGACCCAGGCGCCTGCGGACAACACCAGACGGTCCGCCTGATAGCGGTTGGTTGCGGTCGAAACCTGAACGCCGGCGCCGTCTGGTTGCCAGTCCAGGACCGGCTCATCGAAATGCAGCCGAGCTCCAGCCCGGGCGGCCAATTCGAGGTGGGTCTCGACGGCCAACTCGGGAAAGAGAATGCCGGCGCGAGGCTCCCGAATTGCCTGCAGATCTTCAGTCGGTTCGAATGCCGGAAATCGCCTGCGGACTTCAGTTGCCGAGAGCCGTTCGTACCTCAAATTATGGTCCTGTGCGCTCTGTTGAGCACCGGCGACGAGCACGCCGCCGGGCGGTCCGATCATCAGGCCGCCGGTCTGCAGAAACAATCGCCGTCCGGCTTTTTGCTCCAGGTCAACCCAAAGTTCGTACGCGCGGCGGACTAACGGCACATAAAGTGTGTGCTCGAAATAGGCCTCACGAATGATCCGGGTCCGACCGTGCGACGAGCCCAGGTCGTGCGGCGGCCGGAAACGGTCGAGGCCCAAAACACGTTTGCCGCGTGCAGCGAGGTGATAAGCCGCGGCACTGCCCATTGCGCCGAGACCGGCCACAATGACGTCATACGGCAGCGAATGCATTCAGGGATTTTTGCTCAGCAACACCTGCCTATGCCGCCGCGACGCACCGAGGTGAAGCCAATTGGTTCGTATCAGCGGATGTTGCGTCCGTGGTGTAGTTTGAGGGGGAGGTGGTTCGCGTAGTCGAAGAAATCTGTGTCGGTGGTGAAGATTTTGAAATCACGCCGAACTGCCGCCGCGCAGATGAGCAAATCGACTTCAGACCCCTGGAGCCCACGCTGCCGAAGTCGATTATAGTAATTGGCCGCGGTTTCATCATCTTCTTCATCAAGCACAAGATTCGGGTAAAACCGCAAATATTCCTTTAAGTGCTCGAATCGCTCTGCGGGTCTGGCCCCGGAAAGCAGTTCCTGCCGGATGGGTCCAAGCAACTGCACTGCGTCTGCTCGGATCAGCCGGACTAGTTCCTGGGCCGCCGCGTCCGAATCGGGTCGATTACGGCGCAAAAACCCTGACCAGACACAGGTATCAACGATGACCTTCACGACCCTCGCTGGCGCATTCGCTTATAATCCCACTTTGGATCAAAATCAACTTTACCACCCAATTCGAGGATGCGCAGCCGGCCGCGGCGCCCGACGTACTCAGCCAGAGCGGTGTTCACCGCCTCCTGCTTGGATTTGAAGTTTCCCAGCTTAACAGTGGCCTCAATCAGTTTGTCGTCCAGCTTCAAGTTAGTCGGCACATAGAAACCATACTTCGACACATAGTAATGTGTCAACATGCTCTTTTTCGCGGAATAAACCTCCGGCAGTCGATTCCCGTTTGGGGCGTGGTTCCCTAATCAAACTCTCCGCTGCCGGCCAAAGGCACCTCCAGCCGCACGATTGTTCCTCCCTCGCGCCCGGGTGTGAACTCACATTGGCCCGCGATATCCTCCAAGCGTTTTCGCATGTTGCGCAGGCCGTTGCGGCCCTTTTTCTGCGCCTCGGGTGTCAGGCCCCGGCCGTCATCCTCGATCTCGAGGATGAACCGGCCGGGCTCGAGTTTCAGGCGCAACCACACCGCGGTTGCTCCGGCGTGTTTGACGACGTTATTCACTGCTTCCTTGGCGGCCAGGAAAACATTGTGGCGCATCTCGGGCGAGATTGGGCGCGCGGGCAATTCAGGCGGGACTTCGAGCCGATAGCGCAGGCCCGCCAGCGCCAGATACTCCTGCGCATATTTGCAGACGTAATTAATCAGGCCATCGAGCGTGTCGTTGGACGGGTTGACCGTCCAGACGATCTCGTCCAGGGCGCGGGTGGTTTCACGGGCGGTTTGGGCAATCTGGCGCGCATGGGCTTCGACTTCGGCGGGAGCTTCCTTGTCGCTCTCGGCCATTTCGCTCAACAAGGCGACCTGGGTGAGGTTGGCGCCGAGTTGATCGTGCAAATCGCGCGCGATGCGGGCACGCTCGCGTTCGAGCGCTTCGTGCTGGCGCAGCACGGCCAACTGCCGCTGGAGCTTCTGCGTCGAGACGTAATGGACTGAGCCGACCACCAGGCCGAGCAGGCAAAGTGAGCTGGCCGACATGAACCACCACGTTTGCCAAAAGGGCGGCAGCACCGTCACCGACAGCGACGCGCCTTCGTTGTTCCACACACCATCCTCGTTGCACGCCAGCACCTGGAACGTGTAGTGGCCGTGCGGCAGCCGACTGTAGCGCGCGTAGCGGACATTGCCGGAGCGCAGCGTCCAACCGTTCTCATAGTTCTCCATCCGGTACTTGAACAGGCCCTTGTCCGGGGCGGCCAGGTTGAGGCTGGTGAAGGTGACCTCGAAACTTTCGGTGCCGGCGGGCACGGTGACCTCGCGCGGCGGCAGGGTTCGCAGCGGGCCTTCGGGGTTGATGGGACGATCGTCGATCCGGACCGATTCGATCAAGACCGGTGGCGGGTTGGTGTTGGTTTGTAGTTTGGCCGGATCGAGCAGAACCAGGCCACTGATGGTCGGGAAACACAAAAGACCGGCGCGCGTGCGGCAGGCGCCGGGCTGCGAGCCGGAGCTGCACTCGCTGTTAGGCAGCCCGTCAGCTTTGCCAAAAATGCGGCAGGGCAGGGCACCCACAGGGTGCGCGGCAAACTCGTTCAAGCTTGCTTTGGACAAGCGCATCAGTCCGGCGGTTGAGCCGATCCATAAATTGCCGCGGTCGTCTTCGAGCAGGTAACCAATCTTGTTGCTGGCCAAGCCCTCGTGCGTCGTATAACGCGTCCAATGGCCATGATCATAGCGGGCCAACCCGCTGATCGTGCCGACCCACAGCACATCCTGTGAATCGACATAAAGGGAGGTGATATGGTCGTTGGGCAAACCCTGCTCGGCCTGGTGATGAAAGGTTGTCACCTGCCGGTTGCGCAGGCATTTCAATCCGGCCTCTTCGGTGCCGACCCAGAGAGCGCCGGCGCGGTCTTCAGCCAGACCGCGGACAGCGTCTGGCAGCACCCATTTCCACACGCCGTTTTGGTTGAAGGCGAGGCCGCTGTGAGTGCCCACCCATAACGTGCCCTGCCGGTCCTGGTAGAGCACCGAGATCGGCTGACGAGGCGCTTGCGGATCAGCCACCGGATAGAACTGGCCGCCTTGGAAGAGCAGCAGTGGCGGGTTGGTATCGACCTCGCTGCTGCCGCCCACCCAAACCCGGTGGGCGGAATCCTCCAGAACGGCGCGCGCGGCAAAGCGCGTTGTGCCCGGCGGGACCCCGCCGGCCTGCGGCCATAGATTGGTGAATTGCTGCAAGCTGTTTCCCGACCAGTGGTCCACGCGCTCGCTGTTGTGGCCAATCCACAGCCCGCCCAGGTCATCTTCGCAGACTGACTGCACAGCGGTGCCTTCGGTGCCTTCGAGCGGTTGAAAGCCCTGGCGCTTGATGCGGTTAAGCCCGCCGCCGTTGCTGCCCACCCACAGGTCGCCTTCCTGATCGAGGGTGAGACAAAAAATCGAGCTGTGAGGCAGGTCCTTGACGCGTTGCATCGTGCCTTGCGCGTCCATCCAATAAACCCCTTCGCTGTAGGTGCCGACAATCAGATGGCCGTCCAGGTCCTCACAGGCGGCCAGCACCGGCACCCCTAAATGCCACGGGTAGGCTCCGTAATCACGTTCGAGATGATCGACGCGCCACTTCTGAATGCGGCCATTGGCCAGGCGCCAATAACCCCCGCGCCGGCTCGCCAACAGATAATCGAGGTTGCCGTTCGCATAACCGTAAGGGACTTCGTAGGCGATTCTAAGGTCCCCTGCGGTTGTACTGCTTGAGACCGGTCCCAGCCCGACCAACCGGCCGTCTGGCAATGCCAGCCAGACCAGCCCGGAATCCTCCGCCATCAGCCCGCGGCAGTCCCTGACCTTCAGCAACGAGGCTTTACCATTGGAGTACCAATAGACCTGGCCAGTGGACAGTCGCAGCCAGATACCGCCGGCCTGGTCTTCGCAGATATTGACCACCGGGCCCTGGCCGGCCCGCTCGCCGGGAACCACGGCGGAAAGTTTGCCTTGGGGGCTGAGCAACAGCACACCCGCGGCGTCGGTGCCGATCCACAGATTGCGCTGACTGTCCTCAAAGAGTTTGACCACTTTGCTCCCGCTCAACCCGACGGTGTCGCTCTCTTCGTAGGATTTGAACGTGATGCCATCAAAGCGAGCGAGGCCATCGCCGGTGCCAAGCCAGAGATAGCCGTCCTGCGTTTGTGTCAGGGCGAACACGGCCATTTCGGGCAAACCCTTTTCCCGATCCCACACATCGACGGTGTACTGGGGATTTTCCGCCGCCCAAACGCCGAGGGCGCCGGCCCAGGCGAGCAACCCGGCGGCGGCGAGCATCCAACAGTTCTTCGGCATACCTGCGTTTGAAAGGCGGGCGTTGCGGCTTGGCACGACCCTCGCACAGTCTGCCCGGAAGGGCCGAGGCAAGCAAGAAAGGAACAAATTTTGCACATCGGCTGGTCAAAATGTGTGAAGGGTTTCGGCCCCATATACTCACCGTGGCTGGTTTTGATATAAGGAATGAAAGCAGAAGTTAAGCGACAGGTGTCGCGGAATTTTACCCGCGGTCTTTCCGGGGTCCCCGGGGTAACAAATTTTATCTGCGTCCAGGCAGACCCGGATTTTGCGGTGGAAGGTCAATGGTGTAGGGGGACCTGGCCCTTAGCGCCTGGCTGCGAAGTTGCCGGCTGAAGCTCAACTTGTGGTGACGGTGGCGAAGGCGGCCATGCTCAAGGTCCAGACCTGAAAAGCGAACAAATCCGAGCGCGTGGTCCAGTTCTTATCGCTCATAAAATTGTTGTTGCCCTGAACGCCGATGGAATTCAAATAACTGTCCACGCCCAAACCGTAAACCCTATGCACGTTGTCCAGTTCGTGGTGGAGTCCACTCGCGTGACCAATTTCATGAGCCAAGGTGACGCGATCCGGGTTGGAGGCCTGGACGTTGATTAACACATAGGGCACACCCCGGCTGTCCCGAAAGGTACTCCCGGCTTCAAAAGGGGATGCGGTCGAGTTGGCAGTCTGCCGAGTGCAGAAAATGACTTTCAGGTTCAAGAGCGGGAGCCCCCCGTCCTGTGCGTGCCGGATTGCGTTGTCCACATCATCGCTAGTGGTTACGGGCCCGTCGATCCCGGCCAATGGGACGTTGCTGAAGTCCTGCACCGCCAAGTGAAGCCCATGGGGCGCAAATAGTGCTTGGGCTTTGTCCGTCAGTTCGCGCAAGTAGGTGCTGACATCGCCCGCGGCTTTGGTGCGAAGCATCACGATGCGAAGAGTCATGCCAGCGCCGGGGAGACGATAGTTTGTATCCAAAGCTCTTTTTAAGGTCTGAGCCGCCGACTGGACCGATGTGCCCAGCACATTCAGCCCGGCGCCAGGACGGAAAACAGGGGCTCGGGTCAGGCCAAGTACTGCGCCTCCGCGGCGCGGTTGCGTATGTGTTAGGGATGGGTCTGGAAGCATAGATTAAACCGGTGTCATAGTGGTGTGATAACGTGGGCACTGTGCCATGGAATCTGCCTGGCTGCAATCACGTTGCTGGCGAACGCCGCGGCTACCCGGCAGCCGCGCGCATCGGAATCGGGTGGAGCGCGGACTTTTAGTCCGCAGCAACGTACTCCCGTGAAATGGGCAGCAAATCCGAGTTGTGCTGGCATTCGGAGGCTGCTGCGGACCGGAATGTGGACAGGAATGTCCGCGCTCCTCCACCGCCCAGCGACTAGCCCGGCCCTTCGACTGTTCGGAAGCCGCTCCGGACTAAAGTCTGACTGAAGTCTGCGCTCCGACCTTTCCCGGCTACCCCAAACCGTTGGGTTGACGAATTAGGGCGCTCTTTGGTGATAGGGTTGTTTGCGGCGGTATAGATCCAGCAAGTGCAGGTTCTCTTCGAGCAAGGCCGGTTGGGTCTGGTCGGCCGCGACCTTGCACGCCTTCTCTGTGGTGGCGACGGCGTCATCGAATTGGCCGGCTTCCGCATAGGCCGCCGCCAGGGTGGAGAGCGTGGCCGCGTTGCTGTATCCAGTGAGCAAACAAGCCTGCTGCGCATACTTTACGGCTTCAGCCCCATCCCGCAGCGTGGGGTCCGGCGCAGTCGCCAACAGGAAAGCCAGATTGTTCAGAGCGACCGATGAGCCAGGTTGCAGGCTGACGGCCTGGCGGTAAGCGGCAATCTGGGTGGCCAAGTAATTCTGGCGCTTGGGAACACTGTCCGGAGCCGCCTCCGGATAGCGACCAGCCTGCGCAGGCGTGGCTGAACCTGAGTACGGCCAGCGCAGGACCGCGAACAAACCACTGAAATCGTCCGTCCAGAGGCGATCCCCACCGGCTGACGCCTGGGCCGGGCGAGCGGCTTCGCGAATCGCCCGCGCCGCCGCGAAAGCCGGGTCTTGAGACATCAACACCCAGGTGGATGGCAAGATGCCTTGCACCTCGTTGCTTTCCGGTTGGTCAATCACGCGGGCTGTGTAGCCCAACCGCGCGGCCAGGCGGCTTATAACCGGCTCCAGGTCCAGGCTGGCGTTGGAGATGTGCACGGCAATAAGCCCGTTCGGCTGGAGATGCCGTTGGTACAGCTCGAAGGCCTCTTGCGTCAGCAGATGAATCGGGATGGAATCGCCATCAAATGCGTCCAGCACGAGCAGGTCGAAATTTTGCGGAGGTTCGCGTTCCAGGGACAGCCTGGCATCGCCCAGCACAACCGATGTTTGCGCCGGCGAATCCCTCAAGTAAGTAAAATAGGTCCGGGCGAGCCTCTCGACCGCGGGATTGAGCTCGTAAAAGCGAAAGGAATCGCCGGCGTGTCCGTAAGCGGCGAGGGTGCCCGCGCCGAGGCCGACAACTCCAATGCGCCGTTTTCCTGCGCTCAGGACGCGGAAAGCCCGGCCGACGCCGCTCGCCGGGGTATAGTAGAGGGTCGGTTGGTCCGCCCGGCTCGGTTGGAGAAACTGCAGCCCGTGCGTGGTTCGGCCGTGGACGAGTTCAACGAGGTTGAGGTTCGGGTCGGAGTCGTTATGGCGATACACATTCAGCACGCCATAGAAGTTGCGCACGCGGCAGACGCGCACGGTGGCGTGCTCGCGCGCGCTGGCCCAGAGCACTGCTCCGAGCGCGGCGAGCGCAACGGCCGCACTCGACCAGGTTAGCACCGGCCATTTGCGCAGCGGTCGAGGCTGTTCCCGGGCGCAGACCAGGAGGAACAGGAACCCGCAAAGCAGCAGTCCCCAATGCAGCTCGTAATAATCAGGAAACAGGACGGGGGCCAGAATCGCGACGAACAAGCCGCCCAGAGCGCCGCCGGCGGCGAGCATAAGATAAAAGTGCGTGAGGTGGACCGGGTCAGGTTTCAGGCGGTAAACCTCGCCATGGCAGACCATGCAGCACACGAACAGACCCGCGATATAGAGCACGATCTGAACCGTTGCCGGAAAGGTCGAAGGCGAGGCCGCCATCCAGCCCATCGTGCCGAGGGCGGTGAACAACGCCGGGCCAAACCACCAACGGCCGTACCATCCGGGCCGTTCGAAACAGATAATGAAGCTGAGCAGGTAAGCCGTTAGCGGCAGCACCCAGAGCAAGGGGACTGCAGCCACGTCCTGACAGCTCTTGTTCGTCACTGCCAGCAGCAGCACCGAAGCGCAGGTAGGCAGCAAGAGCCAGAGCAGTTTGGACGGCGCAGTTTGGAGGTTGGACCTCGATTGGTCGCGTCCAGACCTTGGTTTGCGCCGCGCTCGGCGGTCGCGGGGTTTCGGCTCGACGCCGTTGGCTCTCCAGCATTTCACCGCGCAGACGGCGCACGCGAGCGCGTACAACCCCAAACCGGCACTCCAGAGATAGGCCTGGGTGCTGCGGCGAAACCAGTTCTCGAAAACTGCGGGATAGCTCAGCAATGCAAGCAGCGAACCGGTGTTGGACAAGGCATACAGGCGGTAGGGGGAGCTCCGGGGCTGGCTTAGTGTGAACCAGTGCTGGAGGAGGGGTGCCGTCGAGGAGAGGACGAAGTAAGGGAGCCCGACCGAAACGGCCAGCAATGCAAGTAGATGGAGGGCGGGGTGAGCGGGCGTTACTGGTTTCCAGGTATCGCTCGGGATGATCGGCAGGGTGGCGAAGGAAAGCCCCAGCAGCGTTAAATGCAGCAGCACCTGAGCGCGGGGCTTCAGCCAACGGGTGCTCAGGTGCGCATACAGGTAACCCGCCAGCAGAACGGCCTGGAAAAATAATAAGCAGGTTGTCCATACCCCGGGCGCGCCCCCAAACCAGGGCAGCAGGTACTTGCCGCTTAAAGGCTGGACCTGGAACAGCAAGAACGCGCCTGTGAATATCGCCAACGCGTAAGCGGCCATTGTGAGCAGGATGGCAGGCAGAGACGCCCGCAGCCAGCCGAAAGATTATGCGCCTCTCACTTCTCTTACTTCTTGAGCTGGGTTTCCAGTAAAACACACCGGTCCCAAAGCTGCGTTGGAAAATCTCCGCAATCGGTAGTTTTTTTCCGGGGGGGCCTTTTCGCGGTACGCACTCCAGTTGTTTTTTCCTTTGCGACCTTGCGGCGCCCTTCATACTGCGGTGGATGATGCACAAACAAAGTTACGGTCTCGGCCAGAGGTTGCTGGTTGGTGCGACGTTGCTGGGAGCGTTGTGCTGTTGGAGCGCGGCGTGGGGGCAAGCTGACGCGGCTCAAACTGGCGCGGAAGAGCCCATGGCCGTGCTGCCGCTGGAACAATCGGCGAGTCGGGGCATAACGACGCGTGATCCTTCCAGCATTGTGAAATGCAAAGATGCGTACTGGGTTTTTTACACGGGCCGGGGCGTGCCATCGTATCGTTCCCGGGACCTGGTGAAATGGGAACGCGGGCCGGCGGTCTTCAAAGTGGCACCGGAATGGATCGCGCATATCGTTCCAGCAAACCGGCACATGCAATATTGGGCTCCCGACATCATGAAGGTGGGCGATCGGTATTTGCTTTATTACGCCGTTTCATCGTTCGGCAAGATGACGTCGGCGATTGGCCTGGCAACCAATCCCACTCTGGACCCTGAGGATCCGGCGTATCATTGGCGCGATGAAGGCTACGTCGTGCGGTCGCAGGACGGCGACGGTTACAATGCGATTGACCCGAGCGTCTTTCGCGACGGCGATGGTAGCCTGTGGCTGACGTTCGGGTCTTATTGGTCCGGCATCAAACTGATTCAATTGGACCCGCAGACCGGCAAACGAATCGCAGCGGATTCCAAGATGTTTTCCCTCGCTTACAATGACTCAATCGAGGCTTCGTATTTGTGCCGGCATGACGACTATTATTATCTGTTTGTGAACTGGGGTAGCTGTTGCCAGGGACCCAAAAGCACTTACAACATTCGCGTCGGGCGGAGCAAATTGGTGACGGGGCCATACCTGGACGAAGCCGGGGTGGACATGCTGCACCGTGGGGGTAGCCTGTTTCTGGCGACGACCAACGGCCCGTTGATCGGGCCGGGACATGCCGGGACGTTGAAGGCAGAAGGGAAAGATTGGTTCACGTCGGACTTCGAGGGCGACCTTCGGAGGGGTGGAAGAGCGACGCTGGCAATCATGCCGTTGCGTTGGAATGGGAACGGCTGGCCGGAGGCGACAGTGAATGACGTGAAGGGTGTGCGGTCGGCGGACTCGCGGAGCCAGTAAGGTGGTGCAGGCTCCTGCGCCGAGTGAGGGCGACAAACAACCGAAAAACGTGTATCTTGCCGCCGTTGAAAAAAGCCAGGGATGATACGGACCGAGCCGCGCCTTCGCAGCTCCGCGCCGAGGTGCCGCAAGATAAGCGGGCAACGGAATACCTGGCCAATGAGCGCACATTTCTGGCGTGGATTCGAACGAGCATTGCCTTGATCGGCATCGGCTTTGCCCTGACCCGGTTGCGCTGGCAATGGCTCGTCCCCAACCCGCAATTCCGGACCGGTTCGGGCAGGGGTTCCTTGGTTATGGGCAGCGCGTTGATGGCCTTCGGGGCGCTGGTCGCCGTGCTGGCGGTGTGGCGCTACCACGTGGTGAACCGTGCGATCGAGCAGGGCTCGGTCAAAGCCGATCGCGGGTTGGTGCTGCTGGTGACCTTGCTGGTCGTTTTCCTTTCCGCAGGCGCAATCATTTACACCCTGGTGGTGGAATGACCCGCCGCGGAGTTAAATGACTCTGAGCAGCCACAGCACGATAATGATCACCAGGATGGTACCAATACCGCTGCTGGGGTAGTAGCCCCAACCGCGGCTATATGGCCAAGCCGGCACGCTGCCGACCAGCAACACCAGGAGCACAATCAGAAGAATAAGACCCATATACTTTCCTTTTACTTTTAAGGTCACATTACGGGTGCAGCGGCCCCAATAGGGTCTAGGCCTCCAAAAAACAATTCAAATTGCTTCGGTCATCCGTGATTGCCTTACCGGATCTTGTACCGTTTGTAATCCTGCCTGACGGCTTCCAGTAGCGCTTGCAGCGTGGGCTCGGTCGCTTGAATGCGCATTGGGAAGCGCACGGCATAAAAATCCGCTCGCCCCTCTTGCAGCGTCGGCCGCCTGAACTCCTTGGTGCCATCCCATTGCAGCCGGCACACGTCGTAAATATTATCGCTTGCCCGCTCCATCCGGCGGGACAATAGCCCGCGCTCTTCCTCCTGGAGCGCGGCTAAATCAACCTCCAGAGTGTGCGTCGGCTCGGGGGCAGGTTGGCCCTCGCGCGCGTGCTCCGCGGGCCTCAGGTCGAATCGTACTGTAACAAGTTCGCGCTTCATTCAGGAGCGGATTGTATTCTCTTTCGGTGATCTGTTTCACGAACGAAGTGGTCCGCACACCGAGTAACATTTTGCCTTGAGCGGGTTGACAGCCGCTTTGGGCAGCCTGAGAATGCATTAAACACCGTGACTTGCCACGCTCCAGAATATGGCGTTCCGACGCGACCTTCTGACCGGCTGCGCATTCCGCGCGCGGAGAGACGGCAGCGCGGCGCGGTGAGCCTTCGATGAACCTTGTGCCGCAACGTTGGCTGAGCGTGGTCTCGGCGGTGTTGTTCCCCTGGCTGCACATGTCCACTTGCGTTGCTGCCAGCGGCACCATCGCTGACGTTCAGCACGTTGTTATTTTCATCCAGGAGAATCGTTCCTTTGACGAATACTTTGGCGCACACAGCGGGGTGCGCGGATTTAATGATTCGACCGCGCTGCTCTTTCAGAATAGTAACACGGACTTTTATCAGCCCAACGGCAGCGGATACGTGTTGCCGTTCCACGCGCCGACGCAATGCCTGGCGGATGTGGCGCATGATTGGACCACTGGCCATGCGGCGTGGGATCTGGGCAAATGGGACCAATGGGTGCTTGCCAAAGGCACGACGGCGCTGACCTATCACACCCGCGCGGACCTGGGGTATTACTATGCGCTGGCAGACGCTTACACGATTTGCGACGCGTATTTCTGCTCGGTGCTCGGGCCGACCAACCCCAATCGGCTCTATACAATGACCGGCATGATCGACCCCAACGGCACCGGCGGCGGCCCAGTCATCGACAACAGTGAACCCGGCTTCACCTGGACGACCTATCCCGAACGCCTGCAGAATGCCAGTGTGAGCTGGAAGGTGTATCAACAGGCGGACAATTTCGACGACAATGCGCTGGCTTGGTTCGTGCAGTACCGGAACGCGACGCCGGGCAATCCGTTGTACGACCGCGGCATGGCCACCGTGAGCGACCTGGTCTTGGCATTCCGCGCGGATGTCACTAATAACACGCTGCCGAAAGTCTCGTGGTTAATTGCGCCGACCGCGTTGTCGGAACACCCGAACTTCTCGCCCTCCAGTGGCGAGGCGCTGACCGCACAATTGTTGAATGCGTTGGCCGCGAACCCGGGGGTCTTTGGCTCGACTGTGTTTATCCTGACCTACGACGAAAACGGCGGGTTTTTCGACCATATTCCCGCGCCGGTGCCGGCCGCGGGAACGGCAGACGAATTCGTCAACGGGCTTCCGATTGGTTTGGGTGCGCGAGTGCCGATGATTATCGTGTCGCCATGGACACGCGGCGGGTATGTCTGCTCAGAGGTATTCGACCACACATCGCTGTTGCGTTTCCTGGAACGTTGGACCGGTGTCGTCGAGCCCAATATCAGCGCCTGGCGCCGGACCGTGTGTGGTGACCTGACCGCGGCATTTGATTTCGCGCACCCCGACACGAGTTTCCCGACGCTGCCGTCCGTGAGCCCCGTTAGTTGTTTGTTTGGCGAGAATCCCCCGGTGCCTTCGCCCCAAACCGCGCCGGTCCAGGAGACGGGCGCGGCCCCGGCGCGCCGGTTGCCTTACCAGTTAACCACTTCTTCGTACGCCGATTGCCTGGCTGGACGCTTTTATATTACTATCACCAACGCCGGCGCCGCGGCGGCGCATCTCGCCATTTACCCAAACGCCTTCCGCTCCGATGGTCCGTGGCAGTACGATGTCCCCGGGGGCGGGGCGGTATCGGATTACTTCAGCGTCGCGCTGTTTGGTGGGGGGAGATATGATCTGAGCGCGTACGGCCCGAACGGATTCGAGCGACGGTTCGCCGGCAATATTAATACGCTCTGCAATGAACTCGAGGCCTCGTGCAGCCTCGACGCTAATGCCGGAGCGGTGACGGTTGCGTTTCGCAACTCGACAAGTTCCGCCGCCACCTTCATCATCGCGGCCAATGCTTACCTGTCGGGCGGGCCGTGGAATTATTCGGTAGGCGCGAGCAACACCGTGCTAGCCACTTTCCTGGTGGCTACCAACAACAACTGGTATGATCTGACGGCGACGACGAGTCGCGACACAAGTTTCGCTCGCCGTTTTGCCGGGCATATCGAACCGTCAGCAAACCCTGGCCAAACCACGCTTCGTTTCACCGTGTCCGGAGGTGTGATTCATTTCGCTTGGGCCGGGAGCCCAACGGTCAAGCTCCAAAGCACGACGCGTTTAAATCCGGCATCGTGGGTGGATGTAGCCGGAACGCTCGGGGCCTCGACGGCGAGCGTGCCGCTGGCCGGCCCCGCGGCATTTTTCAGACTGGCGGAATGAAGAGGGTAGGGGAGAACCTTTCCAGTACTCTCTGGCGTCTCACTGATGGACGCGTATGCGGTAGAAGGAAGGCCCGGCGGCGCGAAGCACCGAGTCAGTCCAGGTGTTCTGCGGTGGGGTCGTCAGCAGGTTTGTTCCGCCTGGCAGGGGCACAAAAGCACTCGCACCCGCGGACAGATTCGACGCGCGGCTGACATCGTACAGCCGATTGGAAGCGCTCAACCAGCGGACGATGAAGCCTGCGCCGGAAATCACCTGCCCGCCGACTATCTTGAAAACCGAGCTCGCGTTGGTCGGAATCGTTCCTGCTATGTATTCCTGCCAGTTGTTCATGCCGTCGCCGTCGGAGTCCAGGTAATCCGCACTGCCATCGGAAGGAAGCCCATAGGACGCAAGCCACGCGTGGAAGGCGTCGAGTTGCGACTGAAAGGTGAAACGCGCAACGGGGGAAACCTGCGACAACCCATACCCCCAGATGGGGCGGGTGTAATTGGCCGAGAAGTTCCCGTTAGCGTTGCCGGATTGGACCAGAACGTTCACCGTGCCGGCACCCGCCGGTGCGCCCGCCGTGAGATGAGAATCATCGATGACGGTTGCCGGCACCTGGTTGGAGCCGAACCACACCGTCAACCGGCCCGCGGCCCCGGAGTAATTCAGCCCGGTAATCGTGATCGACGTGCCCGCGACCGCTTGGGTCGGGCTCACGGCTGTGACTCTGGGGCTAAGATCCACCATTTCAAAATTGGTGAACAGAATGCTCTTGAGCCCATGGACTGAATCCTGGATATCGTTGTCATTCCACGTGAGCGAAAACTGGTTGTTGGAGTCCACGCAGTAGCTGGCGCCGCTCAGGAAGAAACTCGATCCATTGTCTGCCACTATCAGGCCGTAGTCCTTTAAGGCCTGGGCGACCACCCGCGACTGGGGGTTGAGCGAGGAGATATCGACGCTGGCTTTTAGACGGAATCGCGCGCCCATCGGCGGCTGGTAAGCCGGGTTGGTATTGCCGGGATTAGCCGTATGCGAAGCCGGGTACAGGTAGTTATTCAGAATCACCGCGTTCGGGAGCGTGAACCGCAGAGCATGGGGAATCAGGCCCTGACCTCCCTGCGCCACCGGTAGCGCCTCATCCGGCCGGGCCAAGCCGGGCAGGATCGGTAGTCCGGCAGCATCCGCCGAGGTCAAGCCCAGCGTGCGGAACGTGTTGGTCTTCATGTCCCACACGGCCTCGCTGTCGGCATGCCACATGCCGTCGGGGTTCTCCGCAGGGCGGGAGGCGTGATAAAATTCGTATGCGACGTTGTTGTCCTCATCCCAGACCAGGAGATGAGAATCGCCCCGGTTGGCGAGGCCGGCGGTGGGCCCATTCTGCATGTCGCCCTCAAGGACGGCATTGGCGGGAACCGGGGCATCCTCGATGTCGCTTTCGGATGCGTAGGCATCGATGACCACCCGAATGTGCGGCGCTGAGTTGCCGTGAGCCACATTGTAGGGGATGCCATACAGCGGGTTAGCCGACTGGGTGTCCTGTCCAAAGTCCGGATGGAAACGCCCATTGCCATAGGTGGAGATGATGCTGCCGATAACGGCTGCCGAGTTGGTAGCGACCGGCGCTTGAGAAATGTTCTGGTTCCAGGGGTTGTCGGCGGGAAAGAGGTTCGACTCGAGCAATGCGCCGATGGCGGCGGGGGGCGCCACCAGAAACGCGCAAAAAACGACGCCGTAGATGTTGCGAGGTAATCTCAATCTTACTCGGCGGCTTGGTTCTGCGTGAGGACTGCGACAGGCTTGCTTGCCAGCAACCGCTCGACCTTGCTGGCCAAGCCGACATAAGCCAGTATTCGTTTCATAGTGTTGAAGGCTGAGAACTGCTTGTGCCTCAAACTCTACGCCACCGATCCCGACAAGCAACCGAAAATCAAACCGAACACCGGGCCGGGCAACTGGTCCGGCTCAAAATCCCATAGGCCGCAGGGGTGATCCGGTCAAACTCTTGCTTGCGCCATGCAATCTCTCCCCTTTGTGCTATGATGCAACATGGTAGCCAAAACATTTGCGCGTTTGGCAGCAATGCTTGTGTTGGTTCTGAGCCTTGCGGGTTGTTCGCGCGCTCAGTCCCAAACAGAACCCCGACAAGCTCTCGCTGTTGCCACCTCGACCAACTCGCTTATGACCCCATTTCACAAACCCAGCCCCGATCAGTTGAAGAAGAGTCTCACCCCGATACAGTATGACGTGACGCAAAATGCCGGCACCGAGCCGCCGTTTCGCAATCCATACTGGGACAACCACAAGGCCGGCATTTACGTTGACGTGGTCTCGGGACAACCGCTGTTCAGCTCACTCGATAAATTTGATTCCGGCTGCGGCTGGCCCAGTTTCAGCAAGCCGCTGGCCCAGGATGAGCTCGTTCAACGCGAGGACCTCTCTCACGGCATGGACCGCAACGAGGTGCGCTCGAAGATGGCGGATTCCCACCTGGGCCACGTGTTCGAGGATGGCCCCGGCCCGTCCCATTTGCGCTATTGCATTAATTCCGCGTCGTTAAAGTTCATTCCAGTTGAGGACATGGAGAAAGCGGGCTACGGCGCCTACCTCGAACCGTTCATTAAAGCCGGATTGTATAAGCCGCCGACCACCACGAGCGCCAAGGCTCAGTAGTTGAGCAGACCAATCCGGCTCCTCCTTGATCGTTGACAGCCAGGATGGTCGCTGGTGAATTCAGGGCCGCGTTCTATGCTCGTTGTACACGTTCAAGTCCAAGTGAAGCCTGAAGCCATCGAGGCGTTCAAAGCCGCCACTCTGGCCAACGCACATGCCAGTCTTAAGGAACCCGGCATCGCGCGCTTCGATATTCTCCAACAACCGGACGATCCGACTCGCTTCCTGTTCGTCGAGGTTTATCGGACCACCGATGCCCCGGCCGCCCACAAACAGACGGCTCATTATGCAACCTGGCGCGATACCGTCGCGCCGATGATGGCTCAACCGCGCACCAGTGTGAAATTCAACAACCTCTTCCCCGATGACCGGGGTTGGTGAATTTGAATTCGCGACCGCGACGCGCATCGTGTTCGGCGCGGGCGCGGCGCGGCACCTTGGCCACGCCGTGAGCCAGTTTGGCCGGCGCGCCCTCCTGGTCACGGGTCGTTCGAGCCTCAGAACCGAACGCGTGCTCAAGCTCCTTCAGCACGATAGCATCGAAGCCGTCGTGTTCTCAGTCACCGGTGAACCCACCTTGGAAGCGGTCAATGAAGGCGTGGCGCTGGCTCGCACCGAACGCTGCGAAGTTGTAATCGGTTTCGGGGGCGGCAGCGCGCTGGACGCCGGCAAAGCCATCGCCGCGATGCTCGCCAATCCCGGTGACCTGCTTGATTACCTCGAGATTATTGGCCGCGGCAAGCCGCTGCTGCATCCTTCCGTGCCGTTTCTGGCAGTGCCGACCACCGCGGGGACCGGCTCCGAAGTGACCCGCAATGCCGTGCTGGGCTCCCCTTCGCACCGTTTGAAGGTGAGCTTGCGCAGCTCGTTAATGCTGCCACGGCTGGCCCTTGTGGATCCGGAATTGACCTACGACTTGCCGCCGGACATCACCGCGCGAACAGGTCTGGACGCGCTAACGCAGCTCATCGAACCCTTCGTCAGCTCGCGCGCCAATGCATTGACAGACGGTTTTTGCCGCGAAGGCCTGGGGCGTGTGGCGAGATCCTTGCCGCGCGCCTGCGCAGACGGGCAGGACCCTGCCGCCCGTCAGGACATGGCGCTGGCAAGCCTGCTGGGCGGGTTGGCGCTCGCCAACGCCGGCTTGGGCGCGGTCCACGGACTTGCAGGGCCGCTGGGTGGCCGCTTTGCCGCTCCGCATGGCGCACTCTGTGCCATCCTGCTGCCGCACATTGTCGCCGCAAATATCCGGGCCCTGCAATTACGGCAACCGCAGAATCCAGCGCTGGGACGCTATCAGGAGTTGGCGCGACTGCTTACCGGCGCGCCGGGAGCGGGGTTCGGCGAGCTCATCTCCTGGCTGCACGATTTGGTGAGAGACCTCCACATCCCGCCGCTATCGAGCTATGGCATCACCTCGCACGACATCTCCGAGATTGTGCCGCAGTCCGTGCGCACCAGCAGCATGAAAGGCAATCCTATCACCCTCGAAGCAGAGGAACTTGCCGGGGTGCTGCGCCAGGCGCTTTGAGCCGCGAGGATCGGGAAAAACCTTGGTCCACGGGGGGCAATATTCCGCGCGTGATTGGGTGAACGCCCAATTTGAGCCCATTCCAGGACGGAGGAAGTTTGATGCAACTCATGAAAGGAGTAATGATGATGAAGAAAATCATGGCAATCACGGCGCTCGCGGGTCTTCTGGCGGCAGTTACAGCTTGCTCGTCCAAGAGCTCACAGGGCGGAACCAGCGACAATCAAAGCTATACCAACCCGAGCGACACCGGCAGCGGTAGCTCGATGGAGAATCAGGGATCCTCGCAGGAATCCACTAACAGCTCGCAGCTCAGTAATCCGAGCTCGAACACCAGCGGGTCCCAGGTTAATCCCAATGAGAACAATGGTGCCGGCGCCGGGACAACTCCGGGCGGCAGCAGCTCGGGTCTCGGGAATCAAAACACTCCGCCGCAGAACCCCATTCCGCCGGCGAGCACTGACACCAATCTGAACAATACGACGCCCGACAACGGCGCGGGCCAAAACACCCCGCCTCCGGCTCCTCCGCAGTAAGCCTAGAGTCTAAAGCGTAAGAGCGTGGAGCGTGTTCGTCACGCTTCACGCTTAACGCTGTTTACGCTGCACGCCATCTGCTCAAAACACGCTCCCCGGTGCGCGCTTGGCGCCTTTGCGTTTAATCCTGTCAGCCAACTTCGGTCCCTCTTTGTGCTCCCCGGAAAAGATTGCCCGCGCCGCGCCCCTCGCGTATTAAACTGGGGTGAAAAATAAACTGGCAGCCCCGGCCAGCCCGGTCCCGGTTGCGGCGCCCGCAAGCAGCGAGCCAAAGCTCTCCCTTGCCCTACGGCGGTATTTATATGTAACGGCGGCGATCACCGGCGCGGCGATCATGGTTGTCGAAATTCTCGGCGCCAAGATGCTTTCCCCGTTCGTCGGGCTGTCTCACTTTGTCTGGACCGCGCAAATCGCGGTGACGCTGGTGGCGTTGGCCTGCGGCTATTACGCCGGCGGCAAGCTCGCCGACCGCTCGCAACACCTCGCCAGGCTTTACTGGGCGGTCTTGGCCGCAGCCCTTTACCTCGCGCTTACCGTTCGGTTTTGTGAACCGATTGCCTACTGGTGCCTGGATTTCAACCTGGCTGTCGGCTCGCTGCTCGCCTCGAGCATTCTCTTTTTCCTGCCGCTGGCCTTGCTCGCCATGACCGGCCCGTTCCTCGTCCGCGTGATCACTTCCTCGGTAGCCGGTGTCGGCGGCAATGTTGGCCGGCTCACCTCCGTCAGTACCCTGGGCAGTTTCGCCGGCACCATGCTCATCGGCTATGTCGCCGTGCCGCTGCTCCCCAATTCGTTCACCATGTTCGCGACCGCCGGCGCCCTTGTGCTGGTATGCATCGGGTATTTCGGGTTCTTCGCCCGCAAGCCCGCCGTGCCGCTCCTCGCGCTCGTTGCCCTCTTCGCCCTGTTGATTCTATCACTGCGCCACGAGCGCAATCGCCATTACACCTATGTCGTCGAGCTGTTCCACGGCAACTCCCACTTCGGCCAGCTCCAGGTCCTCGATGCGCGCGACAGCCCCAGCCGGTATTACCTGAATGATAACCTTTATCAAAACACCTACGATACCAGCACAAAATCCAGCGAGTCGGCGTTTACCTACCTCCTGGCTGACCTGGCCCGGGCTTATACGACCAATATTCACGACGTGCTGTGTATCGGTTTGGGCATGGGCATTGTGCCGATGGACTTTGCCCGCCAGGGCGCCCGGGTGGATGTCGTCGAGATCAACCCCGCCGTCGTGCCCGTCGCGCAGAAGTTCTTCGACCTCGACCCGGCGAAATTGCACATCACGATCGATGATGGACGTCATTACCTGAACCGTTGCCGCAAACAATATGACGCAGTCGTGCTGGATGCGTTTTTGGGCGATTCCTCCCCCTCCCATTTGCTCACCCGTCAGGCCTTCGCTTCGATGCGCCGTGTGTTGCGTCCGGGCGGCACTCTGGTCATCAATTCCTTTGGTGACTTGGAACCCGATCGGGACTACTTCACCGCGTCAATCTATAAGACCCTGAAAGCGGTTTTCCCCGGCGTGCGCGTTCATGACAGCGGCAACGGCGGCATTTTCTTCGCCGCGACCGATCACCCGAATCCTGTCTTTGTCCATAAGCCCGATCTGTCGCGCGTTCATCCGCATGCGTTGCACGACACCGATGCCGGCCTGGCCGACCTCGTCACACCTTCCCCCAATCATGGCCGCGTCCTCACCGACGATTACAACCCGGTGGAATTCTACGACGCGCGCAATCGCGAAGAAATCCGCCGCCGCCTCGCCAAATCGGCTGAGGAGATGTAGCGCGGCCGTTCGCTGACATCTTCAACTGAACCTACCTCGCCCCGTGCGGCCGTTGTAATTGCAAAATCAAGACTCCACTGAGCGTACTCTGCCATTGCGGGTTGGTTCTGCGGCCTTGCGACATCCCCCCTCCTGCTGGTGCCTTCAGTCTCTGCCAAAAAAATCATGCTTCTAGGCCCGCCCGTTTTAGTATTCCTGCATGCCTGTCTCTGGTTATTGGCCTACAGTTTTCGCTGATTCGCCGCCAACCGATGGCACAGGTCCTGCTCTGTTCCAGCCGTGACTGATTAACAAAGATCAGGCTCGTTGTACCATATTGAGACGGATTGGCAGTATGAAAGAAAAGGAGCAAAGGTTCTTCAGAATTGCGTTTGCCGCCATACGTACCGCGCCTGAGTTTCCCAAAAGCCATGAACTCCGTAACGATTAAAGAACAACTCACCCACGCGCTGCACTGGGCCCAGGGCGGCTCAAGACTCATGTACATTTCGATTACCGTCGGTGTGCTGGTTGGACTGGTGCTGTTCCGGATCTTCTTCAAGAACATTGCCGGTTTTGTGCACTGCATTGCCTTTTCGTTGGGTGCACCACAGAACTCGACGGTTGCGGCCCAGCCCGGCCTCAGCCGCTGGAGCCGGCTCAAACTGTTCTTGGGCACCGTGCTCCCGGCCGGCAGCGGTTATGCCGCCTATTTCTTCCTGCCCCGCTGGTTTCCGACCTTTTTCCACTAACAATCGAGGTCGGTAATCTGCGGCCTGAAATGGAACCGGTTCCTGCATAATTGCATACCCGCCGCCCCAGGGCTTTGGATGCGCGCCAGGCAACCTCGCGGCGCCAACTAGCCCCGGAGCGCGGACTTTAGCTTTAGTCAGACTTTAGTCCGCAGCAATGCTCTACGCACAATTTTCCACGGTTTCGCAAAGCGACGTTTGTACTGGAGACTGTTAGAAGCTCGTGGCTGGTGCTTTGTTTCCGGTTTGGGCCTGGGGAATTCTACCCATGCAATCCTTTGATGCCTTTCTATTGGCGCTAAATTGAGAACTTCCTAATCTGAGGAGCGTTGAAAACGGCACAACAAATCCGCGTTCCAAATCTTGGACCCGCACGGGTCGCACTTTTCGTGAGCGGGTGCGCATTGGCAATTTGTACCCACCAGTCTCCAGCCGCCGATCTGAGCGCCTCTCCAGACCAGCACCCGGAATCCGTTTTGAAAAGCGAAACCTACAGGCATTACATCGATTCCTTCAACGCGAACGACTACGAGCTTTATCCCGGTTACATAAGGAATAGTACAAGTTGGGATTTTCTCAAAGGCAACATCCCCCTGTTTGACTGCCCAGACAAGGACATTGAAACCACGTACTACTTCCGGTGGTGGACGTACCGGAAGCATATCGAACAAACACCCGGGGGATTCGTCGTCACAGAATTCCTTCCGTCAGTGCCGTGGGCTGGAAAAGACAATTCGATTAATTGCGCAGCGGGCCACCACTTTTATGAAGGGCGCTGGCTGGCGGACCCAAGGTTTTTGAACGATTACTCCGTTTTCTGGTTTCATAAAGGTGGCAATCCCCAACTGTACAGCACTTGGCTCGCAGATGCCGTATGGGCGCGTTACCTGGTGAACGGTGACGCCAGTCTGCTCAAGCAACTCCTGCCGGATTTGGTGACGAATTACGAAGGCTGGGAGAACGGTCACCTTGGCCCCGACGGCTTGTTTTGGCAGAGCGACGATCGGGACGGCATGGAGATGTCCATCAGCGGCAGCGGCGAGCGGCCTACCATCAACAGCTATATGTACGGCGATGCGCTGGCGATTGCGAACATTGCCGACCTCGTCGGCCAGCCTGGCCTTGCCAAACAATACCGCAACAAAGCCGCGGCCCTGAAACGATTGGTCCAGGAGAAACTCTGGAACAAGGATGCGCAGTTTTTCGAGGTCACTCCTCGCAACAGAACCGAGGTGGCAGATGTGCGTGAGCTCCTTGGATACACGCCCTGGTATTTCAACCTGCCGGACGCAAGCAAATCGGTGGCATGGAAAGAAGTTATGGATCGGCAGGGCTTTTTTGCGCCTTATGGCTTGACAACAGCGGAGCAACGCAGTCCGCGTTTTACAGTTAGTTACCGCGACCACGAGTGCCAATGGAACGGCCCAAGCTGGCCCTACGCCACAGCGGTAACGCTCACCGCGATGGCCAATCTGCTGAACAATTATCAGCAGGATGTCGTGAGCAAGCGCGACTATTTCAATCTGCTCAAAATCTATGCGAAATCGCAGCACTTGAAGCGCGACGACGGCCGTGTGGTGTCCTGGATTGACGAAGACCTGGATCCGCGCAATGGCACATGGATTGCCCGCACTTTGCTTCAGCAACGCGGCTCAGAAATCCCCGAGCGCGGGAAAGACTACAACCATTCGACCTACTGCGATTTGGTCATCACCGGCCTGGTCGGGTTGCGCCCGAATGCGACCGGCACTGTGGGGGTCAACCCACTGGTTCCTGATGGTACCTGGGATTACTTTTGCCTGGATAACGTGGATTATCACCGCCACCGCTTGACGATCCTTTACGATAGGACCGGAAGCCGGTATGGCCGTGGCAAAGGGTTGCGCCTGCTGGTCCACGGCCGGTTGATCGCCGCGTCAGCAAAACTGGAGCGCATTACGGGGAAGTTAAATCATTGAATGAAAGTGGGATCTGAATCTGTTCCGGTTTGACAATCGCACCGTGCGCAAATAGTCATGGCGTCATGAAAAACACCTCGCTTTGGTCGTGCATCGTCGCACTTTCCCTTGCCGCCATACCCGCTGCCGAAGCGGCCGCTACGCCCCTGCCGCGTAGCTCACCGGAGGCTCAGGGCATTTCGTCCCGCGTCCTTTGCGATTTCGTCGAGGCCGTTGACCAGATCAATACCTTGCACAGTTTTATGATTGTGCGCCACGGCAAGGTAATCGGTGCAGGATGGTGGAAACCCGAGGCGCCGGACAAACCGCATGTGCTGATGTCGCTGAGCAAGAGCTTCAATGCAACGGCCATTGGACTGGCCATCGAAGAAGGAAAGCTGCACCTGGACGATCCGGTGCTCAAATTTTTTCCCACCGAGGCGCCGGCCGACCCATCCGAGAATCTCAGAGCCATGACCATCCGCGACCTGCTCACGATGACCTGCGGCCACGAAACCGAACCCAAGGCAGTGGGTGGGGCGCCCTCAGTGAAGCAGTTTTTGGCACACCCTGTGCCCCACAAACCGGGCACCCATTTCCAATACAACACCATGGGCAGCTATACCCTCTCGGCCATCCTCACCAAGGCTACCGGCTCCACCACACTCGAATACCTGACACCCCGTCTATTCGAGCCGCTGGGCATCGAGCATCCCGAGTGGGCGACGAGTCCTGAAGGCTATTCGCTGGGCGGCTACGGCCTGAAGCTTTGCACCGAGGACATCGCCAAGTTCGGCCAGCTTTACCTGCAAAAGGGAAAGTGGCAGGGCAAGCAATTGATCCCGGAGAAATGGGTCGAGCAGGCGACCCGCAAACAGGTCCCCAACGACCAGGAATCCCATACCAAAATGGGTATCGACTGGCGGCAAGGCTACGGCTTTCAATTCTGGCGTTGCACCCATAATGCCTTTCGCGGTGACGGCGCCGGCGGCCAATTGTGCGTCGTGATTCCCGATAAGGACGCCGTGATTGCCATCACGGCCGACACCGGCGCATTCCAGCGGGAGATGAATGCGATCTGGGATCATCTTTACCCGGCCTTTCAAGCCGAGGCGCTGCCTGCCAACCCCGCCGAACAAGAAAAGCTCGGGCAACTAGTCGCCAACCTGGTGGCCCATCCGGCCAAACAGGCCAAACCGTAAACGGTTATTCGTTGAGAAAAGACGGCGCCCCCGAAATGATCATTGTCACGCACTGCCCTTATTCTCTCAGCCGGCGCGCAGGATTGCCTCGAAGAAACTCCGGGTGACCATTACCGCTGCGCCTCCGTCTCCCCTCCGTCCTATCACGCTTGCGCCCCGCCTGCGCCACGTTGGCTTCCCGATGGCCTCCCCCCGGCACCCCTCACAGTCCCTTCATGCCAGCTTCCGGCGGGCTATTGTCCCTCGCAGAATACAATGGATACATTCGATCATCTTGTACTTGTCGCGGCTGAGGCCCGCGCGAACTTAGCCGCGCATGAGCAAGAGCAGTATTCTGACAGTACGGTTGCCCACCGAGGTGCGGCGTGGGGTCGAACGGTTGGCGGCCCATTTAGGACATAAGCCGGCTCAAATGGGTGCCCGCCTGATCGAGGAGGGGCTGCGTCGCCGGGATTTCCCCCAGATTGACCTGCGGGAGACCGCCGCCGGCCGGGTGGCCTACCTGGCGGGCACCCGGCTCACCGTTTCCTGGGTAACCCAGCAAATCCGACGCTATCCCAGCCAATGACCCAAGGGCAACTGCCCGAGCGCTAGCGGCTCTGGTCGCAAGATGCTCCAGTCCGGATATGGCCAACACTATTCTGTATTTACGGCCGGGAGATACCTGAATCAGCGGTTTGTAATTCCATTTGCCAAACGGGCTCGTGTTTTTTACCTTGGCACCGTGGTTGTTAACCTGAGCACGACAACGACCTTTTAGCGTTCATCCGTTTGAACGGATGGACGCCTGCGCCTCGATACAAGCTGTTCGAGGCGTTTTTGTTTATGCTACCCCAACCGTAAAGGCTTTATGGAAGAGAATAATCAGTCGCCCGAGCGCAAGTCGCTGGACCAGCGCAATCGCATGACCGAGTTGGAGCGCATCCGCCATTCCTGCGCGCACGTGATGGCCACCGCCATCCTGCGGCTTTGGCCCGAGGCCCAGTTCGCCTCCGGCCCCGCTGTCGAGAATGGGTTCTATTACGACGTCGAACTGCCACACCGCATTTCGCCCGAAGATTTCCCCGCCATCGAGGCCGAGATGAAGAAGGAAATCAAAGCCAACCATCCCTTCGAAAAGATGGTCGTCACACGCGAGCAGGCCATGCACGACGCGCAAGCCGGCCGCCTGGGCGCGCTGGCCGAGCGGCCCGCGCCCAGCAAATTCAAGCTCGGCAATCTCGCCGATATCCCCGAAGGCGAACCCATTTCTTATTTCAAGAGCGGCGATTTCATTGACCTGTGCGCCGGCCCGCATGTGATGCGCACCGGCAACATCGGCGCCTTCAGACTCACCACCGTCGCCAGCGCCTATTACAAGGGCGACGAACGCAACCCACAGCTCCAGCGCATCTACGGCACCGCCTTCAAGAACAAGACCGAGATGGAGGCCTACTTTCACATGCTCGAGGAGGCCAAACGCCGCGACCACCGCAAAATCGGCGCAGAAATGGGCCTGTATATGATCGATACCGAGTATGTCGGTCCCGGCCTGCCGTTGTGGTTGCCCAAAGGCGGCGCCATCGCCGAAGAAATTGAAAAGCTCGCCAAAGAGACCGAGTTCCTCGCCGGCTACGTGCGGGTGAAGACCCCGCATATCGCCCGGGAGAAACTGTATCTCACCTCCGGCCACCTGCCGCATTTGTATAAGGACTCGATGTTCCCGCCAATGGAATTGCACGAGCATGCAGACCACTCGCCGGCCGGCCCGTCGCCGGGCGCCAGCACTCCGCCTGAGCGGTATTATCTCAGGGGCATGAACTGTCCGCATCACCATCGTATCTTCGCGGCGGAACCGCGCAGCTACCGAGACTTGCCCCTGCGCCTAGCCGAATACGGCACCTGTTACCGTTATGAACAATCGGGCGAACTCTTCGGCCTGATGCGCGTCCGTTCGCTGAACATGAACGACGCGCACATTTACTGCACCGCCGAGCAGTTCGCCGCGGAATTCAATGGCGTCAATGACATGTATCTGAAGTATTTTAAGATCTTCGGTATCGACAAATACGTGATGCGCTTCAGCACACATGATCCTTCACGGCTGGTTGGCGACAATGCCAAATTTGTCAACGAGCCCGAGCTCTGGAAGAAGACCGAAGACATGGTCCGGAACACGTTGAAGAACTCCGGGATCAATTATGTCGAGGTGCCGAACGAGGCGGCCTTTTACGGCCCGAAGATTGATGTGCAGGTGTGGAGCGTCATTGGGCGCGAGTTTACGCTGGCGACCAACCAGGTGGATTTCGCCGTGCCCAAGCGCTTCGGCCTGGTCTATCGGGATCGCGACAACACGGAGAAAACCCCGCTCTGTATTCATCGCGCGCCGCTTGGCACCCACGAGCGGTTCATCGGGTTCCTCATCGAGCATTACGCCGGAAATTTCCCCCTCTGGCTCGCCCCGGAACAGGTCCGCGTCCTGACCATCGGCGAAGACGAGGCTCTGGTGAATTACGCGAAAACGCTGGTCCAGGAACTGCGCGCCAGCATGGTCCGCGCCGAGGGCGATTACTCCAACGACAAGATCAACGGCAAAATTCAGCAAGCCGAGCTGGCCAAGGTGCACACGATGCTGGTGGTCGGTCCGCGGGATATGCAGGCTAATGCGGTCAGCGTGCGCGTGCATGGCAAGGGCAGCCTGGGGGCCAAGTCGCGGGGTGAGGTCGTGAGTGATTTGCTGAACGCGATACGTGAGCGGCGAGCGTCGTAGAGCGTTAACGAACTATTTAACCACAGAGATCACAAAGGTCACAAAGACCGACTAATCTGCGAGCCTCTCTGGCCTGTTCAGGTTTTGTGGTCCACGGTTTTTCTTCTCTGCGATCTTTGTGATCTTTGTGGTGAAGTGCATTTGTCCCCCCTATCCTGAGCGCGATGAATGTCCTGGATGAACTCCAATGGCGCGGGCTGCTGGCGGACTGCACCGATAAAGCGGAGCTGGAAAAGCGGCTCAGTGCCGGTCCGGTTGCCGTTTATGCGGGATTCGATCCGACTGCTGACAGTCTGCATATTGGGAGCCTGGTGCCGCTGCTGGGCCTGAGGCGCTTTCAGTTGTTGGGGCATCATCCCATTCCGTTGGCGGGAGGCGCCACCGGCTCGATTGGCGACCCCAGCGGCAAATCCCAGGAACGAACCCTGCTCACGCGCGAGGTGCTGGCCCACAACATCGCTAAACTCAAGGAACAACTGGCGCGTCTGCTGGATTTTGAAACGAAGATCAACCCCGCGCGGCTGCTCGACAACGCCACCTGGACTGAGCAGGTGCATTACCTCGAATTTCTTCGGGACATCGGCAAACACTTCTCGGTAAACCAAATGGTTGCCAAGGAAAGCATCCGGTCGCGCATGGAAGACCGCGAGGCTGGCATCAGCTACACGGAGTTCAGCTACATGCTGCTGCAGGCGTTCGATTTTTTTGTGCTTTGCCGCGATCACAACTGCGAGTTGCAGATCGGCGGCTCCGATCAATGGGGCAACATCACCGCCGGTATCGAGCTCACCCGAAAAAAACTCGGCCGCACGGTTTACGGACTCACGATGCCGCTCATTACCAATGCGGACGGCTCGAAGTTCGGCAAAACCGTCGCCGGCGCGGTCTGGCTTGATGCGGCCAAAACGAGCGTCTATCGCTTTTACCAGTACTGGATTCAAACCGATGACCGGGATGTTATCCGGTACCTTAAGTTTTTTACGTTCCTGTCGCAGGACGAAATCCTCGCGCTGGAGCAGCAGCACAACAGCAATCCGGGCGCGCGCGCCGCACACAAGGCGCTGGCCAAGGCCGTTACTGACCTGGTCCACGGCCCTGGCGCGACGGCGGAAGCGATTCGCGCCAGCGAGATTCTTTTTGGCGGAGAGCTGACCGGGATCACTGAGGCCACCTTTGGTGAAATCGTCGGCGAAGTCCCCACCAAGGACGCCGCCCGCAGCGAGTTCGAGGGAACCGGCAAGGCATTGGTCGAGGTCATGCTCACTGGGGGCCTGAGCACCTCAAAAGGGCAGGCCCGCAAAGACATCGAAGGCGGCGGGGTGTATGTCAATAATGTGCGCGAAGCCAATCCGCAGCGGGCACTCACGACGGCCGATTTGCTGTTCGGGCGGCACGTGCTGTTGCGCAAAGGGAAGCGGAATTACGTGGTGGTGACGGTGCGATGACCGCGCAGCCCGAAGTCGGCGAACTGCACCCCGCACTCCGAACGGCCGTCGCGCCGGTGATGCCAACGCCAGGGCCAAGGCGTTCGAGAGTCGTCCATAGTATTTTATGCAAGTTTTTATATTAGTGACTGTGGCCTGGATTTTTTCGGTGTGCCTGCATGAATTCGGGCACGCCGCGGTCGCGTACCAGGGCGGAGATTTCACCGTAAAAGACAAGGGTTACCTGACGCTCAATCCGATCCACTACACCCATCCGGTCTATAGCCTGTTGATGCCGCTGGTTTTTTTGTTTCTGGGCGGCATCGGGCTGCCGGGCGGGGCAGTTTATATCAATGACTCGCTGCTGCGATCCCGCGGCTGGCGCACCGCGACGTCGCTCGCGGGCCCCTTTATGAACCTGGTGTTGATCCTGTTGTTATGCCTGCCATTCTGGGCTGGTGTCATTGACGACCGGTTCGGACCCGCACTGGCGTTTCTCATCCAGTTGCAGATTTGCGCCGTCATTTTCAACCTGTTGCCTATCCCGCCTCTCGACGGCTTTCACGCGCTGGCACCCTGGTTGCCCGCTGAACTCAGGGGGCGCCTGTTCGCCCAGGCGAACACATTTCTACTCGTGCTGATCCTTGTCCTTTGGTACGTGCCACCGGCCAATAATGCTTTTTGGGGGCTGGTTTATGGCCTTTCCGACCGGCTGGGAATCGACTCCTCCATGGCTGCCCAGGGTTGGTACGAATTTCGTTTCTGGCGGCACTGACAAACGCGCAAGATAACTCGCAACCAAGCTCGCGAAGCGTCGTGGACTGCGCCAGCCCTCTGGCGCTTTCTTCATACGCCACCGCCTCGCATCTCAATTCTGCTGCTTCAACCTCACCAGGTACCACGGCTGCGGTCCCTCAGCGACTTTGATCGTTGCCACATTCGTGCTCAACACTTCACCGTCGGCCGTCTTCAACCAATCCTCCAGCGTCAGCCCGTGGTCCCCCAGCACTTTGCCGCCTACTACCGCGTACTGCACCTCCCGCCGCCGCAGGTCCGCCGCGGAATCGCTTAACAAAATATGCTCCACTCGACGTTGGAAGAATGGACGCCAAAGCGACACATCAATGTCGTCTTCGGTTCCAAGGAAGCCCACGACCCGGACACCAGCCGGCAGATTCTGGCGCACCGCCGCCAGCGGGTCGGCGCGCACGCCATACACCAAGTAGGCCTGCAGGCCGCGGCCGACAAGCCTGGACCCGGGCCGCCGCGCGGCAATTTTTCCCAAAATCGTCTGCGCGGGCCAAAGCGGCCGGCCGGGAGTCACAATCACCACAGCCAGGCTCAGCAGGACAACGTCCGCACCGAGCCATCGCCACCAGGCGCGGCGCACCAACTCGCTTTGCCCGGAGCCCAGCACCAACAGGGGCAAAAGGCACGGATAATACGGCGCGATGAGCCGCGCGCCGTTTTCCATGCCTGTCATCATCGAATAAGCCGCTAGCGCCGCCCAAGCGCCCAGCAATACCGCCCACCGTTCGAAAACCGGGATTGCGCTCGCGCTCCGCGGCAGGTTGAGGGGGATCGTGCGACGCCGGACGAGCCGGCAGCCAGCTATCACCGAGATCAAAAGCAAGGCGGTTAATCCCAGCCCGAGTCCGGCCCAATCCTCCGTCGCCAGTTCGGAGACGCGGTACCAACCGGCTTCAAAGTTAGCGACCATGGGTGTTACCAGCATGCGTGGCAAGATATGCAGCGCATTCTGGTTCCACCAACCCGCTTGCGGAAAAACCGGCGGCACGGCGTTGTCCAGCAGGAACGCCAGTGAGTTCCCCCACAAGCCCACCAACGGATGCTTCATCGCCATGCCCGAATGCTCCAGCTTCAACCCGGACCACTCTCCGCAGTAATGAATGTTCAACGCGGCCGTGGGGATGAATGAGACGAGCGACGCGAGCAGCAACATTCCGACGTTGGCGACTGGCCGCCGAAGCAGCAATGGGCTCAGCCCAAGCACCAGCAGCGCCCAGGGCAACAGCAAAGGCAGATTGCTCGGCTTGGCTCCCGTCAAGAGCGCCGCGGCCAGGACTGATAACAGTAGATCACGAGCCTTGCGCGATTGCCAGGCCCGGCAGGCAAAGTCCAGCGCCGCCAGCGCGTAAACCGTCGGGAATGCGTCGTTACCCGTGCTGCCGGCCTGGAGCACAAAAACGTAACCGGTCGGCAGCAGCCACATCCAGTGCCACGCGACCCGGCCGCGCACGCCCAACCGCGTCAGCAAACTGAACAGCAGACCCGGCAGCAGCAGAAAAGGAATGAAGTTCAGCAGAAACAGCAAGCGGTCGGACCGGCTGAACAAAAGCAAGGGCGCGCTCAGCCATTCGATGCCGCAAGCGCGGTCGTTCATGCGGTAATCAGCGGTGTGAATCCAGTGCCACCGGCCTGCTGCCAGCCATTGCAACACCCGCGGGATGCGATAGCTCAACGCTGTATGGTCGGTCGCGGGATAAAGCACCCCGCCGAGCAAAATGACGAAAGCGAGCACTGTGAATGCCCTTGGCAACCAGCGCCCAAAACGCGCCCGGACCTTCTTCAAATTCCAAATCGGCCGTGCCCAGCTTAGCCCCAGACTCTCGCGCTGCCACCAGAGCAGCACTGCCCCCACCCCGAACACGACCAGGTACCCAACGCGATTGAGTTGTCTCATGGCCGATAGCAGCCAGCCTGCGAGAGTGGCCAGCGCCGAAATCCAAAGCCAAAGCCGAATCAACGGAACAAACGACATGCCAGGTTTATTGTGAAGCCATCTTGACAGGATGAACAGGATTTACAGGATGAAATCAAACATCGAACCTAAAGCCCGTGCTCATCGCGTTTCATAAACCATTCGGTGTTCTGTCTCAATTCACCACCGATGGCTCTTCAAACCGCACGCTAGCCGATTTTGCATTCCCCAAGGATGTGTATCCGGTTGGTCGGCTCGATGCCGATTCGGAAGGCCTGCTACTTCTGACCGATGAGGGGGAATTCAATCGGCGGTTGCTCACCCCGGTTCACGCCCATCCGCGGGAATATTGGGTCGAGGTCGAGCGGGTCCCGGGCCCCGACGCCCTGGCGCAACTCCGGCGTGGAGTGACGATTCAAGGTCGGCGCACGTTGCCTTGCCGGGCTCGCATCCTCGAGCCGCAACCGCACCCGCCCGAGCGACAACCGCCCATTCGTTTCCGCAAGAACGTGCCGACCTGCTGGCTGGCACTGGAATTGATGGAAGGAAAGAATCGCCAGGTCCGGCGCATGACCGCCGCCGTTGGGCACCCCACGCTGCGGCTGATTCGCGTGCGCGTCGGGCAGTTTCCTCTCGGTGAGTTGGCCGCCGGCGCCTGGCGCGTGCTCGATGCCCGGGAACGCAGACTCGTCGAGCGTTGAGCCGTAGCTCGTAGAGCGGGTTTGCCAACAGCCGCCGTTATGTTACATATTAGGGTTGAAGTTCGAGCATAACGCCTTATGAGCACCGGCATAGCCAATCCTCAGGAGAAAAGCAGTCCTTACTCGCGGAAAAACCCCTTTTTGGCGGAGTTAATCGGACACGACCGGCTTACCGGGCCAGGCTCGGGCAAGGATACGCGTCACTTTGTGCTAAGCCTCGCCGGCAGCGGGATTACTTATACGCCCGGAGATTCGCTGGGAGCTTTTGGCCGCAACTCGCCGCAAGTGGTTGATGAATTGCTCGAGTGGCTTGAATTCGATCCGCGCACCCCGGTCCAGGGCGCGCGCGGCCAGCCGACCACCTTGAGGCAGGCGTTGCTGGAAGATTATATCGTCAATCGCGCCAACCGCAAAGTGGTCAGCGCGCTGGCCCAGACCATTCCGCAAGGTGAGCAGCGCAACCGCTTGATGGAGGTTCTCGATAATAACGACCTGCTGTGTGAGTACATCAACACCCGCGATTATGTCGATGTGCTGAAGGATTTTGACGAAGCGAGTTTTGAATCGCCGCAAGCGTTTCTATCGCAGCTCACGCCGGTGGTTCCGCGGCTCTACTCGATTGCCTCATCCCAGCAGGTGCATCCGGACGAGGTGCATCTCTGCGTAGCCGTTGTGCGTTACGACACGCACGGACGTCCCAAGAAAGGGCTGGCCTCAGGCTTTCTGGCCGACCACGCGGATATGTTCGTGAAGAGCATCCCGGTATATGTGCAGGAATCGCGCACCTTCCGTCTTCCTGCCGACGGGGCGCGTGACATCATCATGTGCGGGCCGGGGGCGGGCATCGCCCCGTTCCGGGCATTCCTCGAACAGCGGATTTCCGATGGCGCCACGGGGCGCAATTGGTTGTTCTTCGGCGAACAGCATCGCGCAACCGATTTCCTTTACGAGCGCGACTTCCTCAAATGCCAGCAGCAGGGCAAGCTGCACCGGCTCGATGTCGCGTTCTCGCGCGATCAGGCAGAAAAGGTTTATGTGCAGCACCGCATGCGCGAGAACAGCCGCGAGCTGTGGGATTGGCTGCAAAAGGGGGCATACTTCTACGTCTGCGGCGATGCCAAGCACATGGCCAAGGACGTGCACCAGGCTCTCATCGATATCGCCCAAACTGAAGGGGGTCTCTCGGCGGAAGCCGCGGCCCAATATGTCAACGTCACCCTGATGAAGACCGAGCGACGGTATCTGCGGGACATCTATTAATTCCTATTTATCCAACCGCGTGAGGAATTCCTGGGCCAGCAACTCATAGGCCGCCGCGCCGGGGCTGTACTTATCGTAGTGGATGATCGGTTTCCCATAGCTGGGCGCCTCGGCCAATCGTGTGGTGCGCGGAATCATCGTCTCGAACACCCGTTCGCCAAAATGCTCGCGCACTTCGCCCACCACCTGTTGCGACAACTTGGTCCGCCCGTCGAACATGGTCATTACCACCCCGGTTAACTCCAGGTGTGGATTGACGCCATTATCGTGCAATTGACCCATCACCCGATTCAGCATCGAGATGCCTTCCAACGCGTAATACTCGCATTGGAGCGGTACGAGCACGCCGTTGGCCGCGGCAAACGCGTTTAACGTCAATACCCCCAACGACGGCGGACAATCAACCAACACCAACTCGAACTGTTCCCCTTCGAGTAGCGGGCGCAAGGCCTGGCCGAGCCTGTGCAGGTGGTTATCTACCCGGGCCAACTCGAAATCCGCGCCGCACAAATCGACCTCACTGGGGATAATCGACAGATGCTCGAAGGCCGTCGGGCGTACCTTATCCGCGAGTCCCCCTTCGCCGAGCAACACACGGTAGGCGCTGGCGCCTTCAGCTTTTTCCAAACCCACGCCGCTGGTGGCGTTGGCTTGCGGATCGAGATCGAACAGCAGCACGCGCCGGCCAAACGCAGCCACGCAGGCCGCCAGGTTGACGGCGGTCGTGGTCTTGCCCACGCCGCCCTTTTGGTTGGCCACAGCGATGACTTTGGTCGGCACGCGGCAGATGTAATGAAAAGCGGCCTCCGATTCAAGCTTAGCTAACAGTTTCACTGGATTTTCGTCCCATACCGCGTCATGCTTTCCCTATGAACGTGATCCTTTCCCTGCACAACGTGACTCTGACGAAGGCGATCGAAGAGCGGCTGTTGAGCCGCGTGGGTAAACTCGAACATCTGGACCACTTCGCGACCATGGCGCGGGTGACGCTCGACCGCGACCAGACCAACGCGCCGGAGCGGCAGTTTTCCTGCTCGATTCGACTGGCGCTGCCGGGGCCGGACCTGTTCGCCGAGGACGTTGAAAGTGATCTCTACGCGGCGATCGACCTCGTTGCGAAAAAGATCGAGCAACAATTGCGCAAGCGCCACAGCAAGTTCAAAGCGCGCAATCACAAGGTCGCATCCCGGGGCAAACACACGCTGAAAGAGAAAGGGCTGTGACCGGGTGCACCTGATCCTGCGGGCCCGGTCAGTTTGGCCAGTATCTGCCGCAGCGATTGACAACGGAGCGGTGGCCTTATCCGGCAACCGGATTGCGGCGGTGGGTCCCTGGCGGCAGCTTTCCGCCGGCACGTCCACGCGGGTGGTGGATTTGGGCGATGTCATTTTACTGCCCGGCCTCGTTAACGCCCATTGCCATTTGGATTACACGCACATGGCCGGTCAATTCCCGCCTCCCAAGGCTTTCAGTGATTGGCTCAAACTAATCACTTCAACCAAAGCCGGCTGGGACCTCGCTGATTATGCCGCATCCTGGAAGGACGGCGCGGCCATGCTGACGCGCACCGGGACCACCACCGTCGGAGATATCGAAGCAGTGCCGGAACTGCTGCCGCAGGCCTGGCGCACGACCCCGCTGCGAGTGATTTCTTTTCTCGAACTCATCGGCATTACCCAGCGCCGTCCCCCAGCCACCATCCTCCAGGACGCGCTCCTCCACGGCGCGCGGCTCCGGCATCCGCGCTGCCGACTCGGCCTTTCGCCGCACGCGCCCTACTCGACGCTTCCGGAACTGCTGCGCCTGAGCAGTGGCGCCGCTCGCCGGAAAAATTGGCCGCTCTGCACACACGTCGCCGAGTCGGCACTCGAATTTGCGATGTTCACGGAAGCCAAAGGCGACATGTACGAATGGCTGCGGCGCAGCGGACGCGACATGTCCGATTGCGGGCTGGGCTCGCCAGTGCAGCATTTGGAACGGCATGGGATGTTGCAACCGCGCCTGGTGGCGGCGCATGTCAATCATCTCCGGCGTGGCGACGCTTCCTTATTGGCCCGGCGCGGCGTCAGCGTGGTTCATTGTCCGCGCAGCTACGAGTATTTCCGGCATGAGGGTTTTTCTTTGAAGCTGCTGGCGCGAGCGGGGGTGAATGTTTGCCTCGGAACGGACAGCCTGGCAAGCGTCCTCAAGCACCGCCGCCATGCCGTCGAATTGAACCTGTTCGAGGAAATGCGCGTGCTGGCCCAACGCGAACCGTGGTTGTCGCTCCGAACCATCGTGCGCATGGGGACACTGCACGGCGCGCGCGCGCTGGGCCTGGCCGGGAAAATCGGGGAAATCACTCCCGGCGCATGGGCCGACCTGATCGCCCTGCCTTCCTCAGGTCGAACCCGGAGCGTCGCTGAAACCGTTCTCGAACATACCGGACCGATCTCTGCCAGCATGATTGATGGACGTTGGGCACTCCCGCCCTCATGAGCAATTTCAACGAGATTTTAGGAGAGCGGCTGAAGAAGCTTCGAGCCCAGGACCTCTACCGTGAGCTGCGGTGGATCGATTCGCCTCCCGGACGCCTGCTGCAAACCGGCACGCAGATTCTGCTCAACTTTGCCTCGAATGACTACCTGGGTCTGGCCAATGAGCCCGCGCTCAAGGAGGCTGCGAAAAAAGCTGTGGAACGCTATGGTGCCGGGGCCGGCGCATCCCGCCTCATCACCGGCTCGGTTACGCCGCAATCTGAACTGGAAGAAGCGCTGACCCAATTCAAAGGCACAGAGGCCGCCCTGAGTTTCGGCTCGGGTTACGCCGCCGCACAAGGTGCTATCGTTGCGCTCATCAGCAAGCAGGATCTGGTCATTGTGGACCGATTGGTTCATGCGTGCATTGTCGATGCAACCCGGCTCTCCGGCGCAACTCTTCGCGTCTTCGCGCACAACGATGTGGCCGACCTTGAACACGTTCTGGAAAAGGCGCAAACGAAGCGCGCGGGCACAGGCAACACACTCATCATAACCGAAAGCGTCTTCAGCATGGATGGTGACCACGCTCCCTTGCGCGAACTGGTCTTGCTGAAAGAACGTTACGGCGCCTGGCTGATGGTCGATGAAGCCCACGCCACCGGCTTATACGGTCCGCATCGGCGCGGCCTCGCTGAGGAACTCGGTGTCGCCGATCACATTGAAGTCCAAATGGGCACGTTAAGCAAAGCCCTCGGCGCGGCTGGTGGTTACATCTGCGGCTCTCGTGCTTTGGTTGACCTGCTCATCAACCGCGCCAGACCATTCATCTTCTCGACCGCCCCGGTTCCGGCCGCAGCGGCCGCAGCGACGGCCGGCATTCGGTTTGTCCAATCGGTCGCCGGAGAGGAACGGCGAAAGCGTCTTTGGACTCGTGCACGCGAGCTGTCCCAATTAATCGGTTTTTCTGAAGATCGACTAAGCGCCATCCGCCCATTGGTCGTCGGTGACGAGCGCCGCGCTATGGAACAAGCTGCTGCTCTGCGCGCACGGGGCTTTCTGGTCCCGGCCATTCGGTTTCCGGCGGTGGCCCACGGCTCGGCTCGGCTTCGGTTGACGCTCAGCGCCAGCCACACTGCTGAAGATGTCCAACTCCTGGCGCAGACCTTACTTGAGCTCGGGCTTGCCCCTGGGCACGGCCAGAACGGTCAATCTGCCTCGCAATGCGCCTCACCGTTGCCTGTGTCCGAGGGTTTGTCCAATGACGCCTAAGCAGCGACGCCAACGTGACAAGGGCACACCCAGCGCGGCGCAATTGGCCAAACTGGACCATCAGTATGTCTGGCACCCGTTTACTCAAATGCGGGATTGGCTGCGCAAAAAGCCGGTCATAATCGCGGAAGGCAACGGAGCTGTCCTGCGGGATGTGGATGGGCGCGAATACCTCGACGCGAACTCCTCAATCTGGACGAACCTGCACGGGCACAACCACCCCGTGCTGAATCGGGCGATTCGCGCTCAGCTCAGTCGAATTGGCCACAGTTCCGCGCTCGGGTTGGCGAACGAGCCGGCGAGCATCCTGGCACGCGACCTCATCGCCCTGGCCAATCGCCCCGGCCCGAACCCGGATGGGTTTGCATCGCGCCACTCGCCAACTCGCTCTCCTCGTTCGAATTCGCACTCCCGCCTGGCCAAGGTGTTTTTTTCTGATAACGGTTCGACGGCGATGGAAGTGGCCCTGAAACTCGCCTACGAGTATGCCCGCCGCTCCGGACGGAGCCGCCGGCCGCGGTTCCTCTCTTTGGATGGCGCATATCACGGCGATACAGTTGGCGCTGTCGCGCTGGGCCATATTGACCTGTTCCACCAGAGCTACTCCAGGCTGTTGTTCAAGACCGACAAGGTGATGGCGCCCTATTGCTATCGGTGTCCGTTCAATCATGCGCGCGCTGAACGCGCGGATGCTCGCGATTATCGAAAATGCCATTGGGAATGCCTCGATGTGCTGGAGAAAAAGGTTTGTCGCCAACGTAAGAAGGGCAATCCGTATGCGGCGTTTGTTTTCGAACCGCTCATCCAGGGAGCCGCGGGCATAATTGCCCAACCAAGCGGATGGCTCCAACGGGCAACTGGTTTGGCCCGGACGCAAGGCGCGCTGCTGGTCGCTGACGAGGTGCTGACCGGGTTGTGCCGCACGGGAAGTGAGTGGTTCCTGGCCTCGCATCAGGAGCAGGTGCAGCCTGATTTCGTGGCGTTGGCCAAAGGCCTGGCGGGCGGGTATATGCCCTTGGCGGCAACGCTAACAACCCAGGCCGTGTTTGACGCGTTCCTCGGTGACTACGCAGAGTTCAAGACCTTCTTCCACGGACATAGTTTCACCGGCAATCCGCTCGGAGCCTCGGCTGCGATTGCGAACCTAAAGCTCCTTCAGGACCGGTCAGGCTTGCGCTGGCGCCAACGGCTTGAAAGCCAGCTTCGTGACGCTTTGCGCAGCCTCTGGCAACTTCCCCAAATCGGCGATATCCGCCAGGTGGGGCTAATCGCGGGTATTGAATTGGTGAAGAACTGGCGCACACGCGAACCGTTCGCGCTTTCAGAACGGGCCGGTATTCGGGTCTGCGACGCCATGGCCGGTAAAGGCGTGCTGACTCGCCCCATTGGTAACGTGGTGGTCCTGATGCCGCCTTATTGCACGACTCAGCAACAGCTCAACCGAATGGTGGAGAGCCTCCGGGAATCGGTCCGCACGGTCCTTGGCGGCGCAAAGAGTATTTAGTCTCGCCGCAAAAGCTTCGAGATTTCCGTATAAGTACTCACCACGTAACTTGCGCCTGCGAGTTCCGCGGCCGGATGGGTATTGGTAATGGCAATCACCCGCATCCCGGCAGCCAAGCCACCCGCCACGCCGGGTTTTGAATCCTCGACCACCCAACAATCGCGCGGTTCGACTCCAAGCAACTGCGCCGCGCGCAGAAAAATATCGGGGGCCGGCTTGCCCCGGGCCACCTCCGCGGAAGTGACGACCGTGCCGAAATGCTGCCACAAGTTCTCCAGTGCCAAAACCTCCTCGACCACCATCCGTTCCGACCCTGATGCCACCGCGAGCTTGTAGGAATTTGCCAGTTCCTCGACCAACGCCTTAAGCCCGGCAAACAGCGGTTGTTCTCTCCTAAGCATTTCAATCACCACCGACCGTTTCCTGCTCAGCAGTTGCTCCAGAGTTCGGGCTGGTTTATAGCGCGCGACGAAATCCTCCCATAAATCCCGATCCGAGCGGCCGACGTAATCGGCAACCCGGAGCTCCATCTGCTCGGTAAAGCCAATCTCGCGAAGGACCTCCAGGAACGCCCGTTCATGCCATGGCTCGCTATCGACGATCACGCCGTCCATATCGAAGATGACCGCTTCAGCCCGGTTCATGGAGCGCTGGTCTCGCCGATCTCGAGTACAGTCTCGAATTCCTTTGCCGTCAACGGCATCACGGATAAGCGCGGTTGTCTGGCCAGCGCCATATTCTTGAGTCCCTTATGGGTTTTCACAGTCTTGAGCGGCACTGGCGTCTGCAACGGCTTGAGCGGACGCAGGTCCAGGCATACCCAATTTCCCTCTTCCGCGGTCGCATCCGGGTATGCCTCCTTCTCGACGCGCGCGATGCCGACGATTTCCTTGGCCTCACCGCTATGGTAATACAGGACGAGATCGCCGCGTTTCATCGCGCGCAGATTATTACGCGCTTGAAAATTGCGCACACCCGTCCAGGCCGTGCGGCCATCCTTCACGAAATCTGTCCAGGAATAATCTTCGGGTTCCTGTTTGACGAGCCAGTGTTGCATAGACACGACTATAATGCGCAAAATCGCCGGGGCAAATCATCACCCGCGAGCAAAGCAGCCGGTCGGAACCGAAGCGGCAAAAGCGCCAGAGGGCATCTCGGGCACGTCAGCCGGCAGGAGCAAGAGCGGCAGAGGGCTGCCGCAGTCCAAAACCTCGCGGAATGAGCGGCGTGCCCACAGCCGCGCCACCGTTTGGACTGCGCCCGCCCCTCTCTATGAGCCTTGTGGCAGCCTCCGCACAAACACCGGCGCGGCCAAGCCCATCACAGTTCCGAAAATGCCGTGCGCCAGCAGCGTCACAATCACAAACCGGGTGGTTACCGGAATCTGAAAGAAGCCTGGGTAAGGCGTGAACAACATTCCGAGTTCGAGCCCGACCGCGAAGAGCAACCCCCAAGGCCACTGCCGGGTTTTGGGGTCGCCCACCAACGCCACATACATAATCCCGAAGGTAAGCCCATTGCTGAAATGGTAAGCCCAGCCGAGCAGTTGCGTCCCGATGGAGTAGTGGGGCTGGTTGAGGGGTTGGGCCAGCAGCATCGCGCCGAATTGCGGGAATACCTTGAACAGGTTCATCGCCGGCACGAAATGTTCCAAGCCGAGGCTGCGGGAGAACACGAAGGGCAAGCGGAAAATGTCGTAAGAAACCGCGGCGAGCAATCCAGCCAGCGCGCCGGCAATCACGGCTCGCGCCAGGCGCCGGGTTCCTACCATGCCATCCGCCACCACCAACGCTCCAAGACAGAGCAGCGCCGGCAGGAAAACGACCAGCGCAAAACTCCGCATCGACCACCAACCAAAGAATTCAATCAGCAGGCTCCAGATCGAACTGGCTGATAAAGCCACCACCACCAGCCGGCCGGCAGGCGACCAAAACTCTCGCTTCGCACGAATCGAATCTCGCACGCCTTATCTTCTAAATTCGCCCCGCGCTTCGCCAGCACGAATTCAAGCGAGATGCTGGTGAGTTCTGAATTTTTCGGACACCTACAGCGCCGGCACCATCGACTTCAGTTCGGTATCGAGCAGGCTCAGGATCTCGCGCGCGGCGCGCCGGTTGGCCCCAGGGGCGCCCAGTGAGGCAACGATCTCCCCAAGGCGTGTTTTGATTTTCCGGCGGCGATTCTCGTCCTGGAGCAAGCTCAAGGCGGAGCTGGCGATGTTTTCCGCCGTAGCGGTATGTTGCACGAACTCGGGAAAGATTTCCTCGTCGGCGAGGAGGTTAGGCATCGCCAGGTGCCTTACACGCACGATTTGTTTCCCGAGTTGGTAAGTGCTCCAGGAAGTTTTGTAGAAGGCCACTGTCGGCACGCCGCAATACGCGCATTCCATCGTCACAGTGCCGGTCGAGGCCAGTGCGACATCGGCCTCCTTCAGCGCCGCCGGCAAGTTCCCCACCCGCAGCTCGATTTCCGGCGCCAGGCTCATACTCTTGGCCTGCTTGGACAGCGTTTCGTTGGGCACAACCATCACGCCGCGTAAACCGGGAAACTTGCTTTTCAAAATCTTTAACGCTCCATTCAGCACGGGAATATGGCGGGCCAATTCGCTGGGCCGGCTCCCCGGCAGCAGCACGACCACCGGCGGATTCTTAACCGGCGCAGCGGCGGGATGCCGGCAATCGCATCCCGCGTAGCGGTCCAGCATCGGATGCCCGACAAAATCAATGCGCAGTTTAGGCACCCGCCGCGCATACCACTCTTTCTCGAAAGGGAAAATGCTCAGGAGCAAGTTGAAATCGTTCGCCAATTGGTAGGCGCGCCCTTCGCGCGAAGCCCAGACCTGCGGCGACACGTATTGCACCAGCTTCGGGTTCCAATCGTGAAACCAGTCCAACCGCCCGCGAACATGACTCTTTATTGCGTGCGCGAGACGCCGGTTAAACCCGGAAAAATCAATGCAAATGATCACGTCCGGCTCACGTTCCAACGCCAGCTTATAAAGCTGATGCAGCAAACGGCGGAATTTGAAGTATTGCTTCAAGACGTCCGAGATCCCGATAACCGAATGCTGCGTGAGATCAAACGCCAACTCGACCCCGGCCGCAGCCATCTGCGGGCCGCCCGCGCCAAAGAAATAAGGTTCCAGGCTCGCGCGCAACGGCTGGTAATCCCAGGTTAGCGCCTCGGCCGCCGTGGCGTATTCGTCCCGCAACGCGCGAACCAGGTCCGCCGCCAACCAGTCCCCGCTGGTTTCACCGGCAATCAACATGAAACTTTTCCGTCGCATAGAGAATCAGGTCCGCTCCGAGATACTCTGCACCGTGGAACTCAGCTAGTAAAGCGGTGGAGTGCGCATCCACGCACGGAGCGCGGACTTCAGCTTCAGTCCGCAGCAACCCCCTCGCGCGCCAAGCGCGATCGTCGTTTTCCAAGCCATCCTTCCATTCGTCTAAAGTCCGCGCTCCGTCCTTCGCTTTGTTTCAGCATCTTTTGACCATCAGTGGCGATCATGTTAGGCTTTCTGCGCCAAATGAAAACTTCACCCTCCACTTCACCTACGATTGGCGAATACCTGATTCAACGGCTTTACGCGCATGGGGTGCGCCACGTGTTTGGCATTCCCGGCGATTACGCGCTGGGCTTTTACGACCAATTGGCGCGTAGCAAACTCGCCCTGATCAACACCTGCGATGAGCAGGGCGCCGGGTTCGCGGCGGACGCCTACGCGCGGGTGAAGGGCCTGGGGGCGGTGTGCGTCACCTATTGCGTTGGCGGGCTCAAACTCGCCAATACCACGGCGGAAGCCTTTGCCGAAAAGTCGCCGGTGGTGGTAATTAGCGGCGCGCCCGGGATGAAAGAGCGCGCCAAGAATCCCCTCCTGCACCATAAGGTCCGCGAGTTCGACACGCAGAAGAAAGTGTTCGAGCAGCTCACGATTGCGGCGACCGTGTTAAGCGATCCGCAAACCGCGTTTCAGGAAATTGACCGCGTGCTGCACGCCGCGTTGCGCTTTAAGCGGCCGGTTTATGTCGAGCTGCCTCGCGACCAGGTATTCGTGCCTGGCATTCCCTTCCATAAAGCGCCGGAGTACCACGAACGGAGCGATCCCAAAAGTCTTCGGGCCGCATTGGCTGAGGCGCAGCAGGTGATCAACGCCGCTCGCCGGCCAGTCATCCTCGCCGACGTCGAGGTGCACCGGTTTGGCCTGCAGGAATTGGTGCAGCGGTTGGTGGACCAGACCCAAATCCCGGTCGCCGCAACCGTGTTGGGCAAGTCCGCGATTGGCGAGGCGCACCCGGCGTACCTGGGCATCTACGAAGGGGCGATGGGACGCGAGGCGGTGCGACGCTACGTCGAAGGCAGCGATTGCCTGATCATGCTGGGCGCTTTCCTCACCGACATCAATCTGGGCATTTACACCGCGCAGCTCGATCCGGGCCGCTCGATCTATGCCACCAGCGAAAAGCTCTCCATCGGCTATCACACGTATGAGGATGTCCGGTTTAAGGATTTCATGCGCGGCCTGCTCAACCTGCCGCTGCGCCGTCGCGCCTTGGGCAAAATCCCGCACCCGGCCCAATTGAATGGCACGGCCGCCGCCAATGGGCGCGGTGCGTTGCGCAGCCAGCCCGGCGCGCGGGCCGGTTCGGGCAGCCCGCCCATCACCGTCAAACGTTTGTTTCAGCGGCTGAATTTGTTCCTCTCCCAAAACACGGTTGTCATCGCCGATGTCGGGGACGCCTTGTTCGGGGCGACCGATCTGTTCATTCGGGAACGCACCGAATTCCTCGGTCCGGCGTATTACACCTCGATGGGCTTCGCGGTGCCGGCGTGCGTTGGCGCCCAGATGGCCAACCCGCGCCTGCGGCCCCTGGTGTTGGTGGGCGACGGCGCCTTTCAGATGACCGGCATGGAACTGGCCACCGTGGCGCGCTATAAACTGAACCCCGTCGTGGTGGTGCTTAACAATAACGGTTACGGCACCGAGCGACAAATCCAGGACGGCCCTTACAACGATCTTTGGCCCTGGGAATACCACCGCATCCCGGAAATCCTGCGTGCCGGGTGCGGCTTCCTCGTGCGGACCGAGAAAGACCTGGAGGACTCCCTGACCCAGGCCGAGCGGCGGACCGACACTTTCTGCGTATTGAACGTCTGCCTCGCCCAATCAGACCGCTCGCCGGCACTGGAGAGACTCGCCACCAGATTGGCGAAACGGGTCTAAAACGCCGATTAGGCGCTCGTTTTGGGCCGATTAGATTCGCTCGAAATATCGCACTTTTTCCCAATCGGTCACCGCATTGTCGAACGCTTCGGTTTCCAGCCGGGCGTGGTGGACATAAAAATCGACGACGCCATCACCGAAAGCGGCACGGGCAAGAGTTGATTTATTGAGCAACGCCGCAGCCGCATGGAGGCTGCCTGGGAGTCGAGCCAACTTCTCGTCGATATACGCGTTGCCAACATAGGGATTGCCGCAATCGAGTTTCTCCTCGATTCCGGCCAGCCCGGCGGCGAGCATCGCCGCAAACGCCAGATACGGATTCGCATCAGCCCCCGGCATCCGGTTCTCGACGCGGAAAGCGTCGCCCTCGCCGACAACCCGGAATCCGACGGTCCGGTTGTCCCACGCCCAGGCCATCCGGGTCGGCGCCCAACTGCCGGCCTGATAGCGTTTGTAGCTGTTGATGGTTGGGGCAAAAAACAGGCACAGCTCCGGCGAATATTTCAGCAGCCCGCCGAGAAACTGGCGAAACAGGGAAGAGCCTGCAGCTTCGGGGGCAGGCGATCCGTGCTTCCGGCGTCCTACCGGGGATTGCCAGAATAAATTCCGGCCGCCTTTCCACAGGCTCAGGTGAATGTGGCAGGAGTTGCCGGCTTCTGTGGGAGAGTACTTGGCCATGAACGAAACGGCCTTGCCATGTTGCTCGGCAATTTCCTTCACCGCTTGTTTAAAAACGGTGTGGCGGTCCGCCATCGTCAGCGGCTCCGAATAGATGAAGTTGATTTCGTGCTGACCGCGGCTCCATTCGCCTTTGCTGCTTTCGACCGGCACCTCGGCCTCCGTCAGGCCGTTGCGCAACGCGCGCATCAGAGGCTCGTCGCGGGTGGGTTGCATCAAATGATAATCAATCCGGTAATCACTCGAGGGCTGAAGGTCGCGATAGCCGGCGGCGAATGCCGCGTGATAGGTCTGGTTGAACAGGTAAAACTCCAGTTCACTCGCGCACGCGCCGCTAAAGCCCGGTTGCTCGAGCCGTTCGAGCTGGCGCCGCAAAACCGACCGCGGCGCCTCCTCCACATACTGGCCATCGCCGCGCACATGATCGCAGAGCACCAGCGCCGTGCCCGGTTGCCACGGGAGCCGGCGCAACGTACTCATATCGGGCCGCAGAACAAAATCGCCAAAGCCTGCCGCCCAATTGGCCACCGCGAAGCCTTCCAACGGGTCCATCTCGAGGTTTACGGTCAACAAATAATTGCAGCCGTGGGTGCCGTGGCCGGCGACCGAGTCCAGAAAAACCTGAGCGCGGAACCGTTTGCCCATCAACCGTCCAAATGGGTCTGGAACGGCGACCGCGACGGTATCGATGGCTCCGGACCGAACCAGCTTTTTGAGTTCTTCAAGCTTCATGGTGCAGGTCAGTCGGCAACGTAAACGTTCTTCAGTTCGGTGTAACCTTCCAAAGCCGCCATGCCCAGGTCGCGCCCCAAGCCGCTTTGCTTAAAGCCGCCGAAGGGCGCTTCGACGTGCACGCTGCTGTGGGAATTGACGCTCAGGACGCCACTTTCGACCGCGCGCGCGACTCGCAACGCCCGGCGCAGATCATTCGTCCACAGCGACCCACTCAAGCCGTAAGGAGACGCGTTCACTTCGCGAATCATTTCCTGCTCGTCTCCAAACGGCGCAATACACACCACCGGCCCGAAAATCTCGTCGCGCCAGCAGCGTTGGTTTTTTTCCACATCCAGCAACACGGTTGGTTCCAAATAGTAGCCTTTGCCGGGGCGCCGTTTTCCGCCACAGGCAAAGCGGGCGCTGTGTGAGCGGGCATCGGTGAGGAACTCCTCGACGGCGTCGCGCTGGGCCGCCGAGACCAGCGGGCCGAGCTGCGTCTCGGGCCGGGTCGGGTCGCCCACCACCAGCTTGGTTGTGCCGGCGACGAACCGCTCGACGAATCCCTCATAAATCGACTTCTCGACAAACATCCGGCTCCTCGCGCAGCAATCCTGCCCGGTATTGGCAAAAACGCTCATTGGCGAGCTCTCCGCCGCGCGCTCCCAATCGGCGTCCGCAAAAACGATGTTGGGGGATTTCCCGCCGAGTTCGAGCGACACCCGCTTCAGATCTTTCGCCGCCAATTCCATGATGCGCCGGCCAACGCTGGTCGAGCCGGTGAACGAGATTTTCCTGATGCGCGGGTGTGTCGCGAGCGCCTCGCCGATCGCACCGCCAGGACCCGGCAGCACCTGGAGCACGCCGCGAGGCAGCCCCGCCTGGTAGGCCAGCTCCCCCAGCGCCAGCGCCGTCAGCGGCGAGAGTGACGCCGGCTTGAGCACGACGCAATTGCCCGCCGCCAGCGCCGGCGCCGCTTTCCAGCACGCAATCGGCAACGGAAAATTCCACGGCACGATGCACGCAACGACTCCCATCGGCTGGCGGAGCGTGAAATCGAAACCGCCTCGGGCCACCGGCAAGGTTTGGCCGCCGAACTTCGTCACCGCGCCGGCGTAATACTCAAACACGCGAGCGCCCAGGCCGGCTTCATCCCGCGCGTCGCTGATTGGCTTGCCGATCTGCAGCGTTTCCAATTGCGCCAGCCACTCGATATTGTCTCGCAGCACCCGCGAAACTTGGAACAGGATGTCGCTGCGTTTGCCGGGCGCAAGATCCCGCCAGCCGCTTTCCCAGGCGCGGTGGGCGGACTCGACGGCCTGCGCGGCATCGGCCGGTTCGGCAGCGGCGACCGAACCGAGGGCTTGTTCTGTGGCCGGATTAACGAGCTGGAGTTTCTGGCCGGCCGCGCCGGGCCGGTACGCTCCGTCAATAAACAACTGGTCGGGAATCTTCATAGCACTTCGAGGTACAGCGCGCGGAAATCTTCGGGAGTGACAGGCACGACGTTGGTTTTGTGGCAGGGGTCGGCGCTTGCCTGGGCAATCAGCGCCTCCAAATGTTCGTGCTTCACCCCGTGCTCGCGCAACCGGGTGTTCAAGCCAATCTCGCCCAGGAACCTGGTGATGAACTGAATTGTTTGCGCATCCGCTTCCGAGTCCGACGCGGTATCGAGCTTGAGTCCGCAAGCGATGCCGACCCTGCGATAGATGCCGCGTTTGCGCGCGGCGCAGAATTTCATTCCTGCGACGAGGCACAACGCGTTGGCCAGGCCGTGGTGCAAGCCGCAAACGTTGGACAGCGGATGCGCCAGCGAGTGCACCACGCCCAGGTCTTTCTGAAACGCCACCGCCCCCATCGCCGCTGCCACCAGCATCTTCCCGCGCGCATCCAGGTCGGTTCCCTGCCGCACCGCGCGCGGCAACGATTCCACAATCAGGCGGATTGCTTCCAACGCGATGCCGTCGCACATCGGGTGAAACACCGGGCACGTGTAGCTTTCGATGCAGTGAGTCAGCGCGTCGGCGCCGGTCGCCGCCGTCAGCTTCGGCGGTAAGCCCACCGTCAATTCAGGGTCCAGCAGCACCGCTTTGGCCAGCAACTCACCGTGAAACAACACCGCTTTGCGCTGCGTCGCCTCCAGCGTGATCACCGAACTGCGCCCAACTTCGCTGCCTGTCCCAGCCGTCGTCGGTATCGCAATGCATGGCGCCAGCCCGCTCCAATCAGGCTCGTCATAAAAACCGCTCAGCTCGAACGATGGTCGCTTAATCAGCAGCCGGGCCGCTTTGGCCACATCCAGCGCGCTGCCGCCACCCAGCCCGATTACCCCATTACAGCCGTTCGCGCCAAACGCCGCGGCCGCTTTGCGCACGTCTTGCTCAATCGGGTTCGGATGCACTTCCGAAAAAAGAAACCAATCTCGTCCCTGACCACCCTCGCCGAGGACCTTCGCCACCATGCCAAACGCCGCCGTGCCCACCAGCCCGTTATCGGTTACTACCAACGGCCGGCTGATACCCAACCGCCGACAGCAGGTCGGCAGTTCGCGCAGCGCCCCAGGCCCAAACCAGGTCGGCGTCGGAAACGAAAATGTCGTTAAGCTCATAGTCGAAATCTCTCTTCAGAACGGTGTAGCAATAAACCGGCCTTCGCTGGGGCAGGCGGCCTGGCGCAACGTCGCGCTCTTCCCCGAATTCTCCCTCGAGTTTTTGCCCACTGCCACTTTTGCGAACCCAGCACGCGACCCTCGCGGTTCCACGCGCGCAATCCACAAACGGTGCCGGCTCCACTCAAGCATCGCCTGGTCTCCGGGGCTGTCGCCCACCGCCAGGTACGGCGCTCCGCCGACCGCGTCCCAAAGCGCCGCCACCTTCCCCGAATACATCGGCAGCGGAAACTGAAACCGGCTGGTCAGCACAAATCGTTTCAGCGCGCGTTCCTCCAGCGCCGCGTACGCCTTGTCTTCCCGGACCAGCACCACGTCCTTTTCAAACCGGCCCGACGCATCCTGCAGCAGGCACGCCATCCCTCGCACATGGTCGGCGTTCAGCCCCCGCTTGCACCCGCGTGCGCGCAACAACGGATTCAACGCGTTCAACACCATCCACCGAACGCTCCACACATTGCTCGCCGATACGATCCAAACGTCATAATCCAGTCGCACCAGCTCGGCCACCAATTCCACCATCTCGCCATAGAACCGCGGGACCCGGTAACCCGTCCCGTCCGCGCGGCTCGCCTCAGGCGCAATCTGGTCGCCTTCCCACTCATATGCCGTGCGTGTGGCCTCAACCACTTTGTGCGGCGACAGGCTCTCCATCACTTCCACCGCCCACGCATACCCGTTGCCCAGCGGCGCCGGCTCGGCCTCTCTCGCCGGCAGCCCCTTCACCAGCGCTTCGTAATACACCGTCACGTCCGCACAATCGCGCAACCGCACCCGCTTCCCATCGGGCATTTGAAAATCGGGCGCGATATGCCCGGCGATGTTCTTGATCGCCAGCGTACCGGACCGCGCCAGCACGGCCAGCGTCGCCTCCCCAATATCACCCGCCACCAATGTGTTATCGAAGTCCAGCGCCACCGCCAAACCTCGCCCCGCGCCGTCATCGAGCAGTTCCTCCAGTTGCCCGCGAACGTGCGGATTCCACCCAGCCTCTCGCAAACAAGCGCGCCCGGTTCGTTTCGGGCGGCTCACGACGGCAGGCGGTTCGAGCGAGCGCATAGCTGGCTGGGTCAAAGCCGCGACCGCTCGCGCCCGCGAACCGGCGCAGGCCGCGCGAAGGCACGCGGTCCGACAGCTTGGCTGGGCGCCGGCAAGTGGAACATCGCCCGTAATCTGGCGAGCGGGCTAAGCACGGTCAAGCTCCGAGCAGGCAAACCCCGGGAGGAACGCCACTTTTTTCCGCGAGGTTTTGGACTGCGGCAGCCCTCTGCCGCTTTCTCTGCTCCTCCCAGGATGGTTGGCCACCAAAAGGGAGAAACGGAGAAACGCAAGCCACGGATTGAGGTGCCTTACCTTCGCTGGCGATGCCCCTGACCGCTGAAGGCCGGCAGTTCACGGAATCGAAGAAGCCGGTCAAGCTGAGTTACTGGTCCGCGAATTCGAGATGGTGGTTTTTCTCTACCAGACGCCAAACGATATCTCTTCGTTCCAGGTTTCGAAGTGCTTCCAATGGCAGCATCAGAACGTGGGTGCCGATAGCCGTGCGGCCAGCCACAGGAAATCATTCAGGTTGGAGCCGTTGGCGACCCTTTGACCGGGCCCCGTATTAGGCCCCAACTTGGGCATGGCTGGGCCCCACTTGTGCAGTTCGGTATGCCCGTCGGCAAAGACCATCACGCAACCCAGGTTGTGTAGCGTGCTGGGATAATCGATCCAGACAGGCTCTTGCGGGTTGGCAACGGCAGACAATACGCCATCGTTGATGCTCCAGGGGTCTTCCTCGGTGATGACCATCAAGTTCGCCGGCCCGGGGATAAGAACCTGCGAAGTGCGGCCATAAGTCCGGAAGGCGGCCTGGGCGCAGTTGCGCGTGCCGGTCAACCAAGCCCCGTTGGAGGGAAACACCGTTGCGCCCGAATGCCCGCTGCAGGTCCCATAGTAGGCGCTGCAGACCGAGCCGACCGCAACGTTCATCGAGATTGTCCTGGCAGCCGGAACGATCTTTCCCACCAGCGCGGGATTCGAGCCTTGATATAAGCCCCGGCGCAGGTCGGCCGTGCAGCGGAACACGTCGGCCTGCCCATCCAAGTAAGACGCGATTAAGCACCGTGTCGGGTCGGTTAGAATGTCGGGATTGAACTGCGCCGGTCCGCCAGTTGCGGCGTTTCCCGGACACCAATTGTGGCCCGGCAAGGTATTGCCATCATCGGGGTTGGGAGGGAATCGGTCCTGGAAATCGTGCGTATACGCCTGCACCGCGCCCATGACCTGCCTGAGGTTGTCCTGGCAGCGCACTCCTTGCGCGTGAGTGCGTGAATCCGCCCGGGCGGGGAGCAGGGTCAAGGCCAGCAGGACCATCATCGCCATCACCGCTAGCAGCTCGATCAACGTAAAACCATCAGGCCCTGCATTCTCCTTACGGCGGCGTCCCGCCAAAGTCGCTTTCATAAAACTTCAAGTATTGGCGACCACTTTTTGCTGAGCACAATCCAATTACTAGCTTGACATTACCAACCAATAGCGGTTATCGTCAAGTCCAGACTTTTTCCTTATGAATAAGAGGTGCTTACCGGTGGCTTGCCTTTTGGTCATTTTGGCGGGAGGGACTGAGGCGCAACAATTGAATCAACTTAGTTCGTTTGGTTTTACGAACCTCAGCGCCGCCAATCCGTGCGGCGCGTTGATCGAGGGGAGCGATGGGCTGCTCTACGCGACCACCTCCGCCGGTGGTAGCGCCGGCCAAGGCACGGTCTTTCGCATCGCCAAGGACGGCTCGGGTTTTGCCATCCTTAAAGCTTTCGGAGTGGTCCCGGGCGACGGCGCGCGGCCCGTAGCCGCCCTGCTTGAAGGAACCGATGAAGCACTCTACGGCGCAACCGAAGAAGGCGGCCAGTTCGGGATGGGAACGCTCTTTCGCATAAGCACAGACGGTAGCGGATTTGCCACGCTCAAAAGCTTTTCCGGCGCCGATGGCGCGTACCCCGAGAGCCGGCTATTGGAGGCCAGCGATGGCCTCCTCTACGGAACCACCTCCGGGGGCGGCACTAACGATTATGGAACGGTATTCCGCATCGGCAAGGATGGCCTCGGCTTCCAATCCCTGGCCTTCTTTGGCGGCACCAATGGCGCCAACCCGGAGGGAGGGCTGATCGAAGCTAGCGACGGCTCGCTCTACGGCACCACCTATTCGGTCGTTTTCCCGGGGACCTCATCGACGAACGGCTCGACGGTATTCCGTCTCGATAAGGATGGTGGGAATTTTTCCGTGCTGAAAACAATGACCTACGTGCCGGGCAGTACGCTGACCCAGACGAACGGCTGGGCACCTCAGGGTCGCCTCGTCGAGGGAACCAACGGCCTGCTCTACGGCACTGTCTCGCTCGGTGGCGTTAGCAACTCCGGCGCCATTTTCCAAATCGGCAAGGATGGCTCGCAATACTCTGTCCTTTACCAGTTCGCCCCCTACATGACGGTCTCCACCAATGGCCGGACACCGATCGGCGGTCTGCTGCTGGCTGGCGATGGCATGCTCTATGGCACTACTTCGGATGGCGGCACCAACGGCAACGGCACCGTCTTTCGCATCAGGCAAGATGGCAGTAATTATACCGCGCTGGCCACCCTCACGGGAGCGCAGTCGCCCATGGCCGGTCTCCTACAGGGCAGCGATGGCGCCCTGCACGGGACGGCACAACTCGGCGGCGACGCCGGCGACGGCGCTGTGTTCAAGATTCAGCCTGACGGGACTGGGTTTACGGTGCTCACGAGTTTTTCCGCCAGCGGCGGCGACGGCCAGTCGCCCTATGCGGCGCCACTCGTCGCCGCCGACCGTAAGCTCTATGGCACGACTCGGATGGGCGGGCTCTCGGCGGCCGGCACCATCTTCTCACTGCGGTTTGATGGCCGCGACTATCGACAATTGCTCAGCCTTGACCCTGCCCTGGCATCCAGTCCCATCGGCTCCCTCCTCCAGGCCACCAATGGTTTGCTCTATGGCGATACCCGGTCCGGCGGCCCAGGCACCAACGGCGCCCTTTTTCAGATTTCGACCACGGGCGCCGGGTTCGCCATCACCGCCAGTCCGTTGCTCGCCACCACCGGCCAGGAATATCGGGCCACATTAATTGAGGGCAGCGATGGCGCGCTCTACGGGACCTCTGTTCTGGGCGGTAGCGGCAGGGACGGCACCGTCTTTCGCGTTAACCCGGACGGCTCGGGCTACGTGGTCCTGAAGAACTTTGGCTCCGGCGCCTTGACTCAGGGGGCCAACCCGATGCAGGCGCTGCTCGAAGGCAGCGATGGCAAGCTCTATGGCACCGCCTGTTTCAGCCTTAACACCAGGTTCTATTCCGGCGGCAGCTCCAACAATGGAGTCGTTTTCAGCCTGGCTAAGGACGGTAACAATTTCGCCGTGCTCAAAGCCTTTGGCGATTCGGTAGCCGATGGAGCCAACCCGCTCTCGCCACTCTTGGAGGGCGTGGATGGCCGTCTGTACGGCACCACCTACGCCGGGGGGGCCACCAACAACGCCGGCCTGGCCTATGCCCTCACCAAAGACGGCCTCAGCTATCAGGTCCTCTGGCGCTTCCTGGGCATCAACGGCGATGGTTCCCATCCCTCTGGCAACCTGGTCCAGGGGCCCGACGGCGCCCTTTATGGGACCACTGAACGCGGCGGGGTTTCCGACCAGGGCACACTTTTCACTGTCAGCACGAATGGGACTAATTACAGCGTCCTGGCCAGTTTCGGCGCCGATTCGGGAGCCTATCCGCGTGGTGGCCTGACCCTCGGACCCGACGGCGCGCTCTATGGAACCACCTCGCAAGGAGGCGCACTTGGTTTGGGCGCAGTTTTCCGTTATGGAATGCCTATCGAGGAGATCGCGGATTTCCACGTAACCAACGGCGTTCCCGCCCTGACCTGCGTCGGCATTCCGGGCACCAACTATTGGGTCGAGCGCACGGCGGTGTTGGGTCCGCAGGCCAACTGGACGCCTCTGCTCCAGACCAACACCCCGGCTGGGGGCATGTTCTTCATCCTGGATGTGGCTCCGCCGCCGAATGCAGCCCTTTATCGAATGAAGCGGTGAACAAGCCCAAGGTAGGCTGCGTCCGATCCGCTTAGATGCCACCGAACATGCGTGTTACGAGCAGATTGAACGATCCCGCGTTCTCAAGGATGTCGCTCGGTTCTAAGCCGCCTTGCGGAAGCCCGACTTCTCATCGTAATCCCACCCCTTCTGAACAGCGGCCTTATAGCTTTCCCAATCCATGCCGGTGTAAGTCTCACGCCAATCCTTTGCGAGCTGCGTTTCCAGGGAATCATCCCACTGAGGGAAACGCTGACCGTATTGCGAACGCGCGGCGTACCCGAAGCGATACGCCTGCTCAGCCTGTTCGAAATTTGGCATTCGACGAGGCGGGATCACTTCTTTCCCTTTCGCTTGCTTCACTGTATCGGTCACGTTCTGGTCGGTATCAGGCTCATCACCGCCGAGGTCGTGTTTCGTCTGATCCCAATCGCGCTTGAACGCGGCCTTCACGCGCTCCCACGAGGAGTCATTTTGAGCATTCCACCATTTTGGGTTTTTATATGACATAATTCTCCTGCTTGGCCGTTCTGTTTCAATTCACCTGCACAATTATTATTACCCTTCGCCGAAACGCTGCCGGCTGCAATTAGGGCACATACCCCGATCTGACGGACTCGGCTGAACGTCACCGAAGAAGGACAGGGCGTTGCGGCGGACTAAACCTCGCGCTCCGCGCCGGCGGCCTGCGGGGCAGGGGAGTCGTCAAGTTGGGCAAGCCTGGTTGCGGCGGCTTCCCACTCCGGCGTGAGGCGTTGCAGTTCGTCACGGACTTGCACGACTTCGCGACTGAGGTGTTGGGCGTGGCCAGGCTGGGCGTACGTTTCCGGCTTCTCCAATTCGGCGGTCAGTTCCGTTTGGCGGGATTCAAGATGTTGAATCTGCTTCTCAAGCCGCGTGACCAGTTGTTGTTGGGCTTTGCGCTGACGGGACCGCGCCTGACGTTGTTCGGCTTCAACGCGCTTTTGCGCTTTGCGGCTCGAAGGGTCCTCAGCCTTGTTCACGTTGCGGGCAGGTCCATTGTCCGAGCGGCGAGCCGATGAGGCGGCGCCTTGGCCGGCCGCGGTAAGCCCGGCGCGCGCGGATTGCGCGTGGCTCTTATCGAGGTAGTACTGGTAGCCGCCCGGATAATGCGTCAGCCGTCCGGCATTGACGTGAACGACGTGGTTGGCCAGGGCGCGGATAAAATAGACGTCATGGCTGATGAAGATGAGCGTGCCCTGGAATTGATCGAGCGCATACGCCAGCGCATCGATGCTGGACATGTCCAGGTGAGTGGTGGGTTCGTCCATTAACAGGAGGTTGGGCGGGTCCAGCAGCAATTTCACCAGCGCCAGGCGGCTCTTCTCGCCCCCGCTCAGGACCCGTACCGGCTTGAACACGTCGTCGCCGCGGAACAGAAAAGAGCCCAGCAAGGTGCGCACGAATTGTTCGGTGACGCGCTGAGGGGTGTCGAGTCCTTCCTCTAGGACGGTGCGCTCGGGCCGCAACATCTCCAGGCGGTATTGCGAGTAATAGCCGGCTTTGACGTTGTGGCCGAGCAGGCGCTCGCCGGATTGGACCGGGAGCACACCGGCGAGGATTTTGAGCAAGGTTGATTTTCCGGCGCCGTTCGGACCAACCAGAACGGTGCGTTGGCCGCGGTCGGCCTGGAAATCGATGCCGCGGTACACGACGGTTTCGCCGTAGGCGTGCTGAATGCCGCTGAGTTTGATGACCTTTTGACCGCTGCGTTGCGGCTGGGGAAACTGGAAGTCCAAGCCGCGCTGCTCCGCCACCGGCGCTTCCACTTTGTCCATGCGGTCGATCTGCTTGAGTTTGCTTTGGGCCTGGCTGGCCTTGGTATTCTTGGCCCGGAAGCGATTGACGAAGTCCATGAGCCGGGCGATTTCGCGCTCCTGATGTTTGTAGGCGGCCAGAAGTTGCTCTTCCTGCGCTTCCCGCTGGACCAGGTAATCATCGTAACCTCCCCGATAGCGCAGCAATCGGCTTTGGCGGATTTCCACGATGCTGCCGACGAGTTGATTGAGAAACTCGCGATCATGCGAGATGAGGAGGATCGCGCCGGGATAGGTTTTGAGATAATCCTGGAACCAGAGCAACGCTTCCAGGTCGAGGTGGTTGGTGGGTTCGTCCAAAAGCAGCAGGTCGGGTTCCTGCGTCAGCAGCCGTGCCAGATGTGCGCGCATGACCCAGCCGCCGCTCATCTCGCGCGCGGGCCGTTCGAAGTCCCGCTCGCGAAAGCTCAGGCCGGCGAGGATTTGCTTCGCCTTGGCTTCCAATCGGTAGCCGCCTAGTTCGTGGAAACGATCATGCACGTCGTCATGAATCTCCTCCGGGTGCAGGGCCTCGGTTGGGTGGTTCGATTCCCAAGCCTTTAGAATCCGGCGCAACTTGATGTATTCCGGCGTGATGCCGGTGGCCAGCTCGATGACGGTTTCATCGCCGACGGGCGCATTTTCCTGAGGCAGGTAGCCCATCGAGACCCCCCGCTCGAAGGTCACCTGGCCTTCATCGGCCGATTCCTTGCCGAGGATAATGGAAAAGAGAGTGGTCTTGCCGGCGCCGTTCGGCCCGACCAGGCCGATACGGTCGGTGCGATCCACTTGCAACGTCGCGTCGGCGAACAGCACTCGGTCGCCGTAACGCTTGCGGATGGCAGACAGGGTTAACATTTTGCAATCCTAATCATAATCGTAATCGTAATCCTAATTGGAATCGTGCACCAGTCTACGCGTTACCGATAACGATTAGGATTACGATTACGATTAGGACTGGGTGAAGCGAGTGAGATTAGGATTAAGATTAAGATTAAGATTAGGACCGATCAGAGTCCATCCCCACCGCCTCCCTTAAATCGCTCAGGCCTGCTGCTCTCATTTTGTGCAAAAGCCCGCGGACGATTGAACCCACCACACCCGGGCCCTCGTAAACCAGGCTGGTATAAAGTTGAATGAGGGCCGCGCCGGCCGTGAGTTTTTCCCACGCATCCGCAGCGCTGAAGATGCCTCCGACACCGACGATGGGCAGTTTGCCCCCGGTTTGGCGGTACAAATGCCGGATGACTGCCGTGCTGCGGGCACGAAGGGGTCGTCCGCTGAGTCCGCCCGCCTGCTCATAAATGCGGCGCAATTTGGGGTCGGTTGTGTCTGGTCGGGCCAAGGTAGTATTGGTGGCGATAATGCCGGCGAGCTGACGCGGCCCGGCTAACTCGAGTATTTGGTCGAGGGCCTCGAAACTCAGGTCCGGTGCGACTTTCACCAGTAGCGGCTTGCGATCTCTCGGGGCGGAACCCGGCGGAGTGGCCTGAACTTCCTGCAGTGCGCAAAGAATGTCGTCGAGGGCGGCTTTGTCCTGGAGCTGGCGGAGGTTGGGGGTGTTGGGAGAACTGACGTTGACAACGAAGAAATCGAGGTAGGGCAACAACACGCGAAAGGAACGGGCGTAATCTTCGGCGGCTTTTTCCAGCGGCGTGATCTTGGACTTGCCCAGGTTCATTCCGACGGGGTGGTTGGGCCAGCGACCGCTGCTCCGCCACTCTTGCAGGATTTGGGCGACCTCCTGCGCGCCGGGGTTGTTAAATCCCATGCGATTGACGATCGCCTCATCGCGAATCGCGCGAAACAAACGCGGCGCAGGGTTGCCTGGTTGCGGATGCCACGTTACCGCTCCCAATTCGGTCCAGCCGAAGCCCAGCGCGGCCCACGCGGGCAGCGCCTCGGCCTGCTTGTCCATGCCCGCCGCCAAGCCGATTGGATTCGGAAATTGCAACCCAAACAGCTCGGTCGGTAAGGCAGGCGTGGCGAACAGCGACGACACTGCATGGGAGAGCCAGTCATGACGGCTGCAAAAGCCCAACATGCGCAGCGTGCGCTGATGAATGCGCTCGGCGTCCAGGGTAAACAAGGCCGGTCGCAAGAGGGCGCGATACAGCCATCGGCCCAGACCAGCATACGCGGCGAAGTCTGAGGACGTGGCCGCTGGGCGCGGTTGCTGCGAGGTTTGGTTCGGGTTCATGGGCGCGAAGCCGGAGGCGCTTCGCCGGGGCAGCCGTCCCTATTCCTGGCGAGCGGTGGCCTCACGCGGATTGAGGTCGCTGGTCTCCAGCGGGCGAACCTTGCCGTCCACCTCGCCGTTGCGGTCAGCGCGAGCGGAGTGAAGCAATTTGCGATAGGTGGCCAGCGCCAGCAGCGGCCAGCTATTGCGATACATGTCGTACTTGAGATAAAAAACTTTCGGGAACCCGGTGCCGGTGGTCTCGGCTTCGCTCCAGGAGCCGTCGGGATTCTGCGTGCGCACGAGGTATTCGATTCCGCGCTCGATGCTCGGGCGAGCGGGGTCGTCGAAGGCGCACAAGCCCATGACCGCCCAAGCGGTTTGGGAGGCGGTGCTTGGGCCCTGGCCTTTGAAGACGGGGTCGTCGTAGGTATTGCAGCGCTCGCCCCAGCCACCGTCGGGGCGTTGAACGCTTTCGAGCCAATCGCGCGCCTTGAGCAGCCATGGCTGGTTCATGTCGAGATTGAGGGCGCGCAGGCCGCGCAGCACCTGCCAGGTACCGTAAATATAGTTCACGCCCCAGCGCCCATACCACGAGCCGTCCTCTTCCTGGTGCTCGCGGACGTAACGCAAGGCTCTTTGGACTTGCGGATGGTCCAGCGAATAACCTTCGTAGCCGAGCAACTCGAGGATCCGCGCGGTGATATCCGCGCACTCGGGGTCCAGCATCGCGTTATGATCCGCGAAAGGCACCTTCTCCAACACACCTTTGGTGCAGTCTCGATCAAAGGCGGCCCAGCCACCGTCTTTGCATTGGAAGGTCATCATCCAGCGCAGGCCGCGCTGGAAGCATTCATCGCGCTTTTGACGGTCGTCGGTGGGGACTTTGCGCAACGCCAGCAACACCATTGCGGTATCATCGACGTCCGGGTTCCACTTGTTCTCGAACTCGAACACCCAGCCGCTGGGCTCGACCTTTGCCGGGTTCTTGTACTGCCAATCGCCGCGGAAGCGGATTTCCTTGGTCATGATCCACTCGGTGGCGCGTTTGAGCGCCGGATCGTCACTGGAGATTCCGGACTCATGCAGGCAAATCAGCACGATTGCGGTGTCCCACACCGGCGAAAAGCACGGCTCGATGCGCACATTATCCTCGGTCTCGTGTTCAAGCTCCTTGAGCTTCTTTTCCGCGCGCACCACTTGTGGATGGTCGTCGGGATACCCCAGCGCCTTAAGGGCGATCAGCGAATTGAGCATCGCGGGAAAGATTGCCGCCAGGCCGTCGGTCCCTTCGAAGCGCTCGAGCATCCATTGTTCGGCCTTTTTCAAGGCGCGTTTGCGAAACGGATGAATATCGTGTTGGGCGAACCACTCGGCGAATTTGTGCAGCCGGTCCAACCAGAGGAAGAAATTGCGCCAGGTGACACGCTCGGGGTCGGGCGCGAGCGCCAGGTCGCGTTGGTGGATGCCTTCGGGATAGAGTTCGTTGAGGTTGAAATTGGGCCGAGGCAGGCGAGTGGGTTTGAAATGGTTGGTGATGGCCAAGGGCACCAGCATCGAGCGGCTCCAGGAGCTCATCTCGTTGAAATTGACGTAAAACCATTTGCCAATCAGGATCACTTCGCACGGAATAGTCGGCACATAGTCCCATGGGAATAATCCCAGCAGCGCCAAATATAGTTTGGAAAAGGTGTTCATCCGCGGCACGCCGCCCAGGGCCAGCGCGACCTCGCGCGCGCGCAGCATGCGTGGGTCCGTTGCGGATACGCCGGCCAGCTTCAACGCCAGATATGCTTTGATGGTCGCGTTGATTTCCGACGGGCCGCCGTAATAGATATTCCAGCCGCCATCAGGTAATTGCCGCTCGAAGAGGTGGTTTACCGCTTTGCGTTGCCACTCTTTGTCGATTTTGCCTGCCCAGTGGTGGAAGGCGATCATGTCGGCCACCAGCGTCGCATCGACAAATAGCTCGCCAACCCAGTAGCCCTCGGGCTTCTGGACGCTCAGCAAATAGGCTTGGGACCGCCGAATGGCGGTTTCGAATCCCGGTAAATCTGGCCCGGGGGTTGAGGGGTGTGGTTTGTCCCCTAAGCTGCTCGCACGCAAAGCTACGACATCCACAATCTTTACTGTGCTGGGTGCCGGACCGGCTGTAAAGTAATTAGTAGGGGGGACCCGAGGTAACCCGGAGGTAACCCTGAGGTAAGGTAAGCGGTAGGCACCGCGCGTTTGGTCGCAACTTTTAACCCCTGCGGGTGTTGGAGAACGTAAGATGCAAAGAATTTCCTGGCGATCACCTGCCTCGCCGGCCCGGCTGAGTGGCGGCCTAAAAAATCGCCAGCGACCCAGACCCGCGATGATTTCACGGCCCATCACCCTCCGTTCCCGCTTGAATGTTGCAGCTACTATGCCACTCTAAAGGCCAATGCAACCGGCATTTTTAAGGCTCCTCAATACGCGGGCGTGGCAGGTGCTCCTGCTTTTCGTGCTGCTTTTGGGTCTGGGTCTGGAGGCCAGCCGGGCGGCCGACACACTGGATTGGAACGCTCGAAAGGGCCGCGTCAGCGCCGACATTAAATCCACTGATCTGCTAGGTGTACTGGGCCAAATTGCGGCGGCCACTGGCTGGCAGGTGTTTGTCGAGCCGGAAACGATGCATCCGGTTTCTGCCAAATTCAGCGATTTGCCGCCGGGGGAAGCCCTAGGTCTGCTGCTGGGGGATGTTAATTTTGCGTTGCTGCCTTCGACCAACGGTAGCTCCCGGTTGTTTGTTTTTCGAACCGACCGCCAACGGGCGACTCAATTGGTTCACGCCAAAGTGCATGGCAAAATCATCCCCAACGAATTAATCGTTCGGCTGAAACCGGGTGCAAAAATCGATGAGCTGGCGCGGTTGCTCGGCGCCAAAGTGATTGGCCGCCTCGACAAGCTCAACGCGTATCGCTTGCAATTCGCGGACGCGGCGGCGGCGGATGCCGCGCGGCAGACGCTGGGCTCGCAACCGGACGTAGCGGCCGTCGATAGCAATTATGTGATCGATGGGCCGACGACACCGTCGGGAATGGCGATGCCGGCGGGCGCTCCGCAGTTACAGATGAAGGCGCCGCCGAGCACGGGCCGAGTGATTGTTGGGCTGGTGGATACCGCGGTGCAGCCGCTGGGCAACGGCCTGGACCAATTCGTGCAGAAACAAATCTCGGTTGCGGGGGCCGCGCAATTGGACCCGAACACGCCGACGCACGGCACCGCGATGGCTGAAACGATTTTGACCAGCCTGCAGGATCTGACCAAAGGCAGCACGTCAGTGCAAATCCTGCCAGTGGATGTTTATGGGCCGAATTCGAGCACCAGCACATTTGATGTGGCGAACGGTATTGTGCAGGCGGTCAACGGTGGCGCGCAGATTATCAATCTGAGCCTGGGCAGCGCGGACGACGCGCCGTATCTGCACCAGGTGGTGCAGCAGGCGACCAGCCAGGGTATCCTGTTAATCGGCGCGGCAGGCAACCAACCGGTGACGACTCCATTTTTCCCGGCTGCGTATCCAGAAGTCGATGCGGTGACTGCGATTGACCAGGGGCAGCTCGCCTCCTATGCCAACCGCGGGAGTTGGATTTCCTTCGGCGCGCCCGGCAATAGCCTGGTCCCATTCGGTAGCATGACCTGGGGTGTCGAGGGCACGTCGGTTTCCAGCGCATACTTGAGCGGTGCGGCGGCCGGTTACATGGACGCCAACCAGGCCACAGCGCAGAAGGCGCAGGCATTCTTGCGCGGCAACTTCGGGGTGACGATCAGGCCAGCGCCGTAGGGGACGTTAGAGCGTGTAGCGTAGAGCGTAGAGCGGGGCAGGGGAGCGGAGGCGGTTTGCGCAGTGGGGCCTTTACGAGTACTTTCTCTCATGATTAGGGGGTATGAGGCGGTACGACCAGCCGAGGCGGTGGCACCGGGGCGGCTGCAATGGGGAGCGGCGCTGGGGGCAGGTTTCATCGCCGGCCTGGTCTTGCTCATCATCCCGCGGGGCAGCCCGTGGGCGTCGTTAACTTTCTTCAGCCCAGCGATCATGGGCCGGGCGGTGCCGGCGGGGATGATGTTGCCGCTGCCGTTCGCGTGGGCGGTTCACCTGGGTTTGTCGCTGGTTTATGGCATAATCGTTTCGGCGAGCATCGCGGCTTTACACCGGTACCGGGCGGTGCTGGTCGGGGGAATGATTGGGGCTGTGCTTTACCTGTTGAATTGGTTGATCGTTTCCCTCCTTTGGCCGCGCTGGGCTGTGGGCAACCAGGTGCCTGTGATCTTCACGCATGTGGTGTTTGGGATGATTGCCGCAGGGGCATACCGGGGCTTGCTGCGGCGGAAGGTCACTGCCGGCTAAGCCAGCGAGTTCGAGCGCCTGCGAAGCGAACTCGGGTTGGGATTACGAATGCGCGGAGCAGCATTGATCCGCGCTGCGTGCATGGCACAATCCCGCTATGAACCTCGTGGGAACACATTCCAACCAAGGTCTGGTTGCCTCGTTGCACTTGCACCCACCCGAGCCGGGGGCGCCCTTGGAGAACGTTGCATCCTTTGAGGTGCGCGAAGCCAAAGGCATTGAAGGCGACAACCGCTACTTTGGCCGCGTGAGCCGCGCTTCGGGCAAACCCAGCCGAAGGCAGGTGACGTTGATGGAACGTGAGCAAATCGTGCAACACGCCAGGGCGCTGGGGCTAAAAGAGATCGCGCCGGGAATGGTGCGCGCGAATATCGAAACGACGGGGATAGACCTGGTGACGTTGGTTGGTTGTGAAATCGAAATCGGCGAGGCCATCTTGCTGCTTTACGCTCCGCGCGACCCTTGCTCGAAAATGGACGCGATCTGCCAAGGCTTGCGCGAACGGATGCTTCATAGCCGCCAGGGCGTTTTGGCCGAGGTCGTTCGCGGAGGATTAATACGAACAGGAGACCTGATACGGGTGGCGCAAGCCGCTTAGATTACTGCCACAATGCGCATCCCGGTCATCAGAGGGATCATTAAGCGGCGGCTGCTTGTGAATTACCGAGCTGAGCCGGCAACAGTCCACCGCCTGCTCCCGCAGCCTTTTCGGCCCAAATCCCTGGTAGGTCCTTCCCGGTCCGGAACTACCCAAATTCCCCACTTGGTTTCGAGGGGGCCAAAGGCAACGTTCCGGACGAATGCGGCCCAAGCCCTGCGCTCAATCGGAACAAGACCATGCCGGAAGCTGAAGCGGAGGTCCGCGAAGAGGCTCCCGGTCGCGCGACCGTCAAATTGCGCGGCTGGCTGAGCGCGCAAAGCACTGCCAAGTGCTGGCAGGAGTTGCAAACGCGGCTCGCGAAGTTATCGCCTCGCTCTCTTACCATTGATGCCAGCGAGGTGAAGATCACCGGCGGGATTGGCGCGGCGTTGCTCCGCTATCTTGCCGAAGGAGGCATGACGCCAGGGGCGCAGGTCGTTCTGCAAGGGCTGAACAAGCAAGCCGAAACCATTCTTAACACGTTTACCTCGGAAGATTACCGGCAGTACCGGCCGCACCCGCCGCCCAAGGTCCCGCTGATTGTCGAGGTGGGCGCGGTCGTGCGCGGTTGGTGGCAGGGTTTGCGCCACGAGATCGCGTTCATCGGCAGCGTCATGCGGGCCTTGCCCCAGGCTGTGGCTCGGCCGCGGCGCATGCGCTGGCGGGAGGTGCGCTGCGTGATCGAGACTGCGGGCGCTAACGCGCTGCCGGTCGTGGCGGTCATCTGTGTCCTGACCGGCGTCGTCACAGTGCTGGAAGCGTCCCATCCACTGGCTAAGTTCGGGGCGCAAATTTTTCTGGCCGACGTGATCGGATTTTCATCGCTGCGGGATACCGGTCCGATGGTGACGGCTATTCTGCTGGCCGGCCGCTCCGGGTCGGCCTTTGCAGCCGAACTAGGCACAATGAAGGTAAACGAGGAACTGGATGCGCTGACCACGATGGGGTTGGACCCGGTCCGTTTCCTGGTGCTGCAACGGATTGTCGCTGCCATCATATTGACTCCGCTGCTGACCCTATTCGGGATGTTGATGTGCATGCTCGGCGGGATGCTGGTGATGCGCTCGCTGGGGTTCCCGCCTTTGATGATTTTCCATCATATTCTCAACCGCGTCGGCATGGGCGATTTCGCTGTGGGTTTGAGCAAAGCGGCTATCTTCGGGCTGGTCATCGGCTCGGTGGCATGCCTGCGGGGACTGCAAACGGGGACCGGCCCCAGTGCGGTCGGGGCCTCGACCACCCGTTCGGTGATCGCCTGCATCCTGCTGATCATCGTCGCCGACACCGTTTTCTCCGCCGCGCAGTACTTTCTCACATGACTGGCAAACCCATCATCGAAGTGAAGAACCTGAAAGCAGGTTACGGCGAGCGCGTTGTGCTGCAGAATCTCAACTTTCAGGTGCACGAGGGGGAGATTGTGGCCGTGGTCGGCCGTTCCGGCAGCGGCAAGAGCACTTTGCTTAAGCATTTGATCGGTTTGAATCCACCGCTTGGTGGAGAAGTTTGGATCGAAGGGAAGAACCTGGTTGAAACGACCGGGCTTGAGCGTCAGCGCTTGCTCCTCACCTTCGGCGTGCTTTATCAATCCGGCGCGTTGTTTGGCTCGATGACGGTGTTCGAAAACGTTCGTCTGCCGCTGGATGAATTCACCGAGCTGCCGGAAATTGCCAAGGACCTGGTCGTGCTTTCCAAGCTCAAGCTCGTTGGGTTGGCGACCGCCGCGCAGACTGTCCCCGCCGAGTTGAGCGGCGGCATGCAAAAACGGGCTGCGCTGGCGCGCGCGATGGCGTTGGACCCGCGCATCCTGTTCCTGGACGAGCCCTCCGTCGGGTTGGACCCGATTACCTCGGCGGGCCTGGATGAATTGATCGTTCAACTGGCGCACAATTTCGCCATCACCTTCGTCATAATCACTCACGAGATGGAGAGCATTTATGCCATCGCGTCGCGCGTTATTATGGTCGATGACGAAAGCCGCACGATTATTGCCGAGGGCGCGCCCGCCGAGTTGCGCGACCACTCGACCGATCCCCGGGTGCGCCGGTTCTTCCACCGGCACGCTGAGCCCGAGGGCGGCATTCGCCAGGCGGAGGTCGTATGAGCAGCCACCCCAATGATTTCAAGGTGGGTTTGTTCGTTGTTTTCGCGGTCCTGGTGTTGCTGGGCGGGTTGTTTGTTTTCGGCGGGTCCAAACTTTTTGAGAGCAAAACGCACGAAGAAACATATGTGCAGGAGGGCGTGGCAGGGTTGACGGTCGGGGCGCCGGTACTGTTGCGCGGGGTGCCGGTGGGGGAGGTGACCCGGATTAATTTTTCGTGGAACATCTATCATCAGATCGAGCCCCGCTATGTCGTCGTGGATTTCGAAGTGGGCACGAAGGTGGCTATGGTTCCCCCTGGACCGGGCTTTGCCCAACGGGTGCAAAAGGAAGTGGATAAGGGGTTGCGCGCGCTCGTGAAATCTCAGGGCCTGGCCGGCGCGACGGTTCTCTCGCTGGAGTATGTGAAAGACCCCGCTGAGTATCCGCCTTTGCGGGTTCCCTGGAAACCCCGGTTCATTTACATCCCCTCGGCGCCCGCACAGCTCAGTCAGATAATGGCGTCTTTGGATTCCATTGCGACCCACCTCAAAAGCGTGGATTTCCAGGGACTGGGGGCACTGGCTCAGAAAGATCTCGCCGGCGTCCAACATGTGGTCGAGCACGTGGATGAAATCAACCTGCCCGGCTTGAGCAGCAATCTGACAGCTCTTGTTACGGATTTGCGCGGGGTGGCAAACCGGCTCCAGGATTTTGTCGGCAATACCAACCAACTTGCCGGGCGCAGCTTGCCGCAAATGTCAGCCGATGCCGAAGAGCTGCTGGTGCGGTTACGCCCCGCAGCGGCCAAACTCGAACAAACCCTGCAACACGTGAACCAACTCGCTGGAAATGTCGATGAAAGTTCACTGAATCAGACTTTGGAAAACCTCCGCCGCACCTCGGCCGAGTTGGAGCAGGCTATCCACAACTTCAAACAATACCCCTCAGGCGTGCTTTTCGGCCGGCCCCCGCCGCCCGCCCAAAGCGTCGTGCGGCCCCGAAGGTGATTTATGATTGATTCATTCTCGCAGTCGAGCAAAACCGCGGCGCACACTAACGGGCAGCGCGCTAGCCGTCGTGCTCGCGTCACTAGCTCAACTCTGGCGGTGCTTTGCACGGGGTGGCTGGTTGGCGGGTGCCTTTCCCGGCCCGCGTTATCGAGGCAATCGTTCGCGTTTGCGATTCCACAGGTGGGCCGGATTGCGGGGCAGGGGACGAACGTGCTCGAAATTCAGCAACTCAAAGTAGCCGCGCCGTTTGACAACCAATCCTTTGTGTACCGGACGGGCGAGTTCTCGTATGAACGCGACCCCTATGCCCAGTTCCTGGTGGCGCCGGAGGAGATTTTTGTGCCGCCGATGCGTGGGTACCTCCTGAATAGCGGGTCATTTGGTGATGTGGTGAGTGAGACAGGCACAATTAAACCTGAGATGACCGCGACAATTTATATTGGCCAGCTTTACGGTGACTTCCGCAACCATCAGGCACCGGCTGCGGTCCTGGACATGACGTTTCAGGTCTTCAACCCTGGTCAGGGCGGGCAGAGCGAATTGTGGTTGCAAAAGCAGTACGAGCAGCGGGTGCCGTTCCATGAGCGAACAGCAGCGGCGCTGATGGCGGCCTGGAATCAAGCGCTGCAGAGGACAATGGAAGCGGTTATCGCCGATCTCAAAAAGTCCGCAGAAACCAGAGGGCAAACCGGAGAGAGCAGAGGGCGGTAAAGGGGAACGGGACCCTGATATCAGATCTGTGCCCATCTGTCCTATGGGCATCTTACCTCACTTCGCAAGACTCACGCTCGCGAGTAAAGTAATTCCGAATCGGACCGACACCCTGGCACCAGATTCGCAGAGGCCACGCGCGCGAAGGCGTTCCTGCCGATTTAGCCAAGTCGGCCTGTCGATTTCGCCAAAAAAGGAGTGACTCATGTTAGCGGAAACCACGGTCAAAGCTCAACGACGCGCCAGCAATGCCAAACCGGTCCAAAGAGCTGACGTCAACACCGGCGGTCTGGAAAAGCTGCTCAAACGGAGCATAAAAGGTGAGGTCCGTTTTGACACGGGCAGCCGTGCGCTGTATGCGACCGACGGTTCGAATTACCGGCAGGTGCCGATTGGGGTGGTGCTCCCGCGTGATGCGGAGGATGTGGTGGCGGCGGTGGCTGCGTGCCATAAGTTCGGTGCGCCGGTTTTGTGCCGGGGCGGGGGCACCAGCCTCGCCGGGCAGTGCTGCAATGTCGCAGTGGTTCTTGATTTCACGAAGCACATGAACCGCATTTTGGAGATTGATCCCAGCAGCCGACTCGCGCGCGTACAGCCCGGTTGCGTGCTGGACGAACTGCGCCACGCTGCCAGCCAGCAATATCGGCTGACTTTCGGTCCCGACCCCTCGACCCATTCCCATTGCGCGATTGGCGGAATGCTCGGCAATAATTCCTGCGGCATCCATTCGCTGCTCGCAGGCAAGTATGGCTTAGGCTTGCGGACTTCCGACAATACGCACGAACTGGAGATTCTCACTTACGACGGCGCCCGCATGCGGGTGGGCGAGACGGCCGCAGACGAATTGGAACGGATCATTCAGCAGGGCGGCGAGCGCGGCCGAATTTACGGACAACTGCGGGAGCTGCGTGACAAGTACGAGCACCAACTGCGGAACCATTTCCCGAAACTGCCGCGGCGTGTCTCCGGCTACAACGTCGATGAATTGCTGCCGGAGCACAATTTCAACGTCGCCCGCTCGGTGGTCGGCTCCGAAGGCACGCTGGTCACCATTCTGGAAGCCACGCTGCACCTGGTTCCCCACCCGCGCTGCAATACATTGCTGGTCTTGGGATACCAGGATGTTTATTCGGCGGCCGATCATCTGATGGAAATCCTCGAGTTTCAGCCCATCGGTCTGGAAGGCATTGATGAGATGCTAATCGATTGGATGAAACTCAAGAAGACTCGCACCTCGAATCTCAAGCTGATGCCTGAGGGCCACGGCTGGCTGTTTGTCCAGTTTGGCGGTGACTCCAAGGCCGACACCGACGCCCAGGCTCGCGCCTGCCTGGCCAGGCTCGACAAGGTCAAAAACCCACCTTCCTCAAAGATCTATGACGACGCTGAGGAAGAGGAGAAGCTATGGAAAATCCGCGAAGCGGGATTATCTGCAACGGCCTGGGTGCCAAATCATCCCGATAATTGGCCGGGGTTCGAGGATTCGGCCGTGCCGGTCCAGGCGGTTGGGGCCTACTTGCGGGAATTACGCAAGTTGATGAATAAATATCAGTACACTGCTTCAGTGTACGGCCACCTGGGGCAAGGCTGCATTCATTGCCGGATTCCCTTTGATCTCTACACGGCCGACGGCATCACGGCCTGGAAAGGTTTTATGGAAGAGGCCTCCGACCTGGTCGTGCGTCACGGCGGCTCAATTTCGGGCGAGCATGGGGACGGCCAGGCCCGCGCGCCTTACATCCATAAAATGTTCGGCCCCGAACTGATGCAGGCCTTTCGTGAATTCAAGCGCATCTGGGACCCGCATTGGAAAATGAACCCGGGCAAGGTCATAGACGCTTACCCGGTAGATGCCAATTTGCGCATCGGCCCGGATTACAGCCCGCCCATGCCCGCAACTCACTTCACTTATCCGCAAGACCACTGGACCTTTGCCCGCGCCGCCCTGCGGTGCGTCGGGGTAGGGGATTGCCGCAAGAAAGGTGGTCAGACCATGTGCCCCAGTTACCAGGTCACACTCGAGGAGGAGCATTGCACCCGTGGACGCGCGCGCCTGCTTTGGGAGATGCTCAATGGTCGAGAAATCAAGGACGGCTGGAAAAGCGATGCTGTGAAGCACTCGCTCGACCTGTGCCTCTCTTGCAAAGGTTGCAAGAGCGACTGCCCGGTGAATGTCGATATGGCGACCTATAAAGCCGAGTTCCTTTCGCACTATTACGAAGGCCGATTACGCCCGCGTCATGCTTATGCGTTCGGGTTAATTCACTTGTGGGCGCGGCTGGCCGGCCTCGCACCGACGCTGGTAAATTTTTTCACCCAAACTCCCGGACTGCGTATATTGGCCAAGTGGGGCGCGGGGATGGCGCCGCAACGAACGGTGCCCCGGTTTGCTCCGCAAACGTTCAAGGCCTGGTTCCTGGCACGGGAGCCCCGCAACCGGACGGGCCGTCGCGTGTTGCTCTTCGCCGATACGTTCAACAACTACTTCCACACTGATGTCGCCAAGGCCGCCGTCGAGGTGCTGGAACACGCCGGTTTTGATGTCGTCGTTCCCATGCAGGATATGTGCTGTGGCCGGCCGCTTTACGATTACGGCATGTTGACGCAAGCCAAGTCGTGGCTGGCGGACATTCTGATGACCCTGCGCCCGGACATTGAAGCCAGTACTCCGATGGTAGTGCTGGAGCCGAGCTGCTGCGCCGTGTTCCGCGATGAGCTCATGAATCTTTATCCGAACAATGTCGATGCCAAACGGCTCCATGAACGGACCTTCACACTGGCGGAGTTCCTGCGCCGTTATGCGCCCGACCAGCCGCTGCCGCAGTTGCACCGCCGGGCGTTGATTCACGGCCATTGCCACCACAAAGCGGTGATGGGGCTCGAGGCCGAAAAGGAAGTGCTCAAAGGGATGGGACTCGACTTTGAAATGCTTGATTCCGGATGCTGCGGTATGGCGGGTTCATTCGGCTTCGAAAAAGGGGCGCAATACGACGTCTCGATGAAATGCGGCGAGCGCGTGTTGCTGCCGCGCGTCCGCAAGGCCGCCGAGCAGGACATCATTGTCGCTAACGGCTTCAGTTGTAAGACTCAGATCGAGCAGGGGAGCGAACGCCGCGCCTTGCATCTGGCGCAGGTCTTACAGCTCGCGTTGCGGGAAGGCGAGCAGGGTCCGCTGGGCGAGCGCCCCGAAGCGCCTTACGAACGGCAGCGCGAAGCGGAATTCCGCGCCGCTAACCTCCGAACGGCGACGGTTGCTGCTGCCATCGCCGCTGCGGGTCTGGTTGCCTGGGGTGCATACCGTGGCGCTCAAAAGATCGCGGTCGGGCGAAATCGGACTGTCAGAAAAAAATTGTGGATACCGAAGTGAGCCAGCGGCACGCGAACGACATAATCCCGCTGCAACCCGGCAGGATAGGGGACCGCAACCGGGTACTCGGCTGAGACCGCGCCTTGCCCCTGACATTCCCAGCACTGGTGCAGCCCCATGCCGCCGTGCCCTTGACAGACTGGGCACCCGACACGGGCCGGTACCAGAACCTGCGCATGGCCGCCGGCGCGCGCTTCGTCGGGCGTTAACGGGATATCCACGGTCATACTCTCAATCCCCTCGGCCTTGGGTCGTGTCCGCAGATCAAAGTTGCTCCACAACCGCTCGAACATTTCGTCGAAAGAAGGAGTTGAAGTGGATATCCAGCGGCGCGAAAGGCGCGACTCGCCACTTGTAATGCGGCTGCGGATACTGCTACATGCACGCGTAACGTTACGCACGCTAACAATGTCAATGGAATTCATGGCTAGTGACTACAGCACGCATTCCGGGCATCCCATTCCCACACGTCCTCGGCTCGACTCTCGCTTGAGCCGTCGGCAGTGGATTGGCCGCGCCAGCCTCAGCACCGTCGGTTGGCTTGGGCTATCTGCTTTCCGAGCGACTGCGGAGGTTTTGCAGGAGTCCCTGAAATTTTTTCAAGGGGAGGAAGAATTTGATCGTATCGTTAGCCGCGCCGTCGCCGGCAATTGGGCGAGCCTGCCGATGGGCGAACGGCTCGGCAAAATTGCGCTCGAACTCAAAGGCACACCTTACGTCGGCTTCACGCTGGAGGTTTCGCGTGACCACGAATTCTGCGTCGCCGATCTCAAAGGCCTGGATTGTGTCACGTTTTTCGAGGACTGCCTCTGCCTGGCGCGAATGCTCAAACATGGAGGTAATTCGCCGATGCAGTTTTTATCCGAGTTGCGTCTTACGCGGTATCGTGGCGGAAACTTAGGCGACTTTACCTCGCGCCTGCATTACACCACGGATTGGTTTGTTGATAACGAAAAGAAAGGCGTGGTGAAAATCCTCACCCCCGAATTGCCGGGTGCGCAATTGTTCACACAAAAGGTTGGCATCATGTCTGAACACCCGGAGAACTATCGGCAACTGGCAGCGCACCCCGAATGGGTAGAGAAAATCCGTCAGATCGAGGGCCAGATCAACTCGAGGTCATTGATGTATTTGCCGATGGCCAGGATCGGCGAGGCCGAAAAGCTGCTCCAAACCGGCGACATCGTCGGCGTCACCACCACAGCCCCCGGCATCGACATCGCTCACACGGGCCTTTGCATCAAAGACGACCAGGGCATCGTCCATTTCATGGATGCTTCGTCATCGCCGCGAAGAATGCGCGTCACGCTCGAACCCGAGCTCTGCAAATGCCTGAATTGGTCGTCTCGGTTGACGGGCATCATGGTCGCACGACCTTTGGAACCGAAAGCACGAAACGGGTAACCAGTATTCAGTTATACCCAACCTTGGCGCGGTGAACGGGGCTGAGTGACACTTGGCATATTGCGCACAATGTCTGTTATATCTAATTGAGCTGGCACCCTGTTCCTCCTCCCCTCGTTGTCTTTACGTGCGGATTTGCTCATAAATCTTCACAAACTGCGCGCAGGTGCGTTCCCAGGAGAAATCCGCAGCCAGGCCATTCAGTTGGAACCGTCGACGAAGGTCCGGTTGTTGGTAAAGCGCCAGGGCCTTGCGTATGGCCTGCGTGAGCGCGCGGCTGGAGTATTCGTGGAATTTGATGCCGTTGGCGCGCTCGGGGCCTTCGCGGATATCAATGACCGTATCATCCAGGCCACCAGTGGCGCGAACGATGGGGATTGTCCCGTAGCGCAGACTGTACATCTGGTTGAGGCCGCAAGGTTCAAAGCGCGAGGGCATCAGAAAGAAATCGCAAGCCGCCTCGATGCGATGGGACAGGCCCTCATCGTAACCAATGCGCACGGCGGCGCGGTTTGGAAAGCGGCGGGCCAATTCGAGGTAGGCGCGCTGGAAAGGCGGTGCGCCGCTGCCGAGCTGCACAAATTGGATATTGGCGTGCAACATCTCATTAAGGGCATCGAGCAGGATATCGACACCTTTTTGCTCGACCATCCGGCCGATGTTGCCAAACAACGGAATTGCGGGGTCTGTCGGCAAACCGAATTCCTCTTGCAGCGCCAATTTGTCCACGGTCTTCGCCTCGAGCGACTCTGAAGAGAACCGCGCCGGGATGTACGGGTCTTCAGCCGGATTCCATTCTTCGTAATCGACTCCGTTGAGAACGCCGAACAGATGCGTCTGCCGGCGCCTGAGCAGGCCTTCGAGGCCGCAGCCGAATTCTTCGGTGGTGATTTCCTGCGCGTAGCGCGGGCTGACGGTGGTGAGGACATCGGCGAACGCGATCCCCGCCTTGAGGCAATTCATCTGCCCGTAGAATTCAACGGCTTCGGGCGTGAAGTAATCCCAAGGCAAATTGGTGAGGGGATATTGCGATGCTGGAAACAGGCCCTGGTAAGCCAGGTTATGGATGGTCAGGCAGGTGCGGGGCGCGTTGCTCCATTCCGGTAAGCGGCGTTGATGATGCAACAACAACACGGCCAGGGCGGCTTGCCAATCGTGCACGTGGAGTAAATCTGGTTTCCAGGGCAAATGCACCGCCAGATCCGCAACGGCTTTTGAGAAAAAAATGAACCGCTCAGCGTTGTCCGGGTAATCGACCCCTTCTTTTTGGTAAAGGCCGGCGCGTTGAAAGAATTCCGGGCAATCGACGAAATAAAGGGTGAGCTGCTCGGCGGTTTGCAGGGACCACACCTCGCCCCGGACGCGCCGCAGTCCAAGCGGAAAATCCAAGGGCGGCTCAAGGCGGGTCAGCGCCGGGAAACGCTCGCGCAGTCCCAGGTAGAGCGGCGTCACAATCCCGACGGTGTGCCCTGCCCTTGCGAGGGCTTTGCCCAAGGCGCCGACCATATCGGCCAGACCGCCGGTTTTGGAGTAAGGATGGACTTCGCTGCTGGCGAGCAGAATCTTCATGCGTGCCGAGCGCCGAAGGCCAGGAGCCGGAGATGCGGTGGGCGGTTGCTCATTCAGGCGGTGATACGGTCGGTGCCGACGTATTTGTGCAACGCCTGCGGGATAAGCAAAGTGCCGTCCTCTTGTTGGAATGTTTCGACCAACGCCACGAACAAACGCGCCAGCGCGGTGCCGCTGCCGTTGAGCAAATGGGGAAAACGATTTTCACCGGTTTCGGCTTTGAAGCGCAAGTTCATCCGGCGCGCCTGGAAATCCTCACAATTGGACACGCTGGAAACTTCCAGGTAACTCCCCTGCCCTGGCGCCCAGACCTCGATGTCATAGGTCTTGGCACTGGCGAAGCTCATGTCGCCTGTGCAGAGCACCACAACCCGGTAATGCAAGCCCAGCACTTGCAGCACACGCTCGGCGTCCGCCAGCATTTTCTCGTGCTCGGCATAGCCGCTTTCGGGCATGACGATTTTGATCAACTCGACCTTGTCGAACTGATGCATGCGGATCAACCCGCGTGTGCCGACGCCGGCCGCACCGGCTTCCCCGCGGAAACACGGTGTGTACGCGCAGTAAGATACAGGCAGTTGGCGGGCGTTGAGGAGTTCCTCGCGATGAATGTTGGCGACGGGCGTTTCGGCGGTGGGCACCAGGTACAGCTTGCCCAACGTCGCGGCGTCCAATCCCTCCTGCACGCCGTAATACTGGTCGGCAAATTTGGGGAACTGCCCAACCCCGACGAGGCACTGCGGGCCCACCATGAACGGCGGTGAGACTTCGGTGTATCCGTGCTCGCGCGTGTGCAAATCGAGCATGAATTGTATCAGCCCGCGTTCCAGTTTTGCGCCCCAATTGGTATAAAGCGCAAAGCCGCTGCCCGACAGTTTGGCCGCGCGCGCAAAATCGACCAGCCCCAGCCGTTCACAAACATCGACGTGCGATTTCGGTTTGAATGCGAAAGCGGGTTTTTCCCCGTGAGTGTGATACACCGGATTATCCGCGGCGCTGCGGCCTGCCGGCACGGACTCATGGGGCAGGTTCGGCAAGCGCAACATCACCTGCTCCCGCGCCGCTTCGGCCTCGGCGGCTTGCTTGTCCAGCGCGGCAATGCGTTCACCCAGTTCGCGGGTTTCAGTTTTCCTGGCCTCGGCTTCGGCGAGTTTCTTTTGGCCCATCAACGCGCCGATTTCCTTCGACACCCGGTTGCGCTGGGCTTTGAGGGTTTCAACTTCAGCCAGCAGTTTGCGGCGCTGCTCGTCCAGGTGCAGCACCTCATCGACCCGCTGTTGGTCCCCTGCTCCGCGCGCCCCCAGGCGCTGGCGCACAAAATCCGGCCTTTCCCGGATTAGTTTGATATCGAGCATCGGCAGAGTATAGGAGGCGGCGCTATTGTCGTCAAAATTTGTACTCGAATTCGTCTGGACATTCTGGCGTCATACCCTACATGAAAAATTCTGGTTCCACTTCAGGACTGAATCGCCGACAATTTTTACGCGCTGCGGGGATGGTGCTCGCCGCGCCGACACTGATTCCCGCCGGAGCACTGGGCGCCGAGGACCGGCCCGCGGCCTCCAACCGCATCACCATGGGCATCGTCGGCTGGGGCATGCAGGGGCCCTGGAACACCGATGAGTTCATGAAACTCAAGGACGTCCAGGTAATTGCCGCCTGCGACCTGGACAAAACCCACCTTCAGCATGCCGTAAACACCATTAATGGGCACTATAAGAACGAGGACTGCAAGGCGTACCACGACTATCGCGAGATGATGGCCCGCCAGGACATCCAAACCGTCATGCTGGCTGTTCCGGATACCTGGCACGCGCTGGTCGCGACCGAAGCCGCCCGTCAACAGAAGGATATTTGGGGCGAGAAACCGCTCGCCCGCACGATCGCCGAACAACAGGCCATCGTCAAAGCGGTTGCCGATAATAACCGCATCTGGCAAACCGGCTCATGGCAGCGCTCGCAGGCACCGTTCCGCAAGGCCGCTGAGATTGTCCGCAACGGTCTCATCGGAAAAGTCACGCGGGTCGAGGTGGGTTTGCCCGCCGGGCATCATGACTTCGCCGGAACAGCGCCGGCGCTACTGGCTAAATTCCCCAACGCGCCAAAAAACCCCGAGTACCTGACCAAGGTCCTGCCGGGCACACCCGATTGGGACCTCGCGGTGACGCCGCCCCCGTCTGAATTGGATTATGGAACGTGGGTGGGACCGTCTCAAATGGAGCCGTACATCCAGGCCCGTGTGCATATGAACTGGCGCTGGAATTACAACGTCGGTGGCGGCCAACTGCTCGATTGGATAGGTCACCATTGCGATATCGCGCACTGGGGACTCAACTGCGATCAGACCGGCGGGCCGCTCGAAATCGATGGCAAGGGTGAGTTCCCCGCGCGCGAGGCTCTCTGGAACACGTGCGGCAAGTACTGGATCACTTGCCAGTACCCCGAAGAAATCACGATGATCATTGCGGGCGGTTATAACAACATTCGCAGCGGGACCAAGTGGATTGGCACCGAAGGATGGGTCTGGGTGGACCGCGGCGCGTTTGACGCTTCAAACGTCGATTGGTTTCGCGAGATCCCACCCGACCGCTACAAAGTGAAGTTGTATCGCTCTGACAATCATCACAAAAACTTCATTGATTGCGTCAAGTCGCGCCAGCCGACTATTGCGCCGGCCAACACCGCGCATCATTCGGCTATTCCCGGCCACCTGGGCCTGATCTCGATGCTGTTAGGTCGCAAGATCAAATGGGACAGCACCGCGCAACAAATTGTGGATGATGCCGAGGCGAGCAAGCTGATGAGCCGGCCCTATCGTTCCCCCTGGAAACTGGCGTAATTCGCACGAGCGCAAACGCCTCGTCCGTTCATAGGGGTGCGAAGCCCGGATTTTCAAGCCCGCGGCAATGCGCAACCGCCGAGTTCATTACTCGTGGGCGGCACCTGCGGACTCGGCGTTGAGCCGCTGCCGCTCTGCCACCTTGGCAAAAGGCAGATAGACCAGCATCGCAATTATAATCGAGAGCGCTCCCCAGAGCGCTGCCTTCCAGTCTCCGCCCGAAACCAAATACTGTCCGATAATGGGCGGCGTGGTCCAGGGCACGTTGACAAACGGCCGGTGGATGAGGTTCCAATACATTAGCAGATAGCTGCCGGTGGTCAGGAGCAAGGCGTTCAGGATGTAGGGCACCATGAACACTGGGTTCAATACGATCGGAAAGCCGAAGAAGATCGGTTCATTAATCTGGAAAATCTGCGTCGGCAGCGACAGTCGGCTCACTTTTCGGTAGCCAGGCTCTTTGGAGTTCCACATGACGAGCGCCAGGGCGATGGTCGCTCCGGTCCCACCGACGTTCACGAACGCGGTAAAAAAACCGTACGCCGTCACATACGGCAGCGGCTGGCCGTGGGTGGTCGCCTCCACGTTGGCGGTAAGATACTGCAGAAAAATGGGCGCCACCAGTGCGTCCATGGCGTTGTCGCCATTAATGCCCACCGACCAAAGCAGTGTCACCAGGAACGCATACACCAGGATTCCAGGCAGGGTATTGAGGGCAAACACCAGCGGTTTGAAGGCCATTTGCACCAGATGATCAATGTCCACCCCCACCACGAACCGGACGAGCCAGAAGCTCACAATAAGGAAAAACAAAGGACTAAGCGATAGAAATGACTCATACACCACGGTCGGTACGTTCGCCGGCAATTTGATCACGAGATTGCGGTCGGTAAAAAATTTTTGCACGCGGACCGCAACCAGGGCGATGAGCACCGCGGTGAACAACCCCTTGGAGCCGAGATTGTCCATATGAAGCTGGAGGTCCTGCACCTGGATCTGCACCATAAGAAAAACGGTGGTGGCCAGGGTGGCGCTGACCATCGCTTCCTGCTTGAGCTGTCGGCCCAAATCATAGCCGATGGAAAAACAGACAAAAACCGAGAGCAGACCAAACGTGGCGGTGACCGGGATTTGCAGGAGATGAACGTATGGAGCCACAACCTGTTCCCATCCCTTGATCGGCAGGTAGGAGATTATAATGAAGAGCCCACCGATAATGGTCAGGGGCACAACCGAAACCATGCCGGCGCGAATGGCGGAGAGGTAGGTATTCTCGCTGAGCGCTGTGAGCGCCGGCACAACCCGCCGGTTGAGGAAACCCCCGGCCTGTTGCTGACGATTGTCGCCTACGTTTTCCTGGCCCATGCGTTCAAGGTTGCCCGGTGCTCAAATACTTTGGCGAACGCGCGCGCAATATCCTCCATGTCCGCGCGCCGGCCCAGTAATAGCCGTTGCTCGAGCCACACGCCCTGTGCGCCGCAAATCAGGTCGCTGTTTGGGCACTGAACCCGCCGATAGTCCAGCCGAGCGGCAGCCGCGGGCAAGAAGGGACCGAATGCCTTGCGTTGAAAGAACGGCTGCCTGGGCAGAGAAAAGCCGTAGCCCGTCGAGCAAGGGATGCCTTCGGCCTGGAGCGCCTTCACCACCGTGTTACGCGGAGCGCCGAACTCGCGCTCCTCCAGCCTCAGCATAAAGAGGTGGTAGCTGTGGCGGGTGCATGCGGCCGGTCTGCTTTGAGGATGCAGCCCGGGGATCTCGGCGAGCCTGGCTGCCAGGTATTGTCCGTTCGCATCGCGTCGGCTTGTTTGCGCCTCCAGCCGCTCAAGCTGCGAGTTCAGGATGGCGCCCTGAAACTCCCCCAGGCGGTAGTTGCCGGCAATCAAATGATGTTCATACCAAATCCCGTCCGGCACACGGCCGCAGTTTTGCATCGAACGACAGGTCTCGGCCAGCTTGGCATTGTTGGTCACCAGTATGCCACCTTCACCCGCAGTGAGATTCTTGCTGGATTGAAACGAGAAGGATGCCAAATGGCCGAGAGAGCCAACTGGGCGGTCGTTATAGCCGCCGCCATGGGCATGAGCGGCATCCTCGAACACGAGCAAGCTGTGTTTTCTGGCGATGGTCATTAGAGCCCGCATGTCGGCGGGTTGACCGGCGAAATGAACGGGGATGATGGCGCGGGTGCGTGGCGTGATAGCGGCTGCGACCGCTTCGGGGGCCAGGTTAAACGTATGCAAATCAATATCGGCAAATACAGGAATCATGTTTGCCTCGACGACCGCCGACGCCGTTGAGAAAAACGTGTACGGCGGGACAATGACTTCCGCCTCAGCCGGCAATCCCGCGGCCAGCAGACCGATTCGCAGGGAAACGGTTCCATTGGCAACTGCGATTCCGTGCCGGCAGCCATGCGCAGTGGCAAAACGCTGCTCAAATTGAGCGACTTGGCCCCCGTCCAATCGCCCCCATCGGCCGCTGCGCAATGTGCGCAACAGCCGCCGCTCCTCTGCTTTGCCGAAGACCGGCCAGGCGGGAAACGGTCGAGTGCGAACCGGTTTTCCGCCCAACAAAGCGAGTGGCGATGGCATGGCTGGCCTTACAGTTAGGCTTTAGCTCACAGCCGCAGATGGCGCGGCGCCCGTTCGGCATCCCGTGCCCAGGGTTTTGCCCATATAAATCGACCCATCCGCTCCGGAGCCGACGCGACACAGCTCACGGAAGCCCAGTCGCTGGTAAAAGCCAAAGGCGCGTGTATTTCCGCTACTAAGGCCCAGATGCGCGCCTGGCGAGCCGCGCTGGCGAAGCTCCTCCATCACCTGTTCCATCATGCGCCGCCCATAGCCTCGCCCTTGAGCGCGCGGCAACAAATCAATGTGCAAGTGTGAGGGCCACGCCGCGTAAGGTTCAGGGCAGAAATAGTCCGGATGATAATAGCAATCATGCACCTGTTGCACCCGCGTCCATCGGGTGGGGTCGCCTTGCGGTGCTGGAAATCGCGAACACAGAGTGGGCCGCCATTCCGCCTCATATCGCGCGTAAAAGGTGTGCGAATCCAACGCGCCGAACGCGTACCCGCAGATTCCCTCCGTGTCCTCGAGAATCAGGCTCAACTCCGGCTCGAATGCCAGGTACGGCCCGACAAAAATGCGCCCCAGAGCTTCGGGGTCCTCACGGAAACAGGCTTCGGCATCGGCGCCATGGTTGGCGGTCTTCACGCACACCTGGTAGGCGCCCGGAGTGTCTTCAGGCCTGCCCCGGCGAATTCGGCACTCGTTCATAGAATTGGAAATGGCTGCTGCTGAACCCGTTGCTGCGTCGCGGTTATCCATGCGAGGTGATGCGAATAAGGTAGCCGGCTAAAAGGTCAGAGACAAGATACTTCTTAAAACTTCATCAGATATTGCTTGATTTCATTTCTGGAATATCTTACGCTCTCTTGTCCACTCCAACAACCAAACAGCATTCTATGAAGATGCGAAGCTTCCTCTTATCCAACGCCCTCCTGCTTGCCGCGTTGGGCACTGCTCATGCCAAAACCATCGTGGTGAACACGGTGGACAACACCAACTTCAGCCCAGGGCAGACGAATCTCGTTTATGCCTTGCAAATTCTGGCTGATGGCGACGTGATCAACTTCGCCATCCCCGGCGCCGGGGTTCATACCATTGACACCCCGGCCGATGGTTACCCGCTCATCACCAAGAACAACATCGTCATTGATGGTTATAGCCAGCAGCAGGCCGGCTCGACGGCTTCGCCCAACACCGCCTCGATCCATGACACCAACAATGCCCAAATCAAAATCTGCCTCAGCTCAGAAAATGGGAATGCCTTATCGATGTACAGCGCCGTGACTAATTTCGCCGGCATCGATTATCCCAACCTGGGCTTTGGCGACAGCGAGCAGGCTGTCCTCGGTTTTTTCCGCGCCACCAACGTCTGGGTAAAAGGTCTGGCATTTCTGGCCGCGCCACAAACCTCAACCAGCTATGCGGCCGGTGGCGATTGCAAAACCATATGTTTTGCGGTCGATGCGCCGGACGTCAGCAGCCTGGCTTGTCAGGGTTTTCACGTCAGTGGCTGCTGGTTTGGCGTGGACCCGGCGACCGGCCAAACCGCTTACATGCCGGACGGCGTCACGGTCGCAACCCCGGCCATCTGTATTGCTACATACGGCACCGGCACCAATGGCACGCCGGGTTTTCCGAACATTGAAACGGAGCCCGGGCCGGGCACCATCGGCGTTGCCGCCGGCTCGGCCAATCCACGCGCCGAATTCAATGTGTTCGTTACCGGCTATGGTTTCGATTCTCAAGGCGGCCCGTTTCGGATTTGCGGCAATTTCTGGAACGTGCTTCCTGACGGCACCACGCTGGCCGACATTTCCACGCTCAATGGGGGGAGCCAGCAGGGGGATGCTTACGTGGAGTTTGGGAGCGGCCGGGGCATCCTGATCGGCACTGACGGCGACGGAGTTAATGATGCCGAGGAAGGAAACCTCTTTGGCGCGTACCAAAATGGCGGCATCGACGCTTATTATTATGGCTCACAAGGGCAAACCATCATGGCGGGAAACAGTTTCGGGGTGGACATCCATGGTAACTCTTTTAATGTCGGCAAGCTGACCAGAATTATCCACCACCTCAATACCGCTGCCACTTGCCAACTGCGCTTCGGCAGCGACTTCAACGGCGTCAGCGATGCTCTCGAAGCTAACACAGTTGTGGACAGCTTATTATTCGATCTCGACAACGCCCCCGCTCCCAATTCCCACTGGGTCTGCATGCGTGGCAATTCGCTGGTAAACTCGAGCACGCCGCTCGGAACGACCCCGCCCGTCGGGGACGGCCAGCTTTTGGGGGGAGACGGGGAACCGCTCTATAGCGCCTTTATCGATATCAGCGGCCCCAATGGCACTCTTGATATCATCCCCACAATCGGAGCGGGCACCAGTACAACGACGCTTATGGGCACTTGTGGCAAGCGCCTAACGCCGGATATACGAGTGGTACTGGACCTCTACGAAGCCGACACCACCCCCAGCGTCCCTGCCCAAGGCAAACGCTGGTTAGGGCGCTTCGCCGAAAACTCCGCTGCGGATTCCAACCCGACCGAAGGGGCTTACACTTTTGATATCACGTCGCTGGGGATCGCGCACGGCACCGCGATCACCTTAACCGCGACCTATATCGTGGATCCGCCGGTGGCCGTTTTGGCCAGCCATGTCGGTGGGAACACCACCCTGAGGATCACCGGCGGAGCGCCTCCATATGATATCTACGGCGCCACGACCATCACTGGTTCGTACGCGTTGGTCGCGAGTACGGCCAGCAACACCGCCACTTTCGCCGCCCCGACCAATATGTCCTTTTACAAGATAGTTTATCACCCCCAAATGACTTCTGGTGTGGGCCAAACCTCGCCCTTCGCCGCCGTATACACGATGCCCTAAGGCAACTGCGAACGCCACAGCGCATTGGTGGCGTTCGTCGCCGGACAATCACTACAAATCGGCCCGGGTGTCCAGGTTTCGCCACCGGCCCGGCTGAACCTGCGCATTCTGGCGCCGTGCCGCACCTGCCAAATGCCGCGTTCAACGGGCGAATGGGGACATTCGTCAGCTTGTCGGTCTGCCACGTTTCCTCGAGTTCAAAACGTTGTCGCGCCCGCAATCCAATATTCTTTTGACATCTTCGCTGCCTACGCTCTCAATGACTCATGCGTTCGTGCTTCTTACTGGCTATGATTGGGCTTTGTTCTGTCGCATTAACCCGTGCCGAGGACCCCGCCCCCGGCAAACAAGTCGAGCAAGAGTTCAGTACGCCAAATGGGTCCATTTCCTATCTGCTGTACCTGCCAAAGCAATATGACGCCGGAAGCGCCGGCCCGGCGCAATCCGGTTCTCAGCAGCGCTGGCCACTAATGCTCTTCCTTCACGGCCGGGGCGAGAGCGACGGACCGCTCAGCGTGGTGAAGAAATGGGGGCCGCCCTACTTCATCGATCACGGGGTGGATTACAAATACATCGTGGTGTCGCCTCAATGTCCTCCTGCGCCTAAATCGTGGCCGCAACCAGGCGAGCAGGTTCTCCTGGTGGCGCTGTTGGACCACCTCACGAATGCGTTCCATGTGGACACTGATCGAATTTATCTGACGGGCCTGAGCATGGGCGGCTTCGGCTCCTGGCGCCTGGCAGCGGACCATCCGGAATTGTTTGCGGCCGTGGTCCCGATTTGCGGGGGCGGCAACCCGGGCGACGCGGAAAAACTCAAGAACCTCCCCATCTGGGTTTGGCACGGCGCGGCCGATCCGGTGGTCCCCGTCCAGCGCTCGATCGAAATGGTTCAAGCCATCAAAAGCGCCGGTAGCACTACCATTCGGCTCACGACGTTGGAAGGCATCGGTCACGCCTCCTGGCAGGCCGCCTACGCTTCACCCGACCTTTACAGTTGGTTGGACCATCAAGCAGCTTCTAAGAACCGGGCGAAATAACAATTCTTCCGTCCACTTCGAACCTTTCCAGTTGATCGAGCGCCTCATTAACCGCGTCCGCCTCCAGCGGGACCGTGCGCGTGATCGCGTCGGACAGGTCCAGCGCCCCTTTGCTGGCCCACGCCAGCAATTGGGGCAACTCCTGCGCCAGGTGGTCCGAAACACCAATAATCTCGGCCTCTTTGTTCAGCACTTCCGGATAGGGCGAGAGTTCGAAACTTTTCTCGGTGATGCCGGCCAAGGCTGCGCGACCATGGATTGCCAGGCAGTTCACTGCTTGGTGCATCGTTAACGGCAGCCCGATTAATTCCAACGCGACGTCCACACCGCGTCCGTGTGTCAGTTCGCGCAGAATCTCCAGCGGCTCGCCTCGGCTCGCATCCACCGGGACCGCGCCGAGTTGCTCTGCCCTTGCCAATTTCACCGGCTTGATATCCACCGCAAACACCTCCCCTGCCCCAAACAACCTGGCCAACTGCACCGCTGAAATCCCCAGACCGCCGACCCCAAACACCGCGACTGAATCGCCTGGCCGAATTCGCGCCTTATTTAAAGCATGCAATGCGGTCGCCGACGAACACATCAGGATCGCCCCGTGCGTGAAAGGAATCTCCTCCGGCAGGCGGAAGGTGCTCCGCTCAGGCATCACCACGAAGTCGGCGTACCCGCCGTCCCGGTGCTTGCCCATCATGGCGCCGGAAACGCAAAACTGTTCCTGCCCCCGTTGGCAATGCGCGCAAAGCCCGCAGGTCGCCAAATAATGCAGACACACGCGGTCGCCGGGTCTGAAACGGTGAACTGCCTCCCCTACCCTGTGCACCACGCCGGCGACTTCGTGCCCGAGGGTTAGCGGCAGTGGCCGTACGGGGGAGCGCCCGGCTCGATAATGCGCGTCCGAATGGCAAATCCCAGCCGTCTTGACTTGCACGAGTACATCTTGCGGCCCGACGCTCGGCTGCGGCACATCGTACAGCTCCAGCGCGCGGCCGGGTTCTATCAGTCGAATCGCTTTCATAATGAAACCGGTCGAGCTCCTAACTCACCGCGGGCTCATCAATCCGCAAGTCCCCCTTGTCGCCGTCCAGCGTCGCCCGGATCCCCATCGGCAGCGTCGCATTCATCGGCACGTGCCCAAAGGGCAATCCCATTACCACCGGCACTCGCAACGGCAGCAAGCGCTCCCGGAAAACATCCTCGAGGGTCTGTCGATACCCCTTGGCAGTCGCTGCTTTTGGGTCCTGGCAATTGTGATTGATGCCAATGACTACGCCCGCGACTTGTTGCAGCACGCCGGCGTTGAGCAAGTGCGTTAACATGCGGTCGAATCGATAAGGCACTTCGTCCAGATCCTCAAAGAACAGCAACGCACCACGAAACAGCGGCTGGTACGGCGTCCCTAGCGACGCGCACAAAATCGAGATATTTCCCCCCACCAACCGGCCCGAGGCCTTTCCTGCCCGCAGCACCCGCACCGTCGCCCTTTCATAACCCTGGCAGATGCTCCGCGCCGGCTCTGGTTGGGTGACGGTCCGCAGAAAGCTCTGCAGCGTGAAATCGGGGAACCGCGGTTTGATAAAATCCGAGTTCAACATCGGGCCGTGGAACGAAACCAGATTGGCCTTTCGCAGGAACGCGCAATGCAGAGACGTGATATCGCTGTAGCCGACAAAAATCTTCGCGTTGCGTCGGATGAGTCCGTAATCCAGCAGCGGCAGAAGCCGCGCCGTGCCATAGCCTCCGCGAACACACACGACCGCTTTGACCTTCTTGTCTCCAAACATCGACATCAGGTCTGTCGCTCGTTCCCGATCCGACCCGGCCAGAAACCCCCAACGCTGCCGCACGTTGCAGCCGAGTTTCACTTTGAAACCCAATTCGTCCAAAACGCCGGCGGCCCGCTTAATCGCCTTGGGGTCGGGCGGCGCGCTCGCGGGCGCGATAACGCCCACCACGTCGCCGCGGGTCAGGTGCTGTGGTTTGATCAGCATACAGCCTGAATTCGACTATCCGGCCTGGCAAGCCCGCAGTTACCCTTTTCGTAACAGGCCATCTAAAGGCTTTGCGGGGCGCGGCTAAGGGGCGGGCAGCCGCTGCACTGTGGCATCCACCGTCTTCGTGATGGGAGCGGGCAGACCGGGCTCTGCTTTGCCGCCCCGCAATGGTCCCCAGTGCTCGATGGCCGCTTGCAACTCGGCAACGCGCACCGGTTTGGCGATGTAATCGTCCATCCCAGCCGCCAGGCAACGCTCCCGGTCTCCCATCAACGCGTTACCGGTCATGGCGATGATGCGCGGGCGTTTTTCTGGGGCCCAGCGCAAGCAGATCTGTCGCGCCGCTTCCAAGCCGTCCATCTCCGGCATCTGCACGTCCAGGAACAGCACGTCATAAGCCTTCTGTTCCAACGCGCGCAGCACTTCCAGGCCGTTGTTGGCCAGGTCCGCGCGGTACCCCAGTTTCCCCAGCACACTGAGGCCGACTTTTTGATTAATCGGGTTGTCATCGGCCAATAACAATCGCAGCGGCAATCGTTGCGCCAGCGATGCATCCAGCGTCAAGGCTGCCGGCGGTTTCTTCTCCTGTTGCACATGCACGCTTAGCGCTCGACACAGCGCCTCCAGTAATTGGATCGGCCTTACCGGTTTGTGAATGTAAATGGAAATCCCGGCGCGTGCAGGCCGGATGTCATCGCCACGCAGGCGCGCGTTGGTAAGTAATAATAACGGCAGGTCGCCGCGGTTGGGCAGTTGACGCAGCCTTTCCGCCAGGCTGAATCCGTCCAGGTCGGGCAACTGCAGATCCAGGATGGCGGCATCAAAGTGGCCCTCGCCTTGGAGCAGCCGCAGCGCTTCCTCGCTGCTGGCCGCGGTGTCGATGGTCAGCCCCCATTGGCGGGCGCGGTAAGTCATCAGCCGCCGGTTGGTGGGGTTGTCCTCGACGAGCAACACCCGGCGCCCGGCCAGTTGCGACTGAGCGGTCTGCCACGGCGCCGGCGTGACGACCGCCGCGGCGCGGGCCAGGATTGAAAAGTGAAACGTAGCTCCCTGGCCGGCATCGCTCTCGACCCAAATCCTGCCCCCGAGCAGTTCCGCCAGCCGTTTGCAGATCGCCAGCCCCAAGCCCGTGCCCCCATAATGCCGCGTTGTGGACGCATCCACCTGCTGAAAGGATTTGAATAGCCGATCCTGCTTGTCCCGCGCAATGCCAATCCCGGTATCGCGCACCGAAAAATGCAGCAGCCACTGCTCGGGATGGCGAATAAAATCCGTATCATGATGATGACCGGGCGGCGATGGACGCGGACCGTGCGACAACGGTTGGACTTCAATCACCACTTCACCCTGGCTGGTGAACTTGACAGCGTTGCTAACTAAGTTCACAAGAATTTGCCGCAGCCGTGTCACATCGCTCACCAGCAAGCGCGGTAACGTATCTTCCACGTGGTACGCCAAATCCAGGTTCTTTTCGGCCGCTTTGGGCGCCAGCAGGTCTAACGCTTCCTCAATGCACGCGTGCAATTCAAACGGGTGATATTCCAGTTCCAGCTTTCCGGATTCAATCTTTGAGAAATCCAGAATGTCATTAATAATGGTCAGCAACGCGTCGGCGCTGCTGCGCGTCGCCTCGACATATTCCCGCTGTTCGTCGGTCAAATCCGTGTCCAACAGCAGGGCGGTCATGCCCAGCACCCCGTTCATCGGCGTGCGGATTTCATGGCTCATGTTGGCCAGGAATTGCGACTTGGCTAGCGTGGCCTCTTCGAGCTTCTGGTTGAGCGAAATCAACGCCGCGTTGCTTTCAATCAATTGTTGCTGGCTTTCCCGCAAAGCCCGGTAGGCGGCATCGCGCTGCAACACATTCAGGAACGCCCGCGAATGATAGCGAATGCGCGCAATCAACTCGATTTTATCGGGCAGCTTCACCAGGTAATCGTTGGCCCCCAGGGCAAAAGCCTGGCCTTTGACCTGCGGATTCTCATTGGTGGACAGCACGATGATCGGTGTGTCCCGCGTTGCCGGGTTCAAGCGGAATTGCGTCACCAGGCTCAACCCGTCCAGCCCCGGCATCACGAGGTCCTGTAAAATCACCGTCGGCCGAATCTGGTTGGCCAGCAGCAACGCTTCGCGCGCATCGGCGCAGTAGTGGAAATCGATGTCGGCCTGGTTTGCCAACGCCCGCCGGACGGCCTCGCACACCATGGCCTGGTCGTCCACCAGCAGCACCATCACGTGGTAATCGGGCGAACCCGCCGGCTCCAGTGGCTCCGGCGCAAAGGTTGATTGGTTTTGGAACTCAGATATCACACTTCACGACTCCAGTTCAGGCTCCCCGATTAAATCAATCACCGCTTGCAGCAGCGACTCGTCCTCAAACCCGCCTTTGGTCAGGTAATATTCCGCCCCGGCCTCCAAGCCCTGCAAACGTTCCCGGTCCTGGTCCTTGTAGGACAAGATCAGGACGGGCAAAGACTGCAAACGCGCATCAGCCTTGATCAGTCGCGCCAATTGGATGCCATCCACTTGCGGCATGTCCACGTCGGTGATCACCAAGGAATATAACCCGGATTGGACGGCGTTCCAGGCTTCCAGGCCATCGACGGCTACATCCGTCACATATCCCCTGCTGGTGAGAAGCTTGCGCTCCAACTCCCTCACGGTCAGGGAATCATCCACTGCCAGGATCCGTTTCGGTTGCGGAGCAGCGCCCGGCAGTTGCGCCAAAGCCAATCGGCCCAACCGGCCTTCAGCCCGCAGCCGCTCAATCGAGCGAATCACTCCCTCGACGTCTAGAATCAGCACCGGCGTGCCGTCCTCCATCAGGGCCGAGGCGCTGATGTCCCGGATGGCGCCGAGGCGTGGGTCTAACGCCTGCACCACCAACTCCCGTTCACCGAGGAACTGGTCCACGACCAGTCCATACCGCGCGCTCCGATCGTTGAGCACCACCACCGCGAGGTCATGGGTATTGGGGGTCAAGCGGCCGCACTCCAGCACCTGGTGAGCGGTGAGCAGCCCGACCTGTTGTCCGGCCAAATGAAAATGCGGCTGACCCTCGAGCGTCTCGACTGCGTGGCGCGGCAACCGCAAGGTGCGGTTGATTTGATTGAGGGGAATCGCGTAAGGCTCGCCGCCGACCTCCACCAATAACGCCCGCACCACCGATAGCGTCAGCGGCAGTTGCAACTGCACACGCAAACCCCGGCCAGGCTGGTTGTGCAGCCGAATCGAGCCGCGTACCCCTTTGACCATGTTCTGCACCACGTCCAGTCCAAACCCACGCCCGGAAATCTCCGTGACCGTCTCTTTCAGCGAGAACCCCGGCAGGAATAAAAACTCCAGCAATTCGCTTTCGGTCAGTTTGCTAGCCACGGCGGCGCTGGCGAGACGCTTTTCCACCAGGGCAGCCCGCACCAGTTCGGTATCGACGCCGGCCCCATCATCAGAGACCGCCACCAGCAACACCCCGGCGCTGTGACGGGCTTCCAGCTTCAAGGTCGCTTCCGGGGCTTTGCCCAACCGCTCGCGTACCGACGGCGGCTCGCAGCCATGGTCCACCGCATTCCGCAGCAGATGCGCCACTGGCGTTTCCAGCCGTTCCAAAATGTCGCGGTCCACCTGCGTCGTTTCGCCGGTGATCTCCAGCCGCACAGACTTGCCCAAAGCCTGCGACAAATCCCGCACCATGCGCGGAAACCGACGCACTCCATCGCTCAGCGGCCGCATCCGAGTGCGTAGCACCTCCAGATAAAGGCGTTGTGCTAATTGGGACGTGCGCCGGTCGTACATCTCCAGCTCTTGCATCCTTTCTTGAACGAATTGCTGGGAATATGCTGTTTGCCGGAATAATTCGTTAAACGCCGCTTTAGCGTTCGGCGACAAGTGCTCTTCTCCGACCGCCCGCCGGAGCGATTCAAGTTTTTGCGACACTTCCATTTGGTCCCGTTTCAACCGCTGAAAGGAGTCCGCAAATGGCCGCAGCCACCGCGATTCCACCAGGCTCTCTCCCGCCAATCCCAACAACCGGTTCAGGCTCTCCGCCGCCAAGCGCAGCGTGCGCTCCGGCGCCTCGTTGCGCTGGCGAATCAACCCCTCGGTCGGCGCGCTCCAGGGTACTGCCCCCGGGGCGGTGGAATTCTGCGGCATCGCGGCGGCGGAGCTGGTGGCCGGCGAAGTGCGACTGCTCGCCTCTGTTCCGTCCGAGCCTGGCGCAGTCTTAGAAACCCGAGCACCTCGGGAGCGCCCGCCCGCAGCCACCACGGCCAACGATGTCAACATGGCCTCCACTTCAGCCAACGCATCGGCTTCCCAGCCCGGTGACGCATCTTCGGTGCGTTTGGCAAGATCCGCCAGCAGGTCCACTCCCCCCAACACCAAATCCATTTCATCTTGTGTCAACGGGGAGCGGCTTTTTTGTGCGGCAACGAAACAGTCTTCCAGGGCGTGAGCCACCCGCACCGACAGTTGCTGGTTAACGATGCGCGCCGCGCCTTTGAGCGAGTGCGCGGCGCGCATCAGCGTCTCGAACGTTTCCGCATGAGCCGCGCCGCGCTCCAACTCCAGGAGGCCATTGGTTAAGATCCCGGTCTGCGTCTCCGCCTCTGCCCGAAACAGTTCGAGCATCGAGAGCCCGCCGAGGTTGTCTGAAAGCTCAGGGTTCATGCGAGGCTCCGATTCAACCGCTCGAACAATGCGCCCGGCTCCAGCAAGCCAACCGCATGGCCGCCCCAATGGAAAACCGTTCGCGCACAACTCGGCCCGGGGCGGCCGAGCGTCGCGGGGGGCACCAACAGTTGCTCGGGATGCAATCGCTGCGGACCCTGCACATCGTCTGCCGGGAAGGACAGCCGCCCGCCATTAATCACCACGACAATCAAACGGTGATACACGCGGCGCAAGGTCTCGCGTGATGGCAGTTTGGTCAAACCGAGGAAATGCCCCAAAGACACGCACACCAGCGCCTCTCCACGAACATTGGCCAAGCCCAGCACGATCCCCTGTCGCCGATGCGGCAATGATCGGATCGGACGCCATTCGGCAACTTCCTGAAAACTCTGGGTTGGCAGCGCCAACCATTCGGCGCCGATTCGAAACAGAACGACCGACATCTTCGCCGGTGGCTGCCCGGCGCTCGCGCTCGCGTATTGCCGGGTCCATTCGCTCTGCAGCCCCGGTGGAATCGGCCGCCGCAGCACTTGCAGCGCTGCTACCGAATAGACCGGGCAGTTGCGGCAGTGGACAACTTTCCCCACCTCGGGACAGGTGCCATCGCCATAAACTCCAATAACCGACCAGCATCCCAACCCGGCTCCATCCAGTATCTTCTTGTCAACGTCCGCTGGCTTTGGTGTCACAAACGCCCCGACACGCCTCATCATGGGCTGGGCGGCCTCGCCACCGTCTGGTGCCTCGTTCCTCTGCCCCGTTGACGTCCCCCGGTCGCCGGTCGTGAACTCCGCCGCCGGGCTCGGGGCTTCGGGGGTCTTGGGTTTCATTGTCGGGAAAATTAAAGCTTAAATCGACACATTTGCCGCCTCAGCCAATGGCGATCCCTGGAACAGGAAATTGGTGAAAGGCGCGGTCAGCAATCGCTGTTCGTCGAACCACTGGATCGGGCCGTCAGGATCCAAAAAAACCGGCCCGAGATAGGGTGCGGCGCGCAGCTTCAATCCATGCCCGACAAAATTACGCGCTTCGGTCCGCAACATTTCTGTTACCTCTTCGGCGATCAACCCCATCAAGTGCGTGCGCCCATCGGGCCCGGCGTAATTAACTACCACGATTCGCGTGCTCAAGGCGCGTCTGGCGGCCATATCCACCGTCAATAATGACAAGTCCACCGCCGGGACCAATCGCCCCCGGTAATTGAACAGCCCGGCCACACCCACCGGCGCCTGGGGCAGTTCTTTCAACTCCAGCAATGGAATGACCTCAACGACATGGCTCGCCTGCAACGCGTACCGGTCACGCCCAAGTTGGAACAGCAGGAACAGCATACTAATTAGCTTCCGGCAAACGTTGACCTGGCATCGGGTTGTCTTTGCCGGTCCAGACCTGCGTATCCGGTTCAGGCTCGGCTCCCGGATGGAATTTGCTCACCCGCTGCTGCAAGCCGAGACCGGCCTGTTGCAGTTGTTCCAGAAAAACGTGGGCCTGGCGTACGGATTCGGCCGTTTGGGCCGCTGTGCTGTGCAACACCGCCAGTAGCTGACTCACCTGGTCTGCGCCGGCCGCCTGTGTTTCCGCGCCACGGTTGGCAGCCTGAACCCCCGGAGCCAGAATCTGCACCTGCTGGTTGAGCTGCGCGAGGTTCATCCCCGCTTCGCGCGTCTCCTCGATCGCGGTGCGGACATGTTCCAGGAATTTGTCCATGCCCATCACCCCGGCGGAAGCCGCCGATTGCATCTCTTTGACCATTTTCTCGATATCAAAAATGGCAACCGCGGTTTGATCGGCCAGCCGCCGAATTTCCATCGCCACGACGGCGAAGCCCAACCCGTATTCGCCCGCCTTCTCTGCCTCGATGGCGGCATTCAGGGACAACAGGTTTGTCTGGTCGGCTACTTTGGTGATCGCCGCCACCACCGAACCAATACTGGCGGTCTTTTCACTTAATGCCGCCAACCGCGTCGTCATCGCTCCCGAGGCTTCCATCATCTGGCGCATGGTTTCTTCGATGCGTGCCAGCCGGTTCTGGCTTGTCCCCATCAAACTCGATAGTTGCGCGGCGGCCGCGCCCAAATCGGAGAGTGTGCGCACCAATTCGCGAGAGCAATCGCAGAGCCCTTTGGAGGCCTCGCCGGCCTGCGTGGCGGCGGCGCCCAGCTCGCGCGCAGTTTCTTGCTGAGTCCTGGCAGTGGCAACCATGCGCGAGCTGGCGGCCCCCACCTGCGTCCCGGACCGTTGGCAATGCCCGACCAAGCCGGACCATTCCTCGGCCAGGTGGTTCAGGTCCTCACCCAATTGCCCGAATTCATCCGGTTGGACGAGCGCGGCCCGACGCGTGAAATCCCCCTGCCGCAACTTCTCCACGGTTGCTACCAGTTCCTGTAGCGGCTCGTGCACGACCCGGACCTGGAAGCGCCGAATAGCCAGCACACCCAGCCCAATCAATACCAAAGCCGTCGCTCCGAGGATACCCGCACGCAAGCCCTCGCGGTTTTCAGCCAGCTTGGCCTGTTCTATCTCGCGCGCCAGGCGCTCAAAGACCTCATCCCGCTGACGACTCACAGACGCGTAGTTCGAATTATAGTACGTCAGCGCATTGGCGGGATCATTTGACGCCATCGCCTGCACCCGGTCCCGAAATTGGCCAAAGCTCCCGGCCGCACTACCCAGGGCAAAATCTCGCAGTTCGGCGATTGCCCGGACCAGCGCCGAGTGCTGATGGAAGTCCGCGGACAGGTCGTCGAACAAGTGATTCAGCTCGGTTTCGAGCGGCGCTGAGCGCTCGCGGTCCAGTTCGTGCGCCGGCTGCTGCGCCTCGTTCCGCAGCGCCTCGCCCAACAACATCACATCATAATAGATATTATACTGCGCGCGCGATAGAGCCTCGGCTCGCCCACCCGCAGCAGCCCAGCTCTCCCCGACCCATAAGACCACTCCCACGGCGCAAACTGCCAAGAGCAGCAACATCAGCACCGCCCGATCCAGGCTCTGCCAAATCGTCTGCGCTCTCATCACGCGCGGTGGCTTGGGATTGTAGTGAAAATGCTCGCCATGGTCGTTCTTCGTACAATGCCATTATTACCCGGTAGAACCGGCAAAAACAAGCCTTTCCGGGGGACTCTGGGGGACTCGGGTTGCCTGCCTTCGCGGACCCCATTCTACGGCGAACCCCACCCCGGCCGCTCGGGGAGGGGCCTTAACGGCAGTTGCTCGGCTGAAGACGCGGTTGAGCGGATTGGTGAAAAGGGGGAAGAAGCGCCGAATTCCTGGCTACAGACCCAGGGGTTGCCTACTGGTTTGGAACGGGCGACGAGGGAATCGAGAACCTTATCCCTCGTCGCCTGAAAGGTCGATCGTTAGTGTTGTTGGATCGTCTGATAGAACCGTTTAACGCTCATCGGCGTGCTGGTGTCCACGATGTAAAACGGCGCGAAACTGCCGAGCGTGTTGGTCGCAAACGGAATCCAAGTCACTGGCGGCGTCAGCGACGTGGTGTACTCGGTCACGTAGGTGGCGTTGGGAATGCCGTTGATCGTGATAACCGGATACAGATTAATCCCGGTGGTGCTCAACCCGGCCGATTGGCTTGTGACATACTGGTCGAGATGAGTTGTGTTGGTCGCCACCACGGAATAGTTGCCAACTTCTGCCGGAGTGACACCACTGATGGTTAGAGTGGCAGTTTGCGCGCCGGAAATCCCGCCGCCATTCGCCAGGGGGTTGCCATTGAACAGCCACTGGTACGTGACCGGCACATTCGAGATGCCCACGAAGAACGTCGCCGTGCCGCCTACCGACACAACGACATTTGAGGGTTGAGAGGAGATGACCGGCGTATTCGTAGTGACCGGAGGAACGGCGTGGAGGATCGTGACGCCTAACGTCGGATTGAAGGTTGACTGCACTGTGCCTTGCCCGCCGTAGGCGACGAGTTGGTTATTTGCCTCCAACTGTGTAAAGTCGTTAGCATTGACGTTGGTGATGATGACTTCGCTTTGGTTGTCGGCGAGGTCCAAAATACCCAGCGAATTATTGCCCGGCTGGCCAAGCGTCTGGCCGGCCCATTGTTGCAAATAAGCCTTGCCACCGTTGGTGAGAGTAAGAAAGTTGGTGCCACCGGTCCCATTCCAGCCCACGCCCAACTGCCCATTGGGAATATTAAGCGAGCCGCCGTCAATGATGACTGTGCCCACCGCAGGGTTACCGTTATTGGTTCCTTGCCCCACCCAGAGATGGCTTCCGCAGGTGAAATTGCAACCGGGTCCAATGTACAACGTCGAAGGGCCATTCGGGAACGCGATTCCGGTCCATTGTCCACTGCCCACCCCGGCCTGCACTTGGGCCCCATTGGTGAGGACCAGATTTCCGCCGCCGACAGTGCCATCATACCCCATGATTATCTGGTACAAATTAGCGTTGTTGGTCATGTAGCAAGCAACGTAGGTGCCGGCAATTCCTAAAGTTCCATTGATTATGACCCGTTCGTTGTTGCCGTTGCCCGCGTCGGTATAGGTCGGCACACTACCCAGGCTCCAGTTGATTGCCTCGTCAAAATAAGCGTATTGGTTGCCATTGCCATCGACGAAAACGTTCACCGGAGCCCAGTGATTGTCTTCCTGCCCTTGCGCCCTGGCGTTGGAGGCCAGCAGCGGCGCGGCCAGTAAGCCGGCCACAAGCAGAGCCTTTAACTGTCCATGTAAGTTGGTCTTTGTTTTCATATTTTAGTTTTGGGTCTGACGGGGCGACGCTAACACCTCCGGCTGTACCTCGGTATCCCCGATTCCGGGGATAGCGCACAAAGCTAATTTGTTCTTTGCTCGTCAAGGGCCGGCGCGATTCCTAACTTGCCCCGGTCCTCGGTCAGTGTATTCGACAGATTTATGGCCAGGTCGGTAATCGTCGTGGAAGATGACCGCGGGTTGCGCGAGCAACTCGTGGGCATCCTCAACTCCGGTGCTGCCATTCGCTGCATCGGCGCTTGCGCGTCTGCGGAGGAAGCGCTGCGCACCATCCCCGCCAAGCGCCCCGACGTGGTCCTCATGGACATCCGGTTGCCCGCCATGTCCGGGATTGAATGCGTCGCCGAACTGCGCCAGCGCATGCCAGGACTGCAAATCATCATGCTCACCGTTTACGAGGACAGCGAAAGCATCTTCCGTGCGCTCAAGGCCGGCGCCGCCGGTTATCTGGTTAAATCCAGCCCGCCAGCCAAACTGCTGGAGGCGATCATTGATGTCTCGAAGGGCGGCGCCCCGATGTCCAGCCACATCGCGCGCAAGGTCGTCCAACATTTTCATCTGGCCGGCCCCGCCCGGACTGGTGAGGAGGCTCTGTCACCGCGTGAACATGAGGTGCTCGACCTGCTGGCCTGTGGTTACATTTACAAGGAGATCGGTGACAAACTGGGAATCAGCCCGGAAACGGTGCGTACCTACGTGAAAAATATCTGCGAGAAAATGCATGTGCGCAGCCGGGTCGAAGCGGTGGGCAAACACCGGCTGACGTGAACCCAGATCCAGGTCAGCCCCGTCGCTCTGGAGAGACGAGGTTCGCTTGAAAAGTGACCGTTGTGCCCTGCCCCGGCCCGCTCTGGACTGAACAAGACCCGCCGATTTGTTTGAGCCGCCGTTCCATATTTGCCAAGCCATTGCCCATGTTTCTTGCTCCGGGCGAGAACCCGTCACCGTTGTCCTCAACCCTAATGGTCAGCACGGCTCCCTCCATAACCACATAAACCGAAATCTCTGACGCCCGGGCATGCTTGATCACGTTGTGGACGGATTCTTTGACTGCCAGGATGAGGTTGTGCCGTGCGCTGCTGGACACTTCAATATCGCGCGGCAGTTCACCCAAGCGGAGCCGCCGGGGCAGTTGTGCCTTGTCACAAAGATTATCCACCATCTGGCAAATGTAATTACCCAACGCGTCCAGGTTGTCATTCTCGGGGTTGACCGCCCAAACCGTTTCGTACAGAGCAGAAACAAGGTCACGCGCCATGCTGGAGATCGCATTAAACTCACGGCGGGCTTTCTCAGGCAGGTCTGGGTCGCTCTGAGCCAGTCCGCTTAGCAAGGAGATTTGCGTGACTCGGGCGCCGAGGTCGTCATGGATGTCCTGAGCGATCCGCAGCCGCTCGTGTTCGAGCGCGCCCTGATTTTCCAATCGCGCCAGTTCCCGGCGCACCTGCTGCCAGGCCACATAACGGTAAGTCCCGGCGGCGCTCGACAGACACAGCAACAACACCACTCCCCAAAACCACGGGGTCTTCCATATCGACAGCGGCACCTCGAAAGCCAGCGAGGCCTCCGTTTCACCGGGCACCCCGGTCAGACTCAACTCGTTTATGAGAAACCGATAGAACCCCGCCGGCAACTCCGCATAACTCACGTCCGCCGGGCCCGCCAGCCCAATGCTTGACGCCTCGTCCCACGCCAGTTCGAGCCGCTCGCCTGGGCTCACCGCCGGGCCGGCTTCTTTCCGCGTCGTCCATTCGGCGTGTGCAGTTGGGTCGTCATCCAGCAGCATCAATGCCCGAAACGCGTGACCGGCTCCGACCATTAACGTTTTAGCCATGCCCGGCCGAAGACCGCTTCGCACCCAGGCGACGGGCGTCCAATCGGCGCCCGCCACTTCACCTTTGGCATCCGCATCCCAGCGCACCAAGACTGCTGGAGCTCCATTGCTCGGTGAAAGGCGCCGCAGGACGAGATTCGTGACGGCGTAAATGCCGACGGTATTCGGTGGTCCAGCCGAGGAGAGCGCGACCCAAAGTGTCTTGGCCCCCGGTGGCACCACCAGCACCTGACTCCGATGCACGAACGGGCTGGTATCGAGCTGGCCAGTCCATCCTTCGGTTTGCCCGGCCATACGGAAAGTCGTTTCGCCGACTTGGTCCAGGTTGGCATCGATGAACCGCACGACGAGACTCATGTCCCCGGGAACCTCCCGCCAGTTCTCATCGAACCCATCCAGCTTATAGCGGATGCGCAACACTTTGCTATTGGTTGCCGAACCAAAACTAAACGACACGTTACGGGGTCGGGCCTCGAGCTGCAGCTTCCTGTTTCCCGCCAGAGAGATCGGCTGGCCACTAACGCTCATCGACCGAATTTCCAAAGGATAGGACTTGATGTTCCCCAGGCCCTCGGTTGCGAATGCCGGCACGGACAGTACCGTCAAACAACCCGCCGCAAGGAAATCACGAACGCTGAAGCCACATTTCATTTTTGCGCGCCGTAAGGCTATTGAATTCTCAATGGCATGACCAGCTCCGCCTCTTAAACTTGGGCAGAGCTCGAACATAAAATCTTTTGGAAAGCAGCTCAGGTTTCGTCTGACGGCGCGGTTGAGTCTCTCGTTTCGACAGGAGCTTGACAAAAAGGAGGGGGACGTGCCAGCCACTAAAAGCCAATGCCGCGCTCTGAGGAGCGCGGCATTGGTCAAAACAGTGCCAGGCGGCCTGACGCCGCAGGGCGACAGGTTGCGTTCGGTTACTTCCTGGCGGCCGAATTGGTGGCGGCTTGCGCGGCCATCTTGGCGGCGTCTTCGGCCTTGATCACTTCAATCTTGGCGCCCTTCTTCAGTTCGTCGGCCGAGGGCACCTTGATGATGTCGCTGGTGAGGGGCTGTGCCGGGGCTGGGGGTTGGGGCGCTTCAAAGCTGACCAACTCCATCTCGAAGATGAGAGCCGTGCCAGGTTCGATGGGCGGGTTGCTCATGCGGTTGCCCATGTCGCCATAGGCGAGGCTCGAGGGCAGATAAAGTTCCCATTTCGCGCCGGGTTTCATCATCTGCAGCGCTTCGGTCCAGCCGCGCACGAGGGTGTTGGCCGGCCGCTTCAAGGGCTGGCCGTGTTTGGTCGAGCTGTCGAATTCCTTACCGTCGAGGAAGGTGCCGCGGTAATTGACGGTGACGACGTCGTTGCTCTTTGGCGATGCGCCGCTGCCTTCGGTAATCACTTTGTATTGCATCTCGGCCTTCTGTCCGTTGGGCAACGTCACCATGAGGCTCTGAACCCCCGGTTTGGTCTTGTTCTCGGCCATAAAGGCTTCGCCGGCCTTTTTGTTCTTCTCAGCCGTTTTCTCCATCGACGCGCGTTGGTAGGCGCGGATGGTTTCCTGCGCCTGCTGATCGGTTAATTTGCCTGGGTGGCCTGCTTGCACGTCCCGCATCGCTGCCGCCACCACGTCCACATCGACATCCAGATACGAACGTTCAAGGTTCTTGCCGATACTCATGCCGATGGCATAGCTGGCCTTTTCCTTATCGTCTTTAAATGCCGGCTGGTCCTCCGCTTGCATCGTCGCTTGCGACAACGCCAGGCCGAAGCCGGCCACCAAAACCATTTTCGAAACCATTCTCATAATTAACTATTGTCTCTTTTTATCGAGCCACTCGGTTTACAGGATTTCCCATAAAAGTCCAGCCCCAAGTGCACATTTTCTTTTGCCCGCCGCGGGTTTCCTGCTTCAATCGCGCCGATGAAAATTCTGGTCATCGGCTCCGGCGGCCGGGAACACGCCCTGGTTTGGAAGCTGGCCCAGTCGCCCCACGCCAGTGAGCTTTGGTGCGCCCCCGGCAACGCAGGGATCGCCGCCGAGCGCCTCGTTAAAAACGGCGCGCCCGTCCAGTGCCTCAACCGCGCCGCCGATGACCTGCCCGCCCTGGCTGCCTGGGCTCATGATAACAAAATCGACCTGACCGTCGTCGGCCCCGACAATCCCTTGGCGCTGGGCATCGTTAATCTTTTTCAGCAACAGGGGTTGCCCATCTGGGGCCCCACCCGCGAAGCGGCATGCTTTGAGTCCTCCAAAGTGTTCGCTCAAAATTTCATGCAGAAATACGGCATTCCGACCGCCCGCTCTGGGACATTTAGTGCACCCGGGGAGGCCCGGCGTTTTGCGGCCTCGCTCGAAGGCCGCTGCGCGGTGAAAGCCGATGGACTGGCGCTCGGCAAAGGAGTGCTGCTTTGCAAAACGGTGCCTGAGGCTGAGCGCGCGATAGATGAAATCCTGGTGGGCGGCGCATTTGGCGCTGCCGGGACACAAATCGTCATCCAGGAATTGCTCGAGGGGACCGAGATTTCCCTGCATGCGTTGTGCGATGGGCGCACCGCCAAGCTCTTTCCCACCGCGCAGGATCATAAACGGGCTTTGGACGGCGACCAGGGGTTGAACACGGGTGGCATGGGCGCCTATTGTCCGACACCTTTCCTCAGTGACACCGAGTTGGCGGGTGTATCGGAGCTCATCCTGACACCTTGGTTGCGCGGTTGCGCGGCTGCGGGCATTGATTTCCGCGGCATTCTTTACCCGGGGGTGATGCTCACCGCCAGCGGCCCCAAGGTCCTGGAGTTTAACGCGCGCTTCGGCGACCCCGAAACGCAGGTCTATCTCACCCGCCTGGAAAACGATTTGGTCGAGTTGCTGAGCGCCAGCATGGAAGGCAAACTGGACGCCGTCCAACTCCAGTGGAGCCCTTTGACGTCAGTCTGTGTGGTTATGGCGTCGGGGGGTTATCCCGGCAGCTACACCAAAGGCCAGCGCATCGACGGCTTGCAGGCTTCCGCCCGCCTGCCCAACACCAAGGTATTCCACGCCGGCACGGCCGGCAGCGGCGGACAGGTTGTTACTAACGGTGGGCGTGTGCTGGGTGTCACTGCCTGGGCCAAAGACCTGAGCCGTGCGCGCGCCGCAGCCTACGCCGCCGTTGAGCAAATCCATTTTGAAGGAGCGCACTTCCGGCGCGATATCGGCAGCAAAGCGCTCCCGCGCGGCAAGGGGGGGAGCAGAGGAGCAGATGATTGACCGGCTTCTGACAGGATTAACGGGATTAACAGGATTTCTGACGGGATGTTGTCCAGGAACGCAAATGGAATTAGGGCCGAAGACGGGCCTTTTCTACGGTCTGCGTCGGGTGACACCGAGTCGGGAACTCGTGCGCCGCTGCGCCGGGGCACAGAGGCCCCGGCGGCAGCGGCGAGGAGGGCGGCGCAGCGAGGGAGCGGGGTGGTCCAGCGATAATGACACCGGAGAACTCTGAAGGATTAAAATGTCAAAGAGCGTGTCCGGGGCCGAATGACTCCGGAAAAAGGGGTCGGCGGTATAGCGGCTACGCCGGCGGGGTGGATTAGAGCTGGGTCGAGTTTTAGCGTGGGGCTTGATCTGGCTTGATTTGGCTTGATGGCGGATTGGGCGTCGGTGCTGGAGCTGTGGCCGAAGCGGGTTGCAGTTGGGCGGGAATTTCTGCTGGGGCTTGATTCACCTTGATTTGGCTTGATAGCGGATTGGCGGTCGGTGCCGGGGCTGCGGCCGAAGCGGGTTGCGGTTGGGACGGAATTTCGGCTGGGGCTTGATTCACCTTGATTTGGCTTGATGCGGCGGCGGCTTGGGCTGGCGCGGCCTGAAGTTGCTGCTGGAACCGGTGCTTCTGGGCATAGGATGGATATTCGTCAGTTCAATTTCGTTGGCGCAGCGCGCCGTGGGGCTGAGATGTCAGTCCCTACATATAGTACGGAGCATCAATAGGCCCAAAAACCGGCTGGGCGGAGAGATTTTAGGGGGAAAAAGTGTGTGGTGACATTGGAAGTGGCATAAGGCAAGCTGCGATTTTGGGAGTGTAATATGAGTGGGCATGAGGTATTCCTGGCGAAGTTGGCGGAGATTGGGCGTGAGTATGAGGAGAGGTTGAGGCCGGAGCAGATGGTGCAGAGCCGGTTGCGTTGGGAAGATTGGGAGACACTGCGGAAAGAGGCGGTGGCGTTTGCGGAGCGAGAGATTTACCGGCGCAAATGGCGTGGAAGCCGGGGCGGGGTGTTGCCGGAGGGGTATGACGGTGAAGCGGTTGCCAACCAGGCGATTGGCGAGATGCTGGCGGGCAAGTGCCGGCTGGCGTTCGGCTGGACGCGGGAACGGCTGGTGCGGGAGTTGAAGCGGCTGGTGAGCCGGCGTGTGCGGGTGCTGCACCGGCTGAAGGAAGCGTGGTCGGTGCGCAGCGAGTGGGAGGGTGTGGAAGCGGAGGGGGAGAGCATGCTGGACAAGGTGGGCGGGGATGGGGTGGGAGTGGATGAGGAGGTGATGCAAAGCGAGGAGGAGTTATGGCGTGAAGGTGTGGTCAGGAGGTTCGAGGAGCTGCTGGGGCCGGAGCCGGAATTGCGGGCGATATTCGGGTGCCTATGCGCGGGTGCGACCGAGTCGAAGGAGATTGCGCGCCGGCTGGGAATGGACGAAGCGTCGGTGGTGCGTGGGCGGAAGAAGCTGGCGCGGCGAGCGGGTGAATTTGAGCGCAGGGAGAGGCGAAAGGGCGTACGGTCGGTTTAACCTGCCGACCCACTTCGCCTACTCTACCCTAGGGGGTTGGCTGCTGTCCCAGAATCCGGAGTGTGCGCTCACCATGGACGGGGGACTTTTTTTCTACGGTCTGACCCTCCCCGTGACCCTCCCCGGGTCTTCGGCGAGCAATCACGTCATCGCGGGATCGTAGCAGTCAGCCAAAGAATGGAATGCTGTTCCTCCGCATCATTGCGTACGCCCCTGCCAAATCTGCGGGTCACGTTTTGCGTGGAGGACCCCGATCACTTCGATTTTTTGGCTCTCAAACGTGTAAAACACCTTGTAAGGGAATCGACGAATTAACGCCCGCCTGGCATGGCGATAGATCTGGGCATGGCGCAGCGGATTTTCTTCAACTTGCTTCAAAACCGCGCGGGTCTCCTTGAGGAACTCGTACCCCAAACCGGTCTTCCGGTCCTCGTACCACTCGAAGGCTTCGGCCATGTCCGCCTCCGCTTCCGGCCGAATGATGAGCGTATAGCTCACTTCCGACGCGAGGTGATGCGCGCGTAAACCTCTTCCCAGGGCGAGCCGGCCTTGGGATTCTGCTCCCGTGCCTTCAGACGCTGATCGATGAGCCGCTTCTCTTCCTCCGTCAATTCCAACTTCTCGGGAAACTCGGCAATGCTGTTCCAGATGTCCTCGACCAATTGCAACCGCTCTGCAACCGGAAGCTCCAAAACGTCCACTGCCGAAAACTTGCTCATGACGGCAAAATAACAGCCGCAGGCCGTTGCTTCAAGTCCGGAGACCTGCTCATTGCGGTTGCTTGCGAAGCTGGCCAAAGCATCGAGCTTGTAATGGGGAGATTGAAGCACCGGACCGGGACCTGATGCGAATGGAAAAGGAACGGTTGCTGCAGGAATTCAAAGAGAGCTTCGAGAGCACGCTGGGGGATCGACGGGACTTGCTGCACATTTTTCGGGCTGCCTGGGAAGGAGAGAGGCGGCGACAAATTGCGCAGGTCCCGGGAGCGGTAGCGCGGCGAGTGAAGGCGCTGGGCAGTCAACTGCGCCGGCGGTTGGTGAAGTTCTGCGCCGGAGTGCAGGGAGGACTGAAGGAGATGCTTGATGGGATGAAGAAAGGGACGGGAGCGCGTTGTGTTTGTGCAGAAGGTTCGTTGCCTGGGGAGCAAGCCAAAGCCAATTGTCCAAAGGACAAGACACGACGCCAACGCTTAAGATTGGCTTCTTTACGATCGCTCAGAAAAAAGTCGGCAGCACCAGAATCCGGAGTGTGCGCTCACCATGGACGGGGGACTTTTCTACGGTCTGACCCTCCCTGCGTTCGCGGAGTTTTGCCTAAAAGGCTCCCTTACGACGTCAGCCCGGCCAAACCTTGGCCAGTAAGCCAACACTTCTCAAATGCCCCGATCCATCGCAAGCGTACGACCAGAGCGTGGTTATTCGGTCAAGATTTACGATAGGACCACGGACAGTTCACTGGCTTCTTTACGATGCCAATTTCGCTGAAAGTACGCTCAGAAAAAAGTCGGCAACAT
>DASYXT010000139.1:0-2239 GCA_035934555.1 Verrucomicrobiia bacterium | reverse complement strand
CAAAATCAACAATCCACTCTGCGCACCAGCGTTACCGGGCCCGGCTCCATAAGCTTCTGGTGGAAGGTGTCATCGCAAGCAGGGTCGGATTTCCTGAATTTTTACCTCGACAATGTCAAGCAGGCGGGGATTTCCGGAGCGGTGGATTGGCAACACCAGACTTTGGCGGTGCCCCGGGGGTCCCACGCGCTGGGTTGGATGTACGAAAAGTCGGGGCTGGTCCCGTCGGGCTCGGATTGCGGCTGGCTGGACCAGGTGGTTTACACTTTGGATCCGCCGGTCATTACGGCCCAACCGGTAAGCCAACAACTGGAGGCCGGACAGCCCCTGCAACTCAGCGTCTCGGCCGACGGAACGCCGCCGCTGCGTTACCAATGGCTCAGGAACGGCACCAACCTCGCGAACCGTACCACCTCGCAACTGGCCGTTGCCGCAACGACTCGGCGCGACTCCGGCAGCTACGCTGTGCGGGTGGCCAACCCCGCTGGAGCCTCCGTTGTCAGTCGCGCGGCCGTCGTCACTATCCTGGCTCCCCAGCGCATCGCCAAGGCTTTCTGGACTACCGATGGCTCGTTTCAACTGGTTTCCAGCGATAACCAGGGCGTCCCGCTCCTGCCCGAGGAACAAGCGGGTTTCCAAGCCCAGGTGAGCACAAACCTGATCGACTGGACGCCCCTGACCGCGCCGACGGAACTCTGGTATGGAACGCTCCTCATATTCGACCCGGACGCCACGAACTACTCGGCCCGGTTTTACCGGGTCGTCGAGCATCTGCCCCGTTGACTCACGGAAAAAAGACACCCAAGGGTTCTGAGTAAGCCGGTCGGTTCAGACCCATGTTTTGGTTTCCTGGGCTTGGTATAATTTCGGGTGTTCGATAGCGAGCTAAAACGAGCAGGGGGGCGGGCTGCGAGCCCCCAGCTCGCGCCCCCCTGCGGTCGAATGTGGAAGGACTTCCACGGAGGGGGGACCGGGGGGAGGGCTGGTGCGGGGAGTTATTCACAATGGCTGTAAAATCTGCTTTAGCTTTTTTTCCAGCTGATCTTTCAAATCGAACGGGTCAAGACTTTCGTAGCGCTCGCGCAATTGCCGACGGCTCTTGAGAGGCAGGATTCCTGGAGCGCAGAGCCGTTCGTAAGCGGTCCGAGGTGGTTCGTAGCGCTTACGCCAGTGACTACCCTCACGCCATTTGTGCTCCAGTTTTAGGCAGGGTAAAAAGAAGTTCTGCCACGGAGCCCACACTTCCCGATACAGCGCGCTAATCGGCTCGACCAGCAGCGGGTTCTCCAGTCGTCCATAACCCAGCAGTTGGCGCGCCCAGGTCCAATTCTTTTGCTCCACATGCGCGTTGTCGTCGGAATGGTAAGGTCGCGAACGAGTAAACTCCACTGCCTGCGGCCGCTCTCTCATATAGGACCAGAGGTGATGATTGAGGAACTCCCCACCATTGTCCGAATCGAATCCCAGCAGCGCGAAGGGCAGCCGTTGCTCGACCTGGCGCGTGGCTTCCATCACGCCCGCTGCGCCTTTATTCCATACTGCCCCACCTTCGGTCCAACCGCTTAAAATGTCCGTATAGGTCAGGCTCCAAATGAAATCTCCCGCCAGACTGCCGCCACAATGGGCCACGCTGTCGGCCTCCAAATAACCCACTCGGGTCAAATCCCAAGTGCCGGTGCGAATCGGAATCTCTGAACGCAACAAACTCCCCGGTTTGGTCCCGCATCGCCCACGCCAATGCTCGGCTCGGGCCGGGGCCAACAACCGATCCAGGGTCGCCGCGCTGACTTGGCGCACCAACTTGCGTTGCCGGCCGCTCAAGGCTCCGAATCGCTGCTCATAATACGGCAGCCATTGGCGCAAGATCGGCACCAGACGCTTGCCGCAAGGCTGTTCGGCCGTCAGCCATACTTTCCGGACCACAGGTTCGACCAGTTCATAGCGCCGTTCCGGCCCGGGATGGGCCCGCCCACCGGGCGGGGCTAAAGTCCCGCTGAGCAGTTTTATCGCATACTTGCGCTCGTAGTGGTAGTCGTCGCACAACTCGTCGAGCATCCGGCTCTTGCCTTCTCGATTACGACGTGCATAGCGCGCTTGGGCTTTGGGCAACCATTGGTTTTTCAATTCCTGGCTCATGTTCATTCGCACCGATTTCCGGTGTCATTTTTCCATGAGTCAACGACTCTTTTTGGCCTACCCTCAGTTTCTCCCCCGGTGTCTTTTAATTTGAGTCAACTCG
>DASYXT010000090.1:0-2671 GCA_035934555.1 Verrucomicrobiia bacterium | reverse complement strand
CCCGGAGACTTTCACTTATCGGCAGCTTGTCGAGAAAGTCAGGCAGGTTCTCGGTGTGCGGCGCGTTATCGCCCCGATGCCACCTTCGGTGGGGTACTGGGCGGGGCGGCTGCTGGGCTTGTTTTTAGGGGATGTGGTGATTACGCGCGAAGAAATACGCGGTCTTATGGAGGGGAGGCTTTGTGTGGATGCCCCGCCTTTGGGCACGACCCGGCTTAGCGATTGGGTCTCGGCACACCGGGCGACACTCGGGCTGCATTACACGAGCGAGATGGCGCGGCGGACGGATCGGGCTTCGGCGTACAGGGCGAACTGAATGAACCATTCATACAATCGGTGGGTTAGGGGCAGGATAGCACGCAGGGGCGCGACGGCCATTACCCACATCTATCGCACGGCTTGTATAAGATTGGTTTGGCGCTGTATCGGAACCCCGTTAGGGTGGCCTGTTTGTAGGTAACAGTGCCGACCATCGCTTCGGTTTTGAACCCCGTCGGGGTGACCTCCAGGGCGCCGTCCCAATACAGGTCACCCCGACGGGGTTCAACCACAACAACATATGAGGCGTGATTTGCTATAAACAGGTCACCCCCTAGCGGCAGAGATTTTCAGGGGGGGAACAATTTGACATTTCCGTGGGTTCGGTTCTACCCCTCTGAATACCTTTGAGGCAGATGTGTCAAATAGAATGTGGCGGTATGAGCATAAACCGGCTCTTTTAGTGTGCCGGATTCAATAGGGTCCTTGGGGCAATGTTTGTTCTTGCCAATGCCATTTGCCGCCACATTCTATTTGACACCACTGCCCGCCCACTGCACCCTCTCCGCATGAAAATCTCACTCTCCAAACAACATCTCCGCTTCAGTGGTCCCGGCGGCTCGTTGTCCATCCCCGACGATGATGAACTTTGCCGCCGCCTGGCCATGCTCATCGAGGGCGAGTGTGAAGAACTCGGCCCTTCCAAAGCCGCCCAAAAATACGGCTTCACTCGCCAGCGTTATTACCAGATCCTAGCCGACTTCTATGAAGCGGGCACTGAGGGCCTGCGCCTGGAAACCCCGGGACCCAAGACCGATTACCGCCGTACCGACCAAGTCGTGCGCTTGGTCATCCGCTGTCGCTTCCTGGATCCAGAGTTCTCTCCGGCAGTCATCGCCCAAAAAATCCGCCAGCAGAACTTGAACATCAGCACCCGCAGCGTCGAACGGATTATCGCCGACTTCGGCCTGCAAAAAAAAACTCTACGCCCTTAACCCCGCCAACCCGCCGCAATTCGTCCCGACTCAGCGCACTCGTAAGAAGCAACGCTCCACGCCCGCCGACCCCAAGAGCTTGGAACGGCAGGTCCGCCAGATGTTGGCCGACAAAATCTCGGGCAATCAGATCGGCATCTGGTTGCTGTTGCCCGAGCACTTGCGCCTGGGCACCTGGGATCTGCTTTGCTCCTGGAGTGCGCAACCGCCCCAGCGCGTCGAGCCCCGCCTGGCCATGCACCTGGTCAACGAATCGGCCATGTGCCTATGTTCCTATCGTCAGCGGCGCACCCTCTCCCAAAAGGGCTTTGAGTTAGCCAATGGCCTGCCTTTTGTCCCGACGGATTTGGCCATTCATGATCTCTTAGCCGCTCACACCGTAGAACAGGCCCAACAACTCCAAATCGGCTTGGGCAAGTTGCGCCGTGCCAGCCACCATTTCGGCGGTACCCTGCTGGCCTTGGATCCTCACCGCATCCTCAGCTACAGCCAGCGCCAAATGCGCCGGCACCGCTTTAGTTCCGAAGAAAAACCAGCCAAAATGGCGCAGACCTTCTTTCTGTTGGATTGTCACACCGGCCAACCCCTTTGCTTCACGTTGAGTTCGGCCGCCCAATCCGTGAGCCAGGCTACGCCCCAACTGCTGCACATGGCCGCCCAGATTCTCGGCGCGGTTCCCGGTGCGGCCAACAAACCGCTGATCCTCTCGGACAAGGAACATTATGCTCAAGAGCTCTTCAGCCGGGTTCATCACGAGGGGTGGTTCAACCTGCTGTGCGCCCAACCCGCTTTCCCCCAGGCCGTGGCGCGGTGGCAAAAAATTCCCAGTCCTGCCTTCACCGAGCACTGGCCTGGCTACGCGACCCATGTGCAACCCTACCACTTTATCATCGAGCCCAAGCCCACCTATTATGAATACGTTCAACGCAGTGGCTGCCGCCCAGAGGATCTTCATTATCAAGGATTCCTCAGCACAGCCCGCTTACCGGAAATCCCGGCCTTAACCAAGGACTTTCCGCAACGGTGGCACGTCGAGGAGTTCTTCAAATTCAACCAGGCCCTGGGCTGGCACCGCGCCGGCACACTCAATTTGAACATTCGCTATGGCCATTTGAGCATGGTTCTGCTGGCCCAAGCAGCTATCGAGCAACTGCGACAACGTTTCGGTCATCCATTCCGGCAGTGGGATGCCCTGCACTTCGCGCGTAATCTCTTCGAGGGTCTGGAAGGCGATATTCGGGTGGAGAACCAAACGATCGTGGTCACACTTTATAATCCACCCAACGCTTCACTGCTGCGCCATCATTACGAAAATCTGCCCCAAAAGCTGGCGCGCGAAGGCGTGAGCCCGGAAATTCCCTGGCTTTATAATTTCAAAATTGATTTCCGTTTCAAGTAAAGCGCACGGCCGAAAAACC
>DASYXT010000081.1:0-1543 GCA_035934555.1 Verrucomicrobiia bacterium | reverse complement strand
CGATGCGCTTCAAATTGAGACCAGCCGCAATGGTCAGGTGATGCAAATGGGTTTTCGAGAGCCCCGTGTAGGGCGTCCGTCGCATGCGCGTCGTGCGCACCGCTTGCGAGATCGTACCTTCGACTCCTGCACGCAGCGCATACGTTTTGAGAAACGCCTCAGTGCCTTGTTCGCTGCGACGGGCCTGCAAGGCGGCATGCACGGCAGGCGCGGTCAGGGTGAGCCTGCGGCCTCCCTTTCCCTGTGTGCACTGCTCCTGCACGCGACACGCCCGGCAGGTGGCTGCCGCAAAGCGGATGATCACCGTGTCCCGACTGCGCCACTCCTGCGGTGCGGTCCAGCCTACGCTCTGCTGCCCTTGCGGACAGGTGGCGACCTGCCCTTGCCAGTCGAGGGCAAAGTCGTCTTTGCCATAGCCGCTGTGGGCGCGCTGTTGCCAACTGGTATCCAGCCCCACCGGGCCAAGGATCCGCGTGCCCAAGCTGGCTTGCTTGACCAGTTGGGGACCGCTGGGATAGCCCTGGTCCACATACTGCTCAGCCGGGCCCAGCGACTTCTGGCGCAAGTGCTCTTGAATGGGGTCGAGCATCTCGCTATCTGGCAGGGTGGCAGGCGTCGTTTCCACCTGCGTAATCAGATGCGGGCAGGCTGGGTCTTGATCACAGGTCTCCGTCAGATGCACTTTGTAGCCCAGCCACGTCGTCTCACGTTTGCGGCTACTGCGTGCTTCTTGATCATAGGGCGAGACGATGCGGTCTTCATTGCTCACCGCAGGTCCATCACGCCAATGGACCTGCTCACCTTGCTGCTCGTAATGTTGGGCAAAGAGCTGACGCAAGAGTGCCACTTCGGCGACATCGCGCACCGGCTGCGGGGTCTGTGGCTGATCAAGAGCGGCCAGCAGGTGCGCCACATCCTGCCCCACCTGCTCACGCAGCCGCTGGCGCTGCGTCTCCGCTTTGGGAAAGCGGCTCAGTTCAAAGCGATGGACATAGCGATCAAACCAGTCGGGGTCCAGATGCGCGCTCAGCCAGGCCGGGTCCCGTTGTGCCAGAGCGTTGAGGGTGGCCCGCATGCCCTCCCCCACGCTTTCCAGGCTACTGAGGGCGCGCACCCGCCCCAGCACTGCTGTGGCATCGGTGCGTTGCTTGCCGCCTGCTTTGAGCCAGCCGCGCTCTCGACACAACTGCAAAATGGGGTCCAGGATCAGCTCTTGTGCCTGGGCTGCCAGCAAGCGCTGGCGAAAGTCGGTCAGGATCGAGTAATCAAAGCCGGGGTCATCCAGCGGCAAGGCCAGCGCGTACAGCCAGTCGACACGCGTGCGTACATACTCAGCGGCTTGGCGATCGGTCAGCCCTTCGATGGCTTGCAACACCGTCACCAGCGCCAGACGCCAGGGGGCTTCAGCGGCCCGTCCCCGCTTGGGGAACAGGTGGGCAAAGTGCTCATCGCTATAGATGGGCCCCAGCGCATCGCGCAACTGGGTCACCATCGTGCCCTTGGGGCACAGTCGCTCGACCAGCCGACGCGTCTCTTCAGGGAT
>DASYXT010000072.1:0-2656 GCA_035934555.1 Verrucomicrobiia bacterium | reverse complement strand
GGGTGCGAAGATAGCCGTGGAGGGCTTCGGCTTTTTGCACAAGAGCATCGTGTCCAGCTTTTTGCACGATAGCGACCAGGAGTTGGGTCATACCATCCTCGATCAGACGCCGCAGGTCAGCCCGGCTGGGACCGGTTTTCGCCGGCTTGGGCTTTTCCAGGCCCAGTTCCCGCACCGCGCCTTGCACCAGGTGGGCGGTGATCTTGCGTCCGCGGGCTTTTTCGACGGCGCGCGCCCAGGCGGCCCGCGCCTGTTCGGGCGTCAAGTGGATCAGGGGCCGGAGCTGGGATTCGCGCTCGGGTCTGGGTAGTGCACAATTTGTGCACGGATTCATCCTCGCTGCAGCACTTCTCATTATGCTACTGGAACGCGGCCAATCAGATAGGGGTAGGGATGGCGGAGTTAGCGCCACCCCTCCCTCCGAACCGGACAGGCGGATTTCCCGCATCCGGCTCTCCAGTCAGTGGTTTCTCGACGAGACTAACCATAAGTGCAAGAGCCGTGTTCCAGACTAAATAACCCCTGCCCCGCAAACCATCGGTTGGGCCACCGTCGGCTGTCCGCTTGGCTTAGCCCGTAGCCGGGTCGCTTCTCCCGTTTGCGTAACATCGCCCGCAGGCGACGCCGCAGCCATCCGTCCGGACCGCTCAGGCCCGTGGGATGACTTCCCCGGAAGTAGCCGTGCCAGCCGCGCAGGACCGGGTTGACCTTGGCGACGATCTCAGCCAGGCTTCGCCCGTTGGTGCGCCGCGTCCGCGGTCGCAACTTATCCTGCAATTTCTGAAGGCTTTTCTTACGCGGCCATTTCTTGCCCCCGCGAAAGTGCCATCCCAGAAAGTCGAAGCCTTCGCTTTGCGCGTTGACGATGCGTGTCTTGGTCGGATGCACGGTCAATCCCGCTTGGGCCGCCCATTGGCGCAAATAGGCCAACGCTTGCTCGGCTTCTTCTTTGGTCCGGCACAGCACGACCAAGTCATCGGCATAGCGGACCATTTCCCAACCCTGCTGTGCCATCTGGTGGTCCAGGGGATTGAGATACAGATTCGCCAGCAGTGGGCTTATCACGGCCCCCTGCGGAGTGCCCTGCTCGGTCGGCTGCCAGCCTTTCAGTTCTTCCAGCACGCCAGCTTTCAAGCTTTGCGCCAGCAACGCCAGGACGCTGCCGTCCACGACGCGCTGTTGGACTAACTCGAGCAACCGCTGGTGTGGTATCGTGTCGAAGTAGCTCTTGAAATCCAGGTCCACACTCCAAGTGCGTCCCTGACTCAGTAGCTGTTCGACTCGTTGCACCGCCTGGCGGCATCCGCGTCCGGGTCGAAACCCGTAGCTGTGCTCGGCGAAATCGCGCTCGAAGATCGGTTCGAGCACGTGTTTCATCGCTGCTTCCACCGTCCGGTCGCGCACCGCCGGGATCCCCAGCGGACGCTTGTCTGTCGAGCCTGGCTTGGGTATCCAGACTCGCCGAGCCGGTTGGCGGTGGTAGCGGCTGTTTCGCAGTTCCTCGCGCAGTTTGGCCAGCTCGGCCTGTTCCTGCTGCGTGAACTGCTCCACGGTTTGGCCATCGACTCCGGCTGCCCCCGCGTTGCGCCAGACCGCCCAAAAGGCGGCCTGCAGGTTGCGCTCCGCGATCACCTTATCCCAGAGTCCAAACCATACAGTTGTCGGCTCGCTTGCTTCGAGCCGGGTTAGCATGCGCTCAGTCCATACCGAAGGTTCTATCCACCACCAACGGTCGCGGATGTCTCCGGCTTGTTTAGGCTGGTTTGCCCCAGTCACTCTCGCCGGTCCAGTTGCTTGGTCTTTCGTCATGGTCTTTGCGCCTCCACTTTCCTGCATCCCTTCGCTCCACGGGCATTATCCCGCTTCTTAGCTCCTATGGATGCTCTGACTCCTGCCCGGTGGCTCTTCGGGCCTTGCGGCCATGAACACCTTTCTGGTCCCGGCAGGTCTCCCTGTTTATTGCGTCCACACTTCCAACCCCTCTGTCCCCAACCACTTCGCCACCCCGGCCACGGCATTTGCGCTCGTTCACGCTTTATCTCTGCTCGTGACCGCAGGCCAGTAGACCGAACCTCTGCTCGGAGGCTCAAGGAGTCATTCCTTCCAGGGTCCTGGCTCGGGTTTCGCACAGCGCCCGCAGGCTCACCGGTCGGCTCAGCCGAATCGGGTTCACTTTGTGTCATGTCTCTCATGTCACGTCGTTACGGATGGGTTGTTCACTTCCGGCTGCTCTCCACCTCGTATTGCTACGACGCAGTCGCCGTCGGTTTCAGGCAGGTGAACGTTCCGCCTGACGGGGACTTGCACCCCGCTGTGTGTACGCCTTCACAGGCGCACGGGCGGGGACGGCTCGTCCCCGTACTCGGCGGGCGGAAAGAAACGACGCGGGGACGAGCCGTCCCCGCCCCTGATTGGCCACGTTCCAGTGGCATAATGAGAATTGCGGTTGTCGCGGAGCCGCAGCTCGACAGGGAACACCGTGTGACCCTAGTGTATCCTCAGAAACAGGACGGCTTTCACGAGCCAGCGGACCATATGACTCAAGCCCAAGCCCAAGCACGACACGCCCAATTGGTCGAAGAGATCCACCGGCACGACTACCTTTATTACGTCGAAGCCAAGCCGGAACTCTCCGACCGGGAATACGATAAGCTTT
>DASYXT010000059.1:0-2305 GCA_035934555.1 Verrucomicrobiia bacterium | reverse complement strand
CCCTGGGCGGGACGGCAATAGCGCCCTGGCCCCACAGGTCACTCCGTCGGGGCTTTTGCACGCCGCCATTTGCAGATTCGCTTCGCGCATAGGTCACCCGCAGTCATCGGGGCTACTGGTTTATGGCCGGTACGGAAATCGTCCAGCGTGCGTTAGACAATCGCCGGCTGTCGGAACGGGGAGTGCCCAGTTTGGTGCAACAATGGGTCGAGCTGCATTACGGCAGGCAGAACAAGCAGCCTCATCCTGAAGCCGTTAATCTAACCGGAACCGCCTGATGCGGACCCGCATGTCAGGTGGTGTGGGAGCCGGGAGGCTCAAACCTCCCGGCGACCCGATTGGGGCATGTCGCGTTGAGAAATGTGTGACGTGAGCGCATGTCTCAAATCTGCAATCTGAGTGGCGTCGTCGAGCAGCATACTCCAGCGCTTTCGACCAAAGCCGAATTTGTAAACCAACTGCAATCGGGTGTAGCGCGGCTCAACCGAGTCCGGCGACAAAGACCATGTGACAAACCGCCGAGCCGCCACAGTGCCGCGCTGTGCCAGAAAAAGCCTATCACCTCGAAACTCGACGTATCGGCGGCGCGATCGCTCGAAAAGCAATCCCAACCGAACCAGCCCGACCGCCAAGAACCCGACACCTGCGGCGGCACCCCAACGCCAAGCCGACACCTGCTCACCAAGCGATGCTCTGCGCCATAAGCCGAACACCATCATGGCAGAAAGAAGGCCGCCCCAGACCAAGAATACCGGCCAGAAGGCTCGAACAACCCGCTGGTAAGTTACAACGTTCAAATGCTTCGGCTGTTCAAAGGTCATGGTTACGTCGGATGCGCGAAGCTGCCCAACGTAAAGGTCAGCGACCGGAGCCAGCCGCCGCGGGTGTTGAATTTGTGGGTGGGCCAACCGGCTGGCTCCGGTTCGCTGCGCCGACCTCGTGTGCGCCTGACATGGGCGTGAACTGATGGGGTGCAAGTCCCCTATGTGTGAACACGGTCAGGCTGCCTCTCATAGCGAGAGACAGACTGGCCCAAGTAATAGACCGAAGCAACTGCGGAATCGCGAGGTCTGTGGGAAGGCGCTACCGGTCAAAGCTGATGAGCCGACGAACAGAAAGACCATAAGCAGGTTGACGGAGCGGGCGAGCTGGCACCACACAGCGCAGCCCCGTGTTCAGCTCCGGAGATAAATGGTCCGGTTGTGCAGCCAGAGTCCACGTCCTTGCTCAGGGAGACCTGCGGTCCGCGCCCGCCGGCAACGGCGGGCGCGCAGGCCAACGCGGGGCCAGGGACTTTGAAATGCGAACAAGACACGCCATCCCGCGTCCGTTCCAGGCCACTCGTTGGCCTCCTGCACAAAGGCGTGCCAGGAAAAACCCCAGCGGGGTGGCCCGTTTATAGGAAAGCCGCCCCCTTCCAACGGCCCAAACCCCAGCGGGGTGGCCTCTGCTGGAACATTCGGCCGTGGGCGGGACGGCAATAGCGCCCTGGCCCCACAGGTCACTCCGTCGGGGCTTTTGCACGCCGCCATTTGCAGATTCGCTTCGCGCATAGGTCACCCGCAGTCATCGGAGCTACTGGTTTATGGCCGGTACGGAATCGTCCAGCGTGCGTTAGACAATCGCTGGCTGTCGGAACGGGGACTGCCCAGCTTGGTGCAACAATGGGTTGAACTGCATTACGGCCAAAGGAAGGAGCCAACTCCTGAGGCTGTTAATCTGACCGGAACCGCCTGTCGCGGACCCGCATGACAGGTGGTGTGGGAGTTGGGAGGCTCAAACCTCCCGGCGACCCGATTCGGCGGTTCAGAATACAGGTTCATCGCGAGCGCCATGGCGAACGTGCAGAATGTCCACCTGGTGTGATCCCTCGCTCACATCATAGAAAATGCGATATGAACGAAAGACAATCTCTCGCAGCGGTCCGTGCGTTCCTCGAGGATACGGCGGCCCGATAAAAGGGAACTGCGCCAGGATCTGGACGTGGCCAAGGATACCATTGCCCATCCGCAGCGCGGCTTGAGGATCATGCCGCCCAATGTAGGCACAGAGCTCTCGAAGATCCTCCGTCGCCTGGTCGGACCAGATTACTTTGAAGTCCATGCTGTGGCCCAAGAGCGGAGCAAACCTCTAACCTCCTCCAGAGTCTTGGCACGGCCAGCCTTAACGTCGGCACGCCCACGCCGAACCGCTGCCATGATGTGCAGTTCCTCGGTGATCTCTTCCAGGGAGGCGTTTTCAGGCAGCCTCTGCAAAGCATCGAGCACGGCTTCTTTGTCAGTCATGAGCCAAAATTACGCTTTCG
>DASYXT010000051.1:0-1696 GCA_035934555.1 Verrucomicrobiia bacterium | reverse complement strand
GTGAGATTTCCGTTCAAGTCCCACTGCAACGTGACCGACGAGGGTAGCGTGGCCGAAACCACATTGGTGGCATTAGTCCCATAGGTGTTATGGGCAATGGTGGTGTAAGTGTTGAGGCCGTTGGTGACGATGAAGTTAGTGGCGGCGAAGGTCAGGTCGCCGTAGGTGAGGGCCGTCTGGCCGTTGACCGTAACGCTGGCAGGGGTTGGCGTTGCGCCGCTAATTGTCAGCGCGCCGGTTCGCGTCACGTTCGTCAGTTCATTTGCTGGATCGCCGATGAACGTTTGCACCAGCGCACCGTTTGTGCGGAACTGGAGATTATCCGATTTGTCGTAAGCCCACGCCAACTGCTCGTTAAGCCGTGGAGTACCACTCCATTCCGAAGCCGTCCATGAGGTGATCTGGCCGATGGCATCATACCCGACCGCGACCTTGTTTGTGCTCATCCCCAGGTAACGGGTAATGTTCGTGCGCAAGCCGAGCGGATCCTGAATGTAGCCGTAGCCGTCCAGAATGTGGCCCCAGTGGTCCACCAAGGCCGTGAAATCCATCCGCGCCAGCGAATCGAAATGATTGGTCTCCCAGGCGCCGTTGGGCAGTGCCAATGTGCGAACCAGAGTCGAAGCCGAGGAGTTGTAGCCGTAGCCGAACGAACCAGCCGGAGAAGCCAATGAAGTCAGCCGCCAAGCCGAGTCATAACCGTAGCTCTGCGACCAGGCTCCGCCGCTCGGCTGCGCAAGGGCCAAGGCTGTGCGCAATTGCTGCGCGTAGCTATTCGTTACGCCGTCGTTAGTCCAGGGGCCAAGTTCAGTTTGAAGCTGACTGGCCGCGGTGTAGTTGAACGTGTGTGAACCGGCCCCATCAGCCATCCCGATAAGCCGGTTGAGCGCGTCGTAGCTGAGCGACACTGATGGGGCCGAGGAGCCGGAATAGGTGATGTTCGTCAGATTGCCAGCCGGGTCGAAGGCGTAAGCCGTGTTGCCAAACTGCGGCGTGAGGCGATTGGTTACCTGTCCATTGGGATCGCGGGTGTAGCGCACGATCTCCCGGTTGAGCGCATCAACCTTGTTCGTCAACCATCCATATTGATTGTAGTGCCAGACAGTGTGGTTCGTGCGGCCATCATATAAGTCACTTAGTTCATCCAGAGCATTGTATTGAAACGCGCTAATCTCTCCGTTGGCGTTGGTGACGCCAGCGAGCCGTCCGGCATTATCTCGGCTGAACAGCGTCCATTTGCCGTCCCGATTTGTGTACGCGATCAAACCCTGCGCGGAGTATCCGAAACTCTCGCTAAAGTTGTCCTGCCAAGTTCGGGACGTGAGGCGGTTCAGCAAATCGAACTGATTGGTCATGCTGACGCCATTGGCGTCGGTGATTGTGATGGGCCGATTCAAACTATCATAGATGGCTTGCTGGACACGACCGAAAGAGTTGCTGATGTTCGTGACCAGACCCTGGTTGTTATAGCCCAACATCAGTTCTCGGCCCCCGTCATCTTCCGAGACAACTACCCGGCCAACGCTGTCAAAGAAATTGGTAATGGCGCTATAGTCGGGGAAGACGACGTTGGTCAGCAGCCCCTGGTTGTTGTAGAAAAAGCGCGTTTGCCCATTGAGCGGGTCGGTGATGCTCTCCAAGGCTCCGCAACCGCACCACTCCAAGTAGTTGGTATTGTTCCTGGGGTCGGCAATGG
>DASYXT010000042.1:0-2819 GCA_035934555.1 Verrucomicrobiia bacterium | reverse complement strand
GGGTTGGACGGAGGTCGAATTAAGCCTGCGCCGCAAAGGCGACGCGCAGAAGGTTGCCATCGCTCGTCAATTGCGGGCGCATACGACCATGACGTTGAAATGGATCGCACAACGGCTTAAGATGGGTTCGTGGACCTACGTGGCGAATTGTCTGGCGCGGAAGGGGACAAATGAAATGAAGTGTCAATAGTTATGACCGACCCCTTTTCTACGGGCAGTTCGGGGCTGTACGATCTGATTGGCGCCCCGACCCCGTTCGTGAGCTGGACAATCGCCAACCCGGACGCCTCGACGAACACCTACAACCGCCTCACCGTCACTGAAACTCGCGGCACTGACACTCGGATCTACAGCTATTCGTACGATAACAACGGCACCTGGACTATCGATTACCCCGGCAGCCTGCGTGAGGACGTCGTCTCGACGGTGATCGTCACCAATTCCGACGGAACCTACACCCGCACCAACACTACAACCATCCGGGTCCCCGGCGGCAGCGATCAGTTTAAATTGCAGCGGGTGTATTATCAGCCCTATCCCTTGCCGGGTGAGCCAATATATGGCGCCAGCGAACTCCTCATTCAGGAAACCCTCAACCCCGATTCCGCCCCCCAGACCACTTCTTATACCTATGATACCGCCAATCCTGGAAGCGGCACGTTCCAACCGCTTCGCACCGTCGTGCACCCCGACGGAAGTTGGGAGTACTACGAATATCTGTTTGATTACCCCGGAGATCCGGCGGGGTTCAATACAGCCAACGTCCCACTTGGTAATAACCGGCTCATCCGGATTCATCACGGTGTCGGCGATTCTCCTGTACCCTCTGACCCACCGCCCGAATCCACCTCTCGCCAAATTTGGTACGATTACAACCCTCTTACCAGCAGCGGTGACAACGGCCTTCTTCAGCCTTATTCACCCCGGAAAATTTCCGAGTACGTGCAGGACCAACTCGTCGCCCTCACATACGTCATCGTCCTCACTGGCGAAGTGCATACAATTCGCTGCCAGAGAACAGACGCCAACTGGTCTGACGCCGACAATTTGGTCGCCATTACGAAGTATTTTACGAACGGTCCCAACCTCGGCCGGGTGTCCAGCGTCCAGAACCCCGACGGCACCATGAGCTTCTACACGTATATCCAAGCGACCGACGGCAGCCAAACCAACACCGTATCAACCGGAGCGCCCAACACTGGTGGCACGGCCATTATCGACGGAACCACTGACCTGACGATTTTGGGACCTGTGGGCCAACTGATCTCCCATACCGTAATCGATATCCTCTCCGGCATCGTTCTCACCCAGGACGCCTACAGCAATTACGACACCCTCAATCGCCCGCAGCAGGTCACCCACCTGGATGGCACAACTGAGTTCACCCATTACGATTGCTGCGGCATCGATTACGCCATCGACCGCGACGGGGTTACCAATTACTTGGGCTATGACGCAATCAAACGGCCGATCACCAACACCCGCTTGGGCATAACCACGACCTCCGTTTTGGACGCTCCCGGCCGCACGGTCGCCACCGTCCGCACCGGCACCGACAATTCCCAAATCCCCTTGAGCCAGTCTGCCTACGATTTGGCCGGCCGTCTGACTGCTCAAACCAACGCTTTGGGCGGTATCACTACCTTTGCGGAGTCGCACGACCCAACCACCGGCGGTCTCATCCGCACAACCACCAATCCTGACGGCAGCACCCGCATTGAAGACTATTACCTCGACGGCACCCTCAAATCGGTGACAGGGACCGCCGTCCACCCGACCACCTACTCATCGGGCGCAGACGAGGTGGCTGGCGATGATACCAACGGGATTTTTACTCTGGAAGCGAAAGTCGCCCCAGACGGCTCCACCAACGAGTGGGTCAAAACCATCATGAATGTCGTTGGTCAGCCCGCCACAACCCTTTACTCTGATGGATCCTTCAGCCAGTCCTTTTACAATGGCCAAGGCCAGCTCTCCGAGGAAATCGATCCCGACGGCGTCCATACCCTTTACCAGTATAACGCCAAGGGCGAGCTCGCCTATACCGCCCTCGACACTAATCAGGACAACACCATCTCCTGGGCAGGCAACGACCGAATTACGGCAACAGTTTCCGACGTGACCACCGATAATGGGGCTAATGTCCGCCGCAGTCGCACCTGGGTTTGGGCCACCCTCGGGGCAAACTCCTCGAACCTGGTCTCCGTTGCTGAAACCTCGGTGGACGGGCTGCGCTCCTGGCAGACGGTCTATCGCGACGCCAGCACACCGGTCACAAGCTTCAGCCAAACTGTGTTTGCCGGCGGTGGATACCGGTATGCCACCAATATCGCGCCGGACAGCTCATACACCGTGAGCGTGTATCTGAATGGCCAACTTGTGTCCGTGACGCGCAAGGACTCGGCTAATAATCAAATCGCCTCGACCAGCTACGGTTATGACGCTCATGGCCGACAGAACACGGTAACAGATGCGCGAAATGGGACCAGCACAACCACCTTTAACAATGCCGACCTGGTCGCGTCGGTGACCACGCCCGTTCCGGGAAGCTTGGGATCTGCGCCTGAAACCACCCTCACCTATTACAACAACATGCTCCAGGCAACGAGCGTTGTGAACCCGGACGGCACCACAACCACGACCGAGTACTGGCTCACAGGCGAAGTGAAACGCAATTACGGCGCTCGCACCTACCCGGTGGGCTACGGCTACGATTACGCCGGCCGGCTGAGCACCATGACCAACTGGTCCAGTTTCAGCGGTGGCACCGGCGCGCGGGTCACTGCCTGGAACTACGACCAATACCGTGGCTGGCTCAA
>DASYXT010000029.1:0-3162 GCA_035934555.1 Verrucomicrobiia bacterium | reverse complement strand
CGATACCGGTGATAGCTGCCCGTTTAGCCACAGATTCTTTCAAGCCACAGATTTTTGGACTGCGCCAGCCCTCTGGCGCTTTCGAAACACCAGCGCCCCCTGAAAGCGCCAGAGGGCTGGCGCAGTCCAAAACCTCGCGGCCTGGAGGGGCAAGTTCATGGAAAGAGAAAGCGCAGGTGCGGGGTTGGCAATCGAAAATCGAAAATCGAAAATCGAAAATTCATCAGGATTCCAAATGAACTTCCGGCATGGGCATGATGAACTTCCCGCCGCGGGCCAAAAATTCCGTCTCGCGTTGCTTGAATTCCTCGATGAAATGCCAGGGGAGGACCAGGTAATAATCCGGCTTTTGCCGCCGGGATTCCGCTTCGGAAATAATCGGGATGTTTGTGCCGATGGTGTAAGAGCCCCATTTATCCTCGTTGCGATCGGCAATCGCCGACACCAGCGCAGGGGTAATGCCGCAATACTGGAGCGTGGTGTTGCCTTTGGTCGAAGCGCCGTAGCCGTGCACGACTTTCCGCTGCGCTTTGGCTTTGCGCAGCAGCCGCTGGAGATCCCCGCGGATTTTCTTGATGTGCTTGCGAAACGCGGCGTACGGCGCATCGGTATCCAGGCCCAACTCAAACTCCTTCAGACGGAGTTCCTGAACGCGCGCCTGCGCTGCAGCCGATGGTTTGGTTTTGCCCGCGTGCGCGACCACAATCCGGAAGCTGCCGCCGTTTATGTCGTTCAGGTGCACATCGACGACTTCCATGTCGTGTTCGGCGAACAGCCGTTCCATCGGCGCCAGCGAATAATATTCGAGGTGCTCGTGGCAAATGGTATCAAAGCTGTTCATCGCCAGCATGGTCGGCAGGTAACTCAGCTCCAGGACCCATATTCCCTCGGGGTGCAGGCTCTCTTTTATGTCCCCAACAAAATAATGCGGGTTTTCCAGGTCATAAAACATCGCAATCGAGGTGATCACCTTCGGCTTTTGCTCCGGATAAACCGACCGCAGCGCGGCAGCCGAGAAGAAATCATTTACGACCTCGAATCCGGCTGCGCGGGCGTGCTCGACCACATTCGAGGGATCTATGCCCAGGCATTTGATCCCTTCGGTCCGGTACGAGCGCAGCAAAGTTCCGTCGTTGCAGCCGATATCGACTACAAGGTCGCCGGGCTGCAGGCGCGCCGTTTCCTCCGCCAAATGCGCGATCCCGGCCAGGTTATCGCGCATGGTCTGGTTGACACCCGAACGATACCAGTAGGACTGGTATAATACTTTGGGGGGCACCGAATGGCGCAACTGGACCAGGCCGCAAGCGCGCTCGTCCTTGGCAGGATCGCACCGGACTAGGTCCAATGGGACGCGTCGTTGGACCGGGGGCGCCCCATCGGGCTTGGCGAACGCGCCGGAGAGGAACTGCTCGCCGAGAGACACCACGCTGGTCAGGGCCTTGCTGCCGCAGATGCGGCAGGTGCTCCGTGTAACCAGGACAGGTGAAAACAACAATCGCGACATGGCCGGCATGGTGCCAGAAATGCGCCGACCGGCAAGGAGGGAAACCGAAACGGCGTGTCCCCTCAGTGAAGGCGGGACTGGCGCCGGAGCGCGGACTTTAGCTAAAGTCCGCGCTCCCCCGCCTTCACTGAGGGGGTGCGAAGCGGCCACCGCGCCCTCATCGCTCCAGCGCCTGCTTCAAGGCCTCATGTACCGCATCGATGCTCACCGATTCCATGCAACGCCGCAGCTCCGGATCGCTGCCACGGATGCCTCGCCCATCATAACGGTAGTACTCCAGGTTCCGCCCCGCGACGGCCGGATTGGGCACCAGCAGGAAAGGATTGCCGTATGGCTCGTTGGTTTTATTAAAAGTGGGCGCCTCGATGACGACTTGGCCCGGAGTATTCACCGCCGCGGCCAGGTGCATCAGCGCGGTATCCACGCTCAGAAACGCGGTGCACCGCTGCATCAGCGCCGCCGCCTGGCGCAGGTTTTGGCTGCGCACCCGCGCCACGCGCGGCGATTCGTGCGAGGCCAGCAGCGGCTTGAGATATTCGTCCTCGTCGGGGCCGCCAAACAGCAAGACGGCCAGGTCAGGCCATTGCTGGCGCACGCGCGTCAGCAGCGCGACGTACCTCTCCAGCGGCCAGCGCTTCAGCTTGAGGTTCTTTGTTCCGCCCGACCCGGCGTGCAAACCCAGCCGCGGCCGATTTGCCAGGTCGTGTTGCCGCAGAAACTCTTCGGCCCATTCGCGGTCGCTCGCCGACAGGAAAATCTCCAAGCGGTGGTTCGGCCTAAGCGGCTTCTTATCGAGCAAAGGGAGCAGGTCGAGATTTTGTTCGACTGTATGCCGCCCATAATCTTGCGGCATCGTGCGGTTGACCAACAGCTTGTCGGGAAACCCAAACGAGTCATAAACGTGGCTGAGGCGGGCGCGGGCGCCGACCACGCGCGCAATCAACCGGTAATGAATGCGGCTTTGCGGATGCGTGTTCAGCGACACGTCGTAACCGGCCCGGCGCAGCGGCTGCAGAAAACGTAGCGCCTCGATTTTGCTCTCCTTCAGCAGGTTCTTTTGGAACACGCGATTGAGATGCGGGTTGCCTTCGAGCAAGTCGCGCGACCCGGCCCACAGCACGAGGGCATCGAGTTGCGCCTCCGGGAAGTTGGCGCGTAACTCGCTCACCAGCGGTGTCGCCAGCAGCGTGTCGCCTATCCCTGCCAATGAAATCACCAGAATCTTCATACCGCGCAGGGGTGATTTAGCAGCTAACACGGCGCAAAGCGAGATTGAGCTAAAAGGGACTTTGGGTAACGACCCCATTCACAACCGCAAACTTCTTTTGATGATGATCAGAATAAGGAATCTCGCAGTGACTGGGTTATTCGGTAAAGATTACTTTATCATTGACTGATAGACATTAAGGGCGCTGGCGAAGCCGGCCGCCTCTCGGTAAAAGAGTTGTCGTTGGTAGACAGTAAATAAACAACAACACTCAACCGAAAGGCGACCGATGAAAAAAGTAGTAGCCGGAATGGATCTGCATAGCAATAACGTTGTGATCGGCATCATGGATACGGACGGCAAGCGGCTGGCCAACCGGAAGGTGGCGTGCGATCTCAAAGAGGTGGTGAAGTTCCTGGCGCCATTCAAGAAGCGACTGCACCAGGTG
>DASYXT010000003.1:0-87694 GCA_035934555.1 Verrucomicrobiia bacterium | reverse complement strand
GGTAAGTCACTGAAAAGCAAATCCCTGTTTATTTGAGCTGGACATTGGCCCGCACTTTTTTTACCTGTGGGGCCAATGAAGACTAAACATCGACCGATTGTCACCGCCGAACAGCAGGCCCTGCTTGACGGGGTGCAGCTGCGGCTCATTGAACCCGAGGAGCGCGAACGTTTCGACCGACTGCTCATCGAGGGTCATTATCTGCACAGCGCGGAGTTCGTCGGCGAACAGCTGCGTTACGTGGCCGAGTATCAAGGCCAATGGGTAGCGCTGCTAGTTTGGAGCGCCGGAGCCTACAAACTCAAATTGCGCGAGGAGTGGATTGGCTGGTCGGACCGGCAAAAACGGCGACGCTTGCCGCTGGTCGTCAACAATAGCCGGTTTTTCATTCCCGAGCCCTACCACATACCCAATCTGGCCAGCAAAGTCATGAAGTTGAATGTGCAGCGCCTCAGTGTCGATTGGGAACAGGCCTATCATCATGCCGTGCTCATTGCCGAAACTTTCGTAGACCCGGAACAGTTTCGCGGGACCACCTATCAGGTCAGCGGCTGGACCCTCTTAGGCAAGACCAAGGGTTTTGCACGCTCCCAGCGGGACTTTTATGAAGCTCATGACCGGCCCAAGCAGCTTTGGGTACGTGAGCTGCGCGAGGGAGCTCGCACCATCTTGCGGGGCCGCAATTTGCCTGAAGCTTGCCGAGCATGTGAACAAGACCGACCGCCAGACTGCCCACAATCCCCTGAGGAGCTTAGCCAAATGAAAGCTTTCTTTGGTGATATTCCGGAGTGGCACGTTGGAAAACCGGATTTCTCAATCGATGGCCTGGTCGCCGTTACGGTCTGTGCCATGCTCTGCAAAGTGTGCCTGGGGCAGCGGGATTTAGCTGGCTTTGCTCGTAATCTGACGCGCGACCAAAGGAAAGCGTTGGGTTTTCCACGTGATCGGAGCCGCCGGATTCATTACTACATTGCCCCCAGCGAATCGACCTTTGCCCGGATGCTCCGACAGCTGAACAATCAGGCGTTGCAGCAAGCGTTACTGCGGTGGTTGGATCATTTGCTGGGCAAGCGCGATCCCAAAGGCGACCAGGTCTCGGCCGACGGCAAAGAACTGCTCAACAGCCAAGGGGCGCAGGTCATCAGCGCCTACTCCGTTGAGAGCGGACGCTGGCTGGGTTCCGAAGCGGTGAGCGAAGGTTCCAACGAGATCCCGGCAGTCCAGCGCGTGCTCAAACGAGTGGACCTGGAGGGCTCGCTGGTCACGGCCGACGCGCTCAATACTCAGACTGAGACGGCGCGCATCGTGGTACAAGAAAAGGGCGGTGATTATCTGTTCACCGTCAAAGGCAATCAATCCGGGGTCGCCGACAACGTGCAACAGCTCTACAAGAACCTGTCGGGCGCATTTTCCCCCTCGGGACCAGACGTCCATCGTTCAGACTTGTGAACGCAACCGGAGCCGGACCGAAGCGCGTTGCCTCATTGCCTTTGATACCACTGCCACACGGGTGGCCTTTCCCTTCGCCGAGCAGGGCGCTCGGCTGACCCGTTGTGTGGACAGCTCCCGCAAGCCGGCCAAGGAAATCGAAACCGAATACCTGCTCAGCTCTCGGCCCGCCGCACAAATGAATGCTCAGCAAATGCTCAAGGCCGACCGCAGGTACTGGGGCATTGAAACCGGCCTTCACCTCCGACTCGATGTCATTGCTGGCGAGGACCGCAGCCGGGTACGAAACCGCAATGCCGTCATGAACTTGGCGGTGATCCGAAGGGCGGTGGTCAGCGTAGCTGTGCACTGGATTAGGCACTGCAGGGATCGACGCCGGGCCAGCATGAGCGGCTTTTACGATTTCATGTCCGCTCAGGGCGGAAAAAAAGCGCTCAGCCTCGTAACTGTCTCTAAACCAAAATGGCTACCAGAGTTCTGACTCGACCATAAGCGCCGGCAGTGGCGTCGCCTTTTTTGCTGCATCCCGCTGCAATTTCGCGTAAGTAGATGCGGCGAGGCCCTATGGCACTGCGGCACTTTCTGCTTTCGCGCCACCCCGGCACCGCCCACGGCGCCGGACCGCCCCCTATTGCCCTCGCCCGTCCGGCCCCGGAGGAACCGCATGTCCACCCGCTTTTTCACTAACCAGGCCGACCAGACGCTCCTCCGAAAATTCCGAGGCGTTTTCGAAAGCAACGCCGACATCGAATGGTTCGACGCCCTGGTCGGATACCTCCGCGCCTCCGGCTACTTCGCCATCCGCCCGTTTCTCGCCAACGTCCCCCACATCCGCATTTTGGTCGGCATCAACGTTGACGCCATCATGACGGACTACCACCGGCGCGGCCTGCTGTTCATGCCCGACAACACCAAGGCCCTGGAGGAGTTTCAAGGCGACCTCCGCAAAGACATCCAGGGCGCCGCCTACAGCAAGGAAACCGAAAACGGCATCCTCCAATTCGTGGAGGATGTTGCCTCAAAGAAAATCTCAATCCGCGCCCACCCAACCCAGCGGCTCCATGCCAAGCTCTACATCTTCCGCCCGAAGGGTTTCAACGAGCACAAGCCCGGGGCGGTCATCACCGGGTCATCCAACCTGACCGCCGCCGGTCTCGGTACTACCGAGGAAGTCCGCAACTACGAATTTAACGTCCTGCTCCACGATTACACCGATGTCCGCTTCGCCGCCGACGAGTTCGAGCGCCTTTGGGACGAATCTACCGAAATCCTGCCCAAGTGCATAGAACAGGTCCGCGACTCCACCTACCTGGCCGGCGACGTAAGCCCGCACGAGCTATTCTGGAAACTGCTGGTCGAGTACTTCGGCCCGAGCATCGAATACGACCCCAACGCCATCACCGACCTGCCCGACCAGTTCAAACGGCTCGCCTATCAGATGGACGCCGTCAGCAGCGGCTTCCGCCTGCTCGAAAAGCACAACGGCTTTTTCCTGGCCGACGTGGTTGGCCTGGGCAAAACGATCATCGCCACCCTCATCGCCAAGAAATTCTTTTTCTACAACGGCTTCCCGGAGCACCGCTCCCACACTCTCATCGTGGTTCCGCCCGCACTCCGGGACAATTGGGAATGGACGGTCGAACAGTTCCGCCTCGATAACGCTTCCATCCGCACCAACGGCAGCCTTCACAAAGCCAAACACCCGGAAAGGTTCGACCTTGTCATCGTTGACGAAGCCCACAAATTCCGCAACGACACCGCCGAGGCATTTGACGAACTCCAGCGCATTTGCAAAACCCCCACCCAGCGCGAACTGCCCGGCGGCGGCCACGCCGGCAAGAAAGTCATCCTCGTCAGCGCCACGCCGCTTAACAACCGCCCCGACGACATCCGCAATCAGATTGCCCTTTTCCAGGACCTCAAGGACGCGACCCTGAGCATTGCCAACCTCCAGCACTTTTTCGCCCAGCGCGAAAAAGAGTACCGGCAGGCGCGCAAGGAACCCGACATCGAAACCGCCCGGCGCCAGGTCAAGAACACCTACGAACTCATCCGCACCAAGGTCATTTCGGAAGTCATCGTCCGGCGCACCCGCACCGACCTGCTCGCGCACGAACAATACAAGCAGGACCTGGCCGAGCAGGGCGTCACCTTCCCGCACATCGAAAAGCCCCGCGCCATATACTATCCACTGTCCCCCGCGCTGGAGGACCTCTACGACCGCACGGTCGCGCTCCTGTCCGATCCTCACGGCCTGACCTACAACCGCTACCGCGCCATCGGCTTCCTTAAACCGCCCAAGAAACGCAAATACCAGAACGCCGACCGCATCTCCCAGCAACTCGCTTTCATCATGCGCACGTTGCTGGTCAAGCGCCTCGACAGCAGCTTCCACGCTTTCAAGCTCTCCCTCGGCCGCTTCCGCCAGGCCACCAGCGTCATGCGCGACATGTTCGCCAAAGGCACCGTATACATCGCGCCCAACCTCAACGTGACCGAGTTTCTCGTCGAGGAGCGCGAGGACGAACTCATTGCCGAAATCGAGCGGCGCCAGGCCACCGACCCCACCATCGAAGTTTGCACCCCCGCCGACTTCGAGCCCGAGTTTCTGCCCGGACTCGAAAGCGACCTCACCAAACTGGACGCCCTCTGCCAGGAGTGGGGCGAAGTCCAGGAGGACCCCAAATTCGCCGAGTTTCTCACCCGCCTGCAAACCGAGCTTTTCGACCGCAAGATCAACCACGAGGGCAACAAACTCGTCATCTTCTCCGAAGCCAAGGACACCACCGACTACCTGCGCGGGCGTCTGGCCGCCGCCGGTTACAACAAGGTCCTCATCGTGGATTCCACGAATCGCAAGGAACGAATGCCCCTCGTGCAGGCGAATTTCGACGCCAACTTCGCCGAGCACGCCAACGATTACGACATCCTGCTGTCCACCGAAGTCCTGGCCGAAGGCATCAACCTCCACCGCGCCAACATCATCGTGAACTACGACACGCCGTGGAACTCCACCCGCCTCATGCAGCGGGTTGGCCGCGTCAACCGCATCGGCTGCGTCGCCCCTCGCATATATATATACAACTTCTACCCCACCGCCCGCGTGGACGACGACATCGAACTGAAAAAGAAGGCCATCATGAAGTTGCAGGCTTTCCACACCGCCCTGGGCGAAGACAGCCAAATCTATTCCGAAACTGAGGAGGTGGACACCTTTGGCCTGTTCGAGCGCTCGCCCGAAGAAGAAGAACGCGACGAGCGGCTCGCCCTCCTGATGGAACTCCGCCAGTTCCGCCAGCAACACCCCGAGCAATTCCGCCGCATCCAGAATCTCCCGCTGCGCGCCCGCGTTGGCCGCTCCGATGCCACCCGCGCCGGCAGCACCGTCACCTTTATCCGCAGCCACCGCCGCGACGGCTTTTACCGCGTCCTGGCCGACGCCGCCCTCGAGGAAATCACCCTGCTTGAAGCCGCCCGCGAGTTTCGCGCCCCGGACTCCAAGGAAAAAACCATCCCGCTCCACGCCGCGCACCACGACCACGTCAACGCGGCCCTGGCCCGGTTCAAGGAGCAGTCCACCGCCCAGGCCCTGCAGGCCGAAGTCGCCGACGCCGTCCAGGGGCCAAACGAACGCCGTGCCCTCGCGTATCTGGACGGCTTCCTCAGCCTGCCCTTTGTCAGTGACGAAGAAAAGCACCTCATCAAAGCCGCCCGGCAGGCCATCCGCCGCGCCCGCTTCCTCAAACTCCAGCGCCAGATCAACCAGCTCCAGCGCTCGACCAAAGAAGTGAAAATCGCCCCCGCCGCGCTCGCCGACAAACTCATCCAGATTTTGCGCGGCTACCTGTTGCTCGACCAGGCCGACCAGCCCATCACCGCCGTTCATCCGCGCTTCCTCGACACCCCGCCGGACATCATCCTTTCCGAGTCCTTCGACCACCCGCCGCAATGACTCGCCAATTACATCAATATTGATGTTGATCCAGCATGGACTTCACTGTAGAATTCTATGTCAGTGCCAGTGGGCGCTTACTGGTGCAGGAGTTCCTTGATGAACTCAAGCAAAGCGACCCCGGCGACCACGCGGTGGTCGTGCGAGGTCTGGCAAAGCTGCGCGATAGCCAGAACCACCGCGAGCCGCTGTCCAAGGCGCTGGGCGACGGCCTGTTTGAGCTGCGCCATGTCGGCAAGTTAAACACTCGCGTCCTCTGGTTCTTTGTGAAAGGCCGGCGCATCGTTGCCGTCCACGGCATCCGCAACAAGGGCCAGGCCGTCCCGGCCCGCGACCTCGACACCGCGCGGGATCGAATGCGTGACTGGCAGGAAAGATTCGGAACATGAAAAAGACCAACTTTGATCTGTATCTGCAAGAACAGTTGAAAGACCCGGTCTTCGCCGAGCGGTTTGAAAAAGCGGGCGAGGCTTGGGACGTAGCCTTGCAACTCGCGGCATTGCGCGAAAAGGCCGGCCTTTCCCAAAAGGACCTCGCCCGCAAACTCAAAACCTCCCAGCAGCAGATCAGCCGGCTTGAATCTCCTTCTTACGAGGGCCACTCTCTCAGCATGCTCCGTAGGGTGGCCAAGGTCCTGAGCGCGAAGGTCCGCGTGGTTTTCGAACCTGAGGGGGATACTCGCGCCAGCCATCTCGCCGAATCGCCCCCTCCCTACAGAGTCAAGCGCGTTCCCGCTGCAAAGCCGTGAAACACCTTCGTTACCTTCGTTGGCTTCTGTTAAGCCTGTCCCCGCTATGACCGTCGCGGATCTCAAATCATTCCTCACCCGGCCGTACCAGCGCGACGGTTGGTTGCAGACGTTGCGCGGGGTCCTGCCCCAAACGGAGATTTTCTCGCTGCCCCAGCCTTTGGCCAGCGCGGATGCCCGCGCCGAGTCGGTTTTCCAACTCGGCCGCGTCCAACTCCAGGGCGACCGCCAACTTGGCATTCTCGAAGTCCGGGTCGGCGAAGACACCGACCTCGCCCGCAACCGGGTTGGCTTGCGCAATCTGGTCAGCCGGTTCATTGACCAGGCCGAATACCATGGGATGCTTTCCGTTTTCCTCACGCCCCGCCCCGACTACCGCTTCACTTTCGCCTCGCGCGAATCGGCCTTCGACACCGAGGGCAACCTCGTGCGCAACGAGACCGCCCCCCGCCGCTACACCTACCTGCTCGGTCCCGGCGAGTCCTGCCGCACACCCGCCGAACGCTTTGCCGAGTTGGCCATGCGCGGTAAGGACGCCCGGATCAAAGATCTGGTCGAAGCCTTCAACGTGGACAAACTCAACAAGGAGTTTTTCACCGACTACCGGAACGTCTTTCAGCGTGTCGCCGCTGACATCCGCCAGCGCAACCCCAATACCGACGCCGCCCTGGCCGAGCGCGAAGCCCAAACGCTCCTTAACCGGCTCCTGTTCCTCTGCTTTGTCCAGCGCAAAGGCTGGCTTAACCGCCAGCGCGACTACCTCTTTCGCAACTTCCGGGAGCACGCACAGAAACGCCCCGACGGCATCACGTTTCACCAGCAATTCCTAAAGCCCCTTTTCATCAAGCTGGCCACCGAAGGCGGCGAAGCCGACATCCCCGGTCACGACCTGCCGTTTCTCAACGGCGGCCTGTTCGTTGACGAATACGGCGCCGAGCAGCGCGGCGAGGCCGCCCGGCGAAGCTATTCCCTGAAAATCGGCAACGACGTTTTCCAGCACGTCTTTGCCGACCTGCTGGAGGCGTACAATTTCACCGTCCGCGAGGACAGCCCCCTCAGCGTCGAGGTTGCCATTGACCCCGAAATGCTTGGCAAAGTCTTCGAATCGCTGGTACTACAGCTTGAGCAGTCCGACACCGGCGGAAAAACGTCGCGCCACGACACCGGCAGCTTCTACACCCCGCGCCCAATCGTTCACTACCTCTGCCGCGAAGGTTTGCGCGGTTGGCTTGAGCAGTTCCCGCCCGCCCAGGCAAGCGCCGCCGACTGGCCGCAACGCCTCGAAAAACTCCTCGCCCTCGATGCCTCTGACGGCATTGACCCCACCGAACGCGCCACCCTGGACGCCTGCCTCACCCCGGAGGAAGCCCGCGCCATCCTCGATCGGCTCGACGAATTCCGGGCGTGCGACCTCGCCGTTGGCTCCGGCGCTTTCCCTGTTGGCCTGTTGCACGAACTCCTGAATCTCCGCCGCCTTTGCGAAACCCGCTCGCGCGGCAAGGACCCGGTCGAAACGGATAGCCATTGGCTCTACGAAACCAAAGCGCGCATCATTGAGCGCTGCCTCTATGGTGTGGACATTCAGGAACGCGCCATTGAAATTTGCAAGCTCCGACTCTGGCTCAGCCTTATGGTCGATCACCCGCTGGAGGCCGACGTTGACAGTTGCTCCGCCAAAGCCTTCCGCGACGCGCTCAAGAAGATTACCCCCCTGCCCAACCTCGATTTCAAAATCCGCCGAGCCAACTCGCTCGTGGACTACATCCACGGCGAGCCTGTCGAATTGGGCCAACTCTCCCAGGAGACCGGGGCGGCCATGCCGCTTTCCAAACTGACCGGCGCAAAGCGCGAGTTTTTCAAAGCCCGCACCGCCGCCGCAAAACGCAAACTTCGCTTCGACATCTACGGCTCGCTCACCGAGCTTGCGAAAATCGAGCTGACCCGAGCCCGCACCGACGCCGCAGGCTTCGGCATGGCCCTCACCCCGGAAGCCGCCGCCCGGGTGGCCGAGCTCGGCCACGGCTTGAAGGAAATCGCGTTCATCGCGGCGCAAATCCACGACGCCAGGAAAATGCGCGCGGCCCAGCAAGACGAGGCCCTTGAGCGCATCCGCGATCGGTTCGAGGACCCTCAAAAGCCCACTTTCGTTTGGCAACTGGACTTCGCCGAAGTGTTCCACCGGACCGCCACCGGCCACGCCCGAACCGGTGACGATCTCTTGGCCGGAGAGCCGGAGCCGCCGCAGCCAGAGCCAGGCCACCCAGGCGGGTTCGGCCTCGTGCTCGCGAACCCACCGTACGTGCGCATGGAGCTCTTCAAGGCCATCAAGCCGGAGCTGCGCACGCGCTACCCCCAGGTCCACTCAGACCGAGCAGACCTCTATTGCTATTTCTACGCCCGCGCCGCCCAGCTACTATGCCAAGGCGGGGTCCTGTCATTCATAAGCTCGAACAAATTTTTCCGCGCCGGATACGGCGAGCCCCTGCGCCAGTTTCTCGCCAAGACCACTGAACTCCGCGCCGTGATCGACTTCGGCGACCTGCCAATCTTCGAAGCCGTCACCTATCCCTGCATAGTTGTCGCGCGAAACCGCGATCCAGACACAAAGCGCTCGATACTCACTCTCAACGTCAGGACCGACGACCAACTTGCCCATTTCACAGAGATGCCCATGACACCGCTCCCCCAGGCTGGTTTTGCCTGGAGGCTTGAGTCCCAGGCCATCCTGGATCTCCTGAGCAAAATTAGACAGGCCGGAGCGCCACTCGGTAAGTTTGTGCAAGGCAGAATCTTTAGGGGGATCGTGTCAGGGTGCAACGAGGCCTTCATCATCAGCGGGGCACAGCGCCTCCAAATCTTGGCTGAGTCACGCGCCGCCGACAAGATCATCAAGCCATACCTGGGTGGTAAGCACGTCCGCCGATGGGCGTGCGAGCGCCCGGATCAATGGATGCTCTATCTGCCGCACGGCGCGAACACCGACGGGCTGGACGCCGTCACCAGTCATCTCGCCCAGTTCCGCAAAAAGCTAGAGCAACGCGCCACAGAACAGGCGTGGTACGAACTACAGCAGCCCCAGGAAAAATTCACAACAACCTATTCCCAGCCGAAAATAATTTTTCCCGACATCGCCCCCGACGTGCGTTTTGCTTACGACCCAAATGGAGCCTTCTTCAGCAATACGGCCTACTGCATCGGCAGCGACAGCATGTACCTGCTTGGTATCCTGAACTCGGCCGCCGTTCAACACTTCTATATTCATCTGAGCGCCCAGATTCGCGGCGGCTACCTAAGATTCTGGACACAATACGTGGAGCAAATCCCCATCCCCGACGCGAGCAAGACGGACCGCGCCGCAATCGAGTCGCTGGTCGAGAAATGCTTGGCGGCGCACGGCGCAAATTGCGATCCGTGGGAGTCCGAAATCAACGACCGCGTCTATCGCCTCTACGGCCTGACCAAAGACGAAATCATAATCGTGGAAGGCCCCGACAAATAAAGATCTAGCTGTGAAGACAGACCCCACCACCAGCGATCTGGCCCTAAACCTCTGGGCTTACATTGATGAAAGCTCCTGCATGGTCTATGCCCTTGCCGGCAAAGCTTACGCGCTCCCAGGCCGGGACGAGGACAAACTCGCCGTCCTGCAGCAGTTGGCCCCCACCGATCACCTGACCGCCAAGCGCCACCCCCTGCCCAAGCGCTTTACCGTTACCGACGGCCAGCAAAAGCGCGAGGGCATGGCGCCCCCGCAGATCATCCGCGACAATGTCGCGGACACGTTCGAGGGTGTTTTCCAGTTCCTCGATACCCAACTGCCGCCCATACCTGATTTCCTCACCGAAAGGCACACCCCGCAGCGCATCCCGCAGGAACCCCTCTTTGTCTTCACCTTCCTACGCGAAGATGACCAGGGCAACATCACGCCCCTGACCACCCGCGAACTCAGCCGTCAGTTTGCCGTTGACCAAATGAAGCGTGACATGATGCGAACGCTGGGTTTCTCCGAAGCCGACGCCGAGAGAGCAGCCCAGCAGTGGGCCGCAGAACAAGACCAGCCACGCAAATAATGCCCCCACCACGGACAAACTCCAAATTGTGGAGGTAGCCGCAACCCCCCCCTCAACCAGCCCAACAGAGGCCAAGGACACCAAACAGATTATGAAACTGCTCGAACAACTTGCCCAAGCTTCCGCCGCATCACCGCCGAAGCGGGTACTAGGCATAGACCTCGGCACCACCAATTCAACGGTGGCCCAAGTGCAACTACCGCTCGACCTCGCCGGCACGCCAGAGTTGCTTTGCGAGTGCATCTCCATCGAACAAATCACCCCTTCCGGGCCGTTCTTTGGCAGCCTGGTCCCCTCTGTCGTGGCGATAGACAAATCGGCCAAGTCCTGGATCGGCGAAGGCGCCAAGCGAATGCGCTCGCTGCCCCGCGACTACGGCCTCAGTCCCGAGAAAAACCTGTTCCACGATACCAAAAACGAAATCGGCTTGCGGAAGCGTTACCACCGCGCCCCCGAGGACTATGACCACGCCCGCAAGATTGCCGGCCACGTCCTCCGTTTTCTCGCCCAGGGCGCCCGCAAAGTTTCCGGCCACGCGGCGGCCAGGACGGTCGTGACCGTCCCCGCCTCTTTCCAACTCAACCAGCGCGCCGACACCCTGGAAGCCGCCACTCTCGCCGGTCTCTCCCTTACCGATTACGACCTGCTGGACGAACCGCTCGCCGCTCTCACCGACTACCTGTTCACCTTTGCCGAGCCGGAGTTTACGACCAAGGCGGCGAACATCGTCGTTTTCGACTTTGGCGGCGGAACGTGCGATGTATTCGCGGCCCGTTTGAAACCGCGCGGCGCCCAGACCGGCGTGGACATCGAAGCCAAAGCCGTCTCCCGCTACCACCGTTTGGGCGGCTCAGACTTCGATGCCGCCATCATCCACGAGGTTTTGATTCCCGCCCTGCTCAAGGAAAACAACCTGCCCGCCCGGCATTTCGAGTGGGGCGACCGCAAACGCATTCTTGAACCCGCCTTGCGTGGTTGCGCCGAAGCCCTCAAAGAGGGCCTCTGCCGCGAAGTCGCCCAGCTTCATCTTCACGGGCGCTACCAAAGCGCCGACAAGACCACCATCGCCGCCAAACAAATGGCCACCGCCGTCCGCGTAGGCGAAACCGAATACCTCCTGGCCGAGCCGCGCCTCACCGCCGCCAAATGGGAAGAAATCCTCGAGCCGTTCCTCAGTACCGAACTGCTCCACGTCCGCCAGACCGATTTCTGCCAGACCCTCTCCATCTTCGCCCCCATTTCCGATGCGATGGAACGCGCCCGCCTGACCGTCGCCGATGTTCACTTCGTTCTCATGGCCGGCGGCAGCTCCCTTGTCCCCCAAGTCCAGTGGGCCGTCGAAAAATACTTCCCGGCGGCCAAGGTCCTCTCTTTCCCCGATTCCACCGCCGCCCAAACCGCCATCGCCCGCGGCGCGGCCTGGAGCGCCGCCTGGCTTGAAGCCACCGGCCAGCCCCTTGTCCGCCCCGTCACTTCTGACGCCATCGCCCTGCGCGTCCGGGGCCGCAGCCCCATCACGCTCATTGACGCCGGTGTCCCCATCCCATTCCCCGCCGATGGCTCCTGGGCCACCAAGCCCGGCCTGGTCACGCCCAAGCAGTTCAACGGCTTGCTCAAGGTCGAAATCGTCACTCTGCCCGACGAGCAAACCGTCCTGCACATGCCGGTCCAAATGGACAAGTCGCTCGCAGGCGAGCCGCTCCTGCTCCAATACCGTTTCACCGCCGCCCGCTGTTTCGAGTGCGCCCTCGCCTTGCAGCGCGCCCCGGACAACCGCGCCGAGTCCAGTGTCGAAAATCCGCTGGTCAACGTCGCCAACCCCGGCGCCGCCCGCGTCGAAATCGAGGAAATCGAGGAGGAACTCCGCGACGCCGGCCCGCTCGGCAAACGCCACACCCGCCAGCTGCTCCGCCTCGCCAGTCTCTACCGCGAAATCCGCATGTTGGAGAAAGCCGCCGAAGTCCTCAAATCCGCCGCCCGCGTCGCGGGCGAGCCGGACGAACTCATCCTCAATCTCCAGGGCCTCAATTACGAGGAAATCGGCGACTTCAACCGCATGGAAACTTGCTACAAGGAAGCCGTCCGCGTCTCGACCTGGAGTGCCCCTTTCTTCAACTGGGCGCTGCATTGCTACCGCCAAAAGCGGTACGATGTCGCCCTCGAAAAGCTCGACGAAGCCATCGTCCGCGAGCCGTCCGACGGTGCTTACCTCATCCTCAAGGCCCGCATCCTCCAGGCGATGGGCAAAAAGGAAGCCGCCACCCAGGCCGCCGAAACCGGCATGGGCCTGTTCCCGCCCATCCCCGAGTTGCCCACCTGGCAACAGGGTTGGTTCGAGTCTGGCGCCTCCATCCTTAACCGCGAGGCGGACCTCAAAGCCATCAGGCAATTCCGCTCCGCCAAGAAGACCACCGCCGACGCTACCGATAGCCCCGCCCAGGAACCCGAATACACCGGCTGACGCCATGCCTTTCCTGCTCCATGACTCGCAGCTCACCCGCGAACAACGGGCCGTCGTCGAGCTGCGCCCCGACCGCCACCACCTTGTCTTAGGCCCGCCTGGCTCCGGCAAAACCCAGGTCCTTTTGCACCGCGCCCGCTGGCTCCGCGACCGCGCCCAAACCCCGCCCGATCGCTACTGCATTTTCGTCTTCACCAACGTCCTCAGCCAGTTCATCCGCCAATCCCTCGATTACCTCGCCATCCCCACCAGCGCGGTCCAGACCTTTGACGACTGGTGCGGCGGCCTCTGGGAATCCCTCATCGGCGGCCGTAAGCCCAAAGCCCCCGCCCCGGCCAAGGGTCTCGATTACCAGGCCATCCGGCGCGGTGTCGCCGCCACCGTCCAGAAGTCTCCCGTCCGCTTGCTCGACTTCGCGATGGTGGACGAAGGCCAGGACCTCGACACCTACGCCTACCAGATCCTCCGCGCCGCCGTGCCCCATGTCTCCGTCTTCGCCGACGCCCGCCAGCAGATTTTCGAGGGCGGCCTAGGCGAAGCCGAAATCCTGACCAGCCTGGGCGCGGCCCAGCAAACCGCCTCGCTGCTCCCGGCCTACCGCAACTCGCCCGATGTTGCCAAACTCGCCTCCTACTTCGGCAACCACTTCGACGGCCTCAACTATACCGCCAAGGACCGTCAGAAACCCTGTTTCTACGTGGCGTCCGATTGAGATGACGAGATTGATCAAATAGCCGTGATTCTCCGCGAGCAAATGCGCCTCAATCACAAGGTCTGCATCATCGTGCCGACGAACCGCGACCTCTACGGCGTCGCCGGCCGCCTCGCCGATCGCGGCGTGCCCGTCGAAAAAGCCACGCCACCACGCGGCGGCTCACAACCCGCCGATTTCAACTCCCTCACCCCGAAGATCGCCACGTACCACAGCGCCAAGGGCCTCACGTTCGATTGCGTCATCCTCCCCAAACTGGTGGAAACCAACTTCCAACGCGTCACCGGCCTGCGCCGCCATCGCCTGCTGCTGGTCGGCATCACCAGGGCAACGCAATGGGTTTACCTCAGCACGGTACGCGGGTATGAACTAAAGGAAGTGGCCCTCCTGCGTGAAGCCGAGGCCAAAGGCGACCTCTTTGTCCTCGCCTCCAAATCCACCACCACCCCGGCGCCCCAACCCGAGGAAACCGTCCCGGAAGACAGTTTCCTCTGATCGCCATGACCGCCAAACCCAAACGCCCCATGCAACCACAACATATCTGGCTCAAATCCAAATGGCCGGCCAAGGAACTGGACGGCAAGACCGTGGAGTTTCGCATCTGGCTGAAACCTGAAAAACCTAACCAACGGCCACCGGCGGTCGAAGGCAACGGCAAGTTCAGAACACTCAGCAACCCGAAAGGGCTAACCCGGATCGAGATTACAGTGAACCAGCAGGGACGCGACCAGTACGAACGCGTGGAAACAGTCTTTTTCTGCCCGCAACATAGCGCCGACCTGATCGAAAAGAACCCGCCCGGATCGAAGTTCGACTTTTCCCTTTTCGAGTTCCCAAAATCCTAAACCCGCTCCTGCTGCAAAGCGTTTCCTTACCGGTGAACGGACTTATGTAGTTGCCGCCGTCCAGGCCGTCGCGTAAAGGTGCCTATCGTGGTAAGCGTCACCGTCCACCGCGTCAGCGTAGCTGTTGGCATCCACCTTATCCGGGCCGACTCGTAAAAGTTGTCACCTGGATGGGGTGTTTACCCACCAGAATACCTATTGGCAATAACGTGCTGGCGGTTACAATTTAACGACTGCTCCGATGCAGTCCTCTCCGCGTTTCGGCCGAGAGCGGGTATCCTGAAGTTGTTGGGGATTTCAGCTTCAAAGAACTGGTATGAACTTTGAGCACAACTCTATACAAAAAACCAACTCAGGTGCAGGGAAGTATTGTGCCGTCGAGTCGCTTCGAGCTTTTGGCGCCCGAGCATGATGCCACCCCACACTAGCGAAAGGGAGACCCAGGCTGTCGCTGCTGAGGGAAGCGACGGAACCAATACGGACAAGGTGCACGTTGAGCTTTTCGGGGTGCTCAACACGCTGGATCAGCCGATTCTCATCGTCGGAAAAGACGGCAAAGTCGCTCATTTTAACCAGGCCGCCGAAGATGCACTGGGCCTTCGCGCGTCGGACATTGGCCGGCCGCCATCTAACGTCCAAATGCTAAGCGAATTGGGGGATATTCAGAATCTTGCCGCGGAGGTGCTCGCCCGTGGGGCGCCGTGCCAACGTGAAATCCGGAAAGGGGGCCATTGGTTGCTGCTTCGCATAGCTCCTTATATTGGACACAATCGCCAGGTTGAGGCTGCGGTCCTGACATTCACCGAGGATATTGCTGAGCGCAAGCAGGGCGCGGAGGCCAAAACCAAACTAGCAGCCATCGTCGAGTCGTCAGAGGATGCGATCATCAGCAAAGACCTCAACGGCATCATCAAGAGTTGGAATCGCGGCGCCGAACGGCTGTTCGGCTACACAGCCGATGAAGCCATCGGCCAGTCAGTCACCATCCTCATTCCCTCTGACCGGCCCAATGAAGAGCCCGGCATCTTGGAGCGCATCCGGCGCGGAGAACGGATTGAACATTACGAAACCATCCGCCGCCGGAAAGACGGAACCTTGCTTGATATCTCGCTCAGCATCTCGCCGCTTACCGATGCGCACGGCCAGATTGTGGGCGCATCGAAAATTGCCCGAGACATCACCGAACGCAAGCGGTCGGAAAAGTTCCTGCAGTTGCAAAAGGAAGCTTTGGAAATGGTGGTTCGGGGGCTGCCGCTCTCGGAGATGCTTGTCGCCGTGGTGCGCGCGATGGAAAGGCAGTCCCCGGTGAACATGGTCACCGCCATCCACCTGCTCAACAAGGAAGGAACGCATTTCACCGATTGCATCGCGCCGGGGCTGCCCGAGGCTTACTGCCGGGCCACTCAGGGAATGGCGATTGCCTCCCAAGCGGGCCCATGTTGCCTGGCGGTGTTGAGCAATCAACCCGTAAGCATCCACGATATCGGAACGGACCCGGGCTCGACCGTGTTTGCCAACTTTGCTGCGCCTTTAGGCATCCGGGCCGCCTGGTCAACTCCGATTGTTTCATCCGGTGGCAAGGTGATTGGGACGCTGGCCAACTATTACAGGCAGCCCCGAACCCGGGATGCGCGTGACCAGCGGGTGGTGGACATCCTGACGCGGACTGTCGCACTGGCGATCGAACGGCAGCAGGCCGAGGCAGCCCTGCGCGAAAGCGAGGAGCGCTTCCGAACGCTGTTCACCTCGATGGAAGAAGGGTTTTGCATTGTCGAGATGGTTTTCGACGAAAATCAAAAGCCGGTGGACTACCGCTTTTTGGAAATCAATCCGGCCTTCGCGCAGAAAACCGGACTGAAGGATGCCAAAGGCAAGCGGATGCGGGAGCTGGTTCCGGCACACGAGCAGCACTGGCTCGATATCTATGGCAAGGTTGCGTTAACCGGTGAAGCGGCTCGCTTTGAGAATCGAGCCGCGGCCTTAAACCGCTGGCACGAGATTTATGCCTTCCGCCTCGAGCCGGCGGAGGCGCGCCGTGTTGGCATTGTTTTTAATGATATTACCGGGCGCAAGCAGCAGCAGGAAAAGCTTGAGAGCATGGTGGCGGAACGCACCACCGCGTTGCGCGAAACGGTCGGCGAGCTGGAAGCTTTCTCCTATAGCATCGCCCATGATATGCGCGCGCCGTTGCGCGGAATGCAAGGGTTTGCGCGAATAATTTCCGAAGAGCACGCCGCGCAGCTTGACCCTCAGGGGCTGGATTACTTGCGGCGCATCACCACCTCGGCGCAGCGGTTGGACCGCTTGATTCAAGATGTGCTCAACTACAGCAAGATCCTCAAAGACCAAATCGTCATTGAGCCGTTGGACCTGGACCGGCTCACGCGGGACCTCGTCGATACCTATCCGAATTGGCAGCCGCCCAAAGCCGAGGTTAAAATCGAGGGCGCTTTGCCGAAGGTTCTGGGAAACGAGGCTTTCCTCACGCAGTGCATATCCAACCTGGTGAGCAATGCCATAAAATTCGTTTCGCCAGGAACCATCCCGCGCGTTCGCATCTGGGCCGAAGAAGCCAGCGCTGCGGTGGCTCAGAGTCAGCCGGCGGGTGGGGGACGTTTGCCGCGTCCTGAAGTGCGCCTCTACTTCGAAGATAACGGCATCGGCATCGCCCCGCACCAGCGCGGCCGCATTTTCCGCATGTTCGAGCGGATTTACCCCTCCACCGCCTATGAAGGCACGGGAATCGGCTTAACGATTGCGCGCCGAGCCGCGGAGCGGATGGGGGGCAGTATCGGCTTCGAGTCGCAGTTGGGCAAAGGCAGTAAGTTTTGGATCCAATTAAAGCACCCCTGACATATGACCAAAGTTATCCTTCATGTGGAAGACGAAGAAAACGACGTCATCCTGTTCCGGCACGCCATGACCAAAGCAGGGCAGGGTGTGCTCATCCAGGTCGCGACCGACGGACAAAAGGCGATTGATTATCTGAATGGCACCGGCGGTTTTGCCAACCGCGACGCCTTTCCCTTTCCTTCGTTGGTGCTGTTGGACCTCAAACTCCCACATGTGTCCGGTGTGGAGGTGGTCAAATGGATTCGTCAGGAGGCCCAGCTCTCGCTCCCGGTGGTCATCCTGACCTCATCGGAAAGTGACGAGGATATTGCGGCGGCTTACGAGGTAGGGGTCAACGCTTATGTGGTGAAGCCGTCTGATACCAGGCAGCTAACCGAAATTGCCAAGGCCATCAGAGATTTCTGGATCAATCTAAATCGGCCCCGTCCAAACGTTTCTACAGGGAAAGGCGCTCCCAAAGCGGCATCCGCCGGCTTTTAAGGGTTGCCGACAATAGTTCCTCAGGCCGCCGCCCTCAGGCCGACATCTCAGTAGGTTTGGTTTTAGTGATTTTGACGCGGAAATCCTCCGGTCCCTTTTGCAGGTATTCCCAGGAGCAGGCGCCGGGGAACTCGGCGTTAAACTGATACCGCAGCGGTACCGGGTCGTGATCGTTCAGGAGAATGAAATGGTCGCCGACTGGAAGCTCGCGCCAGAGTTGGAGGATCATTCCGTGCTTGATGGAACAGGGAATGGGTCGCACATCCATCACTTTATCGGGGCCAATAACAGGTTTCGTTAGTTCAGTGGACATATGTATCATTTTATGGCCGGATGAGTTTAAACAATTCCGAGGCAAGCGCGGCCATAATCGCTTGCCATGGAAAAATGCCACGGGGGGTCCCACACCAAAATGACTTCTGCTTCCTCGACCCCCTCCAGATTGAGCACGCCCCGTTGAACACCCAGGGCAATGCTTTCGTGCATTGGGCAGCCGGCGGTGGTCAGCGTCATGGTGACGACGACTTTGCCGCCGTTGATCTGGATATCGTAGATCAGTCCCAAATCCACGATGTTGCAGTTCAACTCGGGATCCACAACGGTGCGCAGGGCCTCGAGAACCGCTGGTTCGTTAATTTGTGAGATTTGCATATGGTTTGGCTGTTGAAAGGAGCGGTTGAACCTGGGGCCGAGCGGGGTTGGCGCGGAATAAATGGCTCAGCATCCACGCCACGTTGGCGGCAAAGAGCAAGCAACTCACCGTCAAAACAGCGCAGCCGGCTTGTACGCCCCGCCGTGTGGCCAGGGGGGTGGAGAGCGTTGTGACGGCCAGCCCCGCGAGGAAGCTCCAATAGCCCCAACGCTGCAGCCCCGCCGAATAGAGCTCGCTCAAGGCGGGGGTTTTGTTGCGGCCAATCTCGCTGCTATATCGTCCAAACCAAATGAGAAACGGGAGAATCTTATAAAGCATTCCGAGCAGCGCCAGGGTGACCACACCCATGATCGCCAGAAATCCATAAACGTTCTCCCACTGGCCGGTGGACACGTTGAGCTTTAGCGACGGCCACGACAGGACCAATCCCAGCAGCGATAGCGGAATCAACAGGCTAAGCGCCGTCAGGAAGTAGCGAATGCCCCAATCCAAAGCGCCACGTTTGCGCGCACGAAGGCTCGCTCGCATTTCCATCCCGTAAAGCGCCAAACCTGCGGCAACGACCAGGGCACAGATTGGCTTGCATCGGGATTGAGTCAGGATGGCACAAAAGAGGGCCGCCAGACCGCCGTTGATCAGCCGAAGCGACCAGCGCGCCCGGGCTTCGCTGCGGATCTCGGCCAAGGCGAACATGGGAATCAACTTGTACGACACGCCGACGATCATCGTCAGGAAGAAGCCCACAACTCCCAGATGAGCGTGCGCGTGCATCCGGGCTATCGCATCGAAGCGGCCGATGTCCCAGCATTTGGCCGCGGCGAGGTAAAGCCCAGCCGACACGGTCAGGCTCAGCCATGTCAACGCGGAGACAATTCCCAGCCAAGTGACCGAGCGGCGCGGGGCGCGGGCCAATGTCAGCCCCAGGTTGCAAACAAAGAGTATGACCCCCACCCCGAAGACGGTCCCAAAAACTCCGACCAGTTTCATATCCCAAACCCAAAACATCCAGACCATTCCCGCAAAACCGATGAGGTGAACCGCGAATTGCCACCGCGCCAGGCGTTCGCTGTAAAGTTTGGTCTCCAGGGCCACGGGAACCAATTGATACGTTGCGCCCATGATGACCGACGTAATCCATCCCAGATTGAACAAATGGGTCAGGGCGATCACGTGCTGGTTGTAATGATACGTCGCCAGCACGTCGGGGTTGAGTGTCAATAACAAGACTCCCAACAGCAGCGTCACAATTCCCGTCAGCAGGAACTGCAAGGGAAGCACGATTGAACGCCGCGTCGGCGGATTAGGACTCGCGCTTTTCATTGTGTTTGATGCGGGTGATAAAGCTTCCGTCGGCTTGCTCCTCGCTTGTGCCGAAAAAACCCTGCGCTTCGAGGATCGGGTAGAGGTGCATCGGCCGACGATCTGTATGGGCTCGTATTTCGGCGCTCGGGGGCAAATTGGGCAAGGCTTCCAGGATGGCGACCAGGGGTTTCGGCGGTTCCTGCCCTCGCACATCCATCTCGATGATTTCTTTCATTGGCGCTGAAGGTAGCAATTGGGGCGGACGGTGCATTTGACGCGCATCAAATTTTTTGGCGATCGACGCTATTCACAGCCAGTTGATGCGAGTCAAAGGAGCTTCGGGCCAAACGCCGATGCTTCCAGCATGAATGGGAATGGAGCGAGGAAAGTCTATTCTCCCAAATTGCGCCGCAGCAAGGCGCTCATCTTGGCCGGAGAAAGAACCGTCAGCACCCTGCCTTTAACCGAGAGAAGCTTCTGCTCACGAAACTTGGCCAGGGTGCGCGAAAACGTTTCGCTGATGGTGCCGAGTTCGGCCGCCAGCACGCCCTTGCGGATGGTTAGCTCGATCGGCACCGGCGACTCGCTACAGGGATCGGGGCAGCGTTTGATCAGCCAGTTGGCCAGACGCGTTTCCACATCTTTGACCGTCAGATCTTCGATCTGCCCCACCAACACGCGCAAATGGCTGCTCATCGAGCCGAGCATCCGCAACGCCAATTCCGGTTGTTGCTTCAGCAACCCCAGAAAACCCTCCTTTTGCACCAGCAACACCTGCGTTGGTTCCACGGCGCGCGCGTCGGCGGGATAACCGGTCGGCGAAGCGACTGCAATCTCCGCAAACGAATCGCCGGTGCGAAAGATGTGAATCACCTGTTCTTTGCCCGCGGCCGTGACGCGATGAACATTCACCGCGCCGCGCTGCACGATATAGAACCCTTGCGACGGACCTCCTTCGTGGAAGAGATAATCGTTCTTCTCCAGCGACTTGGCGACCGTAACCTCGGCGATCTCTTTCAAATCGTCCGCCGGCAATCCGGTGAAAAGCTGGCAATTCCGCAGCGTGTTGATCACCGCCGCGCGTTTGAAATCTTCAAACTCCGCATTCATGTTGGAAGCGAGTGAATGGATTTCTACGGCGTTTTTCAATCTTCAATCGTTGACACGATAAATCTGACTGGGTCAATCCAATCGCGCTTTCCCGCGAGGTGAAAAGAATGAGTTAAAGTTGACCCGGATCAAATTCCGCCGCGGCGCTTTCGGCGAGAATGATGCCATGAGAACAGTGGCTGAGGAAATGGCTGCGGCCGGCCTGAGCGGGGTCAAACGAGCAAACGATCTGACCGTCGCGCGGCTGGCGCGAGAATGGGCCACCATGTCAGCCATGGTGCGCATTTATTGCCGAGACCAGCATGCGACGCGCGAAGAACTGTGTTCGCAATGCCGGCAGTTCCTGGATTATGCTCAAGTTCGGCTCGAGCGCTGCCGTTTCGGCCAGGACAAACCGACTTGCGCCAAATGCCCCGTGCATTGCTATCAACGCGCGCGCCGGGAGGAAGCCAAAACCATTATGCGCTACGCGGGACCCCGCATGCTGTGGGAACACCCGCTTCTGAGCCTGCGCCACTGGCTGGATGGCTTTCGCGAAGCGCCTCGCGCCGTTTGATCTCCGTCAGGAAGACGGCGGCCACGCAGCCGTCTTTTTGTCACGGGTGCGTATGCCTGCCTGGGCGGATTCGTTAGCGCCCCCAAGGAGGCCTAAAGCTGTTGGGCCGGTTTACGCCCACGCGCCGGAGTTGCGCAACCCAGGTTAGAACCTTACGCTGTGGCGCAATTGGTGAAGCCACTGACCTCATATACCGCCAAACTCTCCGCCGCACACGCCGAAGCCCTCCAGAACTGGCTTCAGGCGCATGGCTACAAATTCCGGCCGGTGCCTTATGCGCGGTTTGCCGCGGAAAAGGACAAAACCAATGTTGTCTTTTACGAAAGCGGCAAACTGGTGGTGCAGGGCAAAGGCACGCAGGAATTCATCGAGTTTGTGCTCGAACCCGAGATTCTGAAGGAAGCGCGCTTGGGGTATGAAGCCGTGTTGAACCCGGAGTTGTTGCAGCCGCGCCTGGGCGTGGATGAAAGCGGCAAGGGCGACTTTTTCGGCCCGCTCTGCATCGCCGGTGCTTACGTCAACGAGAGCGTCGTCAACGCCTGGAAAGATTCTGGGATACGCGATTCAAAGAACATCTCGAGCGACAAACGGATTCGCGAGCTGGCAGAGTTGATTCGCAAGACGCCCGGGTGCGTCAGTACCGTCGTGCCGATTGGCAATGAGAGCTACAACCGCCTTTATGCCAAAATGGGCAGCGTCAATTCCATCCTCGCCTGGGGGCATGCCCGGGTCATCGAAAATCTGATGGGGGCCAAAAACCAGATGAATAAGCCTCCGATCCGCGCGATTAGCGACCAATTTGCCCATCATAAGGATACTGTTGCCAAAGCGCTGATGGCCCTGGGCCGCACGATTGAATTAATCCAGAAGCATCGCGCGGAAGAGGATTTGGCCGTGGCGGCGGCGTCGATCCTCGCGCGGCACGAATTCGTCACCCGGCTCGGGAACCTGGGAAAGCAGTATCAAATGGAGCTGCCTAAAGGCGCCTCTGCGGCGGTGGATGCTGCGGCCAAGGAGTTCATCGCGCGGCACGGCGTCGAGAACCTTCCCAAGGTGGCCAAGATGCATTTCCGCACCGCCTTGCGTGCCCAAGGCCTGCCCGAACCGCCGAAGGTTGAGTGGCGGCGACGGTAGTCGGCAGTGTTCAGTAATCAGGGTTTGGTTTTGCTGTTTTCTACGCTTGACATTTCTTCGCCGATCGCTTCAGATTACTTCTTGGCAAGCATGAGGTTAATGGGATGACCAAACCGATTACTGCTATCTGGACGCAAAGGTCCGCTACGCTACTGCTGGCGTTTTTGGCTTCATTTTGCCTGAGCCCACGCCCCGCCGCGGCCCTGACTTTGCTGTCATCCAATCAACTGGTGTTCGTGAACGTGGACCATGCGCCGATGGGGGCCTGCTCGACGATGGCCTACGGGTACCATGGTGAGCCGTGCGGGGTAGGGTGGTCGTCCGGGGTCTATCCGTATTGGAATACCTGGAACGGCGGCGTGTTGGTGGCGCTCTCCGGCGCCCCAGGATTGCAGTTGATGCCGTTTGTCACCAACGCGATTGCCAATGCCCGGTTCTTTCCCGATACCAACATTCAACGGAGCCTCACGCCTTGTACCGATCAATACACGGTAGCCGGCACCGGGCTAAGCTTCACGCATTACACGCCGGCGTGGCTGATGCCGGATTTGAATACCGCGACTTTGGCCGAAAAGAAGCGGTTCTTCCTTCCTGCCACCTGGCTGGTGTTCACCATCAATAACACCAATAGTTCAGCCGAGGATTTCTATTTTGGCCTGCCTGTTCCCGTGACTCAAAGAACCTTCGCGAGCGGGGCCTATCAGGGTTTCGCGTTGGGCGAAGCCGCGCTGGCGGTCCAAAGCGGCAGTTGCGACTTGCTCAGCGGCGCCGCGCTTAGCGCAGTTTTTCCGGGCATCAACCAGGGTTTCGCCTTTCACGTCCGGGTGCCCGCGGGCCAGTCCCGGACACTGATGGTAGTAAATGCGTTCTACCGCAGCGCCGTCGTGGATTCGCGTACAGGCGCTCACTACTATTATACGTCGCTTTATCCATCGATTGACGCTGTGATCGACGCAGCGTTTGCGGGGTTTGGTGACGCGACGGTGCGCTGCCAGCAACTGGCTGCGGCAATGGATAACGCCCACCTGAATCCCTACCGGCATTTCCTGGCTTGTCATGCGCTGCATTCGTATATGGCGATTACGGCTTGTTTGCTGGACCCCCAGGGCGGGGTGCATTGGTGGGAAATGGAGGGGTGGTTTAATTACATCAACACATTCGATCTGACGGTGGACCACGCCTTTTACGACATGCTCATGCATCCCTGGGCGCTGCGCAATGTGCTGGACGGATTCTCCGGCGCGCTGCCCTTCACCGGCTACACCTACACCACCCCGCTGATCAATCCGTCAGGCACGCAGGTATCGACGCAGGGGTTTTCTTTTTATCACGACATGGGCGGATGGCCCAATTCCGGCACCGGGCCGGCTTACGGCGCCGTTATGGGCGACGAGGAACTACAATCCTGGATTCTGTCGGCCGGTATGTACTGGAGTCATACGGCGGACAATGTGTGGCTGACCAACAACCTGGCCCTCCTGCAGACCTGTCTCAACTCGATGCTCCTGCGGGACAATACCAACGCGGCCGCGCGGGACGGGATTACCAAGAATGTCAATCCGGCGGAGATCACAACGTGGGACGATTTGGACATTTCGTTGCAGCGGCCGGCCTTCAGCGGGCGGTTGGCCGTGAGGAATTGGGCATGTTACCTGGCTTTGAACGCCATGTTCAATCAAGTGGGCGATACCGTCGATGCGGCGACGTGCGAGACGATGGCGGGAACCGTCGCGCAAACCATCGTGAGTCGCTGGGCGACTTACCAGGCCACCCTGGGCTACATACCGGCGCTGCTGGATGGCAGTTCGACCGCGGCGATTGTTTCCATGGTGGAAGGATTGGCTTATCCGAGTGCGATGGGCTTGACCAATGCCCTCGATCGGGTGGGCGGCCCATATGCCAACATGCTGCAAGCATTGTCAAATCATCTGGCGGCGGTGCTGGTTCCGGGCCGGTGTCTTTCGAGCGGTTGTGGAGCGTGGCTGTCCACGAGTGCTACCCCGACCATTAGCTGGCAAAGCAAGAACTTCATCTGCCAGTATGTGGCCGAAGCCGTGCTGGGGATCACTAATGATGTCGTGAATGGCTCGGTCGATCAGATTCATGCCAGCCTCCAGCTTCAGGACGCTCCGCTCCAGGGTTTTTGCGATGCGATCAACGGCACCGGGACATTCCAATATGCCGGCGGGCCGCATTATCCGCGCGGGATTACTACCGCCCTTTGGTGGTTAAACGCCACGAACAATCCTGCGTACCCAGTGGCCGCTTCGGCGCCAGGCGCGCCGACCATTTCTTTCGCATTGGCCGGTGATCGGCAGGTAACCCTTGCCTGGCAAGGGGTGCCCTTTGCCACCGGTTATAACGTCAAGAGAGGCACGGTGAGCGGCGGCCCTTATGCCCTGGCCGGCAATGACCTGGCCGGTGCGAGCTTCACCGATTCTATAGTCACAAACGGTCTCACCTATTACTATATACTTACCGCTACAAACCAGATTGGTGAGAGCGCGCCCTCGGCTGAGGTGAGCGCGACGCCGGTGCCGTCAGCCGGGACAAACATTGCCGCTTCAATTAACGCGACAGGCGTTATGATTTCCTGGCCTGCGTCTTATCGGGGGTGGATTCTTCAGACCAACACGGCTGGACTGGGTGACCCCGCCGGCTGGGGTGACGTCCCGGGCTTGCTCAATCAATCTCAAATAAGCTTTCCGACGAGCAACCCGGCCGAGTTTTTCCGCCTGCGGCATCCGTAAACTTTTCTGACCCCAGGGCGCGGTTCCCGAGACAGACCCTTTGCTCGACCCTTTCCAAGCGGGGCGGTAGCGGGGCGGTGGCGTGGCACTAGCGTGGCGTTGGCTTGAAGCGTCGGCTCATCCAACTTGAATATCAGGCAATGGCGCGGGTCGATTGTGCTAAAAGGGCACAGAAGGTCGGTCAGGCAGGGAACGTGCTTAGCGGCAGAACGTTAGAGCGTCGGAGCCTGGAGGGTGTTATCTTGGCTGAGTTCAGCTAGCCTGATGGGAGAATCGAAAATGGGCCCGTAACGGGAGCGTCACACCTTGGGTGCTGGCGTCAGGCAGTTTTTTTGGGCACTTGGAGCAGATTTTTGGGGGCAGGTGGCCGGGGCTCTCGAAAATGAAAAAAATGTGCAAAAACCCCGTTGACAGCGCGTGCCATGTTTCGTATTTTCGTTCTGCAATCGGGCCGTAAAAAGTCGAAGATCCGTAGCCCCTGGCCTTTAAAAGGACAGAACAGGGGCAATGGGTTTTTGTCGTTTTATAGGTAATCAGGATAGCGAAATCTGGCCTTCGCCCATGTAGCTCAGTTGGTAGAGCGCGTCCTTGGTAAGGACGAGGTCATCAGTTCAATCCTGATCATGGGCTCCAGATTTAACACGAACGAAACGCGAACAGACATTATTAATACCAGGAGACAGCCATGGCTAAAGAGCAATTTCAACGAACGAAACCGCACGTCAACGTCGGCACCATCGGTCACATCGACCACGGCAAGTCGACGTTAACCGCCGCCATCGTCCAAACCCAGGCTCGCAAAGGCCTGGCAACTCCCATCTCCTACGCCGACATCACCAAGGGTGGCACGGTCCGTGACGAAACCAAGACCGTCACCATCGCCGTGTCGCACGTGGAGTACCAGAGCGACAAACGCCACTACGCTCATATTGATTGCCCCGGGCACGCCGATTTCGTGAAGAACATGATCACCGGCGCGGCGCAGATGGACGGCGCGATTTTGGTGGTGGACGCTTCGGAAGGGCCGATGCCCCAGACGCGCGAGCACATTCTGCTGGCCCGCCAGGTCGGTGTGCCGGCCGTGGTAGTGTTCCTGAACAAAGTGGACCTGGTCGATGACCCCGAGTTGTTGGACCTGGTCGAGATGGAAGTGCGCGACCTGTTGAACAAGTATCAATTCCCTGGAGACAAGACGCCGGTGATCCGCGGCAGTTCCAAGAAGGCGCTGGCGGGTGATCCCGAAGGGGAAGCCGCCATCCAGAAGCTTATGGAAGCGATCGATGACTTTATTCCGCTGCCGACGCGCGAAGTTGATAAGCCGTTCCTGATGTGCATCGAGGACGTGTTCAACATTGAAGGCCGTGGGACGGTGGTCACCGGCCGTGTCGAGCGCGGCCTGCTCAAGCGCATGGACGATGTGGAGATCGTCGGCTTGCGCGACACGCGCAAGACCGTCGCGACCGATATTGAAATGTTCCGCAAGCTGCTCGATTCGGCCAACGCGGGCGACAACGTTGGCGTGCTGCTGCGCGGCACCAAGAAAGAGGAAGTTGAGCGCGGCATGGTGTTGGCCAAACCCGGCAGCATCACCCCGCACACTCACTTCAAAGCCGAGGTGTATGTGCTGTCCAAGGAAGAAGGCGGCCGCCATACGCCGTTCTTCACGAATTATCGGCCGCAGTTCTATTTCCGCACGACGGACGTCACCGGAACGGTGACGCTGCCGCAGGGTGTGGAAATGGTGATGCCCGGCGACAATGTTTCGGTGGAAATCCAAGTGATCGCGCCGGTGGCGATGGAACGGGGCCAGCGTTTCGCGATTCGCGAGGGTGGCCGTACCATTGGCGCCGGCCGCGTGACGGAGGTAATCGCCTAGCCCACCCAACCAACGGCCAACTGGATGAATGAAGTAATGGATAAGCGGACGAGCGGACCTGGCGCCCGGGGGCGGTGCGCGGGGTTTTCCGTTAATCCATCAACCAGCAATCCTTTAAGCCAACGGCGAGGGCGGTAGCTCAATTGGTAGAGTAGCGGTCTCCAAAACCGTCGGTTGGGGGTTCGAGTCCCTCCCGCCCTGCCACCTAAATGCAGAATGAAGAATGTTGAATGAAGAACAAATAAACCGGGGCGCCATTCTGCCTTCTGCATTTTTCATTCTGCATTTGGGAGAGGTGGCAGAGTGGTCTATTGCGGCGGTCTTGAAAACCGCTTCGGCTTTGCGGCCGACGGGGGTTCGAATCCCTCCCTCTCCGCCAGTTTGAATTATGACAGACACAGTTTGGATTATTATTTGGGCGGTGCTGATCGGCGGGCTGTTTGCCTGGCTGTGGCGTGCCGGCCATCTGGAGCGCTTTGCCGATTACGTGCGCCTGACCCGCGAAGAGCTGCGCAAATGCACCTGGCCCACCTGGGACGAGCTGAAGGGCTCGACGGTGGTGATCAGCATTTCGATCATTCTGCTGGGCGGTTTTACCGTGCTGGTGGACGCCATCTTCACCTGGGTGGTGACGCACATAACTTGAACTCGACCATGCAAAGTCAATGGTTTGTCATCCACACCTTGTCCGGCCAGGAGCAGAAGGTGAAGGAGAGCATCGAGAAGCGCATCAAGCCTGAGGAAATGGGCGATTACATTAAAGAAGTGCTGGTCCCGATGGAAAAGGTGGTCGAGGTGCGCAACCAGAAGAAGACGGTTTCGACGCGCAAACTTTGGCCCGGGTATGTCTTCGTCGATATGGTGCTGTTGGATGAGAACAACCGCATTATCGAGAAACCATGGTATTTCATCAAAGAAACGCAGGGGGTGATCGGTTTTGTGGGCGGCGAACCCCCTACGCCCACGCCGGCGGAAGAAGTCGAGTCGATTAAGAATCAGATTTCCGCCTCCGAAGAGCACGAGAAACCCAAGGTTAGCTTTGAGGTGGGCGAGACGGTGAAGATTAACAACGGGCCGTTCCTCAATTTCAGCGGTGTGATCGAGGAAATCGAGCCCGAGCGCGGCAAACTTAAAGTCACCGTCAACATTTTCGGCCGCAATACGCCGGTCGAATTGGAATATTGGCAGGTGGAGAAAGGTTAAGATTTTTTATGGCGAAGAAAGTTACAGGCATGATCAAGTTGCAGATTCCGGCCGGGGCGGCCAACCCGGCGCCGCCCGTCGGGCCTGCGCTGGGTCAGCACGGCGTCAACATCATGGGGTTCTGCAAGGAATTCAACGCCAAGACCAAGGACCAGCCGGGCATGGTCATCCCGGTCATCATCACGGTTTACCAGGACAAGTCCTTTACCTTCATTACCAAGTCGCCGCCGGCGTCGGTGTTGTTAAAGAAAGCGGCGGGCATTACGGCCGGCGCCAAGGAACCGAATAAGGAAAAGGTCGGCAAGGTCACGCGCAAACAGGTGCTGGAGATCGTGAAGCTTAAAATGAAGGATCTCAATGCGACCAATGAAGATGCGGCATTCCGGGTGATCGCCGGCACCGCGCGCAGCATGGGGATCGAAGTGGCCGAATAGAATGATTTGCGCCGAGCGGACGCCGCAATCAAGCGGCGCTGCAACGCGCGGAAACAACAACCGCGGGAGAGTCGCGCTAGTCAGGCGATTCGCTGGCACCGCAACATATGTAACATGCCGAGTAAACGTTATCGCAAAGCCCTGGAACAGGTGGACAGCCGGAAAGCCTACCCGCTGAAGTCCGCTGTGGAAGTCCTGAGCAAGTTCCCCAAAGCCAAGTTCAACGAGAGTGTCGATCTGGCGTTTCGTTTGGGGGTCGATCCCAAGCAGTCCGATCAAATGGTCCGCGGCACCGTGCCGTTGCCCCACGGCAGCGGCAAAACGGTTCGCGTGCTGGTGTTCGCCAAGAGCGGTCCGCCCGCCGACGCGGCCCGCGCTGCCGGAGCCGAATACGTCGGATTTGAGGACATGATCAAGAAGTGCCAGGAAGGCTGGGCTGATTTTGACGTCGCCGTCGCTACGCCTGAGGCCATGGGCGAAGTCCGCAAACTCGGCAAGGTGCTCGGCCCGCGCGGTTTGATGCCCAATCCTAAAACCGGCACCGTCACCGAGGACACTGGCCGGGCGGTGAAAGAAGTGAAAGCCGGTCGTGTCGAGTTCAAAATTGATAAGGCGGGCAACGTGCACGTGCCTGTGGGGAAGGCCTCATTTAACGCGACGCAGCTCGAGGAAAACGCCCGCGCGGTCATTGATGCGGTCATGAAGGCACGGCCGAACAGCGTCAAAGGCGATTACGTTGCCAGTTGCACGCTTTCAGCGACGATGAGTCCGCCGGTACGGCTCGATCTGAAGGAATTCGCCCATTAAGCCGGTGCGCTCGAAACTAATTAACTTAAAATCTGTTTAACCAGGCACAAACATGCGGCCCGAAAAGCAAAACCTGACCCAGGAATACCTGGCGCGCCTTAACACCTCGCCCTTTTTCATCGTCGTGGATTACAAGGGCTTGAACGTGGGGCATTTGACCGAACTGCGCAAGCGGCTCGGCCAGGCCGGCGCGGAAATTCACATCATCAAGAACTCCGTCTTCCGGCTGGCGGCGAAAGAAGCCGGCGTGGCGGACCTCAACGGCTCTTTGGCGGGCCAAGTGGCGGTTGTTACGGGCCGGAAAGACATTTCGATGGCGGCCAAAGCGGTCAAGGCTTTTGGCAAAGAATTTGAGCGGTTGAAGGTACATTTTGGATATCTGAATAATGAGCGGCTGGAACAGGCAGCGGTGATGACCCTGGCGGACCTGCCCTCGATGGAAGTGTTGCGCAGTCAACTGCTCGGCGTATTAAGCGCCCCGGCCTCCAAGCTGGTGCGCTTGCTCAATACTCCGGCGAGCCAAATGGCCAGGGTTTTGCAGGCCCGTGGCGACAAGCTCGGTCAGGCCCCGGCGGCTGCCTGAGTAAATGCGATTTGGCCCCGGCTCTAAGCCGGCTGGGGCCCAAACAACAAACAACAACGTAAATCGTCGGTCTGCCGGCTGCAGACTCAAAACACCCGGGGCTCCGGGCGACGACGAAACGAAATGAAATGAAAGGTTAAAATGGCTCTAGACAAAGCAAAAATCGTAGATGACTTGAGTAACGCCACCGTGATTGAAATTGCCGATCTGGTGAAGGAACTGGAAGGCAAGTGGGGCGTGTCGGCTGCGGCGCCGGTCGCCATGGCTGCCGGTCCCGCCGGGGGTGGGGCGGCTGCGGCTCCGGCTGCGGAAGCCAAGACCACGTTTGATGTCATCCTGACCTCCGTGCAGGCCGACAAAAAGATCGCCGTGATCAAGGCCGTCCGCGAGGTCAAGGCCGGCCTGGGTCTCGCTGAGGCCAAGGCACTGGTGGAAGGCGCTCCCAAGCCCGTGCTGGAAGGCGCGCCGAAGGCTGAAGCCGATTCCGCCAAAAAGAAACTTGAAGATGCGGGCGGCAAAGTGGAAGTCAAATAACGGTAAACTCTTTGGAGCGGCTCCCGGCGAACACTGCGGAGCCGCTCCGGTTCCCTTGACCAGTAAGGTATAATTCTTAGTAAACAATATAAGAAACAGCACCCCCCCGGCGAAGTTCGGGGTGGATTCGTGGCAAGTCCGCGCTTGAACGCGGGGGGCTTGCCTTCTGTCGTTTAGCAGTAACTTAATCGGCCGGCCCACCCAGCCGCCCATGAACAAAGGTCCAAATGCCATCATCGCGAGCCATCGAACGGATTAACTTCGGAAAAATCAAAGAGATCATCGCCCCGCCGAATTTGATCGAGTTGCAGACCAATTCCTACAAGGAGTTTTTGCAAGCCGACCAGCCGGCGTCCAAGCGCAAGAACCTCGGCCTGCAGGCCGTTTTTACCGAGGTGTTCCCCATCGAGAGCTATGATGGCAAATGCGTCCTGGATTTCCATTCCTACGAAATCGGCGAGCCCAAAGTGGACTGGCTGGAATGCCTCCGGGAAGGGTTGACCTACGGCGCGCCTCTTTACGTAACTTTCCTGCTTAAGGAAGAGAAAGGCACGAAAGAAGAAAAAGTGTTTATGGGCGAGTTGCCGCTGATGACCCCACAGGGCACTTTTGTCATCAACGGCGCCGAGCGCGTGATCGTTAGCCAGTTGCACCGTTCACCCGGCCTGGCGTTCGAAGCCACCGTCCACCCCAACGGCAAGACGCTGCACTCCTTCCGCATCATTCCCGATCGCGGTTCCTGGTACGAAGCCCAATTCGACACCAGCGACATGCTCTATGTGTACCTGGACCGCAAGAAGCGGCGCCGGAAGTTCCTCACGACTACTTTCTTCCGGGCCTTGGCTTTCCTGGATGGCGAAGCCAAGGAAGGCAAAGGCAAAGAAGCCCAGGTGCGCGGCACCGACGAGGAAATCCTAAAACTCTTTTACGATGTGGAGGAGTTGAGCGTCAAAGACGCCGAGAAACGCGAGGACCTTGCCAACAAAGTCTTGACCGAAGATGTGATGGACTCCGACAAGAACCTCGTGGTCGCGCGGGCGTTCGAGCCTTTGTCTAAAGCCGTTGTGAAGCAAATCGCCGAACTGGGCGCGCACAAGATCAAAGTGGTGGATACCACCGCCGATGAAGGCATCGTGATCAAGTGCATGAAGAAGGATCCCGCCAAGAACGAAGAGGAAGCGCTCAAAGACATTTATCGTCGCCTGCGGCCCGGTGACCCACCCACCGCCGCCAATGCGCGCGCGCTGATTAAGCGTCTGTTTTTCGATCCCAAGCGCTACGATCTGGGGCGCGTCGGCCGTTATAAAATCAACCAGAAACTCGGCATCAAAGGCGGAGATTCGCGGATTCTGACCAAAGCCGACCTGGTGGCGGCAACCAAGTACCTCCTGCGGCTCAAGAAAGGCGAGGGCACTCTCGACGATATCGATCACCTTGGCAGCCGGCGCGTGCGCACGGTGGGTGAACTGCTCGCCAATCAATGCCGCGTTGGCCTGGCCCGCACCGAACGCCTCGTAAAGGAACGCATGACGCTCTTCGACCAGGGTGTCGAGTCCATGTCCCCGCAGAAGCTCATCAATCCCAAGGCGCTCTCGGCCGTCATTCGCGACTTCTTCGGCCGCAGCCAACTCTCGCAATTCATGGACCAGATCAATCCTCTGGCGGAATTGACGCACAAACGCCGGCTGTCGGCGCTTGGGCCAGGCGGCTTGTCGCGCGACCGCGCCGGCTTTGAGGTGCGTGATGTGCACCCATCTCATTACGGCCGCATTTGCCCGGTAGAAACGCCCGAAGGGCCGAACATCGGTTTGATCGCTTCGCTGGCGACGTTTGCCCGCATAAATGATTTCGGCTTTTTGGAAACACCTTACCGGAAAGTCGAGACCGGCAAAGTCAGCGGGCATGTGGATTACCTCACCGCTGATCGGGAGGAAGCCTATGTCATCGCGCAGGCCAATTCGCCGGTAACCGACCGCGGCGCGTTCAATACCGACCGAGTGGTGTGCCGTGGGCGCGGTGACTTCATTGACGTCGAGCCGGCCCGGGTGGATTACATGGACGTGTCCCCCAAGCAACTCGTCTCGGTGGCCGCGAGCCTCATCCCCTTCCTTGAGCACGACGACGCCAACCGCGCGCTGATGGGTTCGAACATGCAACGCCAGGCGGTGCCGCTGTTGGTGACCGAGTCACCGCTGGTGGCTACCGGGCTGGAAGAGCGTGTTGCGCGTGATTCGCGCGCCGTGATCGTGTCCGAGGACGCCGGCAAAGTCGCATCCGTCACCGGCAGCCAAATTATTATCACCCCCGACGGCAAGGTGCCGGAAGGCAAAAAGAAACTGAAGAACGATCCCGAAAAAGGTGTTTACGTCTATCCGGTGCGCAAGTTCATGCGTTCGAATGCCGCGACCTGCATCAACCAGAAAATCGTCGTGCATAAGGGTGAAACGGTGAAGAAAGGGCAGGTCATTGCCGACGGCCCGTGCACCCAGGGCGGAGAACTGGCTCTCGGGCGCAATGTGCTGGTGGCGTTCATGCCTTGGAATGGTTACAATTTCGAAGACGCCATTCTCATCAGCGAGCGCATCGTCAAGGAGGACATTTTTACTTCGATCCACATTGATGAATTCGAGGTTGGCGCTCGCGACACCAAACTCGGGCCCGAGGAAATCACGCGTGATATCCCGAACCTGGGTGATGAAGCGCTGAAGAACCTCGGCCCGGATGGCGTCATCCGCGTCGGCGCCGAAGTCAAGCCCGGTGACATCCTGGTGGGCAAGATCACCCCCAAGAGCGAGACAGAACTTGCCCCTGAGGAACGGCTGCTGCGCGCCATCTTCGGTGAAAAAGCCGCTGACGTTAAGGACACCTCGCTCAAGGTCCCCTCCGGCACTTACGGTATCGTCATGGACGTGAAGGTCTCGGCGAAAAAGGAATCCGAACGCGAAGCTCGCGGCATGGCTTCCGAGGAAAAGCGCCACGCCAAGGAAGTCGAAGACGAATACAAAAAGAAAATGGACGAGTTGCGCGAGCAGCTCACCGAAGCCCTCAGCAACATTCTTTTGGGCGAAAAAATCCCGCTGGACGTCGTCAACAGCGAAACCGGCGAGATCATTATCCCGGCCAATCGCAAGATCACCAAAACGCTGCTGCGCAAGCTGGCGATGGTGTATGACCGCATCGAGATCGATCCGTCGCCGATCCGCAACAAAATCAACGAAATCATCGGCAGCTTTAAGAAGAAATTCGATGACCTCCAGATGCAGTATGACGAGGAAATCGAGCGCGCTGAGTCCGGGGAAGGCGTGGACAGCGGCGTGATCAAATCCGTCAAGGTGTATATTGCTTCGAAGCGGAAGCTGTCGGTTGGCGATAAAATGGCCGGGCGCCACGGCAACAAGGGCGTGGTGGCGAAGATCGTCGCCGAAGAGGACATGCCGTTCATGGCCGACGGGACGCCGGTGGACATTGTGCTCAACCCGTTGGGTGTGCCCTCCCGTATGAACGTCGGCCAGGTGCTGGAGACGCACTTGGGCTGGGCTGCCAGGCTCCTTGGCCTGAAGTTCGCTACACCCGTCTTTGACGGCATCAAGGAAAAAGACATCCGCAATTACCTCAAAGAAGCGGCGGACAAGCAAAAGCACCACGGGGAACGAGCCCTTATCGGCGATAATGGCAAGTCCACCCTGTATGACGGCCGCACCGGTGAACCGTTCGATCAGGAAATCGTGGTGGGCTTCATCTACATGATGAAGCTGGGTCACCTGGTTGCCGACAAAATTCATGCCCGGGCGGTTGGACCGTATTCACTGGTTACTCAGCAACCGCTGGGTGGCAAGGCACAGTACGGCGGACAGCGCTTCGGCGAAATGGAGGTCTGGGCGATGGAGGCTTACGGCGCTGCCTATACCCTCCAGGAATTGCTCACGGTCAAGTCGGACGATGTCCAGGGCCGCACACGCATTTACGAAAGCATCGTTAAAGGCGACAACAGCCTTGAAGCCGGGATTCCCGAATCGTTCAACGTCCTGGTCAAGGAAATGCAATCACTCGGCCTTGATGTGAAGGTCGGCTACTCCAACCCGGTGGATCAACCGCAGGAACCATCCACCGTTCTAACTGCGGTCTAGCGCAGCCAATAATACACTCATCCACTGATCCATTAATCCATTTCGTATGATTAGCACCAAAGAAAGCGCTCGAGAATTGCTCGGCTTGGAAAAGGTCAACCAGGTCGAATATGTCGCTATTTCTGTCGCCTCGCCCGAGGCCATCCGGTCCTGGTCTAAAGGGGAAGTCAAAAACCCCGAGACCATCAATTACCGCACCTTCAAGCCTGAGAAAGGCGGGCTGTTTTGCGAACGCATTTTCGGCCCGGTCAAAGACTGGGAATGCTCCTGCGGGAAGTATAAGCGTATCAAGCACCGTGGCGTCGTCTGCGACCGTTGCGGCGTCGAAGTGACGCTGGCGCGGGTGCGACGTGAGCGGATGGGGCACATCGAGTTGGCGGTGCCGGTTTGCCATATCTGGTTCTTCAAGTGCATGCCCTCGCGCATTGGCTTGGTGCTGGACATGACGGCGCGCAATCTCGAACGGGTGATTTACTACGAGGATTACATGGTGGTGGACCCGGGCTCGACACCGCTCAAGCAGAACCAATTGCTCAGCGAACACGAATACCGGGAAGCCCGCGAAACGTACGGGCTCGAGGCGTTCAATGCCAAGATGGGCGCCGAAGCCGTGCGCGATGCGCTGGCCAAGGTGGACCTGGCAAAGCAGATCGACATGCTGCAGCAGGCGATGACCGAAACCAAGAGCAAGCAGATCCGCAAGAAGATTGCCAAGCGCATAAAGCTGCTTCAGGGTTTGCAGTCCTCCAAGAGCCGGCCGGAATGGATGATCCTGACGGTGCTGCCGGTGATCCCGCCCGACCTGCGCCCGCTGGTGCCCCTCGAGGGAGGTCGCTTCGCAACTTCGGACCTTAACGACCTGTATCGCCGGGTAATCAACCGCAACAACCGGTTGAAAAACCTGCTCCAGCTCAAGACGCCCGAGGTCATTATCCGTAATGAAAAGCGCATGTTGCAGGAGGCGGTTGATGCTTTGTTCGACAACGGCCGCCATGGCCGCGCTGTCACCGGCGCCGGCAACCGCGCCCTCAAATCCCTCAGCGATATGCTCAAGGGCAAGAGCGGCCGGTTCCGGCAGAACCTGCTGGGCAAGCGCGTCGATTATTCGGGCCGTTCGGTGATCGTCATCGGGCCTGAACTCAAACTACATCAGTGCGGTCTGCCCAAGAAGATGGCCCTGGTGCTCTTTGAGCCATTTATCATCCGCCGCCTCAAGGAGTTGGGCTACGTTCACACCGTCCGCTCGGCCAAGAAAATGATCGAGCGCCAGACGACTGAAGTTTGGGACATTCTGGAAGAAGTCACCCGCGGTCATCCGGTGATGCTTAACCGCGCACCGACGCTGCATCGGCTGTCGGTGCAGGCTTTCGAGCCGCAACTCATCGAAGGCGAGGCTATCCGCATTCATCCACTGGTCTGCACCGCCTACAACGCGGACTTCGACGGTGACCAAATGGCGGTGCACGTGCCGCTGTCGGTTGAAGCGCAATTGGAAGCCCGTCTGCTGATGATGGCGCCGAACAACATTTTCAGCCCATCCAGCGGTCGTCCCATCATTACGCCGACCCAGGACATCACACTGGGGTGCTATTACATCACGGCCGAGCCGCGCACCTCCAAGCCGGCTGACATAAACAAGCTGCCCCTCTTCGGGTCCAAAACCGAGGCCATCTTTGCCTATAACGATGGCGCGGTCGGCACGCACGATTGGGTGCGCGTGGCTAATCCTGATGTGGGTCGCAAGAGCGAGTTCGGCGATGCGACCAAGAAGGTCCTCGAAACGACGGTCGGCCGTATCGTTTTCAGCGAAATCTGGCCCCCGGAATTGGGCTTTCCCAACAAACCCGTCAAGAAGGCCGAATTGGGCGACCTCATCTGGAAGTGCTACAAGATTGCCGGCCACGAAAAGACGGTGATCATGCTCGATAAGCTCAAGGAATTGGGCTTCCGCGAGGCGACGCGCGCCGGTGTTTCGATCGGCATTGACGACATGATCATCCCGAAGGAAAAGGAACAGGAAATCGATGCCGCCCAGAAGCAAATCCGCGAGGTCGAGAAGCAGTATCGCAAGGGCGTGATCACCCCGGGCGAGCGTTACAATAAAGTCATCGATATCTGGACCCATTGCACTGACCAGATCGCCAACGTCATGTTGCGCACGCTGGAAACCAACCAGGGCAAACGCGAATACAATCCCGTCTCGCTGATGGTGGATTCCGGCGCCCGTGGTAACCGCCAGCAGGTGCGCCAGCTCGCGGGTGTCCGTGGCCTGATGGCCAAACCTTCGGGCGACATCATTGAGAAACCCATTCTCTCGAACTTCCGCGAGGGGCTGACGGTGCTGGAGTACTTCATCTCGACCCACGGCGCCCGCAAAGGTCTGGCTGATACCGCGCTCAAGACCGCTGACTCGGGTTACATGACCCGCAAGCTGGTGGACGTTGCCCAGGACGTGATCATCCGCGAGGACGATTGCGGCACCTCCAACGGCATTTGGGTGCAGGCCATCTACGAGGGCGAGGATGAGGTGGTGCGCTTGAGCGAGCGGCTCATCGGGCGCCATTCCTGTGACGATGTTCCCAATCCACAAAACCCCAAGGAGCTGCTCGTTCGTGCCAATGAGGAGATTGACGAGGTTAGGGGACGCCAGATCGAGACTTCAGGCGTCGAACGCGTGAAGATTCGTTCAGTGCTTACGTGCGAAAGCAAGAACGGTGTGTGCATCAACTGCTACGGCCGCAACCTGGCGACCGGGGCGCGCGTGAAGCTCGGCGAGGCCGTCGGGATTATTGCCGCGCAATCGATTGGCGAGCCGGGCACGCAGCTCACCATGCGAACGTTCCACATCGGCGGCACCGCGTCGCAGGTATTCAAGCAACCGCAAATTAAGGCCAAGTTCGACGGCACCGTCCGCTATAACGACTTGCGCCTGGTGGAATTGGAAGACGGCAACAACATCGTGCTCAACAAAAACGGTTCGGTGTCCATCCTCGCTGAGGATGGTCGCGAACTGGAACAGCACAACGTCGTCATCGGCTCGGTCATCTCCGTCAAGGACGGATCGAAGGTCAAGAAGGGCGATACATTCGTCCAGTGGGACCCTTATAACGTGCCGATCCTTTCGGAAAAGGCCGGGCGCGTGAAGTTCGCCGATATCATTGAAGGCGTGACGATGAAGCAGGAAGTCGATGAACAGACCCAGCAGGAAGCGATGGTCGTCATCGAACACAAAGAAGACCTCCATCCGCAAATCATCATTCTGGATAACCAGGACGAGCCGATGGCCAATTATCCCATCCCGTCGGGTGCGCACATCGTCGTGTCCGAAGGCGATAAGATCGTAGCCGGCACGCTGATGGCCAAGACGCCGCGCAAGACCTCCAAGACCAAAGACATCACCGGCGGTCTGCCACGTGTCGCCGAGTTGTTCGAGGCGCGCCGGCCGAAGGACGCCGCGGAAATCTCCAAGATCGACGGCATCGTCGATTTCGGCCCGAGTGTCCGTGGCAAACGTTGCATCCTGATTAAAGATCAGCAGACGGGAGTCGAGGAAGAGCACCTGATTCCGATCGGCAAACACGTCATCGTGTTCAAGGGCGATTATGTTCGCAAAGGCCAGCAATTGACCGAAGGACCTATCGATCCGCATGAAATCCTCGACATCTGCGGTCCGCAGGAGTTGCAGGAACATTTGGTTAACGAGGTCCAGGAAGTCTATCGGCTTCAGGGCGTCACGATTAATGACAAGCACATCGAGATCATTGTCCGGCAGATGCTCCGCAAGGTGCGCATCACCGAGCCTGGGGATACGACGTTCCTCTGGGGCGAGCAGGTGGACAAACTCGAGTTCGAGGAAGAAAACCAGCGCGTTGAGAAGATGGGCGGCAAACCCGCCGAAGCGCAGCCGGTGCTGCTGGGCATCACCAAGGCCTCGCTGGAAACCGAGAGCTTCCTCAGCGCGGCATCCTTCCAGGACACCACGCGTGTGCTGACCGAAGCGGCGACGCGCGCCCGAGTAGATTATCTGCGCGGCTTCAAGGAGAACGTTATTATGGGGCACATCATCCCGGCCGGCACCGGCTTTGATCACCATCGCAAGGTACGGCTCAAGACCTTGGTCGAAATCCCGGACGAACCGGAACCCGAAATCGCGCCCAACCCGCTCCTGCCGGCGGAGAACCCGTTGGTGGGTTAGACCGCGCAGTCGTCGTTTGCCCATGCGAGCATTTCGCTCGCATGGGCGACGGCCGCTCAACCTAAGGATTACTGGCGTTTGTCCAACCACGGGAGACTCCGGCGTCCGCCGCAGCCTGCCAGCTTGGCTACTCAGCAGGGCTCTCTGGGTTAATTCGGACGCACAAGGGCTTACATACAATGGAAAACAAAATCCTCGATTTGCTGGGGCGCTCGGATTACACGCCCCTGAACCGCGCTGAATTACTTGGCGCACTCGGCTTGCCGCGTAACCAGGCTCGGCCGCTCGAGCGCGCCCTGGAGCAGTTGGAACTCGGCGGCCAAGTCGCCCGCGTCAAGCAGGGCAACCGCTATGTCTTGCCGCTGGAAGCCGACCTGGTCCCGGGCCGAATACGAATGAATCGGCAGGGCACCGGCTTTCTCGATCCCGACGATCCGAAGTTGCCGATGATTCGCATTCCGCCCGACGCCACAGCCACCGCCCTGCACGGCGACCGTGTGCTCGTGCGTCGCGACGCCGCGCCGCGCACCCGGGGTGTTCGTCCGCCGGCTGAAGTAACCGGTCGAGTAGTCCGAGTGCTCGAGCGGGCCCGCACCCAGTTGGTTGGCACACTCCAACGCGGCCGGCAACTGTTCTACGTTATCCCTGATGACCCGCGGATCGTGCAGGACATTTATGTGCCCCTGCCGCGCGACACCGGCCGACCCGCGCGGGTGGGGGATAAAGTTGTGGTGGAGTTGCGCGAATGGAAATCACGCCACGCCAACCCCGAAGGGGAGATCAGCGAGGTCCTCGGGCCGCCGGACGCCGAAGGGGTTGATATGCTCTCCGTGATTCGCCAATACGACCTCCCTCTGCGGTTCCCCAAACAGGTCCTCCAGGAGGCGCAATCCTTCGGCCACGAGATTTCCCCACGCGACTACGCCGGCCGCGCCGATTGCCGCGCTCATGCCGTTGTAACCATCGATCCCGACGATGCGAAGGATTTTGACGATGCGATTTGCCTCCAGGCCGCACCGAACGGCCACTGGAAACTTTGGGTCCACATCGCGGATGTTTCCCACTACATCAAACCCGGCAGCATCCTGGACGAGGAAGCCGGCCGCCGCGGCAATTCCACTTACCTGGTGGACCGGGTCATCCCGATGTTGCCTGAGGCATTGAGCAATGAATTGTGCTCGTTGCAACCTCGGGTCGAGCGCCTGACCAAATGTGTCGAGTTCCTGGTGTCCGGCGATGGCCGGGTGGTCAAAACCAATTTTTACTCGGCGGTGATTCGGTCGCAGCGCCGTTACACCTACAAAGAGGTGTTCGCTTTGCTGCAGCAGCAGCCGGAAGATTCCCTGGCGCGCATGCTGCACCACGCAAGCACGCTCGCCCAGAAAATCCGCCGCGCGCGCTTTCAGGCGGGTTCGCTCGACTTGGATTTTCCCGAGAACAAAATTCGTTTGGATGAGCATGGTGCCGTCGCGCGCATTGAACGCATCGAGAACGATCTCTCCCACCAGCTCATCGAGGAATTCATGCTCCTGGCCAATGAAGCGGTGGCCGCGCGCCTGATGGGCTTGCGCCGCCCCGCCATTTACCGCATCCACGAGCCGCCGGACGCCAAACGGTTGCAGGAGTTCCGCGAGGAGGTGCTCAGCCACCATATCCAGGTCGGCAACCTCTCCAATCGCCAGGAAGTCCAGAAACTCCTGGCCAAGCTCAACCGTCTGCCCATCGGCGGCGCGTTGAAAATCCGGTTCCTCCGCTCGTTGATGCGCGCCCGTTACGCCGTCGAGCCGCTCGGTCATTACGGCCTGGCCAAGAAGAAATATACGCACTTTACTTCGCCTATTCGCCGCTACGCCGACCTGGTGGTCCACCGGGCCTTGTTCGATTCGACCCACCCCTCGCAGAGCCTTCCGCTGCTGCACCAGGTCGCCGAACGCATTTCCGAAACCGAACGCAATTCGGATGACGCCGAGCGCGACAGCCGCGACGTGAAGCTATTTGCTTTCCTGAATGCCCAAATTCTCTCCAGCCATCCGCAAACCTACCCGGCGCTCGTGACGGACGTGCGGAACTTCGGCATTTTCGTCGATGTGCCGGGCTTGGGCATGAGCGGCTTGGTTCCTCTGTCGGGGTTGAGCGATGACTTTTACCAGTTTGATCCCAACCGCAACCAATTGGTGGGCCGCCGCACCCGCCGGCTCTTTAAGTTGGGCGAGAAGCTCCACGTTCAGGTCGCGAAAGTGAACACATTCAAAAAGCAGGTCGATTTCAAGCTGGCGAACGAAGTTAAGCGGTCGAGATTATAAAGGTCTGAAATTTACCCCTTGCTCTGCTCGCGCCTACACCCTATATTGCGCGCTCTTTTCAAGAGAAAGCTGATTGATTTATGCGACGCCCCAAAGGCATTAAGACCAAGAAATCCGCGGCCAAGCGCTTTAAAATTACCGCCAGCGGCAAAGTCCTGCGGCCGAGTGCCGGCCGGCGGCATCTGTGCCAAACCAAGAGTCCGAAGCGTCGCCGCTCACTGCGCGGCACTTCGACAGTTGATTCCACCGACGAATACCGCATCAAACAGAACCTGCCGTTCACCCGCTAGGCCCTTTACCTTTTACTTTTATGCGAGTAACCAACGCCCCGGCTTCCCGCAAGCGCCGCACCCGGATGATCCGGGCCGCGAAAGGCTTTCGGATGCGCCGCTCCAAGCTGTATCGCTACGCCTCCGATGCGGTTGACCACGGCCGCCAATACGCTTTCCGTGATCGCCGCACCAAGAAACGCAATTTCCGCGCCCTATGGCAAGTCCGCATCAACGCCGCCGCCCGCGCTGCCGGCACCACTTACAGCCGCTTCATGGAAGGACTCAAAGCCGCTAAAGTTGCGCTCGACCGCAAGGTGCTGGCCGATTTGGCTGCCACCGACGCCGCCGCTTTTGCGCAGTTGGTCCAAGTCGCCCAGGCTGCTTTGAAAGCCAAAGCCGCTAAGGCTTAAGCAATTCTCGAACAAGAAACATCGAGTGCAATGGGCGGCCAGCAACGGTCGCCCATTTTGAGTTATCAGGTTTTCAGATTATCGGAGTTATCAGGTTATAGCCAATATTGCGCCGGCCAACTGGTCACGCTCCGAACCTGACAAGCTGAAAACTTGATAACCTGACAACCTGATAACCCTGTATGTCCTTGCTTGATGAAATCGAGCCGTTGAAGGCGGCCGCGCTGGCGGAGCTTCGAGCCGCGCCCGATATCGCCGCGCTCGAGCAGGCTAAAGGCCAATGGCTGGGCGCGCACGGGAAGTTCACCGCGTTGCTCAAACAGCTTTCCGCGTTGCCCAAGGAAGACAAACCCGCCGCGGGCAAGGCGCTCAACGCCGCCAAACTGGAGTTGGAGGCCGCGTTAAGCCAGTGCCGGGCCGACGTGGAACTGAAGGCCGCGCTGCCTCAGGAGCCGACCGACTTTACTCTGCCGGGTCGCCGGCGCGTGCTCGGGAGCCTGCATCCCCTGACTCAGGTCACGGAGGACATCGTGCGCAGTTTCCGCAAGCTCGGTTTTGCCGTTGCTGACGGGCCGGAGGTCGAAGACGAGTACCACTGCTTTGACGCGCTCAATACCCCGGCGGACCATCCGGCGCGCGACACCCAGGACACCTTTTATTTGCGTTCGCCGGGTGGCGCCGCGCCGCTGTTGCTTCGCACCCATACTTCTTCGGTGCAAATCCGCGTGATGGAAAAGCAGCGCCCGCCGGTGCGTATCTTGGTCCCCGGCCGGGTTTATCGGCGCGACAACGCCGACGCGACTCACAATCCCGCCTTCCACCAGGTCGAGGGACTGTACGTGGACCACGACGTGACCGTCGGCGACTTGAAAGGGACGGTTGAATTTGTTTTTAAAGAGCTAATGGGACCGGAAACCCGCATCCGGTTTCGGCCGCATTATTTCAGCTACACCGAGCCGAGCTTTGAAATTGATTTCAGCAGCAGCCTCACGCGCAAGATGGGCAAGGAATGGCTCGAAATCGCCGGCTGCGGCATGGTTCATCCCCAGGTGTTCGAGAACGTTGGTTATGATCCTGAGGCCTGGACCGGCTGGGCCTTTGGGTTTGGCATCGAGCGGATTGCGATGATCCGCTACGGCATAAACGATATCCGCTTGTTCTACGAAAACGACATCCGCTTCCTCGGTCAATTTTGATGAAAGTCACCCTTAACTGGCTCAAACAATACGTCGAGTTCGACTGGACGCCGGAGCAGCTTGCCGAGCGGTTGACCATGCTCGGACTCGAAGTCGAGGGCTTGCAAAAACTCGGTGGCGAGTTTCAAGGCGTTGTCGTTGCCCAGGTCATCACCCGCGACAAGCATCCCAACGCCGACAAACTCTCCCTGTGCCGGGTCCAGGACGGCAAAGGCGAACGGCAAATCGTTTGCGGCGCCCACAATTTCAAAGCGGGCGACAAAGTGCCTTTGATTCTCCCCGGGGCGACTCTTCCGGCCAAGCCCGGCGAGGCGCCCGTGACCATCAAAGTCGGCAAAATCCGCGGCTGCGAATCGCAGGGCATGTTATGCTCACCGCAGGAACTCGGGCTGGAAGGTGGCAAGGAAGGCCTGCTGATTTTGCGCGAGGATGCTCAGGTGGGCCAGGCCTTCGCGGAGTATCTGGGACGGGGCGAAAGCGATGTGGTCCTGGACCTGGAAATCACCCCGAATCGGCCCGACCTCAACAGTGTCATCGGCATCGCGCGCGAAATTGCGGCTGTGACGGGCAATCGGTTGAAAATGCCGGAGGTCGGAGATCAGAGGTCAGAGGTCAGAGGTCAGAGGTCAGATACGGTGCTGGTGCGGTTGGAAGAGCCAGAGTTGTGTCCGCGTTATACGGCGCGCCTGATTCGCGGGGTCAAGATCGCACCGAGTCCCGCCTGGCTGGCGACGATGCTCGAGAAGATTGGCGTGCGCAGCATCAATAACGTCGTCGATGTTACCAACTATGTGATGTTGGAAACCGGCCAGCCGCTGCACGCGTTTGATTGCCAGCTCCTGGCCCGGGGCAACCATGGTCTGCCGACGGTTGTGGTCCGCCGCGCTGCCGAAGGGGAAAAATTCATCACTCTGGACGGCCAGGAGCGGACGCTGACTTCGCGGATGCTGTTGATTGCCGATGAAAGCAAGGCCGTCGCTCTTGCCGGCGTTATGGGCGGGCACAATTCCGAGATCAATCTAAACACGGGCGAGGTGCTCCTCGAGAGCGCTTACTTCAATCCCCAGAATGTGCGCGCGACTTCCAAAAAGCTGGACCTCCGCAGCGAATCTTCCTACCGGTTCGAGCGCGGCGCCGATATCGGTTTGTGCGCGTGGGCCAGCAGCCGGGCGGTCGATTTGATTTGCCAGACCGCCGGCGGCGCTCCGGCGGGTCCACTGGTGGAAGCGTATCCTTCGCCTGCTCAACCTAAACAGATCCCTCTGCGCCACACCAAGGTCAACGAGTTGCTCGGCCTGGAATTATCGCCCGAGCAGATTGAGGCCTATTTGGCGCAACTCGAACTGAAGGTGGTCAACCGCAAGCCACGGCCGGTCGAAGCCGCGCCCGGGCCAATCGAACCGGTCACCATTCGTATTCCGACCTTCCGGGTGGACCTCAAACGTGAGATTGATCTGGTGGAGGAAGTCGCCCGGCTGTATGGCGTGGAGCGAATCCCCGCCAGCGCGCCGCGCGGTGCGCTCGGGCTCAATGATTTTGATGCCGTACACGATCAGATTGCCGAGGCCCGCGCCTTGCTGGCCGGGCTTGGCCTGGACGAGGCCCAGGGCCAAACGCTTATCTCAGAAGCCGCGGCGCAACTCGTCGCCGGCGCGGAGGTTGTCGCGCTGGCCAATCCTTTGAGCAGCGACATGAACGTGCTGCGGCCCAGTCTGCTGCCGGGGTTGCTCGATGCGTTGCGCCATAATCTCAATCACAAGAACTACGATGTGGCCCTGTTTGAACTGGGCCGCGTTTTCCTCCCTCCGGCCGCAGGGCAGGGGACCGGCGCGGGACCTGCCGGCGGTGCCCGGCCACTCGAAGAGCGGCGCGTGGCGATCGCATTGACGGGCCGGCGTCATCCGCTGTTCTGGACGGGCGAGGAGCGGGAAGCGCGGTTCGACATCTACGATCTAAAAGGGTTGCTCGAGGAATTTCTGGAGCGATTTGGTGTGCGGGGCGTCACTTACAACCGTCGTTCCGAGGGCACGCCGCTCTTGCTCGAATCGGCGCTTGTGCAACTGGGCCGGCTCCCGTTGGGTTCACTGGGGCAGCTTCAACCTTCTATTGCCAGAAGGTACGATCTGCGCGATGCCGTGCTGCTGGCCGAGCTGAATCTCGATATTCTCCTGGCGCGGCGCAATTCCGCCAAAACCTTCCGCGCGGTGCCGGTTCTGCCGCCCATCCGCCGCGACGTCGCGATGCTGGTGCCCGAGGCGACGACTCACGAAGCGGTGTTGCAGGTGGTCAGGCAGGCCAAACCAGCTAACCTGGAATCGGTCGAGCTGTTCGATATTTTCCGGGGCAAGAACATGCCCGCCGGCCAAAAGAGCATGGCCTACGCGTTCACTTATCGCAGTGCCGAGCGCACCTTGACTGACGCCGAAGCCACCAGCGCGCATGAAAAGCTCGTGGAGCAGTTTAAGCAAAAGCTCCAGGCTACCGTGCGGGAGTAAATGAATTTTTAGCGGAGCGCGGACTTTAGCTTTAGTCCGCAGCAATGTGCAGTTACTGAGCAGGCCTTCGAATCGCGGCAAATCTGCCCTGCGGAGATTGCTGCGGACTCAAGTCCGCGCTCCGCTAGATGATAGCTACACGTCGCAAATGAGCACGCATTCCTTGAGCGACTTCAGCGGGTCAGGATGCGTCGGCACGAACTCCTGCGCGACAAATCCTTTGTAGCCGGTTTCGACGATCGCCCGCATTACCGCTGGGTAATACGTCTCCTGCGTATCATCGATTTCGCCGCGCCCAGGCACCCCGCCGGTATGGAAATGCCCGAGATGCTTATGATTCTCTCGGATGGTCGCAATCAGGTCCCCTTCCATGATCTGCATGTGATAAATGTCGTACAGCAGTTTGAAATGGTCTGAGCCCACCGCCTCGCAAAGCTTCACGCCCCAGGCCGTGTGGTCGCACATGTAATCCGGGTGGTTGCGCTTGCTGTTGAGCAACTCCATGCAGGCGGTGACTCCGTGCTTTTCAACAATCGGCGTGATGCGCTTCATGCCCACCGCGCAATTTTCCAGACCTTGCTCATCGCTCATGCCACGCCGGTTTCCCGAGAAACAGATAATGTTCGGGTAACCATATTCCGCCACCACCGGCGCCGTTTTCTCAAAAAACTCCACAATCCGGTCGTGATTCTCCAGCCGATTGAGTCCGCTACCAATCCCGCCGGGAACGCCGCTGACCATCGCGCAAACCAGCCCGTGCTTCTTCAGGATGGGGAAGTCTTTAACCTCCATCAAATCGATTGACTGTATGCCGATTTCTTTGGCCGCTTCGCACAATTGCTCCAACCCAATGCTGCCGTAACACCACCGGCATACAGAGTGATGGATGCGCCCTTTGAGCTTGGGCTCGGGTGCGGCTGCGCTTTCGGCCGCAACCAGACGCGAGCCATAGGCGCCGGCTGCAGCGACGGCCAACGTGCTGCCAGTGAGTTTGCCCAGGGCCGAACGGCGGGAAAGTCTCTGATTCATGGCCCGAGTATGCGCCTGGAGTGGCCAAAAGCAACACCTCCGCCGTTGATTTTTGACTTCTATCGGCTCAAAGCGCAACGGAGGCAACTGCGGCACGAAATTCCAGGTCGGATCAGGCCGGAACAACCGGGAGCGATTGGGGCAAGCCGAGTCTCGCATCCGCCGCTCGCGAAATCGATTCTGCCGCAAGAGTTTTGATGGCAGTGGACTCGACGATCATGGGAGCGCTTTCACCGGTGCTGCAAATCAGCGAATACACCAGCCGGGATGGGCATCGGGGTACGCCGCTTCCTCCTTACCTTGACGGAGGTTTCGCATCCGGGATGCCAGCCCCTTTGCTCCTATACACTATAGATTGGATTCTTCGGCTTGGATTCTGCCGTCGAAATAAGTTGTTCCGGCTCCCGCCAGCCGGTTGGTATGTTCCCGTCGGATGAACGAATTCCCAGAGGGCATTGCCCGGTGGCTTGAGCGGGAGCGGCGGACGGACCGGGCTTCGGCAGCGGTGCTCTCCATCATGGCCATTGGCAGCGGGGTCGCCGTGTTCCTCCTCATGACCTTCCTGGTTTACGGCCTCCTGTCTGTGGTCTTCGGCGCGGCGGTGGGTTCTGGGGCTGCGCCGGCGCTGGTGGCGGTGGGGCTAACTACCGCATTCTTTGCTCGCAGCATGAAAAGCCGGCAGCGCCAGCTCGACCTGGTTCTGGACCCTATGGGTTTTTGGATCATCAAAGATATCTTCGCGTTCGGTCCTCGCTGCGCGTTGGAGGGTTTCCGGCAACTCCGGCGCTGCGAAGAGCTGGGGCAGTTGAATGTTAGAGGTTGCGCCCGGGCGTTGGCCTATCTGGCGGGACAGGATAGGTCGGTAACCTGGGAGGAACTGGTAGGGCATTGCGCGCGGGTATCAACCGAGCGCCTGCGGGAGCAGTTGTCGCTGCTGGATGGGGTGCTCTTTTTAGGGGCGGATGCGTCGCGAGTGATTCTGATGGAGCCGGTCCGGCTGCGCCTGCGCGCGATGCTGGGGCCGGAGGACCGCGCCGACAAAGGGCCGGAGCCCGGGCGGCCGAAGTTCGATTCTGCCGAGCGGACTGCGCCGGTGCTCGAGCCGGAGAACCTCAGCCCATACGAGCTTTTGGGCGTGTCGCCTTCGGCCTCGATGATGCAAATCAAGGCGGCTTATCGAAAGCGAGTGAAAACGTGCCACCCGGATTTGTTGTCCGGCATGGACGAGCAAGCCAAGGCCCTGGCCGAACGGTGGACGCGGGCGCTGAACGCGGCTTATGCGACGTTGAACCCCCGGCATCGGGGCACCAGAGCCAATTCAACCCGGCGTTCACCCGGCTGAAGCCAGTGTTAATGGCGGTGGACGCGCCGCGCCCCCCGCTAACGGTCCGAACTCGCCCCCATGCTGCGCCAACTGCGCATGGGCACCTTGGAGCGATCTACCACGTCATGTGGCCGTGGCAACCGCCGCCAGGGAATCTTCGTGGACGGCGAAACCTTGATTGAAGAGGCAAGTTAGGGGCCGGAGCCAGGGGCAGCAGCGGTTGCGGCCATGTGTTGTTGCTCCCAGGGAAGGAAATTGCCGTCCTCGGCCTTATGGATTTCGACATGCCCATCGGCGAATCCGTAGGTTCTGACCCAGCCGCCGTCGAGGGTTTGCCAGGGTTGCTTTTCGCGAAGCACAATGACGGTGGAGAGATTGGTGAGGCTACTCAGAGTACCGTTGTATGTAATTTCGTAATTATCGGGGACTAATCCAGGTACTTGGTTGGTTTCCAGTGCATGTGTAGAGGGCCAGTTGGAAGGCCAGAATAGCAGGGCCTGGTCGAAATTGGTAGGATACTCGTGGTTCTGTTCGGCGTACATGATAAAGGCTGCCAACCATGTCTTTTCATAGGTCATTTTGGCGATTCCGAGCTGTTGCTGGCGCTGGCGCGCAGCCGTTAGCTCGTTGGCCGCTGATAGTTCGTTGGTGGAGAGGCTCTGCGCGTTAGTTGCCTCGGCGAGTTGTTGGCGCAGGCTGCCGACCTCACCGCGGAGGCGAAGTAATTCTCCGTCATGGTTGGCAGCGACCACCGGTCGTGCGGGGGTTTGCGCTAAACGGCTTGAGAGGGTTTCATTGTCCGCTGCCAGGGCCTGGACCTGTTGTTGGAGGCGGCGATTGTTTTCTTCGAGCTGGAGGCGGCCGCGATGCTGAACGACCAGGGAAACGGCGAGACCGCCGACGGCGAGGGAACTGGCGAGCAGGAGTTTTGCATTCATAGTGAGCGCTTTGATAAGGGCGGTAGTGGCGCCGGCGCCGGTTGTGGCCAGGGCTGCTGCAGAGATGCTGGTGGCCAGGCCGACGGGCGCCGCGGTGACGGCTTCGGCGGCCAGCGCAGCAGCGAGAACGGAAACGGAGAGGGTGACTCCACGGTGCTTGAGCAGGACCTGGAGTTTGTCTAGAGCCCGGGTGACTCGCATGCGCGCGGCGTCATCGGAAGTACAAAGGGCGGCGCCGACGGAGCGGAAATCGCGCTGCTCGAAGAAGCGAAGCAGGATGGCCAGGCGTTCCTCTTCGGCGAGGGCGTTGATGGCCTCATCGAGAATTGGGGACAGTTGTTCGAGGTTGGCCTGGGAGTGGTCGGGGAGGGCATGCATAAGGGCGGCCTGTTGTTCGCGGGCTTGACGGCGGCGCGCCTGGCGGAGGAATTTGGCGGCTACGAAACAGGTATCGCGGTGGAGCCACCCTCCCAGCATAACCCCGGGAGGCAGCGAGGCGGCTTTGCGGGCCAGGTGGATGAATACGGTTTGGGCAACGTCCTGGGCCAAGTGGGCGTCCCCGCCCACAAGCCGAACGGCGCAGGAATAGACCAGGCCAAGGTAGCGCTGGACCAAATCGCGAAAGGCGGTTTCGGAGCCGTTCCTGGTGTATTCAGCCAGTAATTGTTGGCTTTCTGTCATTTCTTCACCAGTAAAACCCCGCTGCGGGAGCAAACCGAACGAAAAAAGATGCCAGGGTTCTGGCGCCCGACTCGCCTGAGGCCCGACTCGGATGAGGGCAGAGCCGTGCCAACGGCGCAGAGAGCCTCGCGGTTTTACCCGGCGCCCTTACCCGGGTTTCGCCCAATCCCGGTGAACTGGCCCTGGCCATGACCAGCGGCGGCGGCAGCAAGGATACCTGGATTCTGAGCGATGGGTCCGCCTTGCTTCCCGAGCGCAGCTCGGAGCCGCGCGAGCCGGTTTTGGCCGACCGCCTGCCGGCCGGCGTGCCCAGCCGGGCAGGTCCTTCGCACAAGTCACCCCCAGATTCCGATGGTTGGATGGCCACCTGGTGCTTGCGCGTCGAGTTGCGCATCCTCGCTTTCGCGGTTCAAACCATTTCACCAAGGAATCATGTCCATCTGTTTCGGCTTACCTCTCTCCGCGAAATCGACGCGGAGTTTTGTGCCTGGCTCGCCGAGGCATACTCTGTTGGGGAGCAACGACACTTGGCAGCAAAGGGTCAACGAAGCGACCCAGGGGCTGGGCGCCCATGAAACGTATTGCTTATCCGGCAGACCAAAATCGATGACTTCGCCGATGACGACGCTTGTCCTCTTGAAGGTCCCAGCTTGTCATTTAGCCTCGTGTATCCGATATATTATTCAGACTACGTAGCGCATGAACGCGACCAGGTGCATCCTGCTTTATCTGGCCTTGTGCCCGTTCTCGTTTCTGCTGTTCGCCATCGCGTGGCTTGTCGTTGCACCGAATTATCTTTATCACTGCTGGGACGACGCGCCGCCATTCGTTATTTCGTGGTTTCCGCCCTTCATACATCCGTGGGCCAACTCGGCGGACGGCAATCTGCGGGATTATTATCTGGCGCCGGAATGGGTTGTGTATTTGGTATGGTTGACGTTTATCGCAGGCATTTTCGTGCTGCCCGCACTGGTAACTTGGCGGCGGCTCCGAAATGACCAACAGGCACCCGGCGCGCCTGACGCAAACTATTCGACCCAGGCATGAGTGACGGGTTTCAGCTAATCGACCTTGTCTCGCAACCGGGTGCAGTTCGGAAGCTACTCGCTGGCTACACGGATTCCGAGAAGCTGGGGTGGCTGTCAGGACATGGGAAACTCGACATCCTTGCGGGAAATACCCAGATGAAAGGCAGTGCTACAAGTTCATTTCGGTCCTTGCAGATTCGTGTCCGGCGCGCAAAACAGAAACTGTCCCCGGCGCCCTGAAAGGGAGTTGGCACCCAAGTGGGGGCGCCACGCGCCGGCCGCTAAATCAGCCCTGCTGCACCCGTGGCGCCCTTCCTCGAAACATAAAATGCGCCCTTCCTCTATTGGGGAAGTCCCGCTATCTTTGGCGCGCGCGCAGGAACAGGGCGGACTCGCCGGGTGCGAGCGGGAGGGTTACGACGTTGGACGCCCCTTGGAGCACGGGGGCGGTTGGAGAAAGGACCCAACTGTTCGAGCCGTTCCGGAGCTGGCTGGTTTGCTCGAGCACAAACCCGGGCGCAGGGCTCAGCCACGTAATCACCAGATTGGAACCGGCAAGGCCGGAGGCCAGGCGCGGGCCAGCCGGCGGCTGGAAGGCGCCGGCAATCGGGGTGGCGATGCCGTCCTCAAAAACAGTCTGGGCGTCCGGCAAGCCGGTCGCGTTGACGTTGTTGGTGAAGCGAAGATTCGGATAATCGGAGGCCCACAAATCGGCGATCCGGTTGCTCGAAGCGGGCACGTAGTTGCCGTTGGTCAAGGGTGGGCCAAAATAGTTTCCAATGACATTGACGTCAGTCGCATTGTGGAGCGACAGCGGAGCACGGCGCCAATCCAGGAAGGCATTGTAGAGAATGCGGATGCCGGAAACGTCGAAGCCGGACGGCACGTAATCGGTGTTGTCGGCGGTTTGGTGGAATTCCACCAGGGCGTAGGCCGGTTCCTGTGTGGGTATGGCGTTGCTGATGGCTTCGCGTGAGAAACTGCAATCCGAGAGCACGTTGTCCATGATGACGACGTTGGTGGGCAAGTAGGAGTTGGGAGTCGAGAGGTTGAGGGCGGGAAAGGCGGAGATGGCGCTCAGGCCCATGCCGCTGATGTTGTTGTGCGCGATGAGCAGGTTGTTCGCCCGCGCGTAAATGCCGTGAATCCGCGAATTGCTGAAATGGTTGTTTAGATAGACGGCGGAGGTGTTCAGCGTGCTATCGAAGATAAGCGTGTTCGAGTCGATGTTGGTGATGGCGTGATCGAATGTCGCGTTGGGCAGGCTCACAGCGGTTACCGATGCGCGGTCGAACACCGCTCCGGTGCTGGCGTCGAAGAAGATGATTTGGTCTCCAACCTGCAGTTGGAACCCCACCAGGGTCGTAGGCGAACCGGAGCTGTTGTAACCGCCCAGGCCAAGCGAGGCGGTCGGGTTGGCGGGAATGGTCAGCGGGACGAAGGGATTGACGCAAGCGTTGGCTACGTCATCGCTCAGCCCGGTGAAATTGCAACCCTGCACCCACGGCCCAATGCGGCTTTCGACGATTAACCCTCCATCGGCATTGGACGAGCGGCGGCGTGGGGCGGCCGCCCCCGCGGGCGGCGGGCCCAGTTGCACCTCGCAATTCACCTCGTTGACCAGCGGCGTGAGCGTCGCCGTGTAGCTGGCTCCCGCGCCCGCGTAATTGGTGTTGCCCAGGAAGGTCACCTGGCAGGATTTAGCCGCGTTGAAAACCATCGAATTGTTCCAGCGCGAAATCATGCACCAGATCGAGCCGGGGGCAATGGTGCGCGTTTGGTTGGCAAACGGCATCTCCACTTTGTAGGCACCGTCCACGTTGGTTTGGACGACATTGGTGTAAATGCAGATAGTCAGGCTGTTGTCGGCCCCGCGTCCCGGTTCCGTGGGATTCATCACCGTACCCCAGCGTTCCGCATTGGGGTCCAGGTAATTCGCGTTTGTGGGCGAGGGGTAACCGGTATCAATCATCACCTCGATGGCCGACTCCTTGGGTCCCTGGGTTTGCGTATAAAAGTTTTGGCTGACGATCCCCTGCGTGAAGGGCAGCGGCTTGTAGTCAACGGAAAACCCTTCCACGATGACATTCGTACACATCAAGACATCGAGAAAGCCGATGCGCGGATTGGTGATCAGAATGTTAGCGCCGTTGCCATTGACCACAACGTTGCTGGCCGCCGAAAGCGTCACGGCCGTCCCGCCAATCAACGCACTGTTGGTGAGCACATAGGTTGCGCCGGCGGTAAAAACCACTTCGGATGGCACGCCCGCGCCGGCCGCCCGGTTCAGCGCGTTTTGAATCAGTTGGATATCGTTGGTCCCGGGCAGGCCGACGGCGATGTTGGTCATCGGCGGCACAGCAAGGCTCAGCAACGGCGGCGGGCGGGGATACCAGTCCACCGATACGTCGGCCATCCACCTGGCGGTCGCCGTGGTTAAATTCGTCGAAAACTGCAGCAAAAGATAGTTTGGGGAAACGGCGCCGGCGCTGTTCACAACCGGCACCTGGTTGAAGATCAGATTGGTGGCCCCGCCAATGATCGAGCCGACGGTAGCGACGCCAAGGAAGGCGTCATAAGTCAGAAAGAATTGAACCGGGCTGCCGTTATTCGTGAACGCATTGAGAGCCGTCGTCACGTTGTTCTGGGCTGGGCCGCCGTAAAGATCGACCGTGCCGTTTCCGATCACTTTGATCCACGGACCGCTGCCGCTGGCGCTTGAGGTTAGGAATAAATTGGCGCTGCCAAACCCGATATCGGCGGACTCACTCGAGCCCGCTGGAATTTCGATGGTCGCCGAAACGGTCAAGGAACCGTGCGGGCCGATGGGAACCAGCGCGATGCCCGCGGCCACCGTCGCGTTGGCAGCGCTGTTGAAGATATGACCCTGCCCATCCAGCGCCACCTGTGAACTTCCGCCCCCAACCTGCCAAGCGTACCCTTCGACGTTAATCCATGGCGCGCTGGTGGCGATGTTGCCCGCAGGCTGCGTGAAGAAGTCCTGGAAGATTATCTCGGCCTGCGCCCGCCCACTCGGGAACCTTGCCAATAATGCGGCCATCAGAGCGAAGCGACCAACCCGCACGATGCGGTCCACAAAACCGTATGCAACAGGCACGCGAAGAAACATACCGAGCTTTTATTGGCTAAGAAAGCCCAAAAAATGCTGCGCCAGCTTGCCGAACGCTTCTCGATGGTGCCACCTTGCTTCGACATCCTCGGTCATCTCGGGGGCGGAACAACCTATTTTTGACCAACTCCTCCTCGTTCCCTGGCTGGGCCCTCTTTGTCCCACAGTTTCACTTTCCAATCGTACCGTTGGCGGGATGCCAACTTCTTGCCCTGGTAACATAGCCCTTGTTTTGTGGCAGGAGCACAGGCGCCCAGCCAAGCCCGTTCGGCCAAAATGCGAGGACCACCGCCCAGCCCGGCCTCGTCGTGCGCAGACGATTTCTCAGTCGTTGAGAGCGTTGACCTGCCCCAGCCCCTGGCCTAGACTCCCGGCTCTTTATGAAAATCCTGGTGTGTGACCCAGTGTCTCCGAAAGGGATCGCTTTGCTGCAACAACGGCCGGAGTTTGAGGTGGTCGTGTTGCCCAAACGCCTCCCCGAGGCCGAGTTGTTGCCGGTAGTCAAGGACGCGGTGGCGCTGGTCGTGCGCTCTGAGACCAAAGTGACCGCGAAGCTCATCGAAGCGGCGCCGAAGCTGCGGGTCGTGGGCCGCGCGGGTGTGGGTGTCGATAACGTCGATGTCGAGGCCGCCACTCAACATGGCGTCGTCGTGATGAACACGCCGGGGGGCAATACCATTTCGACCGCTGAGCTTTCCTTCGCGCTCATTTTGAACCTGGCGCGGAAAGTGTCGCCGGCTTATGCGTCGATGATTGCGGGGAAATGGGACCGCAAACAGTTCCAGGGGACAGAGATTTTCGGCAAAACGCTGGGCGTGCTGGGCCTGGGCCGGATCGGGAGCGAAGTGGCCAAACGGGCGCTGGCTTTCGGGATGAAGGTGATCGCTTACGACCCGTTCCTGACGGAAGGCCGTGCCCGCGCGCTGGGCATAAGCCTGGCAGGCGATCTGGACGAGGTTTATCGCGCGGCGGATTTTATCACGGTTCACATGCCGGTGACCGAGCAGACGCGCGGCATGCTCAACGCCGCGGCGTTTGCCCGCATGAAACCCAAGGTCTGCGTGGTCAATTGCGCCCGGGGCGAAATCGTTGTCGAAGCGGACCTGCTTGCGGCGCTGGATTCGGGGAAGCTGTCAGCGGCGGCGCTGGACGTTTATGCGGCCGAACCGTTGCCGGCGGACCATCCGTTTCGCAAGCACCCCGGCATCACGCTAACTCCGCACCTGGGCGCCAGCACGCACGAAGCCCAGGAAAAGTGCGGTGTTGAAGTCGCCGAAGTCATCGCCGGCTATTTGCTCACAGGCGAGGTGCGCAACGCGGTGAACCTGCCTTACCTGGATGCCCGCACCTACGAACAAATCAAGCCGTACTTGGTGCTGGGGGAAAAGCTGGGCAAGTTGCTGGCCCAAATCGCGCCGGCGCAGGTGGACCGGTTGCACATCACCTACGGCGGCAAAGCACAGGAATTGCCCAATATCGATCCAATCACCCGCGCCGTTCTGCTCGGCTTTCTGTCCCGCGCGTCGGTGAAGGACCTCAACAACGTCAATGTCCGCAGCATTGCTTCGACGCTTGGCTTAACCGTCGAGGAGAAACGCTCGAACGAACCCGTCACCTTCAACGAATGGCTCCACCTCCAGGCATTCTGTGGCGACGAAAAACTCACCTCGGCGGGCGGCACGTTCTTTGGTTCGCCCGAGAACCCGCGGATCGTGCGTGTTTTCAGTCAACCAACCGAGATCGTCCCGTTCGGTGTGGTGTTATTGCTGGAAAACAAGGACCGTCCGGGTATCGTCGGTTATCTGGGTACGCTGCTGGGGCGGCACAAGGTGAATATTGCGAGCATGAGCCTGACGCGGGACACGGCTGGCGGGCATGCCTTGACGGTTTTGAATCTTGACAGTGTGCCCCCTGGGGAGGTGCTGGCAGAGCTCGAAAAAGACCCCGATATTCGTAATGTAAATGTAGTCAAACTGTGAACCTATGATAGAATGCTACCCTATGTTTAAGAAGAGTTCGTATAGCAGCCTGCCGTTGCTTGTCGCAGCGGGCTGGTTGGTGGCCGGCACCGTGACGGCGCAAACGGCCGCCCCCTCGAGCGCCGCCCCCGCAACACCGGCAGCCAAACCCGCCGAGTTGTTCCCGGATACCGTTGTCGCCAAGGGCAAAGGCTTTGAAATCAAGCGCAGCCAGCTCGATGACGAGGTTATCCGCATCAAGTCTCAATTTTTGGCGCGCGGCACGCCTCTGCCGGCGGATCGCGCGGCGATGTTGGAGCGGCAGGTTCTGGATCAGTTGATCCAGCTCCAGATCGTGAAGACCAAAGCGACCGTCGAGGATCGTGCGGCGGCCCAGAAGCAAGCCGACAAGCTGCTGGAGGAGGCCAAGGGTCAATTGGGCGAGCAGGGGTTTGACATGCGGCTCAAGGCGATGGGCCTGACCAAGGACCAGTTGATGGACAAGTGGCTGGACGGCGAAATCGCCAAGATTGTTCTGACCCGCGAGTTGAAGATCAACATCACCGACGACGATATAAAGAAATTCTATAATGATAACCCGTCGCAATTTGAGGACCCGGAAATGGTGCGTGCCAGCCATATCCTGCTGAGCACTCGCGACCAGGCCACCAACACGGAGCTTTCCGATGCGCAGAAAGCCGCCAAGCACAAACTGGCTGAGGATTTGCTCAAACGCGCCCGCGCCGGCGAGGATTTCGCCAAGCTCGCCAGTCAATATTCCGAAGACCCCGGGTCGAAGGACAAAGGCGGCGAATACAAATTCCCCCGCGGCCAAATGGTGAAGGAATTCGAGGATGCGGCCTTCGCGCTAAAGCCGGGTCAGGTGAGCGACATCGTCACGACGCAATTCGGCTATCATATCATTAAGTTAAGCGAAAAGATTCCCGCCAAGAAGCACGACCTGGCCGAATCGAGCTCCAAGATTCGGGATTACCTGGTTCAAACCGCGCTGCAAAAGCAGGGCCCGCCTTACCTGGAACAACTCCGCAAACAGGCCGACGTGCAGATCCTCGATGAGAAGCTCAAAGCGGCTGAAGAGACCGCCGCGGCGGATTCGCTTCAACCAGCCGCAGGCGCCGCTAACGGCCACAGCACCGCCAAACCGTAGCGGAGCGGACCGGAGCGTGGACTTTAGTCCGCTGCAAAGCCAGAGCGTTCAGTCAGGCTGGGACAGCATTCGGGCGGGGGTCCGTGACAAAGCTGTCGCGGATCTGACTAAAGTCCGCGCGCCGTTGGGGCTCAGTATTTCTTACTGAACTTCTTGTGAGATTCTTCAGCCGGAGTGGGCGAGGTCGCGGGCTGAGCTGAGGCCGGGGTTTCCGCCGGCTTTTGCGGCTGAGGTTGGGGCGTTTGTTCGACGGCCTCGACAAAGTTCAGGCGCAGGTTCATCAGGCTTTGTTTTAGCAGCGCTGCTTCTTCCTTGGTCAGGTTGCCCTTGGTCTTGGCTTCGAGCATGTCCAACTGATCGATGAAAAGTTGGGCCGCGTCGAGGTCTTTGACCACCTGTCCGGACTCGGGGTGGGCGACTTTGCCCATCAACATGAAGGCCATATTGGTTTGCTGCATCACCAATTGGGCGAACAGGGCCGAATACATGTCCGCTCGACCAGGCTGCTCGCCCGCCGCAGAATTGCTTTGAGGTTCACTCATGGCTTTGTCCTTTTCGTTGGCGCTGGATTTCCGTCAGCAAAAAATGAATCAACCGGCGCAGCCGCGCTTCCACTTCAACCGTCTCGAGAATCGTCTGGCGCTCGACAGCCCCGGGGAGCACCGCGCAGGACACCAGGTCGGCTGCCTGCTCCGCGTCGCGAATTGAGTCCAAGTACTTCAGAATGTCTTTTGGGGAAAAGGGTGGCGGGGTTTTGGGTTCGCCTTTGCCCGGCGACATCACCGGGAAGGGGAACGGCAGGCCAAGCCGAATTCGTTCCTCGAGCAGCTCGCGAACCTTCGCCAGCAGCGCGTCCACTTTCACGTTGTCGCACGGCGGTGTGCGCAAGGGCCGAATGCGCTGAACCCGGTAGGGTTTGTAGCGGAGGGTCTCTTCAAGTTCCACTCGGGCCAGGCCCTGTAAAATTAAGTGCGAAGTGCCGTCGCGATGTGCCACCGAGACCCGGATGAGGCCCAGGCCCGCCACGGGCGAGGGCGTTTCCCGGTGGTTGCCCGGCCGTTGCATCGCCACCGAGAACATACGATGCGAGTGGAGCGCATCGGCCAGCATCTGCCGATAACGCGGCTCGAAAATATAAAGCGGCAGCAACGCCTGGGGAAATAGCGTCGCGTTGGGCAGCGTCATCACCGGCACTTCGCGCGGTATCTTCATTGGGCTAATGTAGGGCTGGGATTGGGTTTAGCAAGCCGTGCGCCAGGAATCCCGTGCCGGCGGCCTTCCCGGGTGCACCTATGTGCTTGCGGCGTGCGCCGGGCAATGACTAAATCAGTGCAGGCGAACCCTTCCATAGGTTCGCTTGTTGATTTATGCGTAAAATGTTCACTGCGGCTGGCGCGCGGCTCGCCTGGTGCGGTTTTGGTCTGTTGTGCTGGTCCAGTTGGCCGTCCCCCGTATGTGGCGCGGCACCCGGTTCGAAGCCGAATGTGATTTTTCTCCTCGCTGACGATCAGGGGAGTATTGATGCCAATTGCTACGGCGCGAAAGATTTGCACACACCGGCGATTGATTCCCTTGCCACGCGCGGTCTGCGCTTCACCCACTTTTACTCAGCCGCCCCGGTCTGCTCCCCCTCCCGCGCCGGGCTGCTCACGGGCCGTTATCCATGGCTGGCCGGGATGCCGAATAACGGCGCGGCGCCGCCGAGCGAAGCCGACGATCAGCTCGATACCCTTACCGGGCCGGGCCTGCCGGCTTCTGAACGGACGCTGGCGGATATGTTCAAAGCGGCCGGCTACGCGACAGCGCACATCGGCAAATGGCATTTGGGTTCGGGCCAGGGCCACAAACCGCTCGACCATGGGTTCGATTATTCGTTCGGGTTCATGGGCGGGTGTATTGATAATTACACGCATTTCTTCTACTGGGCCGGCCCGAACCGGCATGATCTTTGGGAGAACAACCAGCGCGTGCGCCTCCCAGGGCATTACTTTCCTGATTTAGTGATCGAGAAAGCAGAAAACTTTATCAACCACCACCGCCAGGAGCCTTTTTTTATTTACCTGGCGTTCAACATGCCGCATTACCCCTACCAGGGTGACCCCAAATGGCTGACGTACTATCACGACGTACCGGCGCCCCGCCGCCTTTATGCCGCGTTTTTATCGACCTTAGATGAAAGGATCGGGCGGTTGCTGACGTTCCTCGACGAAACCGGCCTGCGCGACCGAACCATCCTGGTGTACCAATCCGACAACGGCCACTCGGTTGAGGAACGCGCTCATTATGGCGGCGGCAGCAGTGGCCCCTACCGGGGCGCCAAATTCAGCTTGTTCGAAGGCGGCATCCGATTGCCCGCGATGCTCTCCTGGCCGGGACATTTACCCGAAGGCGAGGTTCGCACCCAAGTGGCGCATGCGTGCGATTGGATGCCCACCCTGGCGGACCTTTGTGGGGTGCCGTTACCAAAGGCACAGTTGAGCGGGGTCAGCCTGGCTGCGGTCGTGCGCTCGGCCAACGCGCCCAGCCCGCACGACGTGCTGCAATGGCGGTTGGGCAGCCAATGGGCAGTGCGGCAAGGCCCGTGGAAACTCCTGCACGATCCCTACGACCCGACGAGCAAGGAAAAGATACCGCTCGAAGGCGGCCATTGGTTCCTGGTGAACACCGAGCAGGACGTGGGGGAACGGACGAATGTAGCCGCGGCGCACCCTGACTTGGTGAAGCGGTTGGCGCAATTCGAGCCGGCGGGCCGGTGAAAAGTTGGTGAAGAATCTGTGAACAACTGCCAGTAAGTATCGATTGTTTCGCGGCGCGCTCTTCACGCATGCTCGCAAGATAATTTTTGTCGTAACATGAATCCATTACTTGATACCGCCGCGGTGCAGCGCTATCTGGCGAGCTTTCCCTCCAAGAGCCGGCGGCGTGGCCGGCATTATTTTGACGACAAGGCGGTGCTGGAAGTGGAATGCTTCCAAACGGATCTGGAGTATGGCGCGGTGGTGCGCGGCGGGGAGGATTACGAGGTGCTGTTCGAGTATGACCCGGAGGAGGGGAGTTGGTCAGCCGAATGCTCGTGTCCGATGATGTATGACTGCAAGCATGCGTTCGCGGCGATGCTGGCGCTGCAGGCCAATGCGCCCAAGTTCTCGGTCGGAGCACCCGAGCCGGTGGCCAAACCAAAACGGGGGCGCAGAGCAAAAACGCAGCCGGTGAAGATAGTTCTGCAGAAAGAGCCGCAACCCCCGCCCTCGCCGCTCATGCACGAGTTGCGTCAGAAACTCGGCCGGGACCTGGACAAAGCCGAAGCCGGCTACGTCCAGATTATTCAGTGGCTTCATCAACAGGCTTGCCAGGGGTATCAATTTACCGGCGAAACCCTGCGGAGGCTCGTACCCGATTTGCGCAGCTACGACTGGACGCCCCTCCAGTTGTGGCCGGATTTGCCAACTACCGACCTCGAGTTTTGGCTCTATTGCGCGTGGGAACTGCGGCGCCGCAATCTTGCTTTCCCCGCCTTCCTCCAGCCAGTCACCGATTTTGCGCCGATTGAGCAGGCGATGCAGGCCTGGCAACGACGCAAGGAGATCGACTCCTGGCGCGAGCACCTCAAAAACTCCGACACGGCCGTTGTTTCCGAGGCCGAGCTGGTAGATTTCCGCCTCATGATTTTGCCGTCGGAGGCGCGGGTCCAGTGGCGGAACTTATCCACCGAGAAATTCAAGGATCTGAAGCAATCGCATTTGCGGCGGTTTATCCAGCAATTCGGAGAAGGCGAGCTGGCGATCACGCCCGAATCGACTGGCCTGTGGCTTGCCGTCCATCAACCCTATGACAGTTACTCCGCCTGCCACTTTGCCTATGACCGCGCAGAGACCCGGAAGATGCTCGGGCGGGTACTGCGGCTCAACGGGGTCGCCGAGCGGATCGTCACATCGCAGGAATTGCCGCTGGCCCGCGTCGCGGAGCCGCTGCGGTATCAACTCGATCCCGCCAAGGACGAAGGGGATTATTACAGCGTGCGTTTGGTCCAGCCGGACGGCGCGCCGGCACCGCCGATTCTGGCGGCCATGCCGGGCCGTCCGCCGTTGTACTTGAGCGCACAGGCCCTTTTTGAAGGACCGCCCCTGCATGGATTTGACAAGCGCGAACCCCTGCGCATTCCGGCGCCGGCCCTCGAGACGCCTCAGGGGATTCGCTTTCTCCAACAACTCAAGCTGGATTTGCCGCAACGCATCGCGACGCGCACCAAGCGCATCGAATTGAAGGTGCGACTCATTTGCGAACTCAAATCAACTTACCCCGGCAGTGATACCGAGGCTGTCTATCTGCGGGTTTGCGCGGAGGTGGAGGGGAAACAGACTGAACAGTGCGCGCCCTGGGGTTGGCACAGCCCAAACAACGGTTCGGAGCGCCAAATTCCTGAACTAACGGCCAACGGCTTGATCCCGCTGGTGGACCGTTCGGCCCAGGACCTGTTCCCCGTCAGGCTCGAGGCCCTCGGTGCCAAGTGGGACGATTACCACGCCCGCTGGCGCGTCCGCCTGACCCGGAATTTTCCGGATACGTTTCTGCCCTGGCTGGCGTCGCTGCCGCCGCAAGTGCTGGTGCAAATGGATAAGCAGTTGGCAACCCTGCGCGATGAACCCGTGGCCGGCAGCGTTCAATTGAATCTGGAAGAAGCCGATGTGGATTGGTTCGATCTGCGCGTGGCCCTGAAGGTTTCGGACACAACGCTGACGCCAGAAGAATTGAAGCTGTTGCTCAACGCGCGCGGCGGTTACGTGCGATTGGGTAAGAAAGGCTGGCGGCGCCTGCAATTCGATCTGCCGCAGGAAGATGATGAACGGCTCGCGCGGCTCGGGTTGAATGCGCGCGATTTTACCGCCGAACCGCAGCGCCTCCACGCGTTGCAATTAGCCGACGAGGCGGCGCGGAAATTCCTCCCGGAAGCACAAGTCCAGCAGGTTCAGCGGCGCGCGGCGGAGATTCAGACCCGGGTGACTCCGCCGGTGCCGGACGGCATCGGCGCTGAGTTGCGCCCCTACCAGGTGGCCGGATTTCATTTCCTGGCGTACTTGACCGCCAATCATTTTGGAGGTGTGCTCGCCGATGACATGGGGTTGGGTAAAACGCTCCAAACGCTCACCTGGCTGTGGTGGTTGCGGCAAACGCCCGAACACTGTGCCGCCAACGGCACCGTGACACCCGCCGGCGAGAGTGCCGGCGGCAATGGCAATGGCAATGGCAATGGCAACGGCAATGGCCACGGCACCAAGCTTCTGCCTGCGCTGGTGGTTTGTCCCAAGTCGGTGATGGACAATTGGCGCAACGAAGCGCAACGGTTCTGCTCGGGGTTGCGGGTGCGGCTGTGGGCCGGCGAGGAAGTGACGGAACTGGAGGCGGCGCGCGGGCAAGCCGATCTGCTGGTGCTGAACTATGCGCAATTGCGCAGCCTCAGCCCAGCCATCGCGCAGCACCGCTGGCTGGCGGTGGTCCTGGATGAAGCGCAATACGTGAAGAACCCGGATTCGCAGACCGCCCAGGCCGCGCGGGCGCTGCAGGCGCAACATCGGCTGGCGCTGACCGGCACGCCCATCGAAAATCGGCTGCTCGACCTCTGGAGCATTTTCTCCTTCGCCATGCCCGGGGTGCTGGGCAACCGCGCGCACTTCACGCGCAGTTATAGTCAGCAGGAAGATCCCTTTGCGCGCCGCCGGCTGGCCGCGCGCGTCCGGCCGTTCCTGCTGCGGCGGGCCAAGAGCCAGGTCGCCAAGGACCTCCCGGATCGGGTCGAGGAAGACCTGATCTGCGAAATGGACGGGGAACAAAGGACGCTGTACCGGGCGGAATTCAAACGGGCGCAGCAATTGCTGTTGAGCGTTAAGACGCAGCAGGAATTGAACGAGCAACGGTTTAATTTCCTGACCTCTCTGTTGCGGCTTCGCCAAATCTGTTGTCACCCGGCGCTGGTCAGCGCGGAGCTGCGCCAGGCTGAGAGCGCGAAATTAGCGGCGTTGCTGGACTTGCTGGAGCCGTTGGTCGAGGAAGGTCACAAGGTGCTGGTCTTTTCGCAGTTCGTGTCGATGCTCGAGATTTTACGCGAGACGCTTAAGGAACGCGCGTGGGCGCATTTTTACCTGGCGGGCGATACGGAAAACCGCGGGGAATTGGTCGAATCATTCCAGAACGCCGAGGGGGCGGCGGTGTTTCTGATCTCGCTCAAAGCGGGCGGATTTGGTCTGAACCTCACGGCGGCCAGCTACGTGGTGTTATTCGATCCGTGGTGGAACCCGGCAGTCGAAATGCAGGCGATTGACCGCACGCACCGCATCGGCCAGACCAGCAAAGTCATGGCTTACCGCTTGCTCATCAAAGACAGCATCGAGCAAAAAATCCGGCAGTTGCAGCGCAGCAAAGCGGCGTTGGCGGAGGATGTTTTAGGCGAGGAAAAGTTCAGCCAAAGCCTGACGCTGGACGATTTGCGGTTTCTCTTCACTGACTAGACTGCCCCGGCGGCGGCGCTAATTCGCCGCGGCTTCGGTGCGCGAGGTGTCGCATTTCACCCCCTCCAGATGCGAGCCATCAATTGTCCGGAACCGCGCGCAAAATTCCCACCCCTGATTATTCTGCGTGATTTTCAGCAGCAGGCTATTCCAGCCGGAATGCAGGGAGACCGGCACTTTGTCGGAGCCGGGAGTTAACGCCCGAGTGGCGTTGAGCGCAAAGACCTGTTTGTCGTTGAGCCAGGCGCGCACGCCATCATCGCTGCCCAGCTCCAACTGAGCCGTGGTATCTTTGTCGGCCTGCACCCAGGTCCGCGCATAGGCGACGCATTGTTGCTGCTCGCCCAGCGCCTTTTGCAGGTCCATGACCCAGGGCCGCTTGGGGTCGGTGCCCGGGCGCAGGTACTTCCATTCGACACCCTTGGCATCGGTGAGTTCGGGAGGGAAGACCACGTCAAAGAGCGCGTGATAATTCTGGCCAGGCTGCCGGTAGGGGCCGGCGACTTGCCATTCGGTGATGTAATCAGCAGTGGCTTCGATCTGATTGATGGCCTTCCGCAGTTCCTGTTGCAAAGGTCCCTGGTGGGCGCCAGCCAGAGCCTTATTCAACGCCATCAGGCCTTCCTGGGCCTGCGCGCCGGGAAGAGTGGCGGCAATCCGCAACACCGCTTCGGCAGCTTCGGGTTGGACTTGCCCGTCGTCCAGCGCGGGTGCGGCGGCGCGTAGCGCATCCACCCCGGGCACTTCGGCCAACCCGGACAGGATGCGGCGCTTTTCCTCCGGGGTCTTGGCCGTTTGCAGCAGGTCGCTCAATACTGCCACCCGGCGTTGGTCATTGAGTCGCTCGGGTTCTGTCTCGCCGGTCATGCGCACCGCGCCCGCGATCGCCAACCCGTGCGCGGTCTGATTGGTGGTCACATGAGCGGCATACACCAGGTCATCCAATAATCCCGTATCAATCGAATTGCACATCGCGCGGAACGCCGCGTCCACGATCCTTGGGTTTGAGTCTTCCAGCGCGCGCCGCAGCGCAACGCGCAAGACGGGCGAGACCAGTTCGCTACAGATGGGCAAAAGCGCCAGCCGAGCGTCGGTCGAGCGTGCCGCGAGGCCAGCGCTTAACGGGCGAGCATCGACCTGCTCGCCGCGAGCGACCAGATGTTGATAGGCCACTTCGAGGGCATCGGCCGCCCATTGCCGATTAGTGGAATCGGAGGCATGGACGACAAACGCCACGAGCGTTTCCAATTGCGGTTGGTCCGCCAGGAGGCCCAAGCCGCGAAAGGCCGCTGCCCTTACATTCGGAGCCTTGTCGCTCGCCAGCGTGATTAACCGGGGCACCGCCCGACGGTCGCTGCGTTCGGCCAGCGCGGTGACGATCTCGGTTTGGACGGCCGGCAGAACCACGGGCAAGTAATCGAGCAGCGCTTGGGTCACGTGGCCGCGGTGCAGCAGCAGCAGCGCGCGGCGCGCGGCGCGCTGCTCCTCCGGAACCACTGAAGTGGCGAACTCGCACAATTCCGGCGCGGTCGCGGCGTTCCCCAGCGTGCCCAACCCCAGCAGCACCGCCGGGCGCACCGAGGGCGCGGCCGTGGAGGCAAACCGGGCAAGAGCCGGAGCAGCCGAGGCGTCTCCGCGTTGAACCAGACCGTTGACCAAAGCCAATTGCAGCGGTGGTGCGAGCCTGGGAAGGAGCTCACACAATGCGGCGGTGGTACCGCCAACTGAGAAATTAGGCACCAATTGGAGAGCGGCCAATTGCGCCGGGGCGGGTGGTCCCGCCAGCGCGTCGAGCATGAGATCCAGCCCGTGCGCGCCAGAAACGAGCATCAGGCCCCGATACGCCGCCAGCCGCGTGCTATCAGCGCCCTCCTCGTCGTAAATAGTTTGGAACAATTCCCGCGCCTGGGAATTATTGCGAGTGGCCAGCAAGCCGTTGGCGCAGCGCAGCAGTCCGTCGATGGTAGCGCGGTGCAAGGGCCCGGAGCCGGGAGCGGCGTGCGGCAAAAGGATTTTGGCTGCGGCCTCGCCGCCAATTTGACCCAGCGCGCGGGCGGCAGCGGCGGCCTCGGCCGGATCCTCGTCATCCAGGAGCGTCGCCAATGGACGCAATGCGCGCGGCTCACGCTTGGCTCCCAGGGAATCGATAATGCCGATCCGCTCGAGTCCTTTGGTCGTGAACAACGCTTGGAGCAGCGCGGTGCTGGCCTGGTCCAGGTCCATCGACTCAAGCGCGTAACGGGCCGAATGGGACAGTTGCGGGTCTGTGAGGAGTGCCGCCAGCGCAGGAACGCAGCGCTGGGTGCCGATTCGCTTGAGTCGTGAGCAAGCGGCGTCTTTATCTGCGGGGCCGGCATCGGACTGCAAAACCCGGATTAAGCGGGCTTCCTCATTGGCAGATGCCGCATAGGCAGGAGAGCTGGAAATGACGAAACAAAAAGCACAGAACAAACCAAGCCAGATTTTCATCGGCAACTCGCAGATGGAACGCGCTGGGGAGTGGTGGGCAAAGGAGAGCATGTTCAAACCGACCACGGCGGACGTTTGGCGATTGAGAGCAAACGCTCGGCCTCATCATCGTTGGTGAAGCGTTCGGTTTGCGGGTCCCACTTCAGCGGGCGCTGCAGTTGTTTCACGATGCCACCCAACAGCAGCGCGCTGGCGGCCCGTTGAGCGATATCCGCGTCGCAGATCGTCTTGTTCCGGGTCCGAACGCATTCCAGGAAATTTCCCGAGTGACTCGTCGAGTAGTAAAGATGGACCTCCTCGGGCCGCAGCGGCTCGCGGACAATGTCGGGCGGGTCCGACACCAGCGCATCCCGGTCCACGGCGATTCGGCCGTGCGTCCCGACGAAACAGGCCCCGCCGTCTGCGCCCACCGGTTCGCCGGGGTACGGCTTGCCATAAACTACCACCCCGCTGGCGTATTTGTAGCAGGAGCGGCCCTCCTCAACCCATAACTCGACCGGGCCGGTGTGGTCCGCGTCCGCTGCCCATTGGACAATATCGTAGTGGTGCTGTCCCCAGTTGAGTTCGCCAATATCGAACCGATGCGGACCGGTGATGCCGTCGTAGGGGAACCACGGCGCCGGTCCTAAGTACAAGTCCCAGTCAAAACCTGGCGGGACGGGTTTGCCCGGCTGGAAGCGGCGCGGCCAAAAAATCGCGCCGCCATCGCGGTAGGCGTAAATGGATTGCAACTTGCCGATGCGGCCACTCCGAACGAATTCGCACGCACGGCGGAATTTGCCGTCATACTCGCTGCGTTGCTGTGTGCCGGCTTGATAAACCCGGCCGTAGCGACGGACAGCGGCCAGCATCTCCTGGCCCTCCCGAACAGTCACGGCGCTGGGCTTCTCGCAGTACATGTCTTTGCCGGCGGCGGCCGCCATCCCCGCCATGGTGGCGTGCCAGTGCGCCGGCGTCGCGATTAGCACCGCGTCGATGTCCGGCCTGTCCAGGACTTGGCGAAAATCGTCGTAGGCTTTGCAGGGAGAAAAATTTCCTTCGCCAAAAACATCGGCGTAATGGGCGTTGACCCGCTGGCAGGCGCGGTCACGGCGGTCCTTCCATACGTCACAAACCGCCAGCACCTGCACCTCGCGACGGCCGGCATACCCGCCGACGACGTAAGTCCAGGCGCCGCCGAACAAGTGGCCGCTACCCTGTGTGCCCACCCCGATAAAGCCCATCGTGATCCGGTCGCTCGGCGCAATGGCTCCGCCCCGTCCCAAGGCACTGGCGGGAACAAATTCAGGCAAAGCCGCCGCCGCCCCCAGCGCGAGGCCTGTGCGGCGCAGGAACGCGCGGCGGCTCAAAGCCGTGGGAACTGGAGCGCGGACTTTAGCTTCAGTCCGCGCTCCGTTAAAAAGGTAGGTAACTGGCTTAGCCGCTCCGCGGCTCGAGAGGGACGTGGCAGGCCCGGGACGGTGACGAACGCGTGACGGGCTCATACTGCGACTTTGAACAAACGTTGGCACTGCTGCGGATCATTTTCCGGGGGGGAGGGCCAAAAGTATAGTAGGTCAAGACCTTAGCCTTTGCCGGCAACCGTTCGCAGCCATTGGTAGGCCATCAATGAAGCACCATCCGAGGTTGGATGCACGCCATCGGCCAACCAGCGATTCGGCGGCGCGTACTTCAGCGCTTCGTTGAACATGGTTTGGTAGGGAATAAAGGTCGCCCGGAAGTCCTTCGCCACCTGGCGGGCCACGGCGCGATAACTGTCAAATTCAGGAAACCATTTATCGGTGACGGCGCCGGTCCGCAGGACGAAGGGTTCGCAAATGATCAATTTTACGTGCGGCAGCGCCTGCCGCGTGCGTTGCAGCAAAGCGCGATAATCACTCTCGTACTTTTGCACCGTCCCGTTGTAATTGCCGTTGAGGGTGTGCCAGATGTCGTTCACGCCGATGAGAATGCTAAGGACGTTGGGTTTGAGGTCCAGGCAATCGGCCTGCCATCGCTCTGCTAACTGATAGACCTTGTTGCCGCTGACGCCGCGATTAAAAACCTTGTATCCGGCGTCAGGGTGTTCCACCAGCAGTTGGGCCGCCGCCAGCCAGGCATAGCCATTCCCCAACGCCGGCTGATCATTGGGCGCCGAGCTCTCTCGCTTGCGCCCGAAATCGGTGATCGAATCGCCTTGCAAAAGAATGACGTCCCCGTTTCGCAGTAACGAACCACCCTGCGGAGGCCAAGGGCTCGATTCGGCCTGTGCGGCCACCGCCGCCGCTGGCGCAAGACCGGCAACCGAGAGCACGCCCGCGGAGGTCTTGAGAAACGTTCGCCGGCTCAGAAATTTGGAAGAGGTTGAAGCGTTCATAATGCGCCGGATAATGAAACAGCGTTGGGAATTTGAAAAGCTCCGAAAGTATCGAGAATCAATGATTGGAGAGAAGGCTCAAACTCGAAGCAAAGTTCGCACAATCAATTAGAACACACCTGTGAGACATGGCCGAACGAGGCCTGATGCGGGCCGGCGCGCGATGAGTGTTGTTCCAACGACTACCGAGCGGCGACCGACTGCGCTATCTGACCCGGTGTCCAGTCCTGCGCCTGCGCCTCCGTTGCCGGAGATTGCAGCACTTCCTGCATTGCCTCGGGCGAGACGCCGTAGGAAACCTGCGCGTGCAGCTTATCGGTCAGGAATTCGTCGAGTGTGATCCATTTGCCTTCCACGTGAACCCGCTTGGTCCACGCGCAAACCACCTGTAATTGATTTTGCAGTTTTTGAATCTCTCCCGTCGAGCGATTCAGTTCGTCGAGGGTCTGTTGCAGTTCCTGCCGGGCGCGGGATTGTTGATTGAGGCTCTGTTTGAGCCCCTGAAGCAGCAAACCGATCGTCGCAAACGCCAGAAAACAAATGAAACTGTTCGCATACCGGAACACTTCGTGCGGATAATGGTGGTCGATCAGAACATCGACGCAGCACCAGGCCACACCTGTCATGATCGCCATGCCCAGAACCGAGCGTCTGCCCAGATACCAGCCACAAAGGGAGACCGGGATGAAATAGAAGACAAAGAACAGGAACTGGTATCCGGTGAGATAATGGATATAGCTGAGCACGAGCAGGTTGGCAGCGCTCGCCAGGAGCACCTTCACACGAAATGGCAGCGGTCTGGTCTGTGTTTTTCCGGTCATGTGACTTGAATCTAAAGGCTAAAGGAAGCGATTTTCATGCCGTACAGACCTGTGACCGCTGACTTCTGATCTCTGATCTCTGATCTCCGCTCGGCGAATCAAAAATGGATTCCCGAAGGTTGAGGGTTACTAACCCGTACCCGCGCTACGACCGGGCGGAAGCTCGCAGGGGACATTCTGCTGTCCGTGCCTGCGGTAGGTCAGAAAGTCGGCTTTGTCCACCGTCCAGACTTTGCAGCGGTCGTGAAGTTCGGTCATGCGGACAATGCAGGCGTCGGCCAAGTCCATCGGCTGATCGGCGTATTTCGTAACCAACGCCAGCACGTGGGGCATCTGATCCGCAAGGCTGAAATCGAGGACCAAATCCCCGCGTGCAATCAAAGATAGAACCGGGCGTAAAGCTGCAAATTATTGTCGAAACATTCGGTGCGGAGAAAGTGCTCGCGTTGTTCTGTTTGTTCTGCTCTTTTTTTCCTCTTGAAAACCTCCCGGCCGAGGGGGATGCTTTACTGGATTCGACACTCTCAAGGGCTTGGTTAGGCGGAACCCACGTGTCGAGATCTGTTTTACCGACGTCTGAGAGGAAATGGACCAGAGTGCGAAAAATCGACTGATTCTGCCAAAAATTCCGACTGGAATCGAGGGACTTGATGTTATTACGGGAGGCGGTCTGCCAAAAGGCCGTCCGACACTTGTGTGCGGCAGCGCCGGGTGTGGCAAGACCCTCTTGGCCATGGAGTTCCTGGTGCGGGGCGCCGCGCAGTTTCACGAGCCCGGTGTGTTCATGGCCTTCGAGGAAACGGAAACCGAGCTGGCGCAAAATGTAGCCTCCCTGGGATTCGATCTGCCCCAAATGGTCCGCGCCAAGAAGCTGCTGGTTGACTATGTGCGGGTGGAACGGCAGGAAATCCAGGAAACAGGGGAATACGACCTGGAGGGGCTCTTCGTGCGGCTGGGATACGCGATAGACTCGACTGGCGCCAAGCGAGTGGTGCTGGACACCGTCGAGGCCCTCTTTGGCGGGTTGTCCAATGAAGCTGTGTTACGCGCTGAGTTGCGCCGGCTCTTCCGCTGGCTCAAGGACCGCCGCGTGACCGCGATTATCACCGGTGAGCGTGGCGAAAACACCCTGACGCGGTATGGCCTGGAGGAGTATGTGGCAGATTGTGTGATCCAGTTGGACCACCGGATTACCAACCAGGTTTCGACACGGCGCCTCCGTATCGTCAAGTACCGCGGCGCCTTTCATGAAACCAACGAGTACCCATTCCTGATCAGTCGAACTGGTATTTCGGTGCTGCCCATTACCGGGCTGACGCTGAACCATCCGGCTTCGCGCGAGCGGGTTTCGACGGGTGTGCCTGGTCTGGATGGCATGCTGGGCGGCAAGGGTTTCTATCGGGGCAGCACCGTGCTGGTATCGGGCACCGCCGGGACCGGCAAGAGCAGCCTGGCGGCGGCCTTTACTAAATCGGCTTGCCAACGGGGTGAGCGCGTCCTGTTCCTGGCGTTTGAGGAGTCGCCGGACCAAATCAAGCGCAACATGGCCTCGATTGGAATCCATCTCGCTCCGTACGAACGCCAGGGCCTGCTGAAGATTCACGCAGCGCGGCCCCATGTCTGCGGATTGGAGATGCATTTGCTTGGCATACACGATGAAATCCGCGAGTTTGCTCCCAGGAACCTGGTGGTGGACCCCATCACCAACCTGGTCGCGACCGGTGACGAATCCCAGGTCCGCTCGATGCTGACACGGCTGATCGATTTCCTGAAGAGCGAGAGGATTACCGCGTTGTTTACGAGCCTAACGGAGGCCGCGCTGCCCATAGACCAGTCGGAAGTAGGGATTTCTTCGTTGATCGACACCTGGATTGCGCTGCGAAATCTGGAATACGGCGGTGAGCGCAACCGCGCTTTGCACGTGCTCAAATCGCGCGGCATGGCGCATTCCAACCAAATCCGTGAGTTTTTGCTGTCGCACCGCGGGCTGGAATTAATTGATGTCTATGTCGGGGGCGGCGAGGTTCTGACCGGCACGGCGCGCCTGGCGCAGGAGGCGCAACAGGCAGTCGAAGTCGAACGACGCGCCCAGCAACTGGCCCTGTTGCGCCGCGCGCTGGTCCGGAAACGCCGCACTACTGAGGCCCAGGCCGCGGTGCTTCATGCGGACACTGAAGGGGAGCTGGAGGAGCTGAGCCTCAAAATCCGGCAGGAACAGGAACGCATCCAGGGCGTGGCGCAACAGCGCGAAGCCATTGGCCGGCGGCGGACCGCCGACCTCGTCCGGCCCCAGCTCGGGCAACCTGCCCCTCGTCGGAACCAAAAGCGTTCTCAGGAGAAAACACTCAGAAGCAACTCAAGGTAACCAATATGGCGACCCGCAAAGCCAAGTCGGCGACCCGAAAACCCAAGACCTCTGGCAAATCCTCGCGCGCTGCACGAAACGGTGAATTCTGGCAATTGCGCCTGTACGTGGCCGGGCAAACGGCACGTTCCGTGACGGCATTTGCCAATCTGAAAAGGCTGTGTGAGGAGCACCTCGCCGGCAAGTATCACATCGAGATTATCGACCTGCTCAAAGATCCAAAACTGGCGCGTGGTGACCAAATCCTGGCGATTCCCACTCTCGTGCGCAAGCTGCCGGAACCGGTTCGCAAGATTATTGGCGATTTGTCTAACGAGGAGCGCGTTTTAGTCGGGCTGGATGTGCGGCCGCTGCCGACATGAAAAAACCCCACCCAGACAAGAATGCCGGGGCCCAACTGGAGGCGCTGGCCGCCCGGCGGCCGGACGAACATTACCGGCTGCGCCTGTACGTGACGGGCGCGACGCCGCGGTCGCTGCGGGCGATAGAAAACCTGAAACGGTTGTGCGAGTCGCGCTTGGCGGGCCGTTATGAGCTCGAGGTGGTGGATATTTACCAGCAGCCGCAGTTGGCCAGGGACGATCAAATTGTCGCGGCGCCAACGCTCATCAAGCTGTTGCCGCAGCCCTTGCGCCGGCTCATCGGCGACCTGGCCGATAGCCAGCACGTGCTGTTCGGATTGGATTTGGCGCCCCTGCCGCGAGCCCACTGAGTGCTATGGGCACGACGCATCAGACACGGCAAGAGGCGCGTGTGGCCGAGTTGGAGGCTCGGTTGGCGGAAGCCGAGGAGACACTGCGCGCCATCCGGAGCGGGGAAGTGGACGCGGTGGTCGTCAACACCCAGCAAGGTGAGCAGGTTTTTACCTTGCGCGGCGCCGAAGTCACCTACCGGATGCTGGTCGAAGCGATGAGCGAAGGGGCGTTGCTGCTGGGGCCCGAGGGCACGGTCCTTTATGCCAACCTGCGGTTTGCCACTCTGGCTGGGGTGCCGCTGGAACAAGTGATCGGCGCGCCCTGGTCGCGGTTTTTCCCGGACACCCAGCGCGCCGCCCTCGACACGATGCTGCAGAGCGCCGACCACGCCGGCCTTAGCCGCGAGTTCGAGCTCCAGCAGCCCAATGACCAGCGCCGGCCAGTCTGGCTTTCGCTGGCTTCCATGCGCATGGCCGGTGTGGAAGGCATCTCGGTCGTCGTGACAGATTTGACGGAACGGAAAGCGGCGGAGGCCAAGACGCGGGAGTTTGCGCACGAGCTCGAGGCGGTGTCCTACGCGATCGTTCACGACATGCGCGCGCCGTTGCGGGCGATGCAGGCCTTCGCGCACATGCTCACCGAGGACTCCGGCCAACAGACGCCCGATCAGCGCAAAGACCTGGCGCGGCGGATCACCATCGCTGCCTGCCGGCTCGACGAGCTTATCCGTGACGCCTTGGCGTACAACCAGGCGGTCGTGCAGCCGGTCCACATGCAACCCGTGGACCTGGCCAAGCTGGTCCCCGGGTTGCTCGATACTTATCCGAATCTGGCCCCGGGCCAAGTGGATATTCATATCGAGAACCGGTTGCCGGTGGTGATCGGCAACGAAGCTTTCCTGACCCAGTGCTTTGCCAACCTGTTGGGCAATGCCGTAAAATTCGTCGCACCCGGCGTTCGGCCATGCGTCCGCATCAGGTCCGAGCCGGCCAACGACTATTATCGCATTTGGATCGAAGACAATGGCATCGGGATTCCGCCGCAGGCGATAGAGCGGCTCTTTAATATGTTTCAACGCTTAACGCGCGAATACGAAGGCACAGGCATCGGCCTGGCGATTGTGCGCAAGGTGGTGCAGCGCATGGGCGGACGCCTCGGGGTCGAGAGCCAGCCCGGAAATGGCAGCCGGTTCTGGGTCGAGCTAAAACGCGCGGGGTGAATGCCTCCACTCCCCAAGGGGCCTCCCTAAGGCCTGGGGCCTTTACCCCATGGCGCTGAGGCTCATCAACCATTATGTAAAGCACCGCATGCCAAAAAATCCCCCAGTGCTAGCTGTCGAAGACGAGGAAAGTGATGCGCTGCTCTTGGAATTGGCAATGAAAGAGGCAGGCGCTCCCAATAAACTAATTGTCGTGCGCGACGGCCAGGAGCTGGTGGATTACTTGTCCCGCCGCCCTCCCTTCGGTGACCGCCGGCGGTTTCCGGACCCCGGGGTGTTGCTGCTGGATTTGAAGATGCCGCGGATGGATGGGTTCCAGGTGCTCACGTGGTTAAGCGAACACGCCGAATTTGCACATATACCGGTGATAATCTTTTCGGCATCGATGTGCCAAGCCGACATCCGGCGAGCATTGCAAATGGGCGCCAGTGATTACCTGGAAAAGCCGAGCCAGTTCGCGACGTTGGTCGAGATGTGCCGCAAACTGACGCACCGCTGGTTGATCAATCCTCGCCCTGCAGTGCCATCTCCGGTTGTGACACACCTGGCCCACCGGCGCACCAACCAGAGGTTTTTCGAGTTCTAAGCGTTCCCCTCGGCCCGGCGCAGCACAACCCGGCTCTCTGCCCCCGCGCACGCTAGAGGCCTGCCGCTACAATCGGAGGAGTTGCGCACCGAAGGCGGGCGGCTATATTCCTGCTAATCTCTATTATGAAAATCAAACGCCGGGATTTCCTGAAAAGTTCTGCGGTGGGTGTCGGTGGGCTGCTGGCCGGTCTGCCGCTCGCGGCCTCCGCCCAGGCGGCCAGCACCTTCTATGACCCCTACGAGACCGTGCCGCTCGGAAAAACCGGCCTCAAGGTCAGCCGCTTCTGCATGGGCACGGGCGTCCACGGCGGCAACCGCCAATCCGACGCCACCCGCATGGGCAAGGACAAGTTCGAGGCCCTGCTGCGCGGGGCTCATGAGCGTGGCGTTGCCATGTTCGACCTCGCAGATCTGTATGGCACCCATCCATACCTCCTTCCCGCTTTAAAGGGCATCGCGCGCGATCGCCTCACCATTGTCACCAAAATCTGGTTCCGCTCCGGCGGCATTCCCGAACCCGAACGCCCTGATGCGGACGTCGTCGTCGCCCGGTTCCTTAAAGAGATCGGCACGGATTACCTGGACCTCGTGCTGTTGCACTGCGTCGAGTCGGCGACCTGGCCAACAGAGCTCCGCAAGCAAATGGACATCCTGGATAAGCTCAAGAGCAAGGGTGTCATCCGCGCCCACGGCGTCTCCTGCCACTCCATCCCGGCCCTGGAAGCCGCTGCCAACGAACCTTGGGTCGATTCCGTGCATGCCCGGATTAATCCCTACGGCATGTCGATGGACGGTCCGCCCGAAGATGTCACACCCGTGTTGAAGAAACTGCATCAGGCCGGGAAAGGCGTGGTGGGGATGAAAATCATCGGTGAGGGCCGGTTGCGGCACGATGACGAGAAGCGCGACGCCTCTGCCCGCTTCGTGCTCGGCTTGGGTTGCGTTGATGTGTTGAATATCGGCTTCGAAAAGCTCGAGGAAATCGATGACTTCGCCGCGCGGGTCCGCAAGGTGGCCAAAGAATAGCCCCGTGGCGGCGGGCTTCCAGCCTCGGTTCCGAGCCTTTCACGGTTAAAGCCAGCCGTGGCAGGAACTCAGAGTTCAATTGTCGCCCGGGCCGGGCGCTGCTTGCGGCGCGGTATTAGTGCTGACGGCCGGCGCAGTCGCCTCGCCCAACGAGTTGGTGATTGTGTTGGCCGCCACATCGGCCCCCGCCAATTCCTCCGACAAAATCGTGATCGCAATGCGTCGGTTACGCGCGCGCCCTTCGGCGGTGGAATTGTCGGCTACTGGCCGGAATTCGCCGTACCCCACCGCCCCGAGCCGGCGCGGGTCAATCCCGGCCCGCTCGCTGAGAAAGCGCACCGCGGCGGTCGCCCGCGCAGTGGACAATTCCCAATTACTCGCAAAGCGGTTCCGAGCCGAGGAGCGGATCGGCACATTATCGGTGTGGCCGATCACATGAATCTTCAGCTCCGGATGTTGCGTCAGGATGGCGGCGACTTTGCGCAACACCGCCTCGCCATCCGGTTTGAGCTCCGCCTCCCCCGAATCAAACAGCACCCGGTCCAGGATATTGACCGTGAGCTTGCCTTGCAGCCGGGAGATGGTGACGTCTTTGGACTCCAGCGCCGCGCGCATCTCGTCTTCGAGACTCTTGCGGGTTTGGACAGCGGTTTCCTTCTCTTTCTGCAGGTCGCCAATGGCCGCCTGCGCCTGGGCGAGTTGGTCTTTGAGGCCGGCAGCTTCGCCCTGGCTTCGCTCCAAATCCCCCCGCAGTTGGGCCAGTTCGGCCGTCGCGCGATCCGCCTCCTGCTTCCGTTCGCAGGAATTAAACGTCAACAGCGCAACCAGCAGCGCCACGGTCAAAAAGCTCCCAATTATCCACGTCTCTTTCGGCACGACGGCATTATGCCGAGCGATACCCAAAATTGCAATATGCCTGGCCAAATGGGTTGTTCCCCCACTTCAAGTTAGGCCATTAAAGGCGGACTTTGGAATAAGCTATGCTGGCCAACCAACGCTTCCTCCCATTCGGCACCCACAATGTTTTGGCCGTTATTTTGGGCGGCGGCCAGGGCACGCGCCTGTTTCCGCTCACCAAAGACCGCGCCAAACCCGCCGTGCCGCTCGCCGGCAAATACCGCCTGGTGGATATCCCCATTTCCAACTGCATCAACTCCGGCCTGCTGCGGATTTTCCTGCTGACCCAGTTCAACTCCGCCTCCCTGCACCGGCACATCTCGCAATCGTACAAATTCGATCATTTCTCCGCCGGGTTTGTGGAGTTGCTGGCCGCCGAGCAAACTCTCAACGATACCACCTGGTACCAGGGAACGGCCGACGCGGTGCGAAAAAACCTGGTGCATTTCCAAAGCAATCCTTTCGATTACATGCTTATCCTCAGCGGTGACCAGTTGTATCGGATGGATTACCGCACGATTCTGGGCCAACACATCGGTAGCGGCGCTGACATCACGGTTGCCACCATCCCCGTCCCGCGCAAAGACGTCCCCGGCTTCGGCATCATGCGCATGGACCCGGATTACCGCATCACGGCGTTTGTCGAAAAACCCAAGGACCCGGCTGTGCAGGACGGGTTCCGGCTGCCGGCCGAGTGGTTTCCCCGCTTGGGCATCCAATCCGACCAGGACCTGTTCCTGGCTTCAATGGGCATCTACGTGTTCAACCGGGACGCGCTCTTCGCAATGCTCACGGACGAGAACCGGGACTTCGGCAAGCACGTGATCCCCCAGGCGCTCAAGGAACGCCGAGTTTGCGCTTACATTTTCCAAGGCGCCTGGGAAGACATTGGCACGATCCGCAATTACTTCGATTGCAGCCTCGAACTCACCGCCACTCTGCCCCGCTTCGATCTGTTCGACATGACCGCGCCGGTCTTTACCCGGCCGCGCTTCCTCCCCTCGTCAAAAATCAACAGCGCGCACCTCGAACATTCACTGCTGGCCGACGGCTGCATTGTCGAGCGCGCGACGCTCGATCAAACCATCCTTGGTTTGCGCAGCATCGTCGGCGCCGGCAGCCAGCTCCGCCGCACCATCATGATGGGCAGCGATTTTTATGAGTCCCAGCAGTCGATCGCGTCGCAGCAGGCTCGCGGCATCCCGCGCATCGGCGTGGGCGAGCAGACCCGCATCGAGGACGCCATCATCGACAAAAATGCCCGAGTCGGTAGCAACTGCACTTTATCGCCCGCGGGCAAACCGCGCGACCTGGACCATCCGCTCTATTTTATCCGCGATGGAATCCTCATAGTTCCAAAGAACGGCGTCGTGCCAGACGGTACGGTAGCGTGAAGGGCAGAGGGCAGAGGACAGAGGGCAGAGGACAGAGGGCAGAGGTCAGAGGGCAGAGGTCAGAGGGCAGAGGGCAGAGGTCAGAGGGCAGAGGGCAGTGTCGGAAAAGGTTTGACAAAGCTTGGAAAATGTGACTACAAGTCGAACGTGCAAATAAATTCCGCAAAGGAACTGGTCGTCTATGAACGGGCTTATCAATTGTCGATGAAAATCTTTCATTTGACGAAATCCTTTCCCATTGAAGAGCGATTCGGACTCACTGGACAAATCCGGCGCTCATCCCGGTCGGTCTGCCAGAATTTACGAGAAGCTTGGGCAAAACGGCGCTACGGTTCGCACTTCGTCAGCAAGCTCACCGATTGTGACGGAGAAAATGCTGAAACCGATACGTGCCTCGACTTGGCACGAGATTGCGCTTACCTGACGGCCAAACAGCACGCCGAACTGGCATCTGATTGCACTCAGATAGGCCGTATGCTTGGCGCCATGATCAATAATCCAGGGCCGTTTTTGTTAAGCCATTGACGGCTCCGACCTCTGACCTCTGGTCTCTGATCTCTGACTTCTGATCTCTGACTTCTGATCTCCGACTTCTGTTCTCCGACTTCTGGTCGGTCCGCTTACTTCCTCTGGACCTCGGGCGTGACTTCCTTCTCCAGCCAGGTCCCTTTGAGGACACGTTCGCTTCGGATCTTTGGCGGGAGAACCCGATCGAATTTCCCAAGCACCCAGCCCAGGGCCAGAATCAACACGACCAGCAGAGTGATATAGAGCCACCAGGGCCGCTTTTTCTCCGCGAACGGATCCTTCATGCGGTCGCGGATGGCGGTTGGCGGCAACGTGGCCACCTGCGTTAGCGACGCGCCAAACGGGACGTTGATCTTCGCCTTGGCATTGATGGCCCAACCGTTGGCATCGAGCAACGGGCCCAGGTTCCGCTTGCGCAGTTTCAACCAGGCCAGCAGCATCGAGGGCCCGGAGATGATCAACAGGAGGGCCAGCACACCCAAGGGCATCATCCACTTCAGGTTCAGGAACCCGGTGACAATCGCGCCAAAAGTCGCGCCTAAGCCCGCCGCGCCGACGCTCAACGCCGCCACCATCCCGGGGTCGATCTTCTTTGGCGGCGCCGGCGGTGCCGGAGTCTCAACCGATTTCTCGATTCGCGCCGCCGCCTGGGCCAGGCGCGCCGCCGCCGCATCATCCGCGTTGGCGGCCCGCTTCGCAATCTGCTCCTGGATCATCCGCGCCGCCTTTTTGTACGGCGCCCAGAATGCCTGACGAATGCTGATGGGGTTATCAACAATCTTGCTGATCGTCGCATCCCAGTCCCGCCCCTTGCGGTCGTAGAATAAGCCGTTGCGGCCTACCATCAGATTGTCCGAATCACCGTTGGTGAAGGCGGCGACGATCTGCATCTTTTCGCCGGTGGCCTTGCGGACGCAATCGCAGTAAGCCAGGTAAGTGCCGGCCAGGCTGGCCAGGATGCCGTGTTTGCCGGCATCTTCCACCGACATGCACAAATCGCAACTGCGTTGGTCCAGGTAGAGTGTGCCCGCTTGAAAAATCGCTTTGCCTTTGCGCGTGTAGAAATCGCGGAACGAAACAAAGTTATTCAGCAGGCGGTACAGGTCCCGATAGTACCGCACCAGCCGCTCAACTTCGCTGATGGAATTGAATTCGGATTCGAGTGTTTTGTCCCGCGCGATTAAGCTGCCGATATCCGTTTTGGCCGGACCGGCCAAAAGCTCGCGGACCCGCTTGAGGCCCAGTGGCTCGACCCGCGCTCCCGCTTTGCGCCCAACCCACGCATCATACTCGGCAAATTTCGCGCAGACCGCCGTCCAGTCGGCTTCGGTCAGCACGGTCTTGCCGTTGAGAATCGGCGACACCACCTGGTCGCGGAACGTTTGCATCGGAGCAGCCCAGGCCGGGTTCAGCCCGGTGGTGAGCGGCAGAGGTTTATCGGGGCCGACCTGAGCCAAAGGGAAGGAGGCGATTTCAGCCGAAGCCAGTGTGAGGTCCTTGGCCGAAAAGACGAGATATTCCTTCTCCTCGCGATTAAGGGCGGTCAGCGCACGCGGATCGAATGCCGCCAGGCGGCAGCGGGTGAAATAATCATCCAGCTTGGGCTTGAGCAGCTTTAACGTGGCGGAGGCGGCGGCCGTCTGCTCGCCCAGAGGCAGTATCGCCGGCTCCTTTTCAGCCTGGCCCCACCAATCGGAGTAAGCCTGGGCTTCGGCAAAGAACAAATCGAGCTTGGCCTGGCTGACGCCGGGTTTGCCACTGCGGTCCTGCTCCGACCCGACGCAGGCAATCACGTCTGCCAGCGCCGCGCGGGTGGGCTCGTCCTGGGCTGAGTCCGGGGGGACGATGCCATCGCCATTGAAGCGAGTTTGAGCAAACAGTCGCGCCGTGTCAGCAGTGTCCTCAAGCGTGATCACGGTCGCATTCGCTTTATCCAGGTTGTTGAGAATCTCGCGGGCGGAAGCCAGCAAGCGCTTGCCCTCGGCCGTCGCGTCATTCAAAGCGCTCAGCGGCAGTTCCGAGGCCCCCTGGAGCAGGTCATGCGGGTTTTTTACACACAAACCCGCCCATTTGACCGCGGCGATCAGGTCAGGCGCCCGCACGCGTCCGTCGTTGTTGGTATCAATCAACGCCAGCGTGCGCGCATCGAACTCCAACCCGCTGGTCGGGCACGCCAGGGCGACCCAGAGCTTTTGGTCCAGCTTGTCGAGTGCCATTAGGTCGTGCCCGGAATCAAGACGGACCTGGTCGAAACCGCCCGCGCGAAAGAATTTCCATGGATGTTGCGTGCTCATACTTTTCTCCTGGACTGCTTTATCTGATGGACTGGAGAATATCCGGCGCAGCGGCGGGCGTCTAATAAAAAGCGGCATCCTTGCTTAATGGATTGAATTGGGTCACCCTATATTTATGAGTGCGCTTAATCTTACAGGTGGCGAAGCCGGTGAACTGGTTCAGGCGCCGCTGTCGCTCGAGCCCGTGATTCACGCCTGGGGCGAAAAGCTCTTTGGATTGATGGACAAGGCCGAGCCCCCCTCGCTGTTCAGCAAAAAGGGCTTTTACGGCTCCATGATGGAATGGGCCATGCGCGACGAGCATTTCAAGACCCAATTGTTCCGGTTCGTGGACGTCTTGCCGGCATTGACCAGCTCGAGCGAAGTGGCGCGGCACTTGCAGGAATACCTTGGCGATGACCAGGTCAAGCTCTCGCCCGCTTTGCGCATGGGGCTGAAAGCGGCGGGTGGCGCATCCTGGCTGCTCGGCGCTGGGGTAAAGTCGCAGGTCGGCGGCATGGCCCGGCAGTTCATGCTCGGCAACGAGCATAAGGAAATCGCCAACACGCTTCGTAAACTGCACGACCAGGACATCGCTTTCACCGTCGATGTCCTGGGTGAAGCCGTCGTCAGTGAGGCCGAAGCCGACCAATACGCGGAGCGCTATCTGAAGTTGATGGACGCCTTGGCCAAAGAGCTCGGCCGGTGGCCGGCCCCCTGCAAGAGCAACCAGGGCCCGCGCGGGCTGCTCCCGGCGCTCAATGTCTCGGTCAAAATTTCAGCGCTCTATTCCCAAGTCCATCCGACGGATCCCGATACGGCGATCGCCCAAATCAGCGCACGGATGCGGCCTTTGCTTCGCCGGGCCAAAGAGCTCAAGGCCTTTATTAATTTCGACATGGAAAGCTACGCGCTGAAGAGCCTGACCTTGCGGCTGTTCAAAACCCTGTTTGCCGAGCCGGAATTTGCCGAGGGGCCGGCGTGCGGGTTGGCCATGCAAGCTTACCTGAAAGATTGCGAAGCCGATTTGCGCGACCTGCTCGAGTGGGTCCGCACGCACCGCCGCCCCATGACGGTGCGCCTGGTCAAAGGCGCTTACTGGGATTATGAGACCATCCTGGCGCAGCAACGGCATTGGCCTGAGCCGGTCTTCTCGCAAAAGACGGAAACGGACGCGAACTTTGAGAATCTATCTTTGCTGCTGCTGGAGAATGCGGACGTGGTGGACGCCGCGTTCGGCACGCACAACGTGCGCAGCCTCGCATACGTGCTCGCCCAGGCCGAACGGTTAGGCGTGGGCCGCCGGCAATTCGAATTCCAGATGCTGTACGGCATGGCCGAGCCCATCAAGGCCGCGGTGTTGGGTTTGGATTGCCGGTTGCGCGAATATTGCCCGGTGGGCGAGTTGCTCCCCGGTATCGCCTATTTCGTCCGGCGCCTGCTGGAAAACACTTCCAACGAGGGTTTCCTCGCGAACAAATTCGCCAAGGGCGCCAGCCGGGACGCCCTGCTGAAGGACCCGCGCGGACTGGTGAAACCTGCAAAGCCGGCACACGAGCGTGAACCGCAATTCCAGAATGAGCCGCACACCGATTTTACCATCGCGCACGAACGCGACAAAATCCGCGAGGCACTGAAGGAACTCCGGGAGAACCTCGGCCAACGCCATCCGCTCGTTATTCAGAATCGTTCCATCTCGACGCATGAGTGGGTGACTTCGCTCAATCCGGCCAATCAGGACGAAGTCATCGGTTACGCGGCGCAAGCCACGACGGCCGAAGCCGACCAGGCGCTGGCTGCCGCTCGCGCGGCTCAACCGAAGTGGGGCCGCACGCCGCCAGAGCAACGCGCGGCCTTGCTTGAGAAGGTCGCCACGCTCATGCGCCGCGAAAAGGCCGCCCTCTGCGCGTTGGAGGTCCTGGAGGCCGGCAAGAATCGGGTCGAGGCCGATGCAGACGTCGCCGAGGCAATTGATTTCTGCAACTTCTACGCAACCGTTATGCGGGACCTGGGCCGGGGACAAATCACCCAGCCGACTGCCGGCGAGACCAATATCCAGCACTGGTGGCCGCGCGGTACTGGCGTGGTGATTGCGCCTTGGAATTTTCCCTTGGCTATTCTGACGGGTATGACCGCGGCGGCTGTGGTCGCTGGCAATGCCGTGATCATGAAACCGTCTGATCAGACGCCGGTCATCGGCGCCCGCTTGATGAACCTGTTCCTGGAAGCTGGGCTCCCCGCTGGTGTCCTGAACCTGTTGACCGGTCCCGGCCGCAGCACCGGCGCGTACCTGGTGGCCCATCCGCAAATCGATTTCATCGCCTTCACCGGGTCCAAGGAAGTCGGCCTAAGAATCTGGCAAACCGCCGGCGGGACCGCCTCCGGCCAAGCCAATCTGAAGAAGGTCGTCTGCGAAATGGGTGGGAAGAACTGCCTGATCGTGGACAGTGACGCCGATATGGACGAGGCCGTGGGCGGTTGCATCGCGTCGGCCTTCGGCTACCAGGGCCAAAAATGCAGCGCGCTGTCACGGTTGGTGGTGCTGGCGGATAATTACGACCGGTTCCTGGAGCGTTTGATTGCCGCGGCGGGCTCAATGCGCATCGGTCCGGCCGAGGAGCCCGGCACGATTGTCGGGCCGGTCATCAGCCGCGAGGCCCAGCAACGCATTCTTGGCATCATCGAGGCCGGCAAGCAGGAAGCGACGCTCGCCTGGCAAGGCGCCGTCCCCAACCAACTAGGGGCCTGCTACGTGCCGCCGACCATTTTCACCGACGTGCCGCCTGCCAGCCGCCTCTTCCGTGAGGAGATTTTTGGACCGGTCCTTTGCGTCACGAAAGCAAAGGACTTCGACGCGGCGCTCGAATTGGCGAATGCCAGCGAGTTCGCTCTGACGGGGGGTTGTTATTCCCGCAGCCCGAGCCATATCGAGCGCGTCCGAGCGGAATTGGTTTGCGGCAATCTCTACATCAACCGAACGATCACGGGGGCCATGGTCGAACGCCAGCCCTTCGGCGGGTTCAAGATGTCCGGCGGCGGCACCAAGGCTGGCGGACGCGAGTACCTTCAAAATTTCCTCGTGCCGCGTGTTATTACCGAGAATTGCCTCCGCCGCGGGTTTGCGCCGATGGAGGAAGGGCAAGAGCCGGGCAACGGTTAAGTCGGTTGGCATCCGTGGAGCGGACTATTTTGACACGATTAACAGGATTTACAGGATTGCAGATGCAGCGCTCCGATTGCTTTGTTGGCATCCTGTTAATTTTCTGATCACTTCATCAACTCCGCAAAAAACTTCTCATCAGCCTCGGACAAAGTCTTGGAAACCCGGTTCGGGTCGCTCAAGGTCGGGTCCTGGTACCATGCGATAAATTCGGCTTTGAACTCGGGCCGGCCGCCCTGGCTGTTCCACCATTTGCCCCACGCCTGCCAGTCATGGGCAAAGTTTTGGCCCGTCAGCCGAACGAGGGAAACCTGCGCCCACCAGCGGGTGTTGATGTTCCCGTGATACACCAGGTGGACGAGGTCGGGCACGACCGATTTGTCCCCGAGCATTCCCAACGCGCGAACGGCCATCCACCGATCGCGACAGTCCTTCTCAGCCCGCTCGGAGGCCATCGCCAGCAACGGCGCCACCGCCTGTTGCGAATGCAGCGCGGCCAGGGTGCCAATCGCCTGATAATATTCCTGGTTTTGCGGGCCTTTCAGTGCGTCGAGTGACCGCGCTTCCAAGTCCGCTTTTTGCTCCTCAGACCATCCGGCAAAGGTGCGCAGGTCAAACAGGCTGCGGAATTGGTGTTCAGTCCAGTCCACGAACGCGCGCTGGCGCTCATTCAGGCCTGGTTGGCTTGCGGCGGCCGGTAAAGCAGCGGATGGTCCGGCACTCGGTGCTGCTCCCGTTGCGGCACGTGCAGTCTCAAAGGTGAGCAGGTATGGCACCGCCGGCTGCCCTTTGATGTCGCGGAAATTCTGGTACTGCTCGGTGTTGAGCCAGGTGGCGTAGAACTTACCGGGTTTCAGCGTCACCGGCGCAACGCAGGTTCGGCCGTCCGCCAGATAATGAATCTTGCCGGTGATCGCTAACGTGCTTTCCTCGCTCCAGGTGCACCAGGACCAACTGCCATCCTGCATGGGCTTGCTGAAGATCACACGGATTTCCTTAAGGGTGGGGTCCACGGTGGTGGAACCCGCCGGCGGAACCGTCTTGATGACGACCGCCGGAGCAGACTCCAGCGAAAGTTCATCCGCTGCCGCCAAGGACAAACAGCCGAACACGGTGATCGCCAAGCAGACAAGGTCTTTCATAAAGCGTTTTATAAGATTTGGAATCGAGTCACTTGCGGGTCTTGAAAATCAATAGATAGGGCACGGCTGGCCGGCCTTGCTGGTCTTGAAACCCGTGAAACTTATCACTGTTGAGCCAGGTGGCATAAAGCTTGCCGGGTTCCAGTTTGACGGGCAGCACACAGGTGCGGCCATCATCCAGATAATGAGGCCTCCCGGTCGTTTGCGGAAAATTTCCATCGCCCAACGTGGACCATGACCAATTCTCGTCGAGCATCGCAGAACTGAACACCACGCGCAGTTCCGTCAACCCAGGGTCCACATCCGCCGCGCCTGATTCCGGCACGGTTTGAATGACCACCGGTGGGATGGGCAGCACTGTCTGGCTGACGCGGACGCCGGCCGTGACCGGCTGAACTGGACGAGCAAACCATCTACCGCTGACGGCCGCGGCAATTAAGCCGGCCATGAGCAGGACGAGCACAGCGAACGCGCCCAGCGCCAGAGTCCAGCGTATGCCTTGTGGGCGCGCCGTGCTGGCCGGGCTGGCGCCGCCCGGTTCGGCGCAGACGAGCGGGGATTTGCCGGCCGGGGTCCCGGCAGCGGCAATGGTCTGGAGATCGGTTTTGACCTGGCTGGCTTGCTGATAGCGCCGTTCCGGTTCCTTTTCGAGTGTGTGCAGAACGACTTCATCCAGCCGCACATCCACCTGCACCTTGCGTGACGGCGGAGCAAAGCGGCCCAGCGGCAGTTCTCCTGTGAGCATTTCATAAAAGACCACGCCCAATGAATAGATGTCGGCTCGGTGGTCAACGGTTTGCGGGCGTTCGACCTGTTCGGGCGCCATGTAATGCGGAGTGCCCATCACATCCCCCGCGCCGGTCAGCCGCTGGTCTTTGTTCTCCAAACCGACAATCCGGGCCAGACCGAAGTCGGCGATCTTCACGCGGCCCTTTTTGTCCAGCAGCACATTCTCCGGCTTGATGTCGCGATGAACGATGCCTTCGTCGTGCGCAAACTGGAGCGCCTCGCAAATCTGCGGAATGATTCTCAGCGCCTGCCGCGGTTCCAGCCGGTGGGCCTGCTCGATTTGCCGCAGATTCGCGCCATCAACGAATTCCATCAAGAAATAACTCAATAGGTACGGGGAATGAGTGGGTGGACTGGCAACACCAGCCGCAGTCACCTCCAAGGCGGGGACCTGGATCTGGCCGAAGTCATACACGCTGACAATATTCGGGTGGTTGAGCTTTGCCAAAGCCCGTGCCTCGCGCATGAACCGCTCCGAAAAGCCGGGATCATCGCCAACACTGGGCGGGAGGATTTTTAAGGCCACCAGGCGGTCCAGGCCCGGCTGCCGCGCTTTATAGACCGCGCCCATCCCGCCTTTGCCAATCAGTTCGAGGATTTCCAAATGCGGAAAGAGCCGAGCGACTTCCTCAATGGTTGCGGGCACAAAGGGGTCGATGCGGCCTGCGCTGGCGGCAGCGGCGCTGGCCAGACCCGCTCTGAGCAGGCACTTTGGACACAACCCTTCCGGCGCTTCCGTCGGCAGCGCCGCACCACATTGATGGCATGTTTGCCCGGGCGACATCGGAACCTTACGTCGTCTCTTACAGAAGCAAATCTGAAGTAAGGTTACACGTACAATTTTGAGGGACTTAAGGAATTTGCATGCGGGATTTTGGTGTTGATTTCCTTACCTGACGCCTTACTTTAGGGAAATGAAGGCGACTGTGACCAGCAAAGGCCAGATTACCATCCCGTTGCCGATCCGGCGCAAGCTCGGGCTTCACACCGGCACGGTGCTGGAGTTCGACGGGCGGGCGAACTGCCTGAAAGCGACCAAAGCCGCGGATCCGGAGCGGATGCGCGCTGTCATTGGCATAGCCAAAGGAGACCTGGAGGGCAGGACCACGCTTGAGTGGCTGGACGAATTGCGCGGACCGGTGCAACTGCCTCCCCGGCAGCTTGGCAAATGAGTACGGCGGTGGATACTTCGGTCTTAATCGCCATCGCCAAGGGCGAGCCCGAGGCCAGCGCCTGGGTGGCGTTGCTGGCCCACGCCCAAGAGAAGGGCGAGTTGGTCATTTGCGACGTGGTCGCAGCGGAGTACTTCGCGGTGTTGCTGGACGAACGAAAATTCCGGGAGAGCCTCTCCGCGCTGGGAATCTGCTTCAGTGGCACCGGGCTGGAAGCGGCGCAAGTGGCCGGGGGCATCTTCAAACAATACCGGCGGGAAGGCGGCCCTCGAGAGCACCTCATTCCGGATTTCCTGATTGGCGCGCATGCGCAGCGGCAGGCCGGCAGTATAGCGGCAATTGACCGCGGTTACCTGCGCCGCTATTTCCCACGGCTCAAGGTGCTTACGCCGTTAGAGCACTGAAGCCGGTATGATTAAAAAACAGGGATTTACACAAGTTCACGTTGGCGACATGGAGAGAGGCTTAGCAAGAACCCTAGCAGTCATTGGACTATCGCCGGCAAAAATCACTGATCTCGCGGGAATTAAGTTTGAGACTGCAAATGACGGGTTTCAATATCTGCACGCTGCATTGTTGGTGACCAACGACGGAAAACAATTTGCCTTACGTCAGTACTATAAGAGCCCCAACCGCGACGCTACCGAATTGATCGGTTCTGAGAATTCCTACGATTTGGTCGCGGATCTACAGTTATTCCTCACTGCGTTAGGACTGAAGGAGGCGGCGCTAATCTGGTCGCCATCCATAATGAGGCACCGGTTCCAACAACTCCCGCCGGGAGAAGAAGGCAATTCTGAGGGCACACTTCTCGCTGTTTTCTCACTGCTTCCAAGGCATATTTCGGAGGCAACCGGAATTGTCTTCAATAGCTCCGATCCCAAGCCGAGCGTCTTACGCGCTCTAATCGTCACAAAAAATGGGACTAAGTTCCTACTGCGGAGTTTGTCTCCCAGTGACGCACGAATGGAATTATTTTCGGTTCCAGGGCATGTAGATCGGGGAGGTGCAGTCGAAGAATTCCTTGAAGCAACCGAAATATCTCGGGATCATATATCCTGGCTACGTAGACATCCGTAAGATTCAATTGGCGGCAGGATTCCGAGAATAGGACTGGCCGTTTCTCTATTGTATGTATGCCGCCAACACTAGAACACAAAAACAAGAAAGCTGTTTGATGGTTTGAGCCGGTCCTGCATCCAGTATTCATGAGAATGCGGCAGTTTGGCAGTGGCCAGGACGGTATTATCAATTGATGCTTCTCCTCGGCCGTCACTGCCCGAAATGGGGTCACCCATTAGGGCGGGTGTCAACCGGTAAAAAAGTTTCCGTTTCCCGATCTTAAATTCTTCGTTTCTTCGGGGTTGACTCACCACTGCCGAGAAACGGGTTTTGCAACGCGTTACTCGAACCTGTCACCCATTAGGGCGGGTGTCAACCGGTAAAAAAGTTTCCGTTTCCCGATCTTAAATTCTTCGTTTCTTCGGGGTTGACTCACCACTGCCGAGAAACGGGTTTTGCAACGCGTTACT